>DATJWK010000090.1:0-28738 GCA_035501395.1 Puia sp.
GATAAATGGACCCGACAGCATGAACTAAAATACCCTCACTTCAGGTGGTCAATTTGGGTCGGCCGAGGGTGGTCAATTTGGATCGGCGCAGCCTGGTCAGTTTAAATCGGCGCGAGGTGGTCAATTTCATCGGCGTTTGCATCCAATCCCCAGAATTCGTTCCGGGGACCGCGCTTGTGCATCCAATAAGGATTTTGGAGACGTATTGGCAAATTGCTTGAAATCCTTTACTAAGTGTTGGTAATCGTGATACCCGGCTTGTAAGGCAATGCTCAGCCAGTCGGTGCCCGGATTTCGGTCTTTGATTTGATAGGCGCTATAAAAGCGGTTTATTCTGGAGAAAAATTTCGGCGTGATCCCGGTAAGTTGGATAAACCTTCGTTCGAATTGGCTCACCGACAGGCAGGCATGACTCGCCATTTCTTCCATCTTTACCTGGATTGGATTTGAGGCGATTAATCGGGCAACCTGGTCAATGGGGTGAACGTCTGCTTTCAGGTTTTGTATTCGCTTCCAAAGAAAGGCTTCTGCAATTCGAACAATACTTTCGTAAGAATCCGAATACACCATCCGTTCATATGCTATCCCTGCAAGAGGACCCAACATCGCTTCCGCGTCGATTCTTTCATCGACAAGGTCAGTAAGCGGAAGTCGCAGGAATTTCGATAAGGCATCCGGGTGAAAATTGACCGACAGCAACAAGCAGTCGTGCGAAATACTATAGTCAAGCCTCGATGTTATCGAACCATTGACCGCTATTTGCGGAAACAGGATGGATTTCTTTGAATTGGGATCAAAGGCGGTTACCGATCCACGCACATAAAACACCAGGCATTGCTGCGTATTTGCCGGGAATGGCTTTATCGGAACAGGGTGACCTTTATCGAACACAAAATGCAACAATAAATAGTCCCGTACAAAGGAATTTAGTTGGGGCGATGGCTGTATGATTTTGTAAATCATATCGTAATGAAATCGGCTAAAGATAGGTCAGTATTGGCAGATTGGTTAATCTTTAATCTAAGTCCGGCTTTTGCCATATTTAGTTGCCGTTTTTGTCGAATCGCTTCCTTCTGCAATACTAATAAGCGCGACGCAATGTATCTATACCCCGCACTCCGGCACATCCTCGAGCCGGTAATATACCGTTAACCCGCGTTCCAAAGCCAACCGAACGTCATTGTCCGCTCCTTTAGACGCACCTTCGAGGCGAAAGACCGCATCGCACTTATCCAGCAGCCGGTGCGCAGCAGGGTATTGGACTTCTTCCCAAGCGGTGTCTCCAGGCCTCACAGACCCAGCCAATTTTATCAGGGGCAATGCCGCCCATTCGCCGATCATGGGCATATGGCCCTTTCGGAACAGAGGCAGGGCAACGGATTCAAGATAGTCTAAATTTCTTCTCATCAATCCGGGGTCGTCATTTGTTCCGCTACGGTATGGGCCCGCGATCAGGATCAGCATGCGATTGTTTTTCGTCAAAGAAAGGGAAAAAGATAATAGGTTGAGCCTCTTTAACATATGATCGCTTTCGCCGTGAAAATGATCGGTTGCGCCACGCCGTGATCATTTCGATGATCGGCCGCGCGGGTCGATTTGCGTGCTTGCCGTTCCAACCAATCATCCGGGCGTCTGCCGCAATCCACCCTCAAAGTTGTCGTTATTACCTAGCCTGAATTTCTGAAATACTTTCGACCTTTATGTGGTCAATAAAATCCAGAATAACTCAACAACGTTTTATGAGAAGCACATTTGAAGGATCGAGGCTCCCAAAACCGGTATTATACATTGTCGTCCTTTTCTTTATCGTATTGCATTCGAACGGGCAGCAGGTAAAGCCCTCCGATAGTGGTTACGCGCCCGTCAATGGCGGTAAAGTATATTATGAAGTTTATGGTGAAGGGAGGCCGCTGGTTTTGCTGCACGGTGCTTTTTATACCATTGGAATGAACTGGGGGCAATTAATCCCTGAATTATCGAAAACAAGAAAAATAATTGCCATCGAATTGCAGGGACATGGGCACACCCCCTACTCGGACAGAAAATTAACCTTTCCTACTCTGGCAAGAGATGTGGAAGAAGTGATGGATTACCTGAAAATCGACAGTGCGGATGTGGCGGGATACAGCATGGGTGGCTCCGTGGCATACCAGTTGACCATACAAAGCCAAAGGAGGGTAAGAAAACTGGTGATCATCTCTTCTACCTATAAAAGTAGCGGCTGGCGACCCGAAGTAACCAACGCCTTCAAAAATTTCAAGCCTGAATACTTTGCAAATTCACCGATGAAAACAGCCTACGATGCGGTGGCGCCGGACAAGACCAAGTGGACAAAATACCTGGAACAGATGCTTGCTTTCGCCGCGACGCCTTTCGACATGGGGGATGCAAATATTGCGAAGATTAGTTCCCCGGTACTGATCATCTCCGGTGACAATGATGGGCTGGATAAAGTGGAATTGGCAAAAACGTATCAACTATTGGGCGGTGGGTTATCAGCTGACATTGGACCGATGCCAAAATCGCATTTAGCCATTGTACCGTCGCAAGGGCATGTCAGCCTGATGATGCAAACGAAAACACTGGCAGGGTATCTGGAAGAGTTTTTGAAGTAGTTTATTGGAAAATTATTTTATCCGATTTTCCGGCCTCTCTAAAAAATCGACGATCGTTTTACTTCCCAACCACAGACCGTTGAAAATGTGATCATTTTTAAATTCGGGGATCATTAAACTATCGATTATGCGTTTGGCATATGCATCTTTCAACACTTTTTCAGTTCCATAACCCGTACCTATTCTAACCTCCCGGTTCGCCTTGCTGAAAACAATGATAAGCCCATTGTTTATATCCCGGCGGCCAAGCCCCAATTGCCGGAGTTTATCAACGGAGTAAGACAAAATATTCGAATCCGGATAGTAACTGGCAGTTGTAATCAGGGCTATTTGATTGGTCGTGTTTTTCTCATGATTTTCGTAGAGGCTATCAAGGCTTCTTACCTGAATTGAATCCAGATCATGCTCGGTATCCATTACGAACCGGTGGGCACTGGAGGAGCTGCTTGCTGATAGACATGCAATCGTTGAATATAGAAGTAATACCAAGGCGGGCTTTGCCATTTAGCAGCTATTTCATGATCAGATGCCGATGGCTAAAAATATCAAACTAATCGGAAAGTAGTCATGAAATTTCGTCCACTTCGATATAGGAATTCATAAAGAGCAGCCAATGTAATTTTCTGACCGCCCGTCTTCCGCATGAAGTGTCCATTTGTATCAACCCCGTGCCCTGGGAACGCCCGTCCATACCAATACTTACTATCCTGACGGAAAACACCCTCCCGAAAGGCTGGAAAAGTTCAGCCAGTTGTCCTGGCGTCGTCATCTTATTCAGGTTGCCGACACGTATTTGCATATCAGAAGTTTGAATTATGGCGATTATATGTTCAAACTGGATGGTAGGAGGTCAACATGCAGATCCGGACCTATAAGGAAGCCATGTGAAAGGATATCTCTAAGATAAACAATTATACATCGCCATCCTAATATTAATTGGAGGGATATCCCATTTACCAAAATATTCGCTGTTAATTGCAAATAAAGGGCTACCTTTATCGGGCTATTTTGAGCCTTGCATCCAGTAACGGCAATTATCCTGCTCTGCACTATAGTCGTTTTTGCTTTTTGCCTTCCTCAAATTTATTTATCAATACTTAATTGTTACGGTATGAATCTGCATGTTTCTAACCTTGGTTTCGATGTTAAGGATGCTGACCTGAAAGGTCTTTTTGCCCCCTTTGGGGAAGTCACCTCCGCGAGGATCATCAACGACAAGGTCACAGGTCAGTCCAGGGGATTTGGTTTCGTCGAGATGAGCGATGAGAAGGCGGCCAGACAGGCGATGTCGGATCTAAACGATTCCAATGTCGACGGCCGCAGTATTAAAGTAGTGGAGGCAAGACCGAAAGAGGATAGGGGTTTTCGCGGCAATTCCGGCGGCGGGTTTAAGCGCGACCGTTGGTGATAACACTCAAGTAACCAAAAAATTATGGCGAGATCCAAAAGTACTTTCGATAAGCGGGAAAAAGAAAAGCAACGTCAGAAGGAGAAGCGCGAAAAGCGCGAGAAAATGGAAGAACGTCGGGCTAACCAGTCAAAGGGAAGGTCGCTGGACGAGATGTTAGCTTATATCGATGAAGATGGCAATATTACGTCCACCCCGCCGGACCCGGCAAAAATAAAGGTGATCAACGCCGAAGATATCCAGATTGGCGTTCCCCGGCGCAGTGAAAACGAAGATCCGGTCAAAGAAGGAAAAATTGACTATTTCAATGGAGATAAAGGCTTTGGCTTTATCGTTCAATCGGACGGCACAAAGGTCTTCTTTCATATCAATCAGGCTACCTATGCGGTTAGGGAAGGCGACGTCGTTAAATTTATGGTTGAACGGGGTCCAAAAGGCTGGAATGCGGTAGACGTTTCAAAAAAGCAATAGCTGTTCGCTCCACAACAGGTCGCTCTGACCCATATTCCGTATGAGGGCACCGTACGCTTTAGACGGCGCTTCCAGGATAAACTTCGTCCCGTTTGAATGCTTCAAAGGCGGCCCGGGCCTCTTGCAAAATATCGACCGGAAGGTCATTCATCTGCAGCCGCTCCCACGAAATCATCTCAGGCAGAAATCGTCCGAAGCTTTGATGATGGTTGCGAAGATAATCACGTTTTTCCGACGGCCATCGCGGCTGGCCCTTCTCGAAGAAAGCGATATATTTCGCTTCCACGTTTGCGAAATTCTGTTGTAGTAATTCGATGCCGGTTATTTTTGCGCTCATGTAGATTAGATTTTGCAGACGACAGGGTCTGTCATAGTCATTCCATTGAATCAATATAGATCTGAAGGGAGTTCCTGGACCGAGATGATATTCCCATCCAGGATCGTTTTGTCAAGCGATATGATCGCCTGTCTTGCCTGCTGCGGTATTGGCATGCGAACCTCTCCACTCTTCAACGACCTTCCGTTGAGGGAGTTCCTGTGGACCATCGCATAATCGACTGTCCCGAAAGGAACGAATAATTTTCTCAGCTGGTTGTCCGTGGCATTCAGGCCAATGTTCGAGATTCGGATGTTCATGGCAAAGTGGTATTGTATTGAATATGCTTCTTTACTTTGTAGCCGAAAGCCTGGTGAACTCATCGCCATTGAAAATCCTGGAAAGACTGATATCTCTTGATTGCCGGTAGGCGTCCAATCTGCTTGAGGCGACAAACCGCCAAAAATTCTTTTTCTTCAATTCCATGTAATCCGGCGCCTGGATGAATATTCCTTCGAGGGGATTCCTTTTTCTAAAAAAAACCGTCGACGAGCGACTTGAATCGAGGCGATTGCCATTCAGGTAGTATTCGATTTGTTCAGCGGTCATAATAACGGTTTTTGCTGTTTGTAAGAAAGGCCACCTTCATTCGCAAGCGGCGTTTAGCATCTTCCGGCAGATCAACGTTCAAATTGGAAACATACATGTTCATAATTAAGAATTTAAATTTGATGAGAGGGCAAAAAGTAGAGACTAACTAGCAGAGGGAGTGGCTGGATAATTAATATATACCGAATGCAGGCTCAGGTTCTTTTGCAAAGATATGCTTTTTGAGCTTATCCGGCCCGGATCACGTGCTCAATCTTCGCCGGGGCAGGAATACAGGTTATTTTATTAAATTACAATTCCTATGGCAGTCCGCGACGACGTCCCGCCGGTGCTCATTTGCGGCGCAGGGCCTACCGGCCTCGTGCTTGCCCTCTGGCTGGCCAGGCGACAAGTCCCTTTCCGCATCATCGACAAGGCCTCTCATTCCGGCACCGCCTCGCGCGCCCTGGTCGTCCAAGCTCGCACGCTCGAGTTATACCGCATGCTGGGCATCGACCACTCCGTTACGAGCCAGGCTCGCGATGTCGACCAACTCCGCCTTTGGGTCAAACAACGCCTTGTCGGCACAGTCTTCTTCGGCCGAGAATCGACCGGCATCAGCGCTTTTCCGAATTTCTATGTCTTTCCGCAAGATGAACACGAAGCGGCGCTCGAAAATGAATTGAATGGCCTCGCCGTGACCGTCGAACGCGAGACGGAATTGCTGGGCTTTGAAGAACAGGCAGATCGCGTCCTTGCAACTATGAAAGGCCCCGGCGGTGTAGCGAAGATCCCTTTTAGCTACCTCGTTGGGTGCGACGGCGCCCGCTCAAAAGTGCGGGAAACGATCGGCGCCGACTTCCCCGGAGGCACTTATGAACCGATTTACTATGTCGCCGATATCGTTGGATCAGGACCCGTGTTCAACGGCAACCTCAATGTCGCCCTCGACGACGCCGACTTTCTGGCCGTTTTCCCCATGCCGGGCAAAGACCGTGTTCGCCTTGTCGGAACGATCGACCGCCAGGGTTCTGACAAACAGTTTGAATGGAATGACGTAAGTAGCGACATCATCCGCCGCCTGGGGATCGAGACCCGAACCGTCAATTGGTTCAGCACCTACCGCGTTCACCATCGGGTGGCCTCCAGTTTCAGAAAAGGTCGCGCCTTTCTCTGTGGCGATGCAGCCCATGTTCATAGCCCGGTCGGCGGCCAGGGTATGAACACCGGCATCGGCGACGCCATAAATCTCGCCTGGAAACTCGACGCTGTCCTGCGCGGAAATCTCCCCCAGGAACTCCTTGACACGTACGCAGCCGAACGCATACCCTTCGCCAGAAGCCTTGTCAATACCACCGATCGCATATTTACCTTTATCAACAAGCGTAGCGGCTTCGCTACCGCCATTCGAACCCGGCTTGTGCCGCTCATCCTTCCCCGGTTATTCCATCGCGCCGCTTTCCGCCGCGCTGCCTTTCGGCTGGTCTCGCAGACACGTATCCACTATCGCAAAAGCGCCTTGAGCATCGGCGCAATCCGGCATATCCATGGCGGTGACCGTCTCCCCTGGCTCCGGGACCAGGACAACTATGCTCCCCTGACTACCCTCGACTGGCAATTGCACTGCTACGGCGCCGTTCCCGCCCCGCTCGCCACCTGGTGCAAAACCAACAACGTTCCGCTGCACGACTTCGCACCGACCCATCTTATCCCGGAAAATACCCTTTGCCTCATCCGCCCTGATGGCTATATTGGCTGGATCGGTCGCTCCTCTGATCAGCAGGACCTTGCCCGGTATGCCTCAAAATGGCGTCTGGTGACGACGAACCCGCCATAAGACCATCTATGCCATTGAGAAGAAATAAGGAGAAGACCTGAAATTGGCTTACATGAGAATGGATACCGGGTTATCTAAATCTATCTCCGCGTCAGGAAGACTATTTTTTGAGATCATACGCTTGTTTAAGCCAGTCCAATAATTCTTTGTCAACATCGTTGACGGATGTAAGTTTGATCGTATGGTGATACCGGTTTGACGAGGCTTGATCTACCTTTGAAACTCTTCTACCCGTCAGTTTATAGTTCAAATGAATTTCAAGGTTGATATAGTCTTTGCGGGTGTATACTCCCGCAAAACCAAATCTGTTTGCAAGGTGTATGCTGGTTTTTTTTGGTTCAATTTTGAGTGGCCCGAATTTTCGCAGTTCAAGTATCAGCCGGTGATATATCGCGCCTACTTCCGGCGCCTTGTCTTTAAGATGGTCGAGTTCATTGAATTCCATGAAGGGGCTTTAAGACACGAAATATACTAAAAAAACCAATCTGGTTCGAAGAAGGAAGTACAGGTAGGAACGGGCTAATTCGAACCTCAAAGATAAGCGCCAGCAATAACACCCCGTCGGGGAACCGGTTCGAACAACTATCTAAGTTTATAGGAAGTTTGGTATGTACAAGCGACGCTAACCGGGGCGGAATTCACGAGAAAGTGCGTAACTTGAACAGAGCAACGGTTGTTTTAATTTGCGTTTCCACTCATCAAAAATACAAGGAAAATGACAAAGCAGCGTCTAATTGCGATAGTTATGTTTTCGTTTTCTGTTACACTCCTTTTTTTTGCTTGGGTAAAACCAGGTATTCCCCCAAATAAATCCGATTCTGACCTGATATATCATCTTGCCTTTGCCAACTTCGGTCCAATAAATACGGATATTTTTATTGCCAATGCAGATGGCAGCAATGCAAGGCCATTTCTCCCTGACTCTGCACTTGATTATAACGCTTCATTTTCCAGCGATGGAAACTGGATCGTATTTACATCCGAACGAGGTGGTTCAGCGGATATTTTCCGTGCGCATCCGGATGGAACAGGGCTGGAACAATTAACCAATGATCCAGCATTTGATGACCAGGCAGCATTTTCACCCGATGGAAAAAAGATAGCGTTTGTCTCAAGTAGAAACGGGCAGGCAGATATTTATATTCTTGATATTGCTTCCAAAAAAATTACAAATATTACCAATGATCCCGCGGGGGATTTCCGCCCGGCATGGTCTCCCGATGGAAAGTGGATTGCCTTTTCCTCAGACCGTGAATCTACTAAACCCAAAGGGTTCGTGGGGTTCGAGACAGCCCACTCTACAGAGATCTTTATCATTCAGCCGAACGGAAAAGGGTTGCGGCGGATTACGCATAACCAGGCTTTTGCGGGCAGCCCTTCCTGGAGCCGGGATGGAAGCAAGATACTTATTTATGAAGCGGAAGTTGCAGAAGTGAATAAGATTACCGCCCCCGTTGATCTAAAAGGGAACACGCAAATTGCCATCATAGATTTGAAAACCACAAAAAGAACGGTTGTAACCTCAACCCCGGGAGAGAAATGGTCGCCTCATTGGGTTTCTACTGACCGGATTGCTTATTGCAGTGGCGGCTCCAACGGCGGTATTGAATTTTTGACCGGGCCAGCGGGTAAACGCGGTGAATTTCAAAGTCCGTCATGGTCTTTGGATGGAAGGAAGATGATTTTTCATCGTGAACAGAATTTTGAGAAACCTCCGTTTGAAAAATTGTATAGTCGGGATAAGCAATTTCAATTGATTCGCTCAGGTATATTCCCTTCCTTTTCCAGAGATGGGTCACAACTTATTTGTAATGACAAGACTGCCGGTATTATGGTTAATAAGATCATGCTGATGAATGCGAACGATGGCACTCACCGTTCTATATTGTTTGGCGATTCTGTAAAAAGCGCACTTGCGCCTGCTTACTCCCCAAAGGGAGATAAAATTGCGTTTGGATTTGGCCATTTCTTTCAAGCACACTCGGGGCCGGCAATTGCTGATATTGCTGTCGTTAACCGTGATGGAAGCGGCTTTAAAATCCTTACAGATGGCAAAGGCAATTATGGTTTTCCCTCCTGGTCGCCTGACGGCCGGAAAATTGTTTACCGTGCTTCAAGTGATCGTGTGAGAGGTCTTCTTATCGTTGACGTGGAAACAGGCAAAATCACAACCCTTACCAGGGATAGCCACGATAACTTTCCCGGTTGGTCGCCAAACGGCGACCTGATCGCCTTTACCAGTAAGAGGGAAAATAATTATGACATCTACACAATCAAACCTGATGGTACCGGTTTAAAAAGACTTACGACAGACCAGGCGAATGATGCTCACAGTGCGTGGTCGCCCGATGGTAAATGGATTGCTTTCGCGAGCGGGTCCGGTGGATTTAAAGACGAATCAGCATTACATCCCTTCAATCCACAACCATATGGCGAAATATGCGTAATGCGTGCGGATGGTTCGGATAAAAGGGTATTGACCGATAATCAATATGAGGAAGCAACCCCGGCCTGGATGCCATAACAGGTTGATCGCCGGAAATGGTGCTATTTTCTATTCCTTAACTCGTTCATCATGTCTGTTACCGGTATAGCAGCGATTTCTTTTAGTGAAAGCCCTTTGAGCCGGACGGCGCCTGTGAACGTTTTATTTGCAGATCGATTAAGTTCCTTCAATGTATTGATAATCAACAAATGGAGTTGTGCAACAGGACTACAGTCCTGCTTAAGCACTTCAGTTTGGTTGGTGAAGGGTGGAAGGCGCGAAGGATGGATTCCATTTGTTTACAAGCTACCAAGGTATTTTTGATGGGCCCTTGGCTCTTGGCTTACCAGGAACGAGTAGTTCTAATTCCTAGGGGAGTGCTACTAGCGGGAGATCTCAACAAACCGCCCGTAGGCTTTTACAAGCGTTTAAAGTTGTTTCGTACCGCGTAGGGGAGTCGAACCCCTCATTCCTCCGTGAAAGGGAGGCGTCTTAACCGATTGACCAACGCGGCGTTCAAACTCGACCGTTTTACCGGTTTTCGCGAAAGGAGTGCAAAGATAGCGGCGAATGAAAAACCGGCCAAATTTTTTACTTCCATTCCGACACACCGCAACCGGGACCGGTTGAAGAATCGCCTTCCTGCGCACCCGCGCGAGTGCGCCGTGCCCGGCGTATCCCCCTTTCATAACACAGAAATAACATATGATCTCCAAGCCGAATTCCGTCCCGTCAAGCCACTGGAAATAAAAAATTTACACGATCTTTTCAATTGATATCCAAAAATTTACAATGTGTTTAATATCTAAAATGGTAACTTCGGGCAATTTTTAAAAAATCAAACACAAAATCGTTATGAGCACAGTTAAAGTTGCTATCAATGGTTTCGGCCGGATCGGACGTTTGGCATACCGCCAGATTCACGGGATGGACGGAATCGATGTAGTGGCAATTAATGACTTGACCAGTCCCAAGGTACTGGCCCACCTGCTGAAATACGACAGCGCTCAGGGCCGCTTCGACCAGGACGTAAAAGCTACAGAAAACTCTATCGTCGTAAACGGTAAAGAAGTAAAAATATACGCACAGAAGAACCCCGCCGACATTCCGTGGAAACAACACGAGGTAGACGTCGTCCTCGAGTGCACAGGCTTTTTCACCGATAAGGAGAAAGCCGAGGCTCACCTCAAGGCAGGCGCCAAACGAGTCGTCATCTCCGCACCTGCCACCGGCGACCTGAAGACGATCGTCTTCAACGTAAACCACAATATCCTCGACGGCAGTGAAACAATCATTTCCTGCGCATCCTGTACCACCAACTGCCTTGCCCCGATGGCCCAGGTCCTCGATGACAAATTCGGGATCGTGACCGGCCTGATGACGACCATCCACGCCTATACCAACGACCAGAATACCCAGGATGCCCCCCATCCGAAAGGCGACCTCCGTCGCGCCCGCGCAGCAGCCGCCAACATCGTGCCCAACAGCACCGGCGCCGCCAAAGCTATCGGCCTTGTTCTACCCAAGTTAAAGGGAAAACTCGACGGCGGCGCTCAACGCGTTCCCACCATCACCGGCTCGCTCACCGAACTGGTAACGGTACTCAACAAAAAAGTCACCCTTGAAGAGGTCAACGCTGCCATGAAAGCCGCCACTAACGAGAGCTTTGGCTATACAGAAGACGAAATTGTCAGCACCGATGTCATCGGTATCACCTACGGTTCACTATATGACGCCACTCAAACCCGCGTCATTGCCAACGGCGACACCCAGCTTGTCAAAACCGTGAGCTGGTACGACAACGAAATGAGCTATGTCAGCCAGTTGGTCCGTAGCCTTCACTACTTCGCCAAACTGATCTCTAAATAAGATTCCCACCGCTACCCGGTCTGTCTCTGACAGACCGGGCTTTTTTTATTACCTTACACGACTATGAGCCAATTCAGCCTGCACAATTTCGCAAATGAAAGAGCCCTCGTCCGCGTAGATTTCAACGTCCCGCTCGACGACAAATACAATATTACCGACGACACCCGTATCCGCGCCGCCATCCCTACGATAAAGAAAATCCTTACCGACGGTGGCAAAGCGATCCTCATGAGCCACCTCGGCCGCCCGAAAGACGGTCCCACGGAAAAGTATTCGCTCAATCACCTCGTTCCCCATCTGCGGAAGCTGCTGAGGACTCCGATCATCTTTGCAGAAGACTGCATCGGCTCCCCCGCTGAAAAGGCCATTGCAAAGGCCCAGCCGGGCCAGGTCGTGCTGCTGGAAAACCTGCGATTCTATAAAGAAGAGGAAAAAGGCGACAAGGCATTCGCCGAAAAGCTGGCGAAACTCGGTGACGTCTATGTCAACGATGCGTTCGGCACCGCCCACCGGGCGCACGCCTCCACCGCGGTCATTGCCCAGTTCTTCCCGAAAGACAAACGGATGTTCGGCCTTCTCATGGAAAGCGAAGTCGCCAGCGCCGAACGCGTCCTCCACCAGTCGCAAAAGCCGTTCACCGCCATCATCGGCGGCGCCAAAGTCTCCGACAAGATATTGATCATTGAAAACCTCCTTGACAGAGCCACCGACATCATCATCGGCGGCGGGATGGCCTATACGTTCTGCAAGGCGACCGGTGGAAAGATCGGCAACTCCCTCTGCGAAGAAGACCGTCTCGACACCGCCAGGGAACTGCTTTCCAAAGCCGAAGCAAACGGCGTCCGCATCCACTTGCCTTCCGATTCCATCATCGCGGACAAGTTCGACGCGAATGCCAACGACTCAACCGCACCGAGCAACAATATCCCCGACGGCTGGATGGGCCTCGACATCGGCATCAACGCATGCGAACAATTCACGAACGTCATTCATCATTCAAAGACGATCCTCTGGAACGGCCCGATGGGGGTATTTGAAATGGCGAAGTTCGCACACGGTACCCGGGGTATCGCAAAAGCTGTCGCCGAAGCTACACAAAACGGCGCTTTCTCCCTCGTCGGTGGCGGCGACTCCGTTGCGGCGGTCAACCAATTTGGTTATGCCGACAAGGTGAGCTATGTTTCCACGGGCGGCGGCGCCCTGCTTGAATATTTCGAAGGGAAAGAGCTGCCCGGCATCGCCGCGATCAAGGCCTAAGCCGCGATCAGGTATCGAACCGAGTTTAATGCCTAAACCATCATAGTATGAAACGACTGCTTCTTATCCTTAGCCGTCTCGGCCTGGATTCACTGCCTGCCATCACCCTGGCAGCCCTCCTCCTTCCCGCCGCCGCCAAAGCCCAAAAGCACCATCCGGCAGAGGCCGCCGAATTCTCGGGCCTCGATACCGCCTTCGCCCGCATCCTCAAGGATTGGCACGCTGCCGGGTTCGCAGTCGCCGTCGTGGACAAGGACTCGGTGATTTATGCCAAAGGCTTCGGTTACAAGGATTGGGAGCGTAAAGCACCTGTCACCCCTCACACGCTTTTTGCGATCGGCTCCTGCACAAAAGCATTCACCGCTTCCCTCATCGGTATGCTCGAGCGCGATGGCAAACTGGACATCGATAAGCCCGTCCGCGACTATTTGCCGTCGCTCAAGTTCCACGATCCGCAAATGAACGAAATGATCACCTTGAGAGACATGATGTGTCATCGCACCGGGTTGCCCCGGCACGACCTGTCCTGGTACTTGTTCGGCAACAGCACCCGTGACTCAATGATCCTTAAGATCCAATACATGGTGCCTACCGCGGGCATCCGCGAACGGTGGCAATACAATAATTTCATGTTTGCGGCGCAAGGCGTGGTTGCTGAACACCTGATGGGAAAGCCGTGGGAAGCAGACGTGAATGACCGGATATTCCAACCTCTAGGCATGACCGAATCCGACTTCTCTGTCGCAGACCTCGCAAAAGCCCCCGATGCCGCACTGGGCTACGGGCTGAAACACGATACCGTCGTAAAAAAGCTGGACTACTACGTGATCGGCGCAATGGGTCCCGCCGGCGCAATTAACAGCAATGTCCTCGACATGTCTCAATGGTTGAAGACCTGGATCCATGGCGGGAAATTCCACGGCAAGGAGATCTTCCCCGCCAACTACGCGACCCAGGCTATTACCGCGCAAATGGCTATCGGGGGCGGGCTGCCGACAAAAGAAGCTCCGGATGTCTTCTTCTCGAGCTATGGCTTTGGCTGGATGCTCTCCTCCTATCGCGGCCACTATCGTGTCGAACACGGGGGTAACATCGACGGGTTCTCCGCAAGCACCTGCTTCTTTCCCAGCGACAGCGTGGGGATTGTAGTTCTTTGTAACCAGAACGGTTCCGCGGTACCGGGAGCGGTTCGTAACCTGATCGCCGACCGCGTTCTGCACCTTCCGTACAAAGACTGGGAGACCTATCTGAAAGGAGCAGCCGATAAGGCAAAAGCCGACGTGAAAAAGGCAAAGGCATCCCATGAGACCGAGCATATCGCCAACGCTCCCGCAACCCACAGCCTCAATGATTATACCGGTACTTACTCCAACCCCGGGTATGGAAATTTCGAGATAAACCTTAGCGGGGATTCCCTGTTTGCTGCTTTCCCGCTTCATACCTGGTGGCTCCGCCATGACTACTTCGACATCTTTGAGCCCTTCGATAAGGATCCAAAAGACGGCATCGATACCAGCGAATCGGATGGGGAAAACCTGCGTCTCCAGTTCGAAATGGATGCTGCCGGCACGATCACCAGCGTCGCCGTCAACCTCGAAGCAGCGCTCGACAAGCCGATCGTCTTCAGCCGCGCGCCAAAGACAACCAGCATCACTACCGCACAATTGCAGCAATACGTGGGTGAGTATGCGTTCACCGAGACCGTCATCGCAAAAACATATCTTAAAGGGGACAAGTTATACCTCTTTGTGCCGGGCCAACCTGAATACGAACTGGCCTACACCGGCAGCAACAGCTTTTCTATAAAGGGTCTGACCGGCTTCACGATTCGATTCGACACCGACCAGAAAGGCAACATCGTTAGCATGACGTCCATCCAGCCAAACGGTAAATTCTCGGCTAAGAAGAAGTCCTGACAACGATTTTCCCAAACTGGCGCGCCTCCTCCATCCATCGAAAGGCCTGCTCTCCGTCGCGGAGCGGAAATACCCGGTCGACGACCGGTCGTATCCGATGCCGGCCTACAAATTCCATCATCTCTGCGAAATCCGCGGGACTGCCCATGGTCGACCCGAGCACGTTGAGCTGCTTCCAGAAAATTCTCCTGGCCACCACCTGTCCGGGATTTCCGTTGGTAGCTCCATATAGCACGATCCGTCCTCCCGGCATCGCCAGGTCGAAAAGGTCGTTCAGCCCATCCCCGGCCGTTCCATCGATGATGACGTCAAACGCTCCCGCCAGCGACTTGAGCCCGGCAACCCACTCCGTTTCCCGATAGTTCACACCTCCCGTCGCTCCCATCGCCATCGCCTTATCCAGCTTTTCCCCGCTTCCCGAAGTCACCACTACCTCCGCACCGGCCGCCACGGCAAACTGCAACGTCGACAACGCCACGCCGCCCCCTATACCGGTGA
This sequence comes from Puia sp., assembly GCA_035501395.1. GTDB lineage: Bacteria > Bacteroidota > Bacteroidia > Chitinophagales > Chitinophagaceae > Puia. The sequence continues at coordinate 15,261 of DATJWK010000090.1, forward strand.
TCAGCACTTTTTCGCCGGCCCGGACCTGCGCGCGCTTCACCAGCGCCCGATAGGCCGTCAGTCCGGCCAACGGCAACGCCGCTGCCTCCTCGAACGTAAGGTGCCCCGGCTTCTCCACCAGGTTGACAACCGGCACCTTCACAAACTCCGCCAGGGTTCCGTTATCCGGAAGTCCCAAAATGCGGAACGAACCGGGGTCCTGATAGGCCTCCGACACGCCCCATTCCAACGCCGGATTGATGATGACTTTCCTGCCCTCCCAATCCACCGCATCAGGCGATTCGACAACAATTCCCGATCCATCCGAACCCGGCACGATCGGATATTTCAGCCCCGCATACTGCCCTTTCCGGATCCACAAATCCCGGTGATTCAGCGCAGCCGCTTCCACCCGCACGACTGCTTCCCCCGGGCCCGCCGCGGGCGTCGGCATCTCCTCCAATTCGACCGCCCGATGGTTGCCTTTTAAGACCAGTGCTTTCATATCTCGTTAACCTCCGTACACCAAAAGTATCGAAACCGCACAACCCCGGCAAAACACAACCGCCCAATTCCCTGATGGCCATTCGGTTAAAATTCTGGCACGACCCTCGCGGGGAAAACTGTCATGTTCAGCAACCATCTCACCACGACCATCCGCAGTTGGCGCAAAAGCCCTGCTCACAGCATCCTCAACATCACCGGTCTGGCCCTCGGTATCGCCTGTGCAACACTTATCCTGCTTTGGGTTGAAGACGAATTAAACTGGGACCACCAGGTTCCTGACCGCACCCGAATCTACCTGGTCAGGATGAATATGCCCTATCAGGGTCAGATAAATAGTTGGGATAAGGTAACCGGAAGGCTCGGCCCGGCGGCTGAAAAAGAAATCACCGGTATCCAGCATATGTTTCGTTATTCCGATGGCGAGCATCGGCTATTTTCTGTTGGCAATACGGTAATCTATGAGGATGGAACCTTTGCCGACTCCGGCTATTTCGACATCACAAAAATTCCCTTCCTGAAAGGTTCACCGGTAGGCTGCCTGCGCAGCCCTCATTCGATCGTCATCACCGCTTCGATGGCAAAAAAATACTTCGGTAACGAAGACCCGATGGGTAAGGCAATGCTTATGGACAATAAGACAAACTACACCGTCACCGGTGTCGTCCCCGATTTTCCACACAATTATTCGCTTGGCTTTCACTGGCTGACATCTTTTGATGACTACCTCGTCGAACAACCCTGGCTTACCAAATGGTTCAATTGGGGTCGTCCGCTCGTCATTCAACTTGAACCGGGCGCGAACCCCAACCGGGTGGCATCCCGGTTAACCGCCCTGCTTCAACCAAAGAATAAGGAATATGCGCACATCGAGATGCTGCTCTGGCCGATGAAGGACTGGCATCTCTATAGCAACTTCACAAACGGGAAGCCCGACGGCGGCCAGATCAAGTTTGTAAAACTCTTCTTACTTATTGCCTCTATCATTCTTTTGATCGCCTGTATCAATTTTATGAACCTGGCCACGGCGCGCGCGGGCCAACGCGCGCGCGAAGTCGCCGTCCGCAAAACCCTCGGCGCCCTGCGGCAATCCCTTGTGAGCCGCTTCATCGGCGAAGCGCTCCTGCTTTCTTTCCTGTCTGTGGCGTTTGCAATACTTCTGGTATACCTTGCCCTTCCGGCATTCAACACACTGGTAAATAAAGAGCTCACTTTCAACCCGCTCCAGCCCCTCCATTTGTCAGCCCTCCTTGGCATCGGAGTCTTTTGCGGGGTGCTTTCCGGGAGTTATCCCGCCTTCTATCTTTCCGCGTTCAACCCCGTTGCGGTTCTAAAGGGGTTAAAGGTCAGCGCGAAGGGCAGCGCAGGATTCGTCCGCAAGACCCTTGTCACCACGCAATTCGTCGCCTCCGACATTCTCATTATTTGCACGATCATCATTTACCAGCAGATCCAACATATAAAGAACCGCGATCTGGGTATCGACAGACATAACCTCGCCTATGTAGACATTCAGGGGAATATGGGCGAACACTATGAGGCGATCCGCAACGAACTGCTGAGGACGGGCGTACTGGACAATGTTGCCATTAGTTTTAGTCCGCCGCTTAACTTGTGGAGCGGAACCGATAACAGTCACTTCCAATGGGAAGGCGACGACATCAGTACAAAGCAATTTATAAATCAGGAAGAAATCTCCCCGGGCTACATAGCCACTTTCGGAATGAAAATAAAGGAGGGCCGCGACTTTTATCCAAACGCCATCGTCGACACGCAATCGGTTCTCATCAACGAAAGTCTCGCGCAGATTATGGGGAAAGCAGGAAAAGTCGGCAGCCAGGTCATACCCGACGTCGGCATGCGCCCGATGACCATCGTGGGGATCGTCCGGAATTTTGTCTATATGGATATGTACGCAACACCCGCCCCGGCGGTGTTCTATTGCAACCCGAATAACTATGCAACTTGTTACAGTCTGGACCTGCGCCTGAAGGCCGGGGTCAATACCTCGGCTGCCGTAGACAAAATATCCGCGGTGATAAAGGCCGCCAATCCCGGCTACCCGGTCGAAGTAAAATTCGTCGACACCGAATTCCAGCATCGCTTTGACAGTGAGACCCGGATCGGTGAATTGTCCGGCCTATTTGCCATACTCGCGATTGTAATCTCCTGTCTTGGCCTCTTCGGCCTCGCCGCCTATACCGCCGAGCAACGAACAAAGGAATTGGGGATTCGTAAAGTCCTCGGTGCCTCTGTCTCCGGTCTGGCCGGTCTGTTGTCCCGCGAATTCCTCCAGCTCGTCGGCCTATCCTGCCTTATTGCCTTTCCACTTTCCTGGTGGGCTATGACCGACTGGCTTTCCGCCTACGCGTACCGCACACCCATCCACTGGTGGGTCTTCGCCGTCGCCGGCTTTGGGGCGCTCCTCATTGCTCTGTGCACCGTCATCGCCCAGGCCTTAAAAGCGGCCCTTGCAAACCCCGTTAAAACACTGCGATCGGAATAAACCCTAATGCTAATATTGAAACACCTTCTCGCCGGCCATCACTTCCTGTGTCGTCTCATCAAAAGTGACCCGCTCCCCGGTCCTGTACGCCGCATTTGCCATGATCACCGCGATGGCATGCCGGTAGCCTGCCTCGATCGGCGCGTTGGGTTGCTTCCGGCTTCGCACACACTCCATCCAATTGCGGATATGCGCCGTCGTTAACGGATCGCTGCCGGTGCTGGCATCCGTCGACACCTTCCCATCCGCCGCCTTCAAAGACATCTGTGGCAATAAATTGGCATTCATACCCATCGCACTCGCATAATCCTGCGTCAACCCTCCCGTCGGCGTGATCAGATTTGTGTCGAGGTTCATCATACCGCCATTGGAGTAATAGATCTCCTTGGTCCCTCCGTCCGAATTCGTCTGCCGTGATGTAAATACGACCTGGAACCCGGTGGAATGATCCTCGAGCGGCCCATAGTCAAATACGACCGTCAGGGTATCCGCATTCTTCCGGCCATCCTTCCACGCATAGATCCCGCCATTGGCTGACGCCGACCGGGGGTGGGGGAGACCCGAAAACCAATGCACCGTGTCTATCTGATGGCTCATCCACTGCCCCGGCAACCCGGACGAATAAGGCCAGAACAACCGGAATTCCAGATATTTTCGGGGATCGAACGCCTCAAACGGCCGGTTGAGCAAATACCGCTTCCAGTCCGTGTCCTCCTCCTTCAGTAGCGGCACCAGCGCCGGACGCCGCCAACGCCCCGGCTGATTTACATTCCACGTCAGCTCCACCATTAGGACGGGACCAAACTTCCCCGACTGGATAAAATCTGCCGCGGCCATATAATTCGCTCCGCTCCGCCGCTGAGAACCGATCTGCACGATCTTTCCCGATTCTTTCACCGCCTTTAACACCGCGCGGTTGTCCGCCATTGTCTCCGCCAACGGTTTTTCCGTATACGTATCCCGGCCGGCCTTCACCGCTTCCACTGTATGCAACGCATGCTGAAAGTCCGCCGTGCTGATCATCACCGCATCCACGGCCTTGATGTTGTATAGTTCATCGTTGTTGATACACGCCTGGACATCATGCCCGAATTTTCCCGCCAGAAAGGCTTTTCCTTCCTCCCGCCTCTTCTTCCAGATATCCGAAACAGCAATAATGTCGAAATTCATTTCCTTGCGGGATTTCAAAAAGGCGGGAATATGATCGTTCCGGTGCCGGTCCGAGAACCCTACCACACCCACGCTCACCCGATCATTGGCGCCGATGATCCGGCGATAGCTGCCGGCGCTTACGCCGAGCGTTCCCATATAAGTGGCTGCTCCGGCCATCGTGCCCTGCCGGATAAATTCTCTACGCGTAGTTGTCATGTTGAATGTTTTTGTCCGAACTAAATGTACTAAATTCACTCAAATGCTTCTCATATGAAGACATCCCGCTATATCTTTGCCACGGCCGTCTTCACGATTGCCGTTTCCTTATTCACTTCCGCGCAATCCCAGCCTCTTTCCATGCAAATCGTCACGGACTTACCCCACCACACGGTTGTCATCACCGCCGGCGGCATCCCGTTCACCACCTTCCTCTACCCCGACACGCTGGAAAAGCCTGTTCTTTATCCCATCTACGCCCCCGACGGCCAACTCGTCACGCGTGGTTTCCCGCTGCAACCCCGCACCGGCGATCCCACCGACCACCCTCACCATATCGGTCTTTGGTTTAACTATGAGAACGTAAATGGTCTCGACTTTTGGAATAACTCTTATGCGATCCCGGCTGATAAGAAAGGCAAATACGGCTGGGTCCGGACCGACTCCGTCAGCGCCCGCTCCGATAATCCAAACGAAGCTACGCTCAATTACGCCGCCCGCTGGACCGATCAACAAAAGACTACCCTCCTTATCGAACACACAACATATCGTTTTGCCGCCACCGCGCACCAACGGATCATCGACCGCCTTACTACTTTGACCGCCCAAACCGATGTACATTTCCCCGACGCCAAGGACGGACTGCTCGGCCTGCGTGTCACAAAAGAATTGCAGATCCCCACGAGTATCCCGGGCGAATTTTATGACGTCAACGGCAAATCAACAAAGGTCGCCGGGGGCAATACGCCCGATATCAACGGTAATTACCTGACGTCAGCCGGGAAGACCGGCGACAGCGCCTGGGGCACCCGCGGCAGCTGGTGCATGATGTATGGGAAGAAAGGCGCCGATACCTTAAGCGTCGTGATCATCGACCACCCGGGCAACCCCGGGTATCCAACCTACTGGCACGCCCGCGGCTACGGCCTGTTTGCGGCTAACCCGCTGGGCCAGAAGATTTTCAGTCAGGGGCGCGAGAACCTCGACTTCTGGTTGAAAAAAGGGAGCTCCGTCACCTTTCGCTACCGAATCGTGGTCACCGCTGACCGGCGCCGGTTGTCCACCGACGATATCCGACAGCTTGCCGATGATTTTGCCCGGCTGAAGTAATCCAACCCGCTGCCCGCCTATTTATTAACCGCGTCAACCCCAAAATCGCTAAATTTGAACTCCTTAACGTTAAAAAACTATTGACATGAACACTAGAAACCTAACCCTCATAATCATCCTGGCCGCTATCCTTATCCTTGGAGGATGCGCCTGCGGAAAGTACAATGGGATGGTTACCGCCGATACGTTTGTAAAGAACAAATGGGGCGATGTCGAAACACAATATCAGCGTCGTACCGACCTATATAATAGCGTCATTAAGGTCATCGAAGGCTCTGCCAATTTCGAGAAGTCGACGTTAAAAGATGTTATCGCAGCCCGCGCGAATGCCACCGCGGTCCACGTCAATCTCAACGACTCCGCGTCCCTCGGACAGTATCAGCGGGCCCAGGCACAGCTCTCAGGGTCTTTCAGTCGCCTGATGGCGGTCGCCGAAGCCTACCCTGATCTCAAGACCACCCAGCAATTCGCCGACTTCCAGACCAATATTGCCGGTACGGAAAACCGCATCAATGTGGCTCGCCGGGATTTCAACGCGGCCGTCAATGATTACAATCTCAAGGTGCGAACGTTCCCGAATAACATCTTTGCCGGGATATTCAACTTCCACGAGAAGCCGTTTTACCAGGCGAACCCGGGTAGTGAGAATGCCCCCGACATCCAGTTCAATATTAAATAAGATCGATGGCCATACTTACTCGTAAACCGTTGTTCAATGACGCACAACAGCAGCAGATCGTAGCGGCCATTCAGGCCGCCGAGCAACGTACCAGCGGCGAGATCCGGGTATACGTCGAGAATCGGTGTCGTTACGTCAATCCCATCTATCGCGCCGCCGAGATCTTTGCCGGACTCAACATGGAGAAGACAGCCGCACGCAATGGCGTGCTGGTCTATGTCGCCCTCAAAGACCGTCAGATGGCCCTCTTCGGCGACGAAGGGATCAACCGCAAGGTTGGCGCGGCCTTCTGGAACGAGCAGGTCAGAAACATCCTCAGCCATTTCAACCGGGCCGACTATGCGGGCGGGATTGCCAGGGTGGTCACGGAAATCGGCGCTGCACTTCATGAGCATTTCCCATATGACAAAGGCACAGATAAGAATGAACTGCCGGACGACATTGTTTTCGGCCGGTAAATAACTATAGCAATGCAAAAGTTCGCAGCGTTACTCCTGGCATCTTCCCTTCTGATAACAACCCTGGCGACCCGCGCCCAGGACATACCCCCAAGGCCGAATCCCCCAACCCGGGTCAATGACCTCGCGCATGTCATGACCCCGGACCAGATTGACGCGTTGGAAAGAAAATTGGTTGCATACAACGACAGCACTACGTCCGATATCGTTGTGGTCACCGTGCCAGATATAGGTAATTCCACTGTCGACGATTACGCGCTACAGATTCTGCGTACCTGGGGCGTCGGCGACAAGAAAAACAACAATGGCATCGTCATCCTCGCCGATATCAAAGACCGGAAGGTGGCTATCCAGGTCGGCTACGGACTCGAAGGCGCCATTCCCGATGTCACGGCAAAATCGATCATCGAAAACGAGATCGTTCCCAATTTCCGAGAAGGCGGCACGGACAATTATTATCGCGGTTTCGATCAGGCCGCTGACGCGCTGATCAAAGCGGCAGCCGGCGAATACAAAGCCCCCGAAGGCTACGCCCAGGGCCGCCACCGGGTCCACGGGACCGGCAACGGTATAGGCGCTGTTCTCGTCATCCTGATCGTCATTATTGTGATCATCGCGCGGCGAGGCGGCGGAGGCAGGGGCGGCGGCGGATACTACGGCGGTGGCGGCTGGCTACCCTTCCTGTTCGGCACGATGGTAGGCCGGGGACTCGGCGGCGGTGGAGGCGGTGGCTGGGGCGGCGGAGGCGGCGGCTGGAGTGGTGGCGGTGGCTTTGGCGGCGGCAGCGGTGGAGGTGGCGGCGCGAGCGGAAGTTGGTAACCCCAATCGTTTTCCAGCTAAAATAGTAAGGCCCCGGATACCCGGGGCCTCTTTCTTATTCAACCGAATTATGTTTCACTTCTTCTCCGCTGCCAGTGCAGCCTTGATGTAATCCGCCTGATCCTGCAATCCCGACGCAGCCTTCTTTTTTGCAAGCGAATTCAGCGCTCCGTCAAAGTAGGGATCGGTTTGGCCGCGATAAGCCGACGGGATCGCCTGCTTGAATTTGATCACCACATCAATACCATGTTTCAGGCGGTCCGTACTCTTCACCTTATCCAGCAGGCTGATATACGGCCGCAGGAATTCAAATTTCGATTCGGTAACCGGCATCTTGTCGAAATAATCCGTGATCACATCGAAATCGCCTTCGTCGCCGGATTTGATCAGCACAAGGGAAATGGCCGCTGACAACTCGCCTTTCGCCGGAGCCTTCTGCAGTTGCCTGGCAATTTTCAGCGCATTGACGCTGTCGACTTCCAGCAAGGCTTCCAGGGCATTCCCCGCCACTGAATAGGAAGAATCATTTGTGGATTTGGTGAAGAGTGAGACATACTCCGGTTTCCTGTAGTGGCTTCCCAGCTGGCTGATCGCCGACGCCTTTACTACCCGGCTGGGATCGTGCATGGCCATGTCCGCTATCAACGGCTCGAAAGCGGCGGTAACGGCATCCCGCTCGAAATCCAACTTCGACAGGGTAAAATTCCTGAGCCGGTAGTATCGGTCTTTCAATCCGGCCTTCATCAGTTCGATCGCCTTTGGATCGTCCTGGTGCTTCGAACAATAATCGATGGCTTCCCGGCGATCCAGATAAAGACCCGCATACTTGAACTGGTTGACAAAATTGTCAAGTGTCTTATTGTCCGTCTTTTCGCAAAGCAGTATTTTGTCCCCGTCTACATTCACGAGATCCGGATGGGTGGTGTAAGAAAATGTGAAGGTGTCGGTCTTGTTCTCGATCCATACATGGTGACGTTGTTTTGAGGCGCCGTTATAAACGTCGATCGCAATCGGTAACCGGAATACCTTTCCTCCTTCCTGGGTCTGGTTGACGATTACCCGGACCTTGCCCGCCGCATCGTCATATGCGTAGTCGATAGTCAGTTTCGGATGTCCGGCGCCGTAATACCATTGATTCCAGAACCAATTGAGGTCTTCGCCGGTAACCTCCTCAAAGGCCAGCCGTAGCTCCTGCGCTTCCGCAGACTTGAACTTGTACGTATTCAGGTAGAGATTCAGCGATTTCCAGAATGCGCTGTCCCCGACATAGTTCCGCAGCATATTCAGGATTCGGCCACCCTTCGGATAACTTACCTGGTCAAAAACATCTTCTTTATCGGCATAATAGAAACGCACCAGGTTTTTTTCGGCATTTTCCGGTTGCTGCAGATAGCTTTGGATCCCGGAATAATTTACCGCATCGCCTGCATCCTTACCGTATTTGTATTCATTCCAGATGGTTTCGCTGAAATCGGCAAAGGATTCGTTGAGGGTGATGTTGCTCCAGCTTTCACAGGTCACGAGGTCGCCGAACCAATGATGGAAAAGCTCATGGGCGATCACATCCTCCCATTGATTGCCGTCCGTCAGCTCGCGGGCATCCTGCTGCGCCTGCTCTCCATGAAGAGTGCAGGTCGTGTTTTCCATGGCACCGCTCACATAGTCGCGGCCGACGATCTGGTCATATTTTGGCCACGGGTAGTCGACACCGGTAAGCCGGCTGTACAAGGCGATCATTTCCGGCGTGTGCCCGAAGATCCGCCGGGCTACCGGGGCGTACTCTTTTTCTACATAATAGGCTACTTCCTTTCCCTTATAGGAATCTTTGACGATCGAATACTCCCCTACACCCATAAAGAACAAGTAAGGCGCATTCGGCAGGTCCAGCTTCCAATGATCCGTCCGCGTCCCGTCACCGTTATTTTTTTGGTCAACGAGGAGGCCGTTCGAAAGTGTGACATACCTGGATGGTACGGTCATCGTGATCTCTTCCGTGCATTTCTGGTTCGGCTTATCGATCGTCGGGAACCAAACAGAATTTGACTCCGTTTCCCCCTGCGTCCAGATCTCTGTTGGTTTGCCTTTCTCCTCGCCCCTGGGGTTGATAAAATAAAGCCCCCTCGCATCGGTGATCGCCGCGCTTCCCCTGTGGATCTTCAGCTCGTTTGGCTTAGCTGTATAGTCAATAAATAAGGTATATCGTTCTGTGCGCTCATACTTGCGATCCAGGTGTATCCGCAGCGTCAAGCCGTCGTAATCGAATTTCAGTGGGACGCCCTTGCCCTCCTTTACTATTTCAATTTTATGGATATCCATACCCTTCGCGTCGAGGTCCAGGGTGTCCGTCGGATAAAAGTGCGGCTTCAGAGTCACCCATTCTTTCCCATACATATAGCTCTTGTCAAAGTCAAATTTGACATCCAGTTTTGTGCTGATCAGGTCATCGAATTTAGTGGCGGTAGCACGATAGACTTTCTTCCACGAGTCATCCCCGGGCTGCCGGGCCTCCTGCGCACGAGCATACGAAGCGAGCAATATCGAGGCCGACATAAGAAAGAAGAATCTGCAGTTCTTTGCAATCATATTATTTATTTTCAGGCGGTAAAGATAATTGTTGACCTGATTTATCCAACTACCGTCCGGCATTTTAACCGATTCTCCCCAATTCCCTTTTGGCACATCCCCAATAAGTATGGTAATTAATCAATAAATGTATCCGGCGCGCAATCTGATTAATATCGTTTTTCCATACCTTGCAGAAGAATAACTCGGATCCAATGTCAAAACTCGCTTTGGTTATTGTGATGATGTTGATGGCGGGCAGGAACAACGCGCAAAATGACCCGGCTTCCAACAACGAACCCCAGCCCTGCTATTTTGTGTTGATACAATCTGACAATGGACAGCCATTTTATGTGCGCGTCAACAATCGAATTTATAGCTCTTCATCGGCAGGCCATCTTATCCTGTCCCAATTAAAAGACAGCATTTATCCAATCGCTATTGGCTTCCCCGGGCAACCGGCCACGGAGCGTCGATATTTATTGAATGTGCGGCAAAGGGATTGGGTGCTTTACCTCGCCCGTCAGGGCAAAACCTGGGGGCTCTATGACAAGCAGGAACAGGAGTTGCCATCCGCAGTCGATACGGCGGCCATTGGCCGGCCTCCCCTGTCCGGTGTGAAAAAGGATGATCCTTTCTCGCAAATGATGTCGGCCATCGTGCAGGATACCGCCGTCATGTATAATACGTATGCCTCGACTTCCACCGACACCCTCCGGTCCGCCGCCGAATCGCGGGGCACCTCCCCATCCGCCGCCGAATCGCGGGGCACCCCCCCATCCGCCAACATATCACCGGATACGTCCACTGCAATTCTCGCTTCTTCCCGGGTCACCAACCCCGCCTTCTCGGGAACAGCCCTCCCTTCCGGAGCAGCCAGCTCTTCAGCAACCCCCGCTTTCGGAGGAGCCCCTTCTTCCCCGACAGGTGTCGTCAAACTCGTTGAACGCCGTTCAGCCAACTCACTCACGCTGGTCTATATGGATCATGCCGCCGATAAGGGCAGCGACACCATCGATGTCCTTATTCCCGTCAAAGAAGACCCTTCGCCGCTCCTCAAACCGGAAACCGACACGCTCCAATCGACCGCCCCTTTCATCGGATGGAATTCCGAACGCGATTCCGCCACGGGGGAAGCAATGACGCCGCACAAAACGCGACTTCCCTTTGTCAATTCCGACTGCCATGCCTTTGCGACGGAATACGACGTTGACAAACTCCGGGTACGCATGCTCGACGCCGCCAAAGACGACGATCGGATTCAGACTGCTTACAAAACATTCAAAACCAAATGCTTTACAACGAGGCAAATCCGGGCACTAAGCGAAGTGTTCGCGACCGACGCGGCTAGATTCAAGTTCCTGGAGACCGCTTACCCCTTTGTTTCGGACGACCATTTCGTTGATTTGGGCAACCTTTTTTCGGAGCCCGTATACATTGATAAGTTCCGATCCATGACAAGCCCGCATTGAATCCCAAACGCTTCGAACGCTCATAAAATCCTGGAACCCTCAAAAAGCCCCCGACCCTCAGCAAATCCTGGATATTTTAAACGCACCAACCCCATCCAATGCCCCGATATTTTTTAGATCTGGCTTATAAGGGAAACAATTACAGCGGTTTTCAGATCCAAAAGAACGCCAACTCCGTCCAGCAGGAAGTCGAGCAGGCGCTCGCAACGTTCTTTCGGGAGCGGATTACTTTGACGGGCAGCTCTCGTACAGATGGGGGCGTCCATGCGTTACAGAACTTTTTTCACTTTGATTATGACGGGGTTATAGAAAAGCAAGTTATTTACAACCTCAATGCTATCCTTCCACCCGACATTAGCATCCAGGCCGCGATAGTTGTACCTCCGGATGCCCATTGCCGGTTCGACGCCATTAGCCGCGAATACCGGTATTATATATATCGCAAAAAGAACCCGTTCCTGAGGGACCGGGCCCATTTTTTCCCCTATTCCCTCGACCGGGAAAGACTCAACGCCGCCGCGGCCGTCATCCCGCAGTTCCGCGAATTCGCCGCCTTTGCCAAACGGAATTCTCAGGCGAAAACCTTTGATTGCACGATCATGGAAAGCACGTGGCTGGAGGAGAACGGCTGCCTCGTATACCGGGTGATCGCAAACCGGTTCCTGCGGGGCATGGTGCGGGGATTAGTCGGCACAATGCTCCAGGTGGGGCGACAGAAGCTCAGCGTTGACGAGTTTGCCGCCATTCTGCTAAAGACCGACAATCAACAGGCTGATTTTTCTGTTCCCGGGCATGGATTATTTCTAATTCGGGTATCCTATCCCGATAGTATACTAGCGTCGCAGTAGTTAATTTTTGTCGGCGCAAACGCTTGCCGGTACGACGTTTCAGGGAAATGTGAATAACTCACGCGCAAAATTATTTGGCAGCAACCTGTCACTGCCTATCTTTGCCACCCGTTTTACGACAGAGGCCTTATCAACCGGCATGTTAAACGGGAAGTTCTTTAGAGAAAAACTTTGATGGTAAAAATACTGGTTGTATCTTTGCCGTCCGCTCTGAAAAAGGCGAGTGTGGGTCAAAAGAAAATTTGGTTGAATAAGCAAAGATTGCTACCTTTGCAACCCACTTCAAAAAAGGGATAGTTCTTAGACAAAATTTCTGGTGAAGTTCGCGGAAAGAAAACTGCGGAAATTGACAGAAAAATTTGGTTAGAAATTATAAAGGCTCTTACCTTTGCATCCCGTTCGAAAGAGCGGTCGGCGAACAAGGCCAAAGATCTTTGAAAGAATGGAAACAATAGCACATAAATCAAGTATTTATGGTAAGGTTATATTAGCGAAAGAGATCGATAATATGACGTCAAATTTCGAGAGAAATTCGATAGTCAGTATCAAACAACATTTACAATGGAGAGTTTGATCCTGGCTCAGGATGAACGCTAGCGGCAGGCTTAATACATGCAAGTCGTGGGGCAGCAGGTTTGTAGCAATACAGATGCTGGCGACCGGCAAACGGGTGCGGAACACGTACACAACCTTCCTTTAAGTGGGGAATAGCCCAGGGAAACTTGGATTAATACCCCGTAACATTGTGAGATGGCATCATTTTACAATTATAGCTCCGGCGCTTAATGATGGGTGTGCGTCTGATTAGGTAGTTGGCGGAGTAATAGCCCACCAAGCCTACGATCAGTAACTGGTGTGAGAGCACGACCAGTCACACGGGCACTGAGACACGGGCCCGACTCCTACGGGAGGCAGCAGTAAGGAATATTGGGCAATGGACGCAAGTCTGACCCAGCCATGCCGCGTGGAGGATGAAGGTCCTCTGGATTGTAAACTTCTTTTATTTGGGAAGAAACCCACCTTTTCTTGGGTGGTTGACGGTACCAGATGAATAAGCACCGGCTAACTCCGTGCCAGCAGCCGCGGTAATACGGAGGGTGCAAGCGTTATCCGGATTCACTGGGTTTAAAGGGTGCGTAGGTGGGCAGGTAAGTCAGTGGTGAAATCTCTGGG
>DATJWK010000091.1:0-13716 GCA_035501395.1 Puia sp.
CACCGGCATCAGCTCCGTAGCCGGCGAACGTGGCAGACAATCCAACTACTTCTACGGTAGCGCCAAAGCCGGTTTCACTGCCTATCTCTCCGGTCTCCGCAATCGGCTCTTCCATAAGGGCGTCCACGTGCTCACGGTCCAACCCGGCTTTGTCAACACAAAAATGACCGAGAACATGCCCCTTCCCGGACCCGCCCTACTCGTGGCCAGCCCGGAATTGGTAGCGGACGTCGTATACAAGGCGGTGATCAAAAAGAAGAACGTCGTCTATGTCAAATGGTTCTGGCGCTGGATCATGCTGCTCGTCAAAAGCATCCCCGAGTCCCTTTTTAAAAAATTAAAACTGTGAACGGAACGATCGCTTTTTTTGACTTTGACGGTACGATCACTGCCAGGGACACTTTGCTGGAATTCATCAGGCACAGCAAAGGCACACCCCGTTTCTACTTCGGCTTTTTGCTCACCAGCCCCTGGCTGGTCGCCTATAAGATCAAGCTGATCTCCAATCAATTGGCAAAGGAAAGGGTCCTCCGCCATTTTTTCCGGAATATGCCCTTCGACGAATTCGATAACGAATGCCAGGCCTTCGCCCGCGATGTCCTTCCTGGCCTGATCCGGCCAAAGGCGCTGCACGAGATCACAAAACTCAAAGCAGCCGGCGCTTCGGTTGTCATTGTCTCCGCTTCCCCGGACAACTGGATCCGGCCCTGGACGACGACGATCGAAGCGGATCTCCTCGCTACCCGGCTTCAAACCGTGAACCAACTCATCACCGGCCGCATCTTCGAAAAGAACTGCCACGGCGAAGAGAAGGTCCGCCGGATAAAGGAAGCCTATACCCTCGAAGAATACCGGGATATCTACACTTACGGAGACACCGGCGGCGACCGCCCCATGCTGAAACTGGGCACCGCTTCCTTCTACAAACCTTTTCGCTAGCCAACCGGAAAATCATGGAAAAAGGAACAGACTTTGTCATTGTCGGACTTTCCCCCTGGTACATCGATATCGGCAGCAATTGCAAAAGTATCGCGCGTGAGCTAAGCCGCAACCATCGCGTGCTGTATGTCAATATGCCGCTGGACAATGCGACGATCCTCCAGCAGAAAGACCATCCCGAGATCCGCAAGCACCTCGATATCGTAAAAGGCATCCAACCCGCCTTGTATGAGATCCAACCGAACCTCTGGAATTATTATCCCACGGGTATCCTTCGTTCCATCAATTGGATCCCGTTCACACCGCTGTTCTCGTTCCTAAACCGGTACAATAGCCGCCGATTCGCCGCCGATATCCGGAGGGCCACGCGGCAACTGGGTTTCTCAAACTATATTCTTTTTAACGACAACGATATCTTTCGTTCCTTTTATCTCAAAGACCTCCTGGATCCCCGTCTGTATATCTACTACAGCCGCGACAATCTCCTTGGCGTGAACTACTGGAAAAGACATGGCGCCACGATCGAACCCCGGCATATCGCCAAAGCCGATATCGCCGTCGCCAATTCCCATTACCTCACCGACTACCTTCGCCGGCATAACCCGAACAGTTATTATATGGGCCAGGGCTGCGACACCACCCTTTTCGATGCCGGCAAGACCTATCCGATGCCGCAAGACCTCGCCAATATTCCCCATCCGATCATCGGCTATATCGGCGCGATCAGCTCCCTGCGCCTCGACGAACAGGTCATTCGCGAGATCGCCGTCTCCCGTCCCGGTTATAGCGTGGTTCTCGTCGGACCCGAAGACGATCATTTTACGGGAAGCACACTCCATGACCTTCCCAATATTCACTTCCCGGGAAAAAAGCCCCTTTCCGAATTACCCTGGTATTCTGCACGTTTTGACGTCTGTATCAACCCGCAGCTGATCAATGAGGTCACCATCGGCAACTATCCGCTGAAGATCGACGAATACCTGTCGATGGGAAAGCCCGTCGTCGCCACCCGCACGCAGGCGCTGGGGATTTTCGGCGGGAATATCTATATTGCGGACAAACCTGCCGATTACCCGGCACTCCTCGACAAGGCGCTGGCAGAAGACAACGAGGCGTCGAGGCGCAGCCGGATCGCCCTCGCCGCGAGCCATACCTGGGAAAATTCGGTGAAAGAGCTTTATCTTGCTATCGACAAAACCCTTGCAACGAACAAAACCCTTGCGACGTGAGCCTGGCGCAAAAGATACAGTCAAACCCAAGGATGAAGGATTTCCTGCTGTCTTCCATGACCAGCGGGCATCGACCCCGGTGGTGGGTACGGCTGTTCGTCAACCCATTCGTCCATAAGAAAGGGAAGAAGGTCATTGTCCGTCGCCGGACAAGGCTCGACGTTGTGCCCTTCCGTAAATTCGTCCTTGGCGACGGCGCCATCGTCGAAGACTTCTCGACCATCAACAACGGAATGGGCGACGTCATCATCGGTAGCCGCTCCATCATCGGCATCGGTAATGTCGTCATCGGCCCGGCGGAGATCGGCAACAACGTGATCTTCGCCCAGCACGTCGGCATCCTGGCCATGAACCATGGTTATGCCGACATCCACACGCCGATCCGGGATCAGAAATGCACGGCCGCCCTGATCCGCATCGAAGACAATTGCTGGATTGGAAGTAATTCGATCGTTATAGCGGGAGTGACGATCGGCCGCCATTCGGTCGTGGCCGCGGGAAGCGTCGTTACAAAAGACATCCCGCCTTATAGTGTGGCCGCAGGTAACCCGGCCCGGATCATCCGCCGGTACAACGAATCCACCGGCACCTGGGACCGGGTGGCCCCTCAACACTAGCCCCCGGGTCCCTGATTATGGCGAATTCGCCGCAATTAATTTTTTTCGAACACGAACATCGGATATTCCCCTTTCAGTCCGCACACCTCAGGCTCCCGCTCTTCGCGCCGATACAGCCTTTCCAGGATCCCCTTGCCCCCCAACCATGCGTGAATATATACTTTCATCCACGGGACACTCACCGACCGCCAGACCTTTAGCTCAAAAGGCGGCAGGTTCTTTTTCATATAGTCATAGTCATGCGCGTAGAAGTACAACATCTTGCCGTCATCCTTCGAACCCGCCATTTTGCGGAAAGCCCCTGCCACCCGGTTACGGATAAAGACAAAACCGCGAAACGGCAGCAAGCCGATATTCATCCACGGCGAGTGCTTATACCAGTCATATACCACTACCCCTTTTCCCCCGGGCTTCAACACACGATACAGTTCCCTGATCGCCGTCGCCTGTTCATCTTTGGGGATATGATAGATCGTATTCAGGGAAACGAAACCGCCCATCACTCCGTCCCTGAACGGCATATTCGTCATGTCACACAGCACACAGATCGCCTTCGGACCCAGCTTTCGCTTTACTTCGCTGAGGGCCTGGAACGACAGGTCCACGCATACCCGGTACCGGTAATTTTCCGAATATTGCAGATAATCCTTGAATTGCAGCGCGCCCGATGCGGCGTCGAGCAGATAGTCACCCGAAGCATTCAGGAACCGGGCTACCCGGTCGTGACATTTTTTGAGATAGTCCTTGCTCACCGGCCGCAGGTCCTCGAAGATGACCGCGTCTTCATAATCCCCGGCCTCGTTCGCATGCCAGCCGCGTTGATCGTAGAAGTTCTTGACCAGCTTCTTGTCTTCGCTCATCAGATCCTCCAGCACTTTCCCGTTGGGACCGACCAGCGCAAGGTCTTTCAGCAACAACACGATCTCTTTCAGGATCGGATATATGTAAGACTGGTCGACCGTGATCAACCCCATTTCCACCGACTCCGTAAACGGTTTCCCGTCCGTCTGCTTCACCTGGGCACGGACGATCCGTTCATTTAACGAAGCGATTTCCTCCGGCTGCAAGGGACGTAGGTCGTTTCCGGTGATCGGGCATTTTAAAATCGAGATCCATTCCATGAAAAAAAAGCGGGGTTTAATTGAATATCCGGCTAATATAGCTTACAATCTCCAGATATGCAATATACCCCGCTCTTCATGCCATTATAGTTTTATGAATTTCCCGACACTCCGGGAGCCTGCTCCGGTAACGACCTGCACCACATATAACCCCTTCGGCAGTCCGCTGACATCGATCGACCGTAGCAGCACGACTCCGTCTTTAGCCGCTTCCGACAATACCACCCTGCTGCCCGCGCCATTGTAGATCGCGATCACTACTTTTCCGGCCGCTTCGTTGTGCAGGTAAATGTTCAGCAGGTCATGGACCGGGTTGGGATAAAGTTGTACCTCTCCGGTCCGTCCGGCGATCGCAGAATCAACCGCCGACGCCGAATCGCCAAATGCCATCGCCTGACGCGGGACCGCCGGCGAAGAATTTGCGGTCGTGCCCGCCGCGTATACGGTGACGGTCATCGAACCATTCGCCGAGTTGCCATTGTTGTCCGTCGCATACAGCGTAAAGACATAGCTGCCCGCAACCGACATTCCGGTCACCGCCGTACTAAGGCTTGATGCCGAACCGATGGTCACCGTCGCCGGCCCGCTGCTTTGCTTCCAGGTCAAACCGGCAATCGTCGCTCCGTTATTCCCCGTCGCCGAACCGGTCAGTGTCGTCGAGATGGCCGGCAACGTGATCACCTGACCTTTGCCGGCGCTCACCGTCGGCGGCTTATTTGCCGTGGCCGCGTTGACAGTCACCGTCATCGATCCGTTCGACGACCTGCCATTATTGTCTGTCGCATACAGCGTGAAAACATAACTCCCCGCCGTGGTGATCCCGCTCACTGCCGTGCTAAGGGAGGAAGCCGAAGCGATGGTAACGGCCGCCGGCCCGGAACTTTGCTTCCAGGTGACACCGGAGATCGTCGCCCCGCCGTTCCCGGCCGCGGTACCGGTGAGGGTCGTCGAGTTTGCCGGCAACGTGATCACCTGGCCCTTGCCGGCACTCACCGTCGGCGGCACACCCGCTGCGGGTGAATTGACCACGATCGTCACCGTGCTGCTGGAAGCGAGCCCGTCATTGTCCGTGACCGTCAACTTGAAAACATATGTACCGGCCACCAGCGCCGATACGGTGGTTGACAGCGTATCGGTAGTGCCGGTCACCGTGCTCAGCAACCCGGTTACCTTCGACACGAAGCTGTTCACGACACTCCCGATGGTAGCGGAACCGGGACCGCTCACTTGTGTCCACGAAGATGAGCTGATTGCCGCTGCACCACCGGGAACCGCGGTGCCGCTCAGGGTAGTCGAGCTGGTCGGCAACGTCACCGTCTGACCGCTGCCGGCATTTACCGTCGGCGGTACGGCGCCTCCGCTTTCGCTGGCCGGCAGGGTGGTATCCCCCTGCCTCAATAGCCACTGCCATACATTCATCGACTCGGGCGTGCCTACCAGCTGTGAAATATTCGGGTTGGATGGTATCGTCCATGTCGTGCCGGGCTGATACTCCGTGTTCCAGCAGCAGTGGGCGCCACCTCCGTACGTGACCTGGAAATACGTCGCGGACGCCGCGACGGAATCGTTCATATTCTGTGCCCCTGCCAGCATATCCCGCCAGTCCTGGCTGCCCTCGACCCATAGCTCCCTGCCTCCGCAGGCACGCGCCCAATGACCCATTTTCCGGGGATAAGAGAGGCTTGGGTATATCCCGGTACTGTCGGCCGGCTCTACACCCTCCAGCACGACCAGCGCCTTTACCATCCGCCCATAGGTATCGTCTCCGGGCGTAGTTTCATAGCAAATAAATTGATTGGCCTGCCATCCACCCTGGCTGAGGCCCGTCATGTAAAAGCTATTGCGTTTGATCCGGTATCGTTTCAGGATCGCATCGATCATCGGCTTTACCGAATTTGCCGGATAACAGCAACCCGGCGGCTGAAGCGAAATGATAAACGGGTGATGAACCCCGTTGCCCAGCGTGACGCTGCCGTCCCAGAGCCCGTTATTGATCAGGTAATGCGGCCCGTTCTTGGCCAGATCGGCAATATTCGTGGTCATCTCGCCAATGCCCGGAAAAAAAACAATCCCCGCGGCTGAGTCGGTCCCCTGTAACGCTACATCCGCCGTCACGATCGCATTCCAGCCACCAAACGTGGTGTCATACGTAACCATTTTTTGCGCAGAAGAAGAAAGGGAGAAGACAGCAGACAAGATCACACACAGGCATAGGTTTCCCATGCAAGTCGGGTACAATTTTTTCATAAACTTGCTTTTAACAGGTGTTGGATACAATTAGTCATTACTTTTCCACAGCGAAAAAGTCACTGGAAAAAATACACGTCGATTAGTAAAATCCGAAATCAGAAAAGTGGGCGCTGTCGCGCAAACCGGTAAATGACCGGTGGGTTGAGGAAAGGTTTCTACGAGGCAAGCCTAAATCGATAGGTACCTTCAGGCTGCAATTTCTGTGCCGGAGTTATCCACATTTCTTCGTATATCCGTAGATGAGAAAAGCCGCGGAGCCCTTGCTCCCCGCGGCTTTCAGCGAATGCTCTCTCGCGATTATTTTTTGACCGGAGTTATTGCTTGATGAATTTTTCGATCGTTCTCATATTCGGGCCATACATCAATTCGACCACATAGACCCCCGGCGTCAACCGGCCGACATCGACGGATGTCTCCAGGCTCAACGATGTTTTGTCCAGCACCATGCTTTGCAGGCGCGAGCCCTTCGTGCTGAATACCTGGAGGGTGACCTTGCCCGTTAGTTCGTTGTTCAACCGGATATTCAACAGGTCGTGCACCGGATTCGGATAGATCACCAGACCGCCCTCCTGCGTGTCGGTGAAACCGGTCGAACCGCCCGCTGCCGCATTTTCACCCTCGGCCGCGTTGGCGGGCTTTGGCTTCACAGTCACCGTTACCGGGTCGGATATCGTGGTTTCACCCCTGTCGTCGCTCGCCGACAGCCGGAACACATAGGTTCCCGCCACCAGTCCGCTGATCGTGGTGGTCTCGGCCCACTCGTTGTCAAACTTCACCCACGAAGGACCGCTGACGATATTCCAGAAATAGCTGTTGACGACAGCACCGTTATGACCCGTCGCCACCCCCTTCAGGGTCAGGGAAGACGTCGGCAGCGAGATCGTCTGATCCTGTCCGGCGCTTACAGTCGGCGCCTCTGCCGGAGCGGGAGCTACCGTCACCGTGATCGACCCGCTCGCGGTTTTTCCTTTACTATCGGTTGCCGTCAACATAAAGACATATTGACCGGCTTCCGTCAACCCGGCAACCACCGTGGACAGGCTTGCGGGCGAAGAGAGTTTCGATGCCACCGGGCCCTTTACCTGTTTCCACGTAAGCCCTTTGACCGTCGCGCCGCCATTTCCGGTCGCCACGCCGTTTAACGTTGTCGAGCTGGTTGGCAGCGTGATCACCTGGCCCTTCCCGGCATTGACCGTAGGTGGCTCGTCACCACCGCTTCCGGCGGCTGGCGGCGACGCGGGTTTGGATGCCACCGGCGCCGGATTGACCGTCACCGTGATCGACCCGGAACCTTCCCCGCCATTGCTTTCGGTCGCGGTCAACTGGAATACATAGCTGCCTGCTTTCGAAAGACCGGATACTGTCGTCGAAATGCTTGCCGGAGAAGCGATCGTTGCCGTCACCGGTCCTCCCACCTGCTTCCAGGCAAGCCCCTTGATCGTTGCGCCTCCATTGCCTGTTGCAGTACCCTTGAGGGTTGTCGAACTGGTCGGGAGCGTAATGGCCTGGCCCTTCCCGGCATTCACCGTCGGCGGAGCAGCAGGTGGCGCCGCGGGCTTCACCACTACATTGGCCACGGCCGCGGCCTTCTTCCCGTTTTTATCCGTAACCGTTAACCGGAACTGGTAATTGCCTGTTTTGATCAATCCGGAAATCCCCGTGGACAAGCTCGTCGGCGAACCAATTTTTGCCGTGACCGGCCCCTGCGATTGTTCCCACTGGACGTTCGTGATGGCGGCCCCATTCCCACCCGCCGCATTTGCGCTGAGCGTGGTGGTCGTTACCGGCAAGGTGATCGTGGGATCGCTGCCGGCGCTTACCGTCGGAGCGGCGGGCGGCGGAGTGGCCGGGGCCGGTGGTTTTGCCGGGGGCGGCGGGGCTGCTGCCGCTGCCGCATGAACCGTCACGTTAACCGATGAAGTCGATGTCTTGCCTTTGTTATCCTTTACCGACAGTTGGAACGTGTAGGCGCCCTCCACCAGTCCTGACGCGGTAGCCTGAAGGGTCATCGTGCTTCCCGTTACCGCGCCGATCACATTGGCGGCCATTTGGAGCGCCGCCGATACCGGATTCGCGGCCTTGATCTTGGCGCTGTTGGGACCGCTGATTTGCGCCCAGGTCATCGTGCTGACCGCAGCGCCGTTATACACCGTTCCGCTCCCGTTCAGGTTGACGGAATTGGCGGGCAGTGTAACGGTTTGCGCCGGGCCGGCATCGGCTGTCGGCGCCACTGCTGCCGGCGTCGCGGGAGCGCTTCCGGGCATGGAGGTGTCACCTTGCCGCAGCAGCCATTGCCATACGTTCATCGCCACCTCGTCGCCGGTGACTTTCGAAATATTCTGGTTGCCTTTCTTCGTCCAGATAACGCCTGGCGTATATTCCGTATTCCAGCAGCAATGGGCCCCCCCGCCATAGGTCACCTGAAAATAGGAGGCGGATCCCTTTACCGCGGCGATCATATTCTTCGCACCGTCCTCCATCGCCCGCCAGTCATTCTGCCCTTCCACCCATATCTCCCTTCCGCCGCAATACTTCGCCCAATCTCCCATCTTTCCCGGATATGCGAGGCCGGCATAAATTCCGGTGTTGTCCGCGGGCTCGACCCCTTCCAGGTTGACGATCGCCCGGACCATGTTTCCATAGGTTCGATCACCCGGAGTTGGCTGATAGGTGACAAACATATTGGCCTGCCAGCCGCCAAGGCTCAGCCCGGTCATATAAAAGCTTTTCCTTTTGATCCGGTAGCGCGCCAGGATCGCATCGATCTTGGGCTTTACATACATGGCAGGATTGTCGGGACTGGGCGGCTGCAGCGAAATGATAAATGGATGGTGAACGCCATTCCCAAGCGGAACGCTGCCATCCCACATTCCATTCGATATAAGGTAATGCGGTCCGTTGACCTTCAAATCATTAATATTTTTCGTTTGCTGGCCGATCCCCGGAAAAAAAACGATACCCGGCGCGGAGTCATTTCCATGTAAGCTGAGATCTTCGGTCACGATGGCATTCCAGCCATCAAAGGTTGTGTCGTACGTTCTGATCTGAGCATGGGAAGAATAGGAAAACACACACACAAGGGAAAGAACAAGACATACCTTTCCCGCAACGTTCAGGTAGAATTTCTGCATAGACGAATCTTAAGAGATAACGGAATCAAATTACCACTAACATAGGCATCAGCAACCAAGGATAAGCGTTACAAGGGCGATCACGGTATAACGGGAAAAACACTTTAAGTGGTAAGGGGATTCTCCACTTGGTGGAGAATTTTGCTCAAAACATGCTGGCATTCCTAAGACGGTGAAAGGCCAACAATTATTATGCCGGACCGGACATAATCCTGAAAAAAAATCGGATTAAAAAAAGAGGTCGATTACACCCGCACCGACCTCTATATCAATTATATGTATTGCCTGATATCCTTTTCGACCATCCTCAGAGTTTGACAAAGCGGGTACTGGTCGCAGCGGCCCCCGTCAGCACCTGCAGCGTGTACACGCCCTGCGCCAGCCGGCTCACATCGATGCTTGTTTGTAACATCCACTGATCTTTCTCCACCTGCAACAGCTGTACGCGATTTCCCATTTCATTATAGATGACGATCAATATTTTTCCGAGACCGGCGGAATTCACCCGCACATTCAGCAGATCATGCGCCGGGTTCGGGAACAATAACAGCGGCCGGCTGTCCAGCGAATCGCCAACGATCGCCGCAGTGGCGGTGACGGCGGAAGAATCCGTTGCTGCCGTCGCCGCGGCCTTCACGATCACGTCGACCAACGAGGTGGACGTTTGCCCGTTGTTGTCCGTGACAGACAGCTGCAAGACATAGGTGCCTGCCACCAGCTGGCTGACCGTAGTCGTCAACGCCCATTCATTGCTGAATTTCACCCAGCCGGGGCCGCTGATCAACTGCCAGAATACGCCGGTGATCGTTGCGCCATTCGTGCCCGATGCCACGCCGCTCAGCGTAACCGAACTCGTCGGGAGCTGGATCGTCTGCGTGGCGCCCGCATTAACCGTCGGCGGCGTGATAACCGCCGGGTTGACCGTGATGGTCATCGAACCATTGGAGGTTTTCCCGTTATTATCCGTTGCGTAGAGCGTAAAGACATAGTTCCCCGCCACCGTCAATCCCGACACCGCCGTACTCAGGCTGCCGGGACTGGAGATCGTAGCCGTAGCAGGACCAGAGCTTTCTTTCCACGTCAACGTCTTGATCGTCGCCCCGCCGTTCCCGGTTGCCGTACCCGTCAGGGTCGTTGAACTGGCCGGCAACGTAATCGCTTGTCCCTTACCTGCACTCACGGTAGGCGGGGTCGTGGTTGTTGCCGGATTCACCACCACGTCAACAGAGCCGCTGGAAGTTAGATTATTATTGTCGGTCGCCGTGAGCGTAAAGACATACGTCCCCGCTGCGGTTAATCCCGAGATCACCGTAGTGACGCTGGTGGGAGAGGCAATGGCAGCCGTGACGGGCCCGGAGCTTTCCTTCCAGCTGACCGACTTGATGGTGGCGCCATTATTCCCGGTAGCCGATCCGGACAACGTGACCGAAGTGGTCGGCAGTGTGATCATGGGATCACCGCCGGCACTCACCGTAGGCGCCGTGGTGATTGCCGCCTTAACCGTTACCGTCATTGACCCGTTGGCGGATTTCCCGTTATTGTCGGTCGCATACAGCGTAAAAACATAGCTGCCGGCCACCGTCAATCCCGACACCGCCGTGCTCAGGCTGGACGGACTGGAAATGGTGGCCGTCGCAGGGCCGGTACTCTCTTTCCACGTCAGCGTCTTGATCGTCGCCCCGCCATTACCCGTCGCCGTACCCGTCAGGGTCGTCGAGGTGGCCGGCAGCGTAATGGATTGTCCTTTGCCTGCGCTGACCGTCGGCGGCGTGGTGGCCGTCGCCGCATTCACCACCACCGAAACGTTGGCGCCGGCCGTCAGGTTATTATTGTCGGTCGCCGTGAGCGTAAAGACATAAGTGCCCGCTGCGGTCAACCCCGAAATGGCGGTACTGAGACTGGCCGGTGATGCGATTGTCGCCGTCGCCGGGCCCGATGCTTCCTTCCAGCTCACACTTTTGATCGTTGCACCGTTATTCCCCGTCGCCGATCCCGACAAGGTAGCCGAACTCGCCGGCAGTGTGATCGTGACGCCGCTCCCGGCACTCACCGTGGGCGCCACATTCCCCGCCGCTTTAACCGTCACCGTAACGGTTGAAGTATTCGTCGCCCAGCCGTTGTCGGTAACGGTAAGACTATAGACATATGTTCCCGCCACCAACCCGGACAACCGGGTCGACTGATAGGTGGAATCCAACACCGTATTCGCGGACGGCCCGGAAACCTGGCGCCACTTGTAATATACGACTACGCCGTCGGGATCGTGCGAGCCGGATCCATCCAGCACGCCGGTGCTTGCCGGCAGGTTGATCGTCTGGTTTGCTCCCGCAACGGATACCGGAGCGACATCCGTCGGGATCTTATATTCGCTGCAGGGACTGCTGCCAGGATTCAACAGGCAATAAGGAGAGGTCGACGGATAGATCTTTGTCAGACCAAACGGATTGATCGCCGTAATGGTCGGCTGTTCCCACGAATCCGGATACGATGCTTCCAGGTCCGGTACGGCTCCGTATACCCCGTTGGCCAATACCTCCGACTTGTTCCGCCCCCAGGAATACAGTTGGCCCGTCGCGGTCTCCGCCCAATTGTAGAAGCAGGCCGCCGCCCCCGCAAACATCGCGATGAAATTATGGATCTGCGGTGCGATCTGCACCGGCGGATGTTGCAGCACTTCCGCCGCACCCCAGTCCCATTCATACACCGGATTATATGTTCCGAAATTGATCTGGGTGCCGTTTCCGACACCGCCCTGCGTGTTGTCTCCCCATCCCCATAAGGTGCTGTCCGTCAGGATGACGTGTGTACATACCGAATTACACATGATCTGCGAGATCGGATGCGGCAAATGCAACCCGGCCGTGAGATCGATCGGCAACGGCTCGAATACATTGCTTGCCAGGTAAGTGCCTGTCCCATCACCCAGATAAGCCCCGTAGATGCCCCAGCCATACAACGTGCCGTCCGCGCATAACGCATACGAGAACATCTGCGCCCCCGCAATGTCCTTTGCGGGCTTGGCCAGCGGGACCTTGTTCACCACCATATAATTTGTGGCGTTCGTGCCCAGCAGGATGTTCCTGTTTGCGCCGCCCCAGGTATATACGTTGCCATTGTTATCGAGCGCCATACAGATATCGCCGGCCAATACCTTGACGATATGCGGGTTGCCCGGGATGACGATCTGCGTCGGGGCGAGCGTCTCGCCTCCTTCGGTGCCGTTTCCGATAAAGCCCCCGTGCGCATTGCCCCAGATCCAGACCGTACCGTCGTTCTTGCAGGCCAGAACGCCGCTGGAATTCTCGTTGTTGGCGGACATATCGTCCCACCAGAAAGCCGAAACCTGGTTGACATTCGTAAACGCATTTCCGGAAGCATCCTTCGTGATCTGCACCGGGGTGAACGATGTCGCACCACCGATCGTTCCGTCGCATCGCATGCCCCCGTCATTCACGCCCCAGAACCAGACATTTCCATTCATATCCACGCCGATACCGCTGTGCAGACCCGACGACACATTTTTTATTTGCGTGCCCGCCGGAAAAGCGACCTTCTGCGGGATCCCCAATTGTTGAGTTGGATTTGCCGTCCCAAGACCTTGTGTGCCAACAGCTCCACCCAGGCCATATAAGATTCTATCTGAGGAACGATACAGGAAGACTTGATATTCGCCCGGAGCGACGACGATGGGCGGTGTGGTTTGCGCTTGGACTTTCAAACAGATGCAGGCACTTGAAAGTAGCAACAGCAGCGAGTTTCGCATTACTTAAAAGATATCGGAATGAAAAAAGATCCGGACGAAAATCTATTTTTTCATGTTCTCTAAGGTAGTAAGATGACCCCCCGGAATTTAACAGTTGCCAATAAACAAAATGTATACCAAATCGGGTTCACTTGCATTCGATCCCCCTGCCGGCTGATCAAATACCCGTTGCGGGTGCCGTCATATTTCTTCTACATTCCCGCGCAAACCAGCGTGCAAGGCAGTATTGCCCTATGTCTCTATACATAAAAGAAAAGAGCGATCCGACTCGGATCGCTCTCTATTTTGTTCTTTAATATTTTTTTATTGCTTAACAATGAGCTGGTAGCTTTGCTTCTGCCCGGCAATCACCTGCAACGTGTATACGCCTCTGGCAAGAGCGGAAACATTGAAGTTTGTCAATTGGCCGCCGCCGCTTACCTGGGTTTCCGCTGTCAGGACCGTATTTCCCTTCATATTGATGATCCTGATCAAGACCTGGCCACTTGTGGCGGGATCGGTGAACTTCACCGTCAGCGTACTTGGCACCGGGTTGGGATAGACCATGAACCGGGCGCTGCCGGTATCGGCGATACGTTGATTGTCGACCACCCGTACCTGTACGTTGGCCGTGCTGCTCAGACCCGAGCTGTCGGTCACCGTCAGCTGGAACACATACACGCCCGA
>DATJWK010000092.1:0-132722 GCA_035501395.1 Puia sp.
CGATCAATGGCGCGAGCGATACGGCCAACAACCTCAGAGGGAAATTGTACCGGCAATTCGACGAGTCGGGGTTGGTTACGAATTATTTGTATGATTTTAAAGGGAACCTGGTGCAGACCAGTCGGATATTCGCTCAATCCTTCCAGGCTGCAGGGGCGATGGCTCCGGCAGTTCCCTGGACCGGAATGGCCAGTGATATGAATCTCCTCGTCAATAACGAGGAATTCACCACTGTCGTCACGTACGATGCCTTGAACCGGCCGATGTTGTATACCCGGCCGTTCATTCCCGTTACCCAAGGAGCCGTTATACCCGTACCTTATTCATCGGCTTCAATCAACAAGGCCGATATATACGTCCCTGGCTATGGGGAATCGGGGAAATTGAATACGGTCAGCCTGTATTATGGCGGTGGCAGCACCGCGACCCCATATGTCAGGAAGATCTGCCACAATGAAAAGGGACAGCGCTTATGCATACAATACGGCAACAACAGCGTCACGAGATATAGCTATGACCCCGATACGTTCCGGCTTACGCGATTGTTGACCACAGTGAATTTTGGCGCAACCATTTTGCAGGACCTGAATTATTACTATGACCCGGTGGGTAATGTCACCTACCAGATCGACAATGCGCAGCCCCCGATCTTCTATAATAACCAGAAAGTGCTAAGCGATGGCAATTACACCTATGACCCCATTTATCGCCTGATCACTGCCAAGGGAAGGGAACAAGTAGCACAAAATACGGTGGACGAAAGCGCAGCCAATACGAATTACCGCAACTATCCTTTCGATACATCCCCCTTCCCGGCCCCGACAGACAGCCTTGCCATGCGCAATTATACCGAGAATTACAGTTATGACGCGGTCGGGAATATGCTCATACTCCAACATTCGGCGGGGACGGGAAGCTACACCCGAAATTTCGTCTACAATAACAGCCCCGTCCATCCCGGGGCTAATAATCAGCTGCTTTCTACGGCGATAGGCGCCAATTCCGCTGTCAACTATCATTATGATGGTCATGGAAATATGCTCAACCTTCCTGAATTGCCTGCAATGGGATGGAACTATAAAGACCAATTGGTTGCGGTGACACAACAGGCGGTGAGCAGCGGCATGGGACAAACAACTTATTACAATTATGACGCGGGCGGCGCGCGTACGAGAAAAACGACTATGAGCGCGGCTTCCGGCGCCGCCGCAGCAAGCCGGATATCGGAACGGCTTTATATAGGCAATTTTGAGATCTACCGTGATTATGATCCTGCCGGCAGTGTAACGTTACAGCGGGCAACGCTGCATGTCATGGACGATAAGAGCAGGATCGCCATGATAGACAACAAAACGGTCGGGACATCAGCCGATGGCAGCACTGCCGGCACCTACTATCCGCGATATCAGTATGGCAACCATTTAGGAAGTGCCGTGTATGAACTGGATGGCAGTGGAAACACCATTTCATACGAAGAATATCACCCCTTTGGCACCTCTTCATACCAGGCTGTAGATGCCGCGCTCGATGTACCGGCGAAGCGATACCGCTATACCGGGAAGGAAAGAGATGAGGAGAGTGGATTGTATTATCATGGCGCGAGGTACTATGTGCCGTGGTTATGCCGATGGGCGAGCGCCGATCCGACATGGATAGGAGACGGGGTGAATTTGTATATCTATGTTTCCGACAATCCCATTATGTTGAATGATCCTTCCGGTACCGACGGAGAAGCGTGCGGCGTCGATGATGAGACGGCACAGGAATGCCGGGTCGAGGCGTGTCCGACGGAATGCTCAGCCGACAATAGCAGTGTCTTCATAGGGCCGCCACCACCGCCACCACCTCCTCCACCTCCCCCTCCACCGCATGATGACGCCGGCGCATCCGATGAGCCGCCGCCTCCTCCGCCGCCGCCCACTTTCTGGCAAAGAGCAAAGACGGTAGGGGTAGGTACATTGCAAGTGGTTGGTGGCGGGTTGGAAATCGCCGGCGGAATCGGCGGAGGTGCGGCAACCTGTGTGGAAACGATCGGCGCCGGGTGCGTCGTGGGAGGGATTGTTGTCTTGCACGGAGGAGATACGGCGTCATCGGGACTCGGAACCATTTATCAGGGAATATTTGGATCAGCGCAGGTCAGCAGGACATATACTCACCGGGCCATAGCAGCAACTGCCGAGTATGCCGGAGCTACACCGCCGCATGCGGATATGATTGGCAGCGGGGGAGATCTCATTATTGGCGTTGGCGGAGGGCTATTGGCCAAAGCTCCGCAGGCCGCGATCACCGTTACGGAGGAAGCCGCGGCCGATGCTGCCCCGGGAACAATCACCCTCGGTTACAAGCCATTCAGCGTCGGACCCGTCAGCCACAACGCCGTGGAAATCGCTACCGAAGGAGGCAGCAAGGCATATGATCTGCGGGCCGTCGGAGAATTGGAACCATTACTCCAGGGAACGGCTTCGAAATTCGGGCCGAGGGCAGCTATGAATCCGGATGAGTATCTGTTTGTAGAATTTGCCGCTGATGCAAATCAGGTCGCGTCAGCCCAGGCTATGGCCTCGCAGCTCGCGGCAAGAGGAACGGTGTCCTGGAGCGTGTTCGGCGCCAATTGCGCGACGGACTCGGCTGCAGTTCTGAGGGCCGGAGGAGCATCGATCCCAAGCTGGAGTGTCACTCCGACCACCTTGTACCTCGGTGCAAGGTTTGGTCAGGCTCCGCTGGTAGTTTTATCAGGCGGCGCTGCGGTCGCGCCTCCGATAGCCGACCCCCGACACTGAATCGAAGAAACAAAACAACCCTTGTAATGCAACCCGACAACTCAGGCGCAAAGGAAAAGAACAAAGGCCGCGATAAGCAGCTTCCTTCCGCATTGAATGCAGACAGGGGGAATGACTATGCAAAGACCAACCTGCTGGAGATCCCTTCGATCAGCATACCAAAGGGCGGCGGGGCCCTGAAATCCACAGATGAGAAATTCCAGGTAAACGCGGCCAACGGTACAGCCTCCTTCAATATAGCGATCCCCTTATCGAAGTCAAGGACTGATTTCGCCCCATCGCTTTCGCTGAACTATAACTCCGGCGGCGGCAACAGTCCTTTTGGCCTGGGCTGGAACATCAACCTGTTATCCATCCGGCGGCGGACGGACAAGCTGCTGCCTCAATACCGGGATGCTGACAAGCTGGACGCCAACCCTGTTCTGGTCAAATCGCTGGACCTCGTCTATGAATATTTTGATCATCAGCCCGAGTTGAGTTCTGCCATACAGACGATACCTGCGGAGAACCGGATCAATATTCCCGAAGGGCTGAGCGCTTCCTACCAATTCACGGACCTTTACAATGAAGGCATTGCGGGCAAACTCAGCGAGCAATCCGAAGGGTGGTATTACAACAGTAATCTGGGAGGGGGGCTTTTTACCTCCGCCAGCCTGATCGCACCTAAACCTTCTTTCACCGGGCTCAACAGCGGCGGCCTTCAATTGCAAAGCCTGACCGGAGACGGCAGGAAATTCATCGTCTCGACCGTCCGGCCCAACCTCGGTTACTTTGAGCTTACAGATGACAGCCAGCGTTGGCTGCCTTTTGTCGCGTTCGACCGGTTTCCGGCTGCATGGGGTGACCCCTTTGAAGTGCGTGCCTTTAATCGTCGGACATGAAAAGGCGCCGGACTCATCATGGCCTTTGAATTTTGTCACCCAGTACAATGCCGCTACTCGAGAGGACGTGGACATCTTTCTAAAAGCCGAAGCTGCCCTCGGCAATGGGCCGAAACTGAATTTAGCTGAAGCGCTGAAGATACTCAAGGGCGACGATCAGCACCCCGGGATCGTGGTTGACAAAACCAAAAAGGGCAATTCCTATGAGGATCTGCTGTTGAGCCTGGTCGGCTTCCGTCTGGGCGAAGACATCAAAAATGGAAAAATAACCGACAGCAAACAAGTCGCTGATTTCATCAGAACAAATTTAAAATAGTATGACACGCATTACCCATCCCATTAAACTCCATGACGCCGGCGCTCCGGTGAAGGACCTGCAAAATGCCTTATTGTCTATTGCCATGCAATCGGGGCTTGCGAGGCTTGGCAGCCTGCTCAGGGACCATAGGTTCCTCAAAGACTGGACGCGCGAATTCAACGCATCCGAATTCGGCGAAGCCACCGAACAAGCGGTAAGACTTTTCCAGAAAGAACAAATGGGTGTCAAGCCATCCGGGAAAGTGAATAAGGTGACGGCTGCCGCCATTAACATGATGCTGGGAAGTGTGGAACCGGAAACTCCGGCCACCGCGGGCTCTTCAAAAGCTACAGGGAACGTGAAGGGCACGCAGGCTCCCGACCCGAATGCTCCGTTAAAAGTATCCGGGGTGGTGTATGATCAATGGATCGAGCCGTTACAAGGAGCACCGGTAATGCTGTTCGAGAAAGACCTGCGCAGCGAACATCCGGTCGCCGAGGGGGAAACCGACGAAAAGGGCAATTATTCCATCCGTTATTCCAAACAAAAATTAACCGGTGATGGCGGCAGCGGCGCAAATCTGATCGTAAAGGTTTATGGGGGCAACGGCGATCCCATCTACACCAGCGATGTCCACTACAATGCGGCGCCGCAACTACAGGTAAATGTGAACCTTGGCCCCCGGCCGGATAAGGGACCTTCCGACTTCGTTAAGAATGTCGAACTCATCAGGCCGGCTATCGGCGACTTGCCTATACAAGACCTGACAGAAAATCAGAAGGTGCATGACCTGAGCTTCCTGATCAACAAAACCGGGATTGCCGCAAATACACTCGTGCAGCTGGTAGCTTCCTTCCGGTTTGAAAAATGGACCGGCCTGGAAGCGGAAGTCTACTACGGCATCCTCGACAGCAACGCGACATTCGCCGCCAGGAAGAGCAGCGGAGGCGGTCTTCCAACCGACACAGATACCGCCATTGAACAGGCATACATCAATTTCTGGTTGCTCCCCGTGACCGGTATGATGACCGCGCTGAAGGCTGCGGCGATGGACAATGCCATCACCTACCGGTTGATGAAAAAAAGTACGGAGATAGAGGCGACGTTGCAGAAGTTGCAAACGGCTCCGCCGCAGGATGCCGGTGCAACCGGGACCCTGCCGCCCGTCTATTCCAATATCGCTATTGCGGGGCTTAACTCCGCCCAGCAGCAGGCCTTCCTAAACCTCTATAGCTCCTCCTATATCGGCCCTTCATTCTGGACGGCGTTGTCAAAGGATAAGAATTTCCAGGGAGCGACGGCTACGATCAGTAAACTGCAGGTTATCTATCAGGTCAGCGACTGGACGGCCAATAACACCGCTCTGACCGCCAATCTGGTTCAGAACTTTTCAATCAACACTGCACAGGATCTCGGCAAATTGGTCTCCAATACCGTGAGCGACTGGGTCACCTATATCAATAACACCAATATCGTCGCTGCCGGTAAGGATCAAGCCGCCACCGTGCAAAATCTGGCCGATTCCATTGCGGCAGGTGTCGAGAATATCTATCCCACGGAGGTCCTTGCCGACAGATTTTCGAAGAACAAAACCCTTCGGCTACCCAATCAAAGCGTTATTGCCGGGATCATCAGCCACCCGGGTTTCGATATAACGAAGAGCATTCCCGCCTTTATCCAGCAAAATCCTTTGCCCGAAGGTTCGGATACCAAAACAATCACCAATCAGGTATTGGGTATCCAAAGAACCCATAAGGCAACCGGAAACGCAGAAACGACCCTAACCCTTCTGGCCGACAATATCCAGTCGGCAAGGCAAGTCTATTCGATGGGCAAGGCCAATTTTGTCAATAAATACAGTACCGTTCTTGGAAACGATAAAGCCGAAGCGGTATACGAGCGGGCCGCCGCAATCCATGCCGGCGCTACCAATATGATGGGGCAGGTTGCCAGCCGGGTCAGTAATCCGCAAACGAAGGTAATGCCCAACTACAGCAAGCAGATCTCCACATCCAAACTGATGTCGGAATATCCCGATCTGGCCAATCTGTTTGGAATGGGAGCCTCCTACTGTGAATGTTCCGACTGCGAGTCTTTTCTCGGCATACCCGCCTATCTTGCCGACCTCCTCGACTTTCTGTACGAACGGAAAACCACGACATTCGGACCGATTCCTCATGCAAGAGCCGCCCTGCTGGCCAACAGCTATACTTTTACCGATGGAACAAGCACCGCAAGATGGCACCGCCGGCCGGATATCGGCGACATCGACATGAATTGCGACAATACCAATGTCGAGCTGCCCTATATCGACATCGTAAACGAACTGCTGGAGGACTACATCATTCCGCCGGTCGCCTGTCTTAAAGTGGCGGTGCCGGCCACGGACAGTTTCATTTATTTTATCATCTGGCTGATCATTTACCTGAAAGAGGGAAAGATAAATCCATACCTGTGCCAGAAAATAATCGAAGTAGTCAGTAACGATCCCAGGACGCCGATCTGCAATATATCGCTGCTGACCGATCAGGCCATCGTATCGAAGATGTTCCTGGCTGACGGCGAGAACCTACCGGCATGGATCGGCCCTCCGGTCATTTCGGTAAATCCGTTCGGCCCGCTATATGCCCAATGGATCATCCGGGACCAGTTCATCACCCTGAAGATTAACCTGGTTTTCGGAGACTTCAGGCAGCAACGGGAAAACGACTACAGTAAGGGAGGCGGATTACCCTGCAATTCGCCACTCGTAAAATTCCCGTTGGACCTGGGAAACCTGCCGAAGGATTCCAAAATGTCCGATAATGCCAGGTCATACTACACCAACCTCGGTAACAGCAATGGATACAAGTTCGTCAACGAAGGAGGCGACGGGCAGGACACCTATTTTGAACTGATCATTCAGGAAATTCATCAGACCCACCTGACGACGGAAGAGATCAACGCCAATCCGGAATATACGAACACCAATGTCTACAACTCACTAAGCGATCCTTTTAACGAATATGGAAATAACAAGTGGAAGCTGTACGATCTTCCCGGTGGCGTGATCCCCATTTCGCTGCCGTTTGACCTTTATTTTACCGAAGCAAATGCCTACTTGCAAAAAATAGGCGTACAACGATATCATCTCATCGATACGTTCCGGAAACAGGGCGGTTCTTCGCTGGACAGCATCGTTATCGCCTATATGGGCCTTTCCAACGGAGACGAAGACATCATTTTCACGCCGAGGTTTACAGCAAACATTAACGCAGGCGCGGCGGGCGATCCGCAAATCAAATTCTGGGGGAACCAGCTCCTCGATGGCAGCGGAAATATCGGCGTTTCGTTATTCCTGGCCGAAAGCGGGCTGAGTTTTGAACAACTGCAGGCGCTGCTGGCAGTCGACTTTGTCAATCCTGACGGGTACAATCAAAGTTACATCGCAGACATGGGCCATACGGTGACCGATCCCAATGGCAAAACCTATACGGTCTATGATCCCTGCGATATGGCAGAGTTGGTCATTGCCAACGTGACTTCCCAAAAAATGGACGCCATCAACCGGTTCGTACGCCTGTGGACGAAATTGAACCTGGTAACGACGATGTCCATGCACGAGCTGGATATGTGTATCCTTTGTCCGTCGATAGGAAACGGGGCGCTTGACATGCCGTTTGCGGAGAAAATGTACTATTTCCTTCAATTGATGGGTCAGATGACCTGGACAGCGGCCCAGGCCATTGTCCTTTATCGGAATATCGACACCTGGACCGATAAGAATGATCCGACCTTTATCAATTTATACCAGCAGTT
Source organism: Puia sp. (assembly GCA_035501395.1). Taxonomy (GTDB): domain Bacteria; phylum Bacteroidota; class Bacteroidia; order Chitinophagales; family Chitinophagaceae; genus Puia. The sequence continues at coordinate 7,758 of DATJWK010000092.1, forward strand.
GTTTCAGAACCGCCTGATCAGCAATCCGCTTGTACCCGCTTTCACCCTTCCTTTAAAATCCACGACGCTTATTACCGATGCAAACGTCAATCCGGGCGCCGTACCGGTGATCCTCACCGCCTGCGAAATCATGCAAGCGGACCTCAACGCGATCATGGGACTAACCAACCCAAGCTATGCCAACCTAAATCTGGACAATCTTTCGTATATCTATGCCTGTGGTCTCCTGTCCAATGCACTTTCGATACCGGTAGCCGATATATTCACCTTCATGGGGCTGACAGGAATAACACCCATCAACCCCGTCGATCCGGTGACGTTGAAGCGGGCCGACAAATGTTCGCCGAAAGAGACGGTTGACTTTATTACCAAATTCAATGAGACACAACAGGCCGGATTCGATATCGACGGTATTAATTATTTGCTGACCAACCAGAGTACGGCCAATCCCTCGCTTATACCCGACACAACGGCCGTCATCAGTGGCTTGAACGACATCCGGACCGCTATCCAGGCGGCCATTACCGCTACCACACCGGTTGCGGACCCGAAGGGTACCCTGTTCAAGCAATGGCTTGCCGACCCCGGTCTCAACTGGAACGCCAATGTGGCTGCCAAATTGGTCTCTATCCTCGGCACTGCGGGTACGGCCACTTATAGCGCTACCGTTCAAAATAATCTCCGTTTTCTCCAACTGCTCCAATTACAATATCAGGTGCCTGGGGCGACGGCATACCTGGAGGAGTTGCCTTCCATTCAATTCCCGGACGCCGGCATCGCCGGCATCGGTTACGAAAATGCCAAATGCTACCTGTTCTATTCCGGCAAAATGGACTCAGCGCAATACAATACGCTGACGACAATACTGCCCTCGGATCCTGCTACCCAAGCTGCACTGTCCAGCCTTTACCGGCAGTCCCGGGAGTGTGCTCTTTCCGCCGCCTTATGGCAGGCCGTTCCTCCGGCAACTACACCTGTCTGGCTTGCCGCCGCGCAACAGAACGTCCCGGATTTCTCCATTGGAGAAGGAGTGTTGACCTTCACGGGCGCCATGTCCGGTCCGGTGTACCTCGCCCTGCTGGCGCAGAGTAATGACGCCACCTATGATTGTGCGCTGACACAACTATTCGTATCCACCCATTCTACCGGCGCCGGCCCGATTACCTATGTGCAGCTGGCGGCGCTGCCCGCGATGGCATTACCCGACTCGGATGCTATTACTTTGTCGTATAACCACAACGCGATCACCAATGCGCCTGAACTGTCCTTTGGCGGCGCGATGAGCGCTGCGGATACGCTGGCGTTGTTTGGACTGGCCAATGGGATGTCCCCTGCCGATAAAGTGAACTGGCTAACCGCCATTTCCACGCTATATGTGACCGCTGTCGCAGGGCAATCCGTGTCTGTCCCCTTCCCTACCTTACCTTCCGGCTGGGCCGCTCTTCCCGGTAGTTTTCCCGATCTGTCCGGTATCGACGGGTTGTATTTTTCTCCCGGAGCATTGTCCTGGTCGGGGACGATGACCGTTGCGCAGCTTAGCGCGGTGCTTCTGCCAACCAATACCACGAATACGGCCTATAATAATGCCGTCAATCTGTTGCTGTATAATTTACGTCAGCAAGGCAGCAGCGCACCCATTCCGCTGGCGGCTCTGCCCACCGACGCTGGTTTCAGCTTCCCTGTCATCAACGGTCTGGTATTCTCACCTGCGGCTCTTTGTTTCAGGGGTCAAATGAACAAGTATGCTCAATCCGCTCTGACAAACCTGTCCGGCGACGCGGGATGGACGGCCAATATCAATGCTTTATATACCAATTCGCAATCCACACTGGCGACAACGGCGCTGATACCTTCCGGTGCAGTCTTCGTTCCAACCGCGGGTGAACTGACCACGTTCGGTCTTAGCTACACCCCCGCCTCGGGGATATTGAGCTACCAGGGCGTCATGACCGCTTCCATATTAGGGCAACTGCAAGCGCCGGTCAGCACCAGCACGGTGTGGACGAGTGCGATCGTCTCGCTTTACCAAAATTCGCAAACCGGTGGTCCGACAACCACCATCAACCTGCCCGCGGTAAGCAGCTTCCCCCCTGCCGCTATCACAGCCGCCATCCTGACGACGAACAATATCGTCTATACTCCCGCCGCCGGTAGCAACCCGGCAACATTGCAATACACGGCGTCGCCCATGAACGATACGACGTTGAACAACCTTCTGTCCCCGGTCAGCAGCAATCCAACCTGGACGAACGACATCATTACGTTATATCAAAACACCCAAACCGCCTCTCCAACCGCCATCACCACACTGACGATACCCGTATTGGGTTTGGGAATCACGTTCCCGCCTGCGGGGGCGAATCTGGCAAGTTTGTCATCAGGCAATCTCAGTTACACGCCGGCATCCGGTATCCTGGGCTATACGGGCGTCATGAGCGAATATATCCTCGGACTTCTTGCAGCGTTACCATCCACTCCCGATCCGGTCTGGACGGCGGGTGTCACTGCGCTCTACGACAATACGCAAGACAGTTTGGTAACGGCAGTACAACTAAAGCTGCCCACCGGAGTGACCATTCCGGCAAGTACCGGGATAACGGTCACCGCCGCCATAACGCCCGGCGTGTCGATCCTCAGTACCGGCAGTCCATTGAGCCCGTCCGTTCAACAGCAATTGCTGGGGCTCAGCACTGACCCGACCTATGTAGCCGCGATCGGATATCTTGTTGCTCAAATTTCCGCTATCCTCCCCGCGACATTGCCCGGCATTCAGCTGCCGTTACCGGACAACAATATCTCCAGCGCCAAATATACCCCCGGATATATCCTATTCACCGGGACGCCGAATCCGGATTGCATGGATGAATTCAACCTGCAGTTACTCAACGAAGATCCGCAGTATCAGGATGCGATCGGGTGGTTGTATGCAACACCTGCTCCTCCCGCAGGATCGGGATATGTAGCGGCGGTATTGAATGCGTTGCCTTCCGTCACGCTGCCTTCCACCCTTCCCATATCCTGGGCAAACGGAGAATTGGGTTACCGGGGCCAAATGAAGCCGGCAGACTATACCAGCCTGCAGGCACTCAGCACCGATCCGGCATTCCTTTCAGCACTTGCTGCACTCAATCAGGCTTCGCAAACCACGCTGCCGACCGAAACCAATATCCTGACAACGGTTCGCCTTGGCTCCTTACCACCTATTGCGATCCCCGCTCCGGTGGTATACGATATGGCCAACCACACCCTGTACTATACGGGAGCCGTTCAGATGCCCGCTCCGTTGGCAACCACGCTGGCAGGTTTGAGTACGGACCCTTATTATAGCGCGGCCGTTGCTTCCCTGGCCAATATCGCGCCCGTCACCGGAAAATATCTGATCTACGCGCCCGCCCCTTCCATCCCCTTCAGTTCTGTTACGCTGGCCGCGGCCACTACTTCATCGATCACTTATACCGGCGGTACCCTTTCCTTTACCGGGACTATGTCATTCCCCGACTATCTTGGCCTGCTTGCCCTGAGTCCCGACTCCGACTATCGGGCGGCCGTCAGTGATCTCTATGCCGGAGCAGCGGCAACTCCCTATTTTCCGCTGCCCGCCATGTCTATCCCGTCCTTGTATTCGACCCAGCTTACCTATACAGCCACGACCAGTTCGCTGACACTCGCTGGTTATATTTCCGGAGCGGACCAATCAGCACTATTGTCCTTTTCAACCGACTTCTCTTACCAACAAGCGATCAACGAGCTGTATGTTGCCGTTAATGACCCTGAGGATCCGGAATCGGAATTCTTTCCAGGGATCTATGAAGTGCTGTTGCCCACGCAATTCGGGGAATTAATACCCCCTGCAGCGGCTGATCTTTATGAATACTTCCTGGACCAGATCAGCCCGGTCTATCAACCCATCAAGGAGGATGAAGCACTGGCGACACAAATTGCGGGTGCTTTCGGCATCGGTGCGGCGGTAGCTTCCGTTTTGGTGGCCGGCTTGCCTGATCTGGCCGATTCCATGACCGAGCCGGGTTTTGCCGCCAACAACAAGCCGATCAACCCCGACCCCAACCAGTTCCCGCAAGCCATGTGGTATATGAAACTGGCCAGGATGGCTTTTCTCATCACACAGTTCAATTTGGGAGCCGCCGATACCGATTGGTTGCTGGATCATGCCGGACAAGTTGGAGCAATCGATCTGACCGCCTATCCCACCGCCGCTGCCGCCATACCTTTCCGCGCCTGGGAGATTGTCTACAACCTTTGTACGTTCAACAGGGCCTATAAACCGCAAACTATTCCGGACCCTGCCAACCCGGGTGATACGATCCAGTTATCGGTATATTCGATCATCTCGGATACATTCGATCTGGTCGCGGCCATCAGCGGGTTATCCTACATGCCCGCGGCCGGTACGTCACCGGCTGCTCTGGTTTATCAGGGGCAAATGAATGCCGCCACCAGGAATGCGCTGGACTCGCTGAGCAATGATCCGGGCTGGCGGACGGATATTCATTCCCTCTTTTCCCAGTCTCAGTCCACCGCAATCGCATCGGTGACGCCGGTCGTGCCGGCGGGGACTGTTTTTCCGCCGGTCGGGATCCGGTTCCCGGTCTATGGTGTATCGCAGCCGGTTGCCGGCACATTGCAATTTTCGGGAGTGATGGACAAAGGCACGTTAAAGATGCTGACGACGATCAGCGCGGATCCCTTCTGGGCAACTACCGTTACGACGCTTTACAATAATACGCAGGCCAACCTCGTGTCGGCGATTCAACTGACCTTACCTCCGGGTCTAACCGCTATTCAGGTTACCACGGCTCCCGGCGTGTCAGGGATCACCGGCGTGACCGATGCAACCACCGGGCTCACGGTACTGTCGGCGACCGGCCCCATCAGCGCCGCCGTTCAGACGGCGTTGCAAGCGGTAAGCACGGATAGCACCTATCAGGCGGCGATCGGATATCTCATCGCGCAAAAATCGGCGATCGTCCCCGGCGTAATTCCAAGGGTATTTCAATTCCCACCCGATCATATTCCGTATTCCGCGGGCGCCGTGGCTTTTACCGGATATCCCGATCCGGGGATGTTGCTGACCCAACTGGTTCAGTTGACGGGCTGGGACATTACCGAGCTGCGTTATCTGCTGAATGTCGGTCAGACGACCGGCCAGAACCTCAATCCGCTTTGGCTGTTCGACTCCGCCACTTCCATGGCTTGCGAAGTGGACCTTTGTCATATCTCCATCTTATTGCGGCTTGCGGCCTGTTTCAATATGGCCAAACAAATGAGGGTGGTACCGTCCAGATGCGTCACCTGGGCAGTTGACCCCATCACGAACAATACCGCGATAGACATCAAGCAGGCCCTGAAAGCCATCTATCCGGACCAGGCCAGCTGGATGAGCGCCATCCAACCGATCGTGAACATCCTCAGGCAGGATAGAAGGGATGCCGTTTTAGCCTACCTGCTGACCAATCCGGTGAGGAATGTCTGGTCATGGCCGGGAACCTTCTCCGTTTTTCCGGATGAATATCACGCCTATGGGAACTTCCTCATTGACCTTGAAATGAGCTCCTGCCAGCCGACCACACGGATCATACAAGCCTATTGTTCCATCCAGCAATTTGTGCAGCGGTGCCTGATGAATATTGAAGCTCCCGGTATCGTAGCGAACTCGGAAACCGACCCCGACTGGCTGCAATGGAACTGGATGGGCACGTTCGAAAGCTGGTATGAAGCAAGATACAATTTCCTGTATCCGGAGAATTTCATCCTTCCACAAACGTTGCCGAACCAGTCACCCTTCTTCCAGGATATGCAAAACAACATGACGCAGGGTCCCGTAACTACTGCGTTGGTGGAGACCGCGTATGGCAGCTATCTGCAGAGCCTGGATGAAGTTGCGCGGCTGGAAGTAAAAGGAATGTGGTTCGATCACCCGAGCGGAGTCCTGCATGTATTTGCCAGGACATTCGGCGGCGACCCCGCGGTCTATTATTACAGGACATTTAATGCGCTGTATCAGTGGACGCCCTGGCAAAAAGTAACGGCAGATATCAGCAGCGACCAGATCATCCCGGTGGTGCAAAACGGGCGGTTATACCTTTATTGGCCAATATTTACCCAGACATCCGACGACGATAAGTCCGCCAAGCAGGTGCCCTCCTCGTCCGGCGGCACCGCCGCGCCTCCGCCGTCCAAATACTGGACGATCCAGATGGCATATTCCGAATATAACAACGGACAATGGTCGGGAAAGAAAATATCAAAGGATTTCCTCGCCTCGCAGATCATTCTTACCAGCGCAGGAAGCCCGGTTATCTATCCGGACAAATCGGACTTTGTCTTCATGGCGCTCGATATTCCTCAGCCGAATGTAAGCGTGATGGAATGCATGGAGAACAACAACAACATGTACATTGCCTGTTATCAGTCTGTTCCGGAGACCTTTAACCTGGAGATCACGATCAATTGGTTCAACAAGAATGTCGTTGAGGCGAACCAACAACAGATCTTTCAGATAAACGACATCAATCCAATACAACCTATGTTCAATATCGACGATCTCATCGCCGATTTCAATGGGGCCCCGTATCCACCGAAAATTCTAAATGATAACTATACCAATATCGATCTCATGTACGGCGACCCGACTACGACGATCCAATCGATAGTCAATTCGCTGCTGAACGATGCGGGATTGGGCGACCTGACGATAAAGGTATCCTTCTCCTTTCAGTTCGCGGGAAAGGACAACTTGTATCTTATCAATTCCGGAACGTCCCCGGTCACCTACAATGCCTTTCTCCTGGACGCGCAAAGGGGTTATTGTACTGCCGTCGACCTTTGGCTGCTCGATTCGCAGGCAGAAATTATCAATACGGCCTGGTTCTATGACACCGTATTGAGCAATAATCAGGCGACAACCACTTCACCGCAGGGGCCGCTGGATACAGCCGAAGGACCGGGCATCATACTGGGAGCTACTCAGGGTCAGGGCTACAGTGTGGTGTTGCCGTTGCAAATGGGTCTGACGGAGATTTACGACTATATTTATTCCGGGTCACTCAACATGCAAAAGCTGGGTGAGCTCATGCCGTTTTTCTTTCAGGACGGCAGCTGCACGTTCTTTGTAGGGCAAGCGCTTCGGAGTTCAGGTTCCGGCGCCTTTTACTATTACTTTAACGAAATAAGCAATTTCAAGAGTAAATCCCCGAATGTAGCCGAACTGAGTCAATTCCTGTCGACCACCGAATCCATGGACAGCGGACCTAACTATCAATTCATCAATTTCTATCATCCGTACACGCATCAATTCATCAAGATCTACGCCAACCCCAGACTGGGGATAGAGTCGATCTTAACCAGACCGATCCAGTTAACCGGTGACCCCACGATCGACCCGGTATCAGGAATACCATATGGTAAAACTCCGCAGGTACTGCACAATCTGATTGTGAATATCGACCAGAACCCAAGCTATACGGCGTTCGACTTCGCATCCACCTACGACACCTCCGGCTCCGCGGGGTACGTCAATGCAGACCCGGCCTTTGGCAATCCCATCGAACAAATGGATTTTGGCCCCCAGTATTCCTTAATGGGTCAGTTGTCCAGCTATGGACAATATAACTGGGAGTTGTTTTTCCACAGCGTGTTGATGTCTGCCATTCAATTGAGCCAGAACCAACAGTTCGCCGATGCCGACAGATGGTTCAAATTCATCTTCAATCCGACGGACACATCGAAGAACCCGGATCCGCAAAAGTTTTGGGTAACGAAGCCGTTCTTTGAAAACATTGCTCCATGGATAACCATCGATGATCTCATTATGCTGTACGAGATCAATCCAACTCTCCTTCCGCAGGTTACGCTTGCCTTCTGGGAATCCATCAATCTATGGCGCAACGATCCTTATGACCCGCATATCCTTGCTCAATTGAGGCTTACGCCATATATGTATACGACGTTCATGAAATACCTGGATAACCTGATCGCATGGGCGAACTACAACTACCTGCAGTATACCATGGAATCGGTCAATATTGCCATCCAGCTTTTCATGACGGCTCTTGAATGCCTGGGGACAAAGCCGGTACAGATCCCGCCAATCGCAAAAACGCCTACCCTGAATTACTACCAGATGGAGCTTGACCTTGAAGTCCTCTCCCTCCTGGAAGGGCCGGAGGGTTATCTGTCCGACCCGGTAGTGCAATTCGAGAACGTTCTGCCGCCGGCCTCGCCCAATTCAAATTCTCCCGCCAGCGAACGAAAGCTGGTCAAGACCCCCGGATTGTATTTCTGTATCCCGCCAAACCCGGTACTGCTCGCCTATTGGGATACCATCGAAACCCAATTATACAAGATCCGCCACTGTCTGAACAATGCCGGCCAATTCCAACCTTTGTCGCCGTTCCCGAATGTACCGGGCTTCAATATGGACGGATCCGGTGTGGCGGACTTCGGAGGTGTGCTGCCGAATTATCGCTTCAGCGTGATGATCCAGAAAGCCACCGAACTGTGCAATGAAGTGAAATCCCTTGGCAGCGCCTTGTTGGCGGCACTGGAAAAACAGGATGCCGAAGGGCTTGCCCTGCTGCATGCCACGCAGGAGATCACGGTGCAACAGAATATCGACATCCTCAAGAACATGCAAATCGCGGACGCCAATTTCGGGTACCAGAATTTGCAGGCGTATCAGACCCTGGTTACGGACAAACAATCCTACTACGGCGGTTTGATACAGGCAGGGCTTCTATCACTCGAAACCAAGGCCCTTGCCCTGAACCAGTCGTCACTTTCAAGGGAGGATCCGATCGTCGCCGCAACCATGATAGCCGGCATTTTACATGCCATACCGTCGTTCACCTTGGGCGCGGCCGGTTTCGGCGGGTCGCCGGAAGGCCATGTCACGTTGGGCGGTCAACAACTGGGAGCAGCAGCAGACGCTGTCGTCCAATATCTAAGCTATCAGTCGCATTGTGACGATAAGAATGCCGCACTCAATACCGTCAATGCAGGATACCAGCGACGGGCTGCGGAATGGGCTTTCCAGCAACAGCTGGCTACCGATGAACTGGCTCAGATTTCCATACAACTGCAATCGGCCCAGAAGAAGATCGACATCGCGACGCAGGATGAAAAGAATCAGCAGACCGTTATCCAGAATGCGCAGGATGTTCAAACCTTTCTGCAAAACAAATACACCAATCAGCAACTTTACAGCTGGATGGTGACCCAGATCTCCAACGTCTATTTCCAGAGCTATCAAATGGCGTATAGTTTTGCCAAACAGGCGGAAGTTTGTTACGGCTACGAACTGGGTATTACGGGCGCATCTTATATCAGCTATGGGTATTGGGACAGTCTGCACAAGGGTCTGTTGAGCGGCGAGGCCTTGATGTACAGCCTCAAAAAAATGGAAACGGATTACTATGCCAACAATATCCGCGAATATGAGTTGACCCGTCAGATCTCGCTGGCACAACTGGATCCCGCTGCATTGCTGCAATTGAAGGCCAACGGCACTTGTTTTATCAATATACCGGAGGAACTGTTCGACCTGGATTACCCGGGGCATTATTTCCGCAGGGTAAAGCACGTGGCGGTAACGATACCGGGGGTTGTCGGACCCTATACGCCGGTGTGCCTTAAAATGACGTTGATGAACAACTCGGTACGGATGGTTGCCAATCCGACAGAAACACCCAATTCCTATCCCCGTCATACCGATTCGAATGGTGCACCTACCAATGACAGCCGTTTCCTTGACAACTATGCCGCCATACAATATATCGCCACCAGCAACGGCGTAAATGACAGCGGCTTGTTTGAAATGAACCTGCACGACGACCGGTATCTGCCCTTTGAACGGGCAGGGGCGATCAGCACCTGGCAACTGGAATTCCCGAGTGCCTATCCTCAGTTCGACCTCTCGACTATCACCGATCTGATCATTCATTTGAGCTATACTTCCAGGGACGGCGGGCCTGCATTCCAGGCCGCCGCCACCGCCAGCGTCCAAAGCAAACTGAGCAAGGCGGTAACAGCGCCGGGTCTTGTCCTCATGCGCGCCTTCAGCGCCCGGCATGACTTTCCCACCCAATGGTATCAATTCCTTAACCCCACGATGGGATCAACCCAGCAACTAACGATGGATATCACGCAACGATTCCCGTATTTTACAAAAGGACTTACCATAAAAATATCATCGGTGGTCATAGTCGCGGATATTCCTGCCACTGCGGGCAACAGTCCGAATTGGTATCTCTCCGGGACAAAGCTCAGCAATGCGCCCGTTAACCTGGGACCGGATCCTCAATACGGAACCATGCAATACAGCGTTACCACTTGCAGGGATACCGCGGGTGTATGGAATATTGTCAACAATACCGGCGGCACCCCCGCCACCAATCCGCTGACCGACGCCGACATCACCGACCTCTATGTTATCTTCCATTACAGTCTGACAAAAAAACAATGAAAAACACCAACCCCATCCCCCCCAGGCCGGCTGGTCTGGGGGATGTCATCAAGCGGGCAACGTCCGCCATGGGAGTCAAGCCTTGTGCGGCCTGTGAAAAAAGGGCAAGACGCCTGAACGAGAAGATACCTTTCGGCAGAAAAAAGTAGGGGGACACAATAGCCAACCTTTCCAGCAGTCTAAAAAATAATTTTGTTAGATAAGTCTAACTATATAGTTTTGCTTAAAAAACCCGATATGCGGATTGTTTTGTGGATAAGTGTTTCTTTGACCTGGATGACATCCGTACACGCACAATTACATGCCGTCACGGGCAGGGTTACCGCATCGGACGGACCGGCGGAAGGCGCCACGGTGATGGTAGCCGGTTCCCGGCTTGGGGCAAGGACCGGGCAGGATGGCGGGTACCGGATCGACGGTGTCCCGGGGAGCGCATGTACACTGGAGGTTTCCCTGGTCGGTTTCCAGTCACAGCGGATCCGGGTACTGCTTTCCGCACCGATGACGCAGGTCGATGTCGTGATGGAGCGGGCCTCGTCCCAGCTTAACGAGGTAATCGTCACCGGCGTGTCGCGGGCGACGGCCATCCGGGAAAGCCCGCTGGCAATGGAAGCCGTATCGGGCAAGCAGATCGAGCAGACCGCGGCGCCCAACGTCATCGATGCCATCGCCGTGCATGCCCCCGGCTTTGCGGCGGTAAAAACCGGGCCGAACGTATCCAAGCCCTTCATCAACGGGATGGGTTACAACCGGGTGCTCACGCTGTACGACGGGCTGCGCGTAGAAACCCAACAATGGGGAGATGAGCACGGGGTCCCGATGGACGACTATGTGATCGAACGGGCGGAAGTGATCAAGGGGCCGGCGAGCTTGATGTACGGCTCGGACGCGATCGCGGGCGTGCTGAGCCTGTTTCCCATCGTTCCGCATACCCAGGATGGCAAGCTGCATGCCCGGTGGCTGTCGGAGTATCAGGCCAACAACGGTCTGGTCGGCAACAACCTCATGCTCTGGCGCGGCGCGGAGCACTGGAGCTGGGCATTGCGGGGTTCGGAAAGGATCGCCCGCAACTATACCGACCCGGTGGACGGCCGGGTGTACAATACCGGCTTCAAGACGGGCAACGCTTCGGCCTTTGTCGGCTACAAAAACGCAAACGGCTATTCCCACCTGAACGCCACCTGGTACGATAGCCACCAGGGCATACCGGACGGTAGCCGGGATTCGCTAACCCGGCGGTTCACTTACCAGGTGTACGAGGCCCCCGGAGAGCGCGCGAGACAGGCAATGTATGACGACATCACCAACCGGCCGATCGTGTCGCAAAAAACACTGAATTCATATAAACTCTCGCCGTTATCACAGCGGATCCAGGACTACCGGTTGTACTCCGACAACTCGTACAGCCTGGGTGCCGGCGACATCAAGGCTTCACTGGGATATGAAGAGAACCGCCGCCGGGAATTCAACCATCCTACAGCGACGGAACAACCGGGCGAATTTATCATCCTGCGGACGCTGGACTATGCGCTGCGCTATAATGCCCCCGGTGTGGGCAACATCGAGCCTTCGGTTGGCGTCAACGGGATGTACCAGACCAACAACAACGACCATACGGCAACGGACTTCCCGATTCCCAACTATCATCTTTTCGACATCGGAGCTTATGCCTTCGGCAAATGGACGCAGGGCAAATGGACCATCGCCGGCGGGATACGATACGACCACCGGACCGAACGCGGCGCCGGCATGTATGCCGATACCGACAGGCTGACCGGTTACGCGCACCAGGTGCCCACCGCCGCCGATACCACGGGTGGCGGCACTATGCCATTCTCGGGGTTCACCCTTCATTTCCAGGGCTGGACGGGAAGCGTCGGCGCTACCTACCAATTAAGCGCCCACCTGAGCGTAAAGGCCAATGTCGCACGCGGCTATCGCGCCCCCAATATCACGGAGATCGCCTCCAACGGTCTGGACCCCGGGGCGCATATCTTCTACCTCGGCAACCTGCACTTTTCACCGGAGTTCAGCCTGCAGGAGGATGTCGGCATACATGGGGACTTCGACGACTGGTCATTCGGCACAAATGTGTTCAATAATTTCATCCGGCATTATATTTATGAGGACCAGGCGGTTAATCCTTTAGGTAACCCGCTGGTGATTGTGCCGGGCAACAAAACATTCCAATTCCAGCAGACCAATGCGCAGTTATACGGTGGGGACGCCGAACTAAGGCTCCACCCCCGTCAATGGAACGGATTCTATGCGGACGCCGTGTTCACCTGCGTCTATGGATTCAACCGGAGCAGCCATTACAAGGAAATGGGCAATCAGGGGGAATATCTCCCCTTCATCCCGCCGCCCCGGCTGCTGGGCGGAGTGGGATACGATCATGCACTGGCATCGACGACGTTCCGTTCCCTGGCGTTCCGGGTGGACATGGACCGCTGCTGGGCGCAAAATCGGTACCTGGGGTTATTCGGTACGGAAACACCCACACCGGCTTATACGCTCTTCAACGTGTCGGCCCATACCGACTTGCGCTACGACAAGAACCGGACGATGCAAGTACAGCTGCAGGTGAACAACTTATTCAATACGGCCTACCAGTCACACCTCAGCCGCTTGCAATATTTCGAATATTATACCGCTTCCCCTAACGGTCACCTGGGAATTTTCGAAATGGGAAGGAACGTTTGCGTGAAGATGATATTCAACTTATTCTGAAGCGCATATTACCGACAGGACCTTCCACCGGCTACTAAAGGATGCAACATCCCGTGCTCGGGTTTGAAAATATGAAGCAGGTGCAGGCGGCTTTCGATGCATCGCTACCTTCTGTTACGAAAGACAAAACGGCATTTTAGTGGGTCCTATAGGTGTTTTTCGCTGCTGGCCGGAATATAAAGATAACTTAAAAAAATAAGCCGTCGCATCCCTGGAAGCGCTTTCTGGTTATACCTGTCCCCATCGAACCCGGCACGATACATGCGATACTGTTCCTATGTCGATTATTAAAGTTTCTCCCAGCTTGGCCGACGCGAACAACCATGCCCTTCCCTCCGCGCCCGGTCAACCCGGCATCCCCGCCCGCTGGACCTCCAGCGCCAAGACCGGGGTCGGCACAGCGCTTAGCGACAAGAGCCGGGTGTGGTTTACCCTGAGCCACGGCATCTTTAATGAGATCTATTTTCCTCGGATCGACCAGGCCGCAACCCGTGACATGGGTCTGATCGTCACCGACGGCAAGACTTATTTCTCGGAAGAGAAACGGCATACCGATTCGGTCATCGAACGCCTCGCCGATTCGGTGCCGGCTTTCCGCATGATCAATACCAGCCGGGACGGGCGCTATCGCATCACCAAAGAGGTCGTCGCCGATCCCCATCGCGACACCGTCCTGCAAAAGATCCGTTTCGAAGCGTTGCGAGGCGAAGGATCCGATTATCAATTATATGTCCTGCTCGCCCCACACCTGAGCAACCAGGGCAACGCCAATACTTCGTGGGTCGGTAACTTCGGAGAAACGTCCCTTTTGCTTGCCGCTCACCAGGACAACGCGTTGGCCCTCGCCAGCTCAGCCCCCTGGGGAATCAGGTCCGCCGGCTTTGTAGGAAATTCCGATGGCTGGATCGACCTGCAAGCCCATAAAACATTGACCTGGTCCTACGCCTGCGCTGCCAATGGCAACACGGCGCTTACCGCCCGCATTGATCTCGCAAGCGGCAAAGATTTCGTGCTTGCCCTCGGCTTTGGCAGCGATCCCGAAAAAGCATCGCGCAATGCGATCAGCAGCCTGCGCGACGGGTTCGACAAAGCGAAGACCGATTATATCGCAGGTTGGCGGCAATGGATGCAGATGCCGGCAGTAATCAAACAACAACCGGTGGAATCCGACGATCTTGCCCGCATCAGTCTGGCCGTCCTGCGAACCCACGAATCCAAATCTTCGGGCGGCGCCTTCATCGCCAGTCTCGCTCTGCCATGGGGATTCAGTAAAGGCGATAAAGACCAGGGCGGCTATCACCTCGTCTGGGGACGCGACATGGTAGAGATCGCGGGCGGACTGCTCGCCGGCGGCGCGCAGGATGAACTGCGGCGTGCTTTGGCGTTCCTTCAAAATACCCAACACCCTGACGGCCACTGGTCACAAAATATGTGGCTCGACGGTACGCCGTATTGGGATGGCATCCAGATGGATGAAACGGCTTTGCCCATCCTGCTGGTAGACCTTGCTTACCGGGAAAAGGCCCTGAACAAGGCCGACATGGAGCAATATTGGCCGATGGTTCGAGCCGCGGCCGGTTATCTTGCCCGCTATGGCCCATACAGCAAGGAGGATCGCTGGGAAGAAGATGCCGGCTACACCCCTTTTACCGTTGCCGCCGAGATTGCGGGCCTTCTCGCCGCTGCCGACCTGGCCGACCGCATCGGGGACACTGCCCTCGCGACTTATCTGCGCGAGATCGCCGACACCTGGAACGATTGTATCGACAGCTGGCTTTATGTAGCCGCTACCGACTTCAGTACTCAGTTCAATGTCAGCGGCTACTATGTCCGCATCGCTCCGGTAGCGGCGGGCAGAAGTCGGCCGGATTTTGACGCCGATGTAAAAATAAAAAATGTGGCCGCCAGCCGCAACGCCCGTCCTGCCAAATACCTGGTCAGCCCCGATGCGCTCGCGCTGGTTAGGTTCGGACTTCGTTCCGCCACCGATCCGCGTATCGCGGATACCGTAAAGGTCCTCGACTCCTTACTAAGGATCGACACACCGGCCGGCCCGACATGGCACAGGTATAACGACGACGGCTACGGCGAACACGCCGACGGTGCGCCTTTTGACGGAACCGGCATCGGCCGCGGCTGGCCTTTACTTACCGGCGAACGCGCCCACTTCGAGTTAATGGCCGGCAGGACCGGCTTGGCAGAAAGCTACCGAAAAACAATGGCCTCCTTTGCCAACGAGGGCGGCCTGATACCCGAGCAGGTTTGGGACCGGCCCGACATCCCCGAACGAGAACTCTTTTTCGGCCGGCCGTCCGGCTCTGCCATGCCCCTGGTCTGGGCGCACGCGGAATACCTGAAGCTCACCCGTTCCCTTCGCGACGGCAAGGCCTTCGACCTCCCGCCTCAAACCGTACAACGCTATCTTGTCGAAAAGAAGACGTCGCCCCGCCGAATCTGGCGTTTCAACCACCAGCCGGACGCCATACCAGCCGGCAAGCTGCTGCGGATTGAGACCCGGGCAGCGGCAGTGATTCGTTGGAGTACGGACAATTGGAAAACCGTGCAGGAGACGCTAACCAACGATCCCTTGCTTGGTCTTCACTTCGCCGACCTGGAAACCTCCTGCCTCCCGGCAGGCGCAAAGGTTATTTTTACCTTTTATTGGCCCGCGTCGAACCATTGGGAAAATAAAAACTTTACCGTAGAGGTATCGTAAAGAAATCTGCATCATTTCCTCGTGGATAAATAAGCCAGTATATCGGCCAGTTCTTCCTTTTTTAACAATCCGCCATACGCCGGCATATTCGGTCCCCCGTTGACGATCCGTACCGTCATTTCATCGAGCGACAATCTCGCCGCAAGATGCGTAAAGTCCGGCCCCTTCACCCCGCCCTGATCATCGACCCGGTGGCAATACAGGCAACCCTTCTGATACAGGAAAGCCGCACCCCGCACCACCGCCGTGTCCTGCGAATGAATCTCATGTTGGGTAAGCGCCTTCACTGAAAACTTCGGTGACCAGGGAGATTTCATACCCAACATAAATAAACTGAACACGAAAACAATCACACAGATCGACCCAAAGACCGCCCAGGGGCGCCGGAGCGCGCTGCGCTCGCCCTTGTGGGACAAAAAAGGCAACGCCAGCAGGATGATCACGGTAAGGGCCGGTCCGATAAAGATCACATATGACTCGATCTTCGGCGGCATCAGCGCAAATAAAGAAAAGATCGCCAGCATATACCAATCCGGCTTGGGGACCGCATGGATCAGCGATGGATCCGGAGGCTGCGTCAGCTCCGGCGGTCCGAAAAGTGCGGCCAAACCAATCACGGCGATGATCGTAGCCGCCCCGAACAAAACGTCCCTCCAGGCCGCGTAAGGCCAAAATGGAACACCGACCTTTTGCAGCATCTCCTGATACCATTGCCGGTACGTCTTTGGATCTACCGGCCTTCCGGCCTTCGGCGGCTCGGAAATCCCGTTACGGATCACCAGCATCAGGTGAAACCCCACGAACAGGAACAGCAAGGCCGGAATGATAAAGACATGATAGGAATAAAAACGGCTTAGCGATTGACCTCCGATCGTATCGCCACCCAATAAAAGTCGCGCGGCCGCCTTGCCGATCAACGGTATCCGTCCCAATTGCTCCGCCGCCACAACCGACGACCAAACGCCATTGGAGTCCCAGCGTAGCAATTGCCCGGTAAATCCCATCCCGATGGTCAGGAACAGCAGGAACACTCCGCTGATCCAGGCCATCTCCCGCGGAAACTTATAGGCGGCCATAATATACACCCGGATCATATGAATGCCTACCATTACGATCATCGCCGATGCACCAAAATAATGCATGCCCCGGAGCAGGTTACCGAATTTCGCCTGATGCGTAATGAACTGCAGCGACTGGTACGCACTGGCCGAAGACGGCTGGTATAGCAGCGAGAGCGCGATGCCGGTGATTACCTGCAGTACCAGGCAAAATAGGGTGGCGCTCCCGAAGACATAGCTCCATTTTGAGCGGGGCGGCACGGGGTGGCGCATCAGTGGCCGCAGCAGTTCACTCAGTCCGCTGCGGTCATCGATCCAGGCCCAGATCTTTTTCAGCATCTTCATCGGTTGGTTGTTACCATGATCAAATAGTTTAGGACCCCAGCGTCGTGATCGGCAAGGGAGAGGTTCTGATCTCGATCTGCCCTTTATTGATCCGCACCGGATACTCGGTCAGCGGCTTGGGCGGCGGCCCCGCCGCCACGGTCCCATCCTTGTAATAGACGCCGCCGTGACAGGGGCACATGAATAATTGCGCATCTTTCTCCCAACGCACTGGACAGCCGAGATGCGTACAATTGGCGGAGAAAGCCGTAAACTTTTCCGCCGTATCCCGCCGCAGCCACGCCGCCGTCTTTGCTGTTTCACCCGCCCAGGCCTTCGGGTCTGCGTTCTCAAAACTCACCAGGCGGACCATTCCGACATCAAAACCGGCCAGATTGGCCACCTGCCGCCATTGCACCGGCGTCTTCTCCAGCAAGGGTGCAAACAGCGCGCTCAGCACCGGAATTCCCGCCACCGCAGCGGACAAAGCACTCAACCCGAGACTCAGCTGGATCAGGAACCGCCGCCGCCCATCGTCCATTTCATTCTCCTTCATGCCGTAACAGGTTTATCCACCTTGCGAGAGCAATAATAAAAATTAGCAGCCCAACGACGCCAATGATCCAGGTCGTCAGCATACCCCAAACCAGGAAGGCCAGGCCCAGCGCCAGAAAGAAAGGCCAGTACGCCGGGGAAGGTAACTTTTCCGGCCTCGCTTTTTCCCAGCTCTCATCCGGGATCACTTCTTTTTCAAAATTGTCCATCACGTAAATTTTATTGAACGTTCACGGTCCTCCGATGTCCTTGTCCCGTCTCCTTCAGCCACCGGAATACCAGCACAAAACAACCCGTCAAATATACCAGGCAGCACGGCACCCACATGATCAGCCCCGACGCCTGCATGTCCTGTTTGGCAGTCAGCCCCCGGAGGGTTCCGCTCATCGCCATACCCGCATAATGACCATAGATGCCCGGAGGCGCAAACGCCAGGAGCAGCCCCATCAACGAACAACTGATACAGGCGGTTCCCAGATAAAGGATCCCACTCATGGGGTGCATGCGATCTTTCAGAAAAGGCCCGAACAAAGGCCAGCTAAAAACAATCCCTGCCACCAGCAGGCTGCCGGTATGGATAAGCGACAACAGCGACCAGCCGTGCATCACGCCCCGGGAAGCATTCAGCAGAAAGGGAATATGCCAGACCCACATAATGCCGATACCCGTCGCCCAGGCTACCCAGCTATGTCCAGCCAAATAAGCCGATACACCCCGCAGCCATGGCATCGCCCGGTTGCTTCCCGCGCCCTCCGCTAGCTCCACCTTTTCCGAAGACAGCCAGGTCTCCCCGTCAGACAGGCTGAATACCAGCAAGGGACCGCAGATCAACAACAAAAGAATATGCGCAACCATATGCGCACTCAGGTATCCTTGCATCGCCACGTAATGTAAAGGGGAGCAGGTGGCCAATAGGAAGACAAGCAGCGCAAGCCAGAAAAAGTAGGCCGCCCGCTGTAATCGCAACCCAAACAGCACATAATATCCATAGATCATCACCGCCGCCAGAACGGCGGCCCACGGGTCGAAATGCCATTGAACAATCAAGGATCGCATAGTATTCGTTATTAAAAAAAATGCGGCGATACATAGACCACCAGGAATACGAATAACCAAACCATATCCACAAAATGCCAGTAAATGCCGATTGTCCGGACCGCCGAAACAGGAGCCCCGCCCCGGCGCGAGTTGGGCGATCCAGGCCGACTGCTAAAGCTGAACGCCGTAACGATGATGATCAGCAGCAACCCCACCAGCACGTGGAAACCATGAAACCCCGTAAGCGTAAAGAACCCGGTCCCAAAAAGACTGCTGCTGACCGTCACGTTCCCATGCAGCAGGTGCGCATACTCGCGGCCCTGACCCAACAAAAAGATCAACCCAAGGACGATGGTCATCAGCAACCAAACACGCATGCGCCGCTCCTTTCCCAGCCCCCCATTCCGCTCCGCCCGCCAGTAAGTAAAGCTGCTGGAGAATAACAACAGGCTGAAAAGAAGGGTCGACCTGGTGTCCAGTTCGCGGCCCGGCGCCCCATGAAACCCCGGAACAAACGAAAAATAGACATACGCCATGATCAGACAGATAAAGAACATCGCTTCCGTCCCCACCACCAGCTTCATCATCAGGTTATTATCGCTGCCCGCTCCTCGCCTTAGCGGTGAGATGCTGCCGGCTTTCTCCACCGATGGCGGATCCGCGTCCTCCGGCCGCTTGTAATCGCGAAACGGCCGCGTGCTCCGCACCGGGATCACCCGGTCAAAATTCTTTAGCGCCGGTGGCGCCGCCGTCGTCCATTCCAGCGTATTGCCATCCCAGGGATCGGCAGGCGCGGGAGCCCCGGCCCGTATGGTCCGAACCAGGATGTACACCAGCAATCCCACGGCTATCGCCATCAGGAATCCCCCCACGGTAGAAATTTGATTGAGTATTGCCCATCCCGGCAGACCGGGATAGGTATACACCCGCCGCGGCATGCCCATCATCCCCAGCGCATGCTGCACCAGGAACGTCAGGTTGAACCCTACGATGAATAACCAAAAGAACAACCGGCTTAACCGCTCATCCGGTAATCGCCCGCTGATCTTCGGCAGCCAATAAAACAACGCTGAAAAAAGCCCGAACAATGACCCGCCGATAAAGACGAAATGCAGGTGCGCCACGACATAATAGGTATCCGTCAGTTGCCAGTCGATCGGCACTATGGCAAATGATATCCCGCTGAGCCCGCCAATGGTGAATTCGATCAGAAAAGCAATGGCAAAGAGCATCGGGACGCTGAACCGGATCGAGCCCTTGTGCATCGTCGCCAGCCAGTTGAAGATCTTCACGCCGGTGGGCACACCGATAAGCAGGCTGCTCGCGGCAAAAAAACCGTTCACCGTATTGCCCAACCCCGTCGCGAACATATGATGCACCCAAACGCCAAAAGCCAGCAAGGCGATGGCGATCCCCGACCCTACCACGATGCCATAGCCAAAGATGGGCTTTCGGCTAAAGACCGGAAAGACTTCCGAAAAGATGCCGAAAATGGGCAGGATCAGGATATAGACCTCCGGATGGCCGAACAGCCAGAACAGGTGCTGCCACAAGATCGCCGACCCGCCGCCTGCGACAGTAAAAAAATGGGCGTGCAGCTGCCGGTCGAGCAGCAGCATGGCCAGCGCGGCATTCAAAGAGGGAAAGGCCGCCAGGACCAAAAATGAATTGATAAGGATCATCCATACGAACAGCGGAAGTTGCTGCAGCCGCATCGATTTCACCCGATACCGCAGGATCGTCACGATAAAGTTCACGGAAACGGTGACGGTACCAATGCCCGACAGCAGCAGCCCTGAACAATAATAGTCGATCCCCTGAGAGGAAGAATAGTTGTATTGATTGAGCGGCGCGTAGTTGAACCATCCCGCATCCGGTGCGCCGCCTGCAATAAAACTGAAGTACAACAACCCGCCACCAAAGAAAGTCACCCAAAAGCTGAACGCGTTCAACCGCGGGAACGCCATATCGTTCGCCCCGATCATCAAGGGTACGAAATACGTCGCAAATCCGAAGATCGCCGGTGTCAGCACAAAAAAGATCATCGTCGTTCCATGCATCGTAAAGAGTTGATCGAAGGTCTCCGGCGCCAAAAAATGGTTGCCGGGTACGAACAACTGGACACGAACGAGCAGGATTTCGATCCCGCCGACCAACAGGAAAAGCACGGACACCCATAAGTACAAAATACCGATCTGTTTGTGATCTACCGAAGAGATCCATTGCAGAATACCCTGATCCGTCTCCACGCTCATGCTGGGGATGGCTTCGTTCGGCTCCGGTATCAGCTTGATGTCCATGGACTATTTTAATTGTTCCAGATAAGCGGTGAGCGCCCTGATGCTGTCGGGCGGCAAAATAAAGCGGGGCATATGCGCTCCTGGTTTTATCCGCTGAGGATCGGCGAGCCAGGCGGCTACATGCTCCGAATCATTCGGCTGCATGCCGGCCAGCATCGTCTGCCGTACGGCAAAATGCGTCAGATCGGGACCGACCACGCCATTCGCCGCTGTTCCTGCCACCCGGTGACAGCTGCCACAGGTAGCGGACAAGAAAAGGGGAGCCCCGGCCTGCGCAAGTGTATCGCGCGCCACCCGTGCACCCGTATCGAACGGTGATCGCGCCACCGCCCCCTCTGCCACTAACCACCGGGCATAATCCTCCTCCGATTCCGCCACAACCCTGATCCGCATCCAGGCGTGTTCCTGCCCGCAAAATTCACTGCAGGCGCCCTCGTATATGCCCGTTTCACGTATCGTCACCCATAGATAGTTATCCACTCCCGGGATCATGTCCATCTTTCCCCCCAAGGCCGGCACCCACCAGTCGTGGATCACGTCCCCAGCATTCAATTGCAACAACAACCTCCTTCCTACGGGCAAATGGATCTCGTTGGCCGTCATTACTCCCGTTCCGGGATAGGAAGCCTGCCAAAACCATTGCCGGCCTGTAATGATTACATCGGGCCGGTGCTGTCCCCGGTCCGGAAGCACCGCGTTCATCGTTCGCATCGACCAAAAAAAGAAACCGGTCACCAGCAGCAGCGGCACGCCGATCATTGCCAGCTCCAGCCGCCGGTTACCGCTGACCTGCTCCGGCTCCTTAGGCCGCCGGCCGCTGCGGTATCGTATCGCGAACAAGACCGTCAACACCACGACGAGCAGCAGTATCGCCGCCGCCGCTGCCAAAAAGCCGGCGGTCAATGACCTGATCCGTTCCGCCTGTGGTGAGGCGGCAGAAAAGATCGACGACGGCCTTACGTCAAGGAATATCCACTTGAAACCATACATCTCAATCTCTTGCTTTCCGAACGACGAGCCAACCTAACCCAAATCCCAACAGCGCCAGCGCGCCGGCCAGCAGTCCTTTGTTGCTTGCGGCCCAGAATTGCGGGCTGACGTGCCAGGCCTGTGCATCGAAGTTTCCGTGAGCGCCGTGGTCGCCGGGCAGCGGCGCATACAGGTTATCCTTCCGTTGCGGATCGGCGGGCTCTTTTGTCTGCTGGCCCTCATAACCCGTTTTGGCCAGATAATGATCCAGCAATCCCGGAGCCAGTTTGTTCCCTAGGATGGTCTGCACAGTAGGATAACCGACAAAGACCTCGCGCCGCGGATGGCGGGCGACCTGCACGATCGCACGTGCCGCGACCTCCGGTTCGTAGATCCTCCCCATCGGTTGCGGCTTATTCGGAAGATAGCTCTTTACAAAGCCAAATTGCGTCGTGTTCATGGCCGGCAGCTGGACCATACTCAGATCGATGTTACTGTGGTCGTGAAGCAGCTCGGCCCGCACCGACTCGAAAAAGCCATGTATCGCATGTTTTGCCCCGCAGTAGGCCGACTGCAGCGGAATACCGCGGTAAGCAAGTGCCGACCCGACGAGGATGATCGTGCCTTTATTTCGGACGAGCATCCGTTTCAACGCTGCCTTCGTGCCGTATACCTGGCCGAGATAAGTCACCTCCGTCACGCGCCGGAATTCGGCCGGCTCCATATGCTTTAACGGGCCAAACACGCTTACCATCGCATTGTTGATCCAGATATCGATCGGCCCCAGTTCCGCTTCGATGGCCGCGGCTGCCGCTTCGACCTGTCCAGGGTCCGCCACATCGGTCGGGAAGGCTTTCGCCTTACCACCCAGCGTTTCCACCTCCTGCACCGCCGCATTCAGTCCTTCTTTTCCCCGCGCCAGCAGCGCGACGGTGGCCCCTTCCGCGGCAAATTCCCGTACCATCGCCCTGCCGAGACCCGCCGAGGCGCCGGTGATCACGACGATCTTGTCTTGTAAGGTTTTATCTTTCATTTCAAGAATTATTCATAATAGGCGATCGTCGTCAGCAATGCATTCGCCATCTGCCGCGAATCCAGCCGCGTATGCTGGATCACCACCGGGACATCCGAAACAAATACACTGGAATAGGAAGTCCCCAGCGGAATATCCTTCGGATCGGTGAGTTCATTGAACCGTAAGTGTAACGTCCGTTTAGCGCCTACAAAGAGCCTGTAAGGCCCCACCGGCGGCTTGTCCGCAAAAAAAACCGTCAATTCGACATGTGCGTCCCGCTCTCCCGCATTCAGTATACATGCCGCCTCGTGACTTGTGAATTCCGGAGCAGGCCCGTTGCTCCACGCGGGGATATACCCTTCGGCAATCGCCCAGATCTTTTTCCCGATCTCCATATGCTTATGTCTTTTTCTTACCTGTCGTCAATAATACGGTCGTCAGCGCGATGACCGAAATACCCAGCGCGGCCAAAGCCACTTTCTTAGACTTGCCCCGATCTTTCAACTTCATCCCGTCCACGTATTTCTCTTCCGGATAGGCCAGACTGGCCTTTTCCTGCCGGATCGCCATCTGCAGCACCTGCGCCGTGTGCAATCCCTTCCGGTCGGTGCCCTGCCCGATCTGCTCCCGGCAACTGAAACCATCGGAGATGATGATGGTTTCCGCCGCCGCCCGACGCACCGCCGGCAACAAGACCCGTTCCGCCGCGGCCAGCCCGACGGCATAATGCCTGCCCGCCTCGTAACCGAAATAACCGGCCATCCCGCAACATCCCGAGTCTAACAGCTCATAGTCCAGTTTCATCTTTTTGAACAACGCTACGTCACTATCGGTCTTTACGATCGCCTTGTGATGACAATGCACGTGCACTATCGCTTTGGATTTCAACTCCGGGACCTTGAAGTCCGGGGCCTTCTTCGCCAGGAATTCCGCCAGCGTAAAGACCTGCCTGTGCAGCCGCTTGGCGTCTTCGTCATGCGGAAAAAGATTGATCAGCTCATCCCGGAAAACAGCGACGCAACTCGGTTCCAGGCCCACGATCGGAACTTCATTCCGGATATCCTCCCGCAGCGTTTCCAATATCTGCCTCAGCAGCCCCTTTGCCGTATTCAACATCCCAAAATCATACAACGGACGACCGCAGCAGAGTATCCGCCGGGGAACGGAGACCTGAAACCCCGCAGCTTCCAGCACTTCCGTACCGGCCACGAGCGTTTCGGGCAAGAAAAAATTGTTGAACGTATCGGCCCATAGAATAACCCGGGGCCGGGAGGCAGCTGCTGAATGGCGGTGTTTTTTAAACC
Source organism: Puia sp. (assembly GCA_035501395.1). Lineage (GTDB taxonomy): Bacteria > Bacteroidota > Bacteroidia > Chitinophagales > Chitinophagaceae > Puia. The sequence continues at coordinate 32,247 of DATJWK010000092.1, forward strand.
AATGGCGGAAAGTTTCTTCCGCAAACGCCGGAATCCTTCGCTCCGGCGCCACGCCGGCCAGTTTCTTCGCGATACCGCCGGTGACCTTATTGTGCGCCAAAAAATTCACCACGCCCGGCAAATGCGACGCGAGCCGTGCCCACCAATAGATCCAGCCAAAAGCATACGCACTCCGCGGTCGCAGCCTTCCCGAATAGTAATGGGATAAGAATTCCGACTTGTAAGTGGCCATGTCGACGTTCACTGGACAATCCCCTTTACATCCCTTACAAGCAAGACATAGATCGAGCGCTTCTTTTACTTCTTTACTTCGCCAACCATCTTTGATCTCATCGCCCTGCAGCATCTCGAACAACAGGTGCGCACGGCCCCGCGTAGAGTCTTCCTCTTCCCGGGTGACCATATAACTCGGGCACATGGTGCCTTCTTCATGACGCCGGCATTTTCCAACGCCGACACACCGCATGGTGGCATGCGCAAAATTCCCGTCGTCCCCGGGGAAGTAAAAATGCGTTTTGAGCACCGGCGGATCGTAATCCGTCCCCAGCCGGAGGTTTGCGGCCTGCCCGTAGGCATCCACCACCTTCCCTGGATTCATCTTACCCTGGGGATCCCAGATCGCCTTGAATTCCCGAAAGGCATGCATCAATTCAGGTCCATACATCATCTCCAGCTGATCGGCCCTTGCCTGGCCGTCTCCATGTTCTCCTGACAGCGAGCCGTTATACTTCAGCACCAGCGCGGCAGCTTCCACCGTGAATCGTTTATACGTCTCGATCCCCTTTTTGGTGAAAAGATCGAAGTCGATCCGGCAATGGATACAGCCCTGCCCGAAATGCCCATACAGTGCCGCCTTATACCCGAACTTATCGAAGAGTTCTCGCAACTCTTTCAGATAATCGCCGACGTTATCCGGATGTACCGCCGAATCCTCCCATCCCGGCCACGCGTCCTTCATCCCCGGAACAAAAGCCGTGGCGCCGAGCCCGGATTCCCTTACCTCCCATAATTTCTTTTCCTGGTCGGGGTCGTCATACAACTTCATTTTCGGCGCATCCTTTTCCTTTTCCATGGCCGCCATCAGCGCCCGTGCCTTGGCATCGGACTCCACCTTGGTGTCGGCCCCGAATTCTACGAGCAGCCACCCCTTCCCTTCCGGTAAAAGCGAGAGGTCCTCTACGTTCAACCCCTTTTTTTCCATGAACCCGATGAGTTGGTCGTCGATCCCCTCCAGCGCGATGGGTTTGTGCTTCATGGCGAGCGGGGCGTGATGTCCCGCGCTATACACATCCGGATAGCCGAGCACCAACAGACTCCTGGCCTTTGGTTTGGGCATCAATTTCATGGTTGCATCCAGGATCACCACACAGGTCCCTTCTGTTCCCACCAGTGACCGGGCAACGTTAAATCCCTTTTCCGGCAATAATTCGTCGAGGTTATACCCCGACACCCGCCGGGGGATTTGGGGAAATTTCTCCCGTATCCTGTCGGCATATTTATCCCGTATGGCCTTCAGCTTGCCATATATTTCTCCTTTACGCCCGCCTTCGCTAATATATCGTTCCAGCTCCGTTTCCGTCGTCGGCCCTACGTCCAGCACCAAACCATCGTATGTCAAAACCGTGAGCCGTTCCGTATTGTCGGATACCCGGGAACCGGGCCCAAAAAGCTGCGCCATCACGCTGTGCGTGCCGCAGGAATTATTCCCCAGCATCCCGCCGACCGTGCAGTGATCATGGGTTGCCGGATCGGGTCCGAACGTCAGCCCGTATTTCTTCTCCGTGGCATGACGCATCTCATCCAGTACGATCCCGGGCTGCACCCTGACGAGTTTCGCTTCCGCATCCATGCTAAGCAACTTGTTGTAATACTTGGACATATCCATCACTACGGCAATATTGCAACATTGGCCCGCCAGGCTGGTTCCACCGCCGCGGGACAGCAGCGGAGCGCCAAATCGCCGGCATACCTGAACGGTGAGGAGGATGTCTTCTTTCGTCTTTGGCAGGACGACGCCGATCGGTACCTGGCGATAATTGGACCCGTCCGTTGCATAAGCCGCTCGGCTGCCGGTATCGAACCGCACCTCACCCCCGACCGCGCGGGCCAGCGCCTGCTCCAACGCCTGCACATCGATACCGCCTGCGAATTCCTTGATCTGCTCGACATTCATATCGGATAATTTACTTGATCTGGTATTTACCGGCATCTGCGGCCTTAAACGCGAGACCCAGCCCCGGCCTGGATAGGTCGGCCCGCAGGAACCCCTCTACCGGTCTAGCCGCACCTTCGAAAAGTAACTGCTCGATCCGCACGTGGTCATGGAAATACTCGCCGATCTCCAGGCCGGGTATACAAAGCGCGGCGTGCAGGTGAAGCGCCGGGGCACAATGAAATGAAAACGGCTTTTGGAATGCTTCGCTAAGCAACCCCGCCTTCAGGAAACCGGTAAACCCGCCGCAACGCGTTACATCCGCCTGCAGGACATCGACAGCCTCCGCCTGTAGCATGGTCAGGAAATAGCCCGGCGCATAACCATACTCCCCCGCCGCGATCCGTAACGACACGGGCACGTGTTGGCGCATGAACTTCAACCCGGGCCGATCGTCCGAAGATACCGGTTCTTCAAACCAGGTCACACCCAGTTCGCTGAACGACTGCGCCAGTTCCAACGCCTGCCGGGCAGAATATGCGCCATTCGCATCCACGAACAGCCGGGCATCTTTTCCGATAGCACGGCGCGCGCTCCGTACCCGCTGAACATCCTTTCCCGGTTCCCGGCCGATCTTCATCTTGACGGCGGTGAGACCTTGCTCTATCCAACCTCCAAGCTGGGCGGTCAACTGTTTTTCCGTATACGAGGTAAAGCCGCCGCTCCCGTAGACCGGCACTTCCTTTCGGATCATCCCGATCAGTTGGCAGAGTGGCAGATTATGAAGTTTCGCCTTAAGGTCCCACAACGCCGTTTCCACCGCGGAAAGTGCCATCTGAGCCACGCCGGAATGCCCTTCGTTGCGGATTGCTACGGACATCGCATGAACAATTCCCGGGATATCCTGCGGATTCTGCCCGACTACCGCTGACTTTAAATTATTATGTATAAACAAACCGATCGACGCATCGCCATAGGTATAGCCGATACCGGTTTTACCGCCGGAAGCTACCTCCGCCAGCACAAGGGTTGTCGAATTCCATTCCAGCGTCCCGTCCGACTCCACGGATTCAGTCGGGATGCGATAAGCCGAGACGGTCAGGTCATGAATCGCTTCTTCCATGGCGATCAGCTTTTGTGGGGCAAAATGCTTTCCAGCGCATCGGAGAATGCCCTCTTGATGATTCCCCCTTCATTAGGATCGCCTTTCAAAAGCGTCTTGCCGAACTTTACCATCTCATCGAACGTGATATGCGGCGGAATGGTCGGAACGTCAGGATCGACAACGACTTCGAGCACCGCCGGCCGGTCGGCATTCAGCACGATCCTCCAGGCATCTGCCAGGTCTTCCGGATCAACGACCTTGACACCCTTGAGTCCCAGCAGCTCTGCATAGCGCGCATAGGGAAAATCCGGAAGATTTTGGGAAGCCTCGAATTTGGGGTCGCCCTCCATGATACGCTGCTCCCAGGTTACCTGGTTAAGATCCCCGTTGTTCAACACGAGGATCACCAGCCGGGGGTCCTTCCATTGTTTCCAATATTTAGAGATGGTGATTAATCCGTTCACGCCCAGCATTTGCATAGCGCCATCCCCGACAAGCGCGATGGCCACCCGGTCCGGATGGGCGAACTTCGCCGCAATGACGTAGGGCACACCGGGACACATGGTCGCCAAATTACCCGATAGGGTCGCCATCATACCTCGCCGTATTTTCAGATCCCGCGCAAACCAATTCGCCGAAGATCCCGAATCGGAAGTGATGATGCAATTGTCCGGGAGCAGCGGGGACAGTTCCCGAAATACCCGTTGCGGATTGATAGGCGTCGCCGCATTCATCGCCCGCGACTCGATCACCTTCCACCATTCCGTTATATTCTTTTCGATCCTTTCCCGCCAGGACCGGTCCTCTTTGTGCCGGATCAACGGCAGTAAGGCCTGTAAAGTCTGTTTACTGTCCCCGATCAGGTTTACCTCCATGGGATACCGGATGCTCAGCATCTTCGGGTCGAGATCGATCTGCACACCCCGTGCCTGTCCGTCTTCCGGCAGGAATTCACTATAAGGGAAACTGCTGCCGATCATCAGGAGCGTATCACAGGATTGCATCATTTCCCAACTGGGTTTTGTCCCCAGCAGACCGATCGACCCGGTGACATACGGCAGGTCATCCGGCAGCACCGCGCGACCCAACAAGGCTTTTGCGACCCCGGCGCCAAGGGCTTCCGCCACGTCCATCACCTCGTCCGCCGCTTGCAAGGCGCCCGCACCCACCAGGATGGCGACCTTCTTACCCGCATTCAGCACATCCGCCGCGCGTTGCAAGTCCGCCAAGGCGGGAACGCTGTGTACGCCGGCGTGACCGGTACCCGAACGAACACTTCCATGTTTCATTGGCGGCTCTTCGGCCTTCAGCTCCTGAACATCATTCGGTACGATGACACATGTAACTGTCCTTTCCGCCTTTGCGATCCGTATGGCGCGGTCGATTACATGCCGGGCCTGCGCCGGCGCCGCGATCATCTGCACGTATTCGTGTGCTACATCCTTATATAGGGAGATGAGATCCACCTCCTGTTGATAACTTCCACCAAGAGCCATGCGCGCCTGCTGTCCTACGATCGCCACCACCGGCTGATGATCCATCTTGGCGTCGTACAGTCCATTTAACAAGTGGATCGCCCCCGGGCCGCTGGTGGCCATACAAACGCCCACCTCCCCGGTAAACTTCGCGTGTCCGCAGGCCATGAACGCCGCCATCTCCTCGTGACGCACCTGGATGAATTCCATGTTGTTTTTCGCCCTGTTCAAGGCGCCCATCAGGCCGTTGATGCCGTCACCCGGAAATCCATAAATTCTTGAAATACCCCAATCGCTGATCCGCTGGATCAGGAAATCACTCACTAGCTTGCTCATATGAAGACGAATTGAAGAGAGTAAAACAGATAAAAAAGCAGAAATAATCATGCCACCCGATCGGCATTATTCTAATCTGTTTCTAATGAAGACGTCATAATTCGGTGGATTTTCTGCCCAGGCGATGGCCGCATTCAAAAAAATAAAGGAATGTGACCATATCATTCTGGTGAGACTTGATTTGTCGAAATTAACCAACAGACCTGAGAGCCTTTTACTCCACTGCTGTTCTTTGCCGTAATTCGGTAACCAAATTCAAATCCATTAAAAACCGGTTTGAAAAACTTCTTGCTTGGATCACCAATTTATCTTAGCCCTTTATAACCTCCGCTAAAACGGCGGGTTTTTCGTCTCTTTGAGCCCCGCCGCGCTAAAAAAACTCTCCCTATAGGTCTCGCTCAGCGGGATCAGCTTGTCTCTGATCCTTATCCTGTTCCGTTCGATAAATTGTATCTTGTCGATGGCGACTATGAAGGACTTATGAACCCGGGCCAGCTTCTCCCGGGGCAACATCGCCTCAAGATCCTGAAAAGTCTGCAGGGTCAATATCCTCCCGCTTTCCGTTACAATTAGGAAGTCCTTTCCGGCAAGGAATAGACCGCATTTTAAGGCCGCCGGTCCCGATAATTCAGCCAACTGCTCATGATCAGGCTCGCGAGGAAGACAACAAATGTGCCTCTTTCCACGAGGGTCGGATTGAGGTTGGCGCCGGTGAGCTTCAAGATGAGGAAATGGATATAGCTCCGGCTCTCGTCGTGGTACCCAAGCCTCCGGCGCACGGCCCAGTGCCAGTCCGTACATACGCAATACCCCCAGCCGTACCAGATGCCCAGGATGAACCAGGAACAGGCTGTCAGCAGCAACGTGATCAGGTTCCATTTGCGGGTGGCCCGAAAGATCCATCCGACACAGTTGAACAGTGTCAACGCTGTATGGAACACGAAGAAGAAGATATTCAGTAAGACGTACAAGGTCGGTACTTTATTCGTCCGCAGCCTGCAGAATTCCGGCCCTCCCATCCTGAGTGAGTGGGGCATTAAGATAAGCCCATATATTCCTGCCTGAGCTCCTGGTAGATCCTGGCCAGGGCACCGATCTGACCATCATATTCCTGCAAGTTTTCCTTTCCCTCGAAGGCATTTTTTGCCACGTTGCTCAGTGCTTGCAGGGCGCTGACCCACTTACTCCAGGACGGCAAACCGGAAAGCTTATGATCATACAATGCGTCTAACCGGTCTACGAGGTAATACCTCGTACGGTTCTCTTTCATGTCGGTCTTATCATCCTTGCCGACGACGAAGATACCAAACGGAACGATCATTTCTCTGCTGAATTCATCATTGACGGTATGTCGCTCACCGAACCATGCCCTGGCTTTCAGCCATTGGTCGAATCCAATGATATTCATGGTTGGATCGGCCGGCACCCACTCTTTGGTATGGTCATCATAGACTTCGATCCAGCGATGGTCGTTGTGCTGCCTTCCGAATACGGACGCTGTATTGCCCTTTTCCTTTACCATTTGAGCTGCCCGCTTACCTCGCTCTTCATCGGGCTTTTGAATATTGACTTCCGCGATTGGCCGGTAGTTTATATCCAATTCCCTTAACAGCGCCATATAGACCGTTGCCATTTCAAAGCAGTTACCGCCTTTCCGGGCTATGATCTCCTGTACCGATCGGTTCTGATAGTCCGTATATTTCCACTCGAAATGCGTACTCAGCCAGGCAAGCAATGTCCTGGCCTTTTCGTAATTATCCTGGACACCTGCAATGATACGCTTGGCAAATGCTTTTAGGTCCACCGTATCGGAAAAAGGAGGGTTGGCGTTGCGATTGGGGAAGACAGCTTTGTCGTGCATAAAGCCGGCATCGCGGCGGGAAATGGGGGTATCGCGCCGGGTCGCCATTCCCAATGACATCACTAGAAAAAGCGAAATTAGTAAGACATCTTTAGCGCAATTTAAATATTTCATAGTCCTGTAGTTGCCTAATTTATTCAAGCCGGCGATCGTCGCCCGCGCATTAAAGCCGGGACCGGATCTTGGCTGGGCAAAGGTAGGATTGCACCCCACAGGAACCGTACTCACTTTTTCCGCAGTAAAACGATTTCCATACACCCAAAACCGCAGTCCATCCGTCAGAACCGCAACAGGCTAGTTGTAATACCGCCCCGCCCCCACGCTCCGCCCAACCACCCCGTGGATTTATTACCTTTAAGGACAGTGAAAAGCAGCATCGTCATACTGTCCCTCACCCTCGCCCTACCGACAGCGCTTAATTGCCAGCCGGCAATCCGCGACCTCGAAAACAAGCTCCCATCTCTAAGGGACACCGTCCGGATCGATTCCATCAATAGAATTTGTGAATCCTACCTGGAAAGCGCCAATCCGCTTCCCGCCGAACAACTTGCCGACCTCGCCTATAAAGAGGCGAGTGTCCTCCACTATATCCATGGAATGGCGGTCGCCCGCTCGCTGCAGGGTAGTATCCAAACCCACCTGTACAGCAATTTTACCGGGGCCGAGACCTTTGACAGGGCCGCCATCCGGCTTTTTGATGAGACGCCAGACAAGAACGGATTGACGGCAACCTATGACCATCTCGCCTTTGTATGTTTCACTCAATGCAAATACGATGAGGCGTTTCAGATCGAGAACCGGGTTTATCGGGCCTATGCGGCAAACCGGGACACCGCCGGAATGATCGGTGCCATCTCGCTGATCGGGCAGATCCATCTCAAACGGGGAGAATTCGAAGAAGGCTTTAACGCGGCGGAAGCACGGCAGCAATTGGGCTTGCAAAGCCATGACAGCCAGTCCTCAAAAGAAAGTTCCCTCGACTTCGGCTCACTCTGCATGGGGATTGAGGACTATCCATCTGCCTTGCACTATTATAGTCAATACTTTCAGCGCTTCACCACAATAGACTCGATCCGGCTGCTATCTGCGGAAGACCTTATCTGGGCGAAAATGGAATATGCCGAGATCTATGCCCACCTGGGCAAATGGGATTCCGCCCTGCGTATATACAATCGGCTCGACACGGCTTATCTTACCGAAAAAGACCTTCGGATATTCCTGGTCAGCAAAGGCGAATATTGCCTGTTGTCCGGCCAGTACAAAACAGCCCTCACTTATCTCACCAGGGGTTTGATCAGCCACAAAAAGCTAAATGACGGCAACGAGGTGGTTCGCACCGTTCTGGATATCGCCGAGACCTATTATGACCTGCACAACGACCGCGAAGCGCTCCGATATGCCAGGGAGGGCCTGGACCTGGGGTTACAAAGTCATGCCCGGCAAAGAATGCGGGATGCCTATAAATTGCTTTATTGGGTTTACGACCGAAGGAGGGAGAACGACAGCGCTTATTTTTACTATAAGCGCTACATCCGAACAAAAGAGTCTCTATCCGCCGACCAAACAAAGGGGCGGTTTGCAGCAAAGGCATATCTCGATCGCATAGAATTGCTTAACAGCGATCAACTCATCAACGAGCAACAACTAAAGATCCAGGATCAGCAATTGAAAAAGGCTTCGCTGACCAGGTATATCCTAATAGGTTTGGTCATCGTTGTCCTGCTGGTAACCGGTCTTATCATTCGCAATATATTGCTGACACGAAGGAATGAAAAGCTGAAAGCCGATAATACCCGCAAGGAGCTGATGCAAAAAAGCGCTGAAATGGAGATGCAGGCGCTTCGGTCGCAAATGAACCCGCATTTCATCTTCAATTGCCTTAATTCCATCAACCGGTTTATCATAAAGAACGAGCCGCAGGCCGCTTCCGACTACCTGACACAATTCTCCCGCCTGATCCGCCTGGTCCTGAACAATTCAAAGAAAGGCTGGATCCTGTTGGACGACGAGATCGACATGCTGCGGCTTTATCTCGAAATGGAAAAACTGCGGTTTAAAGACGCGTTCAGCTACGTTATTTCCTGTGATGAGGGCACAGAACCCTGTGCGCTGTACATACCGCCCCTATTGATACAGCCATTTGTCGAGAATGCCGTGTGGCACGGGTTGATGCACAAGAACGGTTCCGGGATCGTGACCCTCAACTTTTCGGTAATCAACGACATTCTGTATTGCACCGTAACGGACAACGGCGTAGGGAGGCCTTTGGAAGCGCGATCGGGCATCGATTCGCACCGGCCGCAACGATCCATGGGTATCCAGATCACAAAACAACGACTGGAACTGATCAATGACGGACTGAATAAGGAGATTATATTCAACATCGAGGATCTTACCGATTTGTCAGGCGCCGCATCCGGCACCAGGGTAAATCTGGGTATAAAATTCCGACGAAACTATGAGCTGGAAACCATTGACGCACCTTCCTAATTCCACCACGATGATCAACACTATTATCATTGACGACGAGCCGTATTGCTGCGAGACCCTGGAAGCCATGATCGGCAAGTTTTGCCCGGAACTGGTGATGTCTGCCATCCTGCATAGCGGAACCGACGCATTGGAGGTGCTTGGGAAGTACACTCCACAACTAGTATTCCTGGACATCGAGATGCCGCATATGACCGGTTTCGAGTTCCTGGAAAGAATTCCCAGCATCAACTTTGCCCTGATCTTCACCACCAGTTACGATCAATATGCGATCAAGGCGATCCGCTTTAGCGCGCTGGATTATTTGCTAAAGCCGATCGACCGGGTGGAGTTGATACAGGCGGTCGCCAAAGTAGCCAGGAACCTTCAAAACCCCAGTCAATCTCAACTGGATCTGTTGCTGCACAAGTTCAATTCACTAAAAACCCCGATCAGGAAAATGGCGATACCGACCCTGGAGGGGCTGGAAATGGTCGAGCTGGATAATATCGTCCGCTGTACCGCGGACGGCAACTACACGAATTTCTTCCTGAAGAACAAGACGAAAATACTGGCTTGCCGTACCATGAAGGACGTCGAAGAATTGCTGACGGAGCACTCCTTCATACGTGTTCACAACTCCTACCTGGTCAACATAAATGAGGTCGCGAGGTATGTAAAAGGCGAAGGCGGCTATCTGGTCATGTCCGACGGCGCCAATATCGATGTCTCCCGCACCCGGAAAGATATCCTTCTTCAGCGTCTCCGCCCCAATCGTCTCTGACCGACCTCTTGAGAAGCCTACTCCACGACTTATACAGCCGCTGTGCAATGTATACAATCTGGCTGGGCAGCGACCCGGCGCGGCCATAGCTTTGATCAAAATTCATTACAATGAAACCGTCAATAGTCATCAAAGCGCCAGCTTCCGGCAAATCTATGGCCAGGCCGTCAGTGCAGAGTGGACGATACTGTGTGGAAGAGATCGACATGCCAAAAGGCGATCCCGTTTACATCGTCGAAATTCAGGATAAGCGATCGATAAAAAAGCTCCGTGTTGACAAAGAAGAGATCGAAGTTATTCGCGACTTGGTCAAACCGTAAAGAAGGTCTCTAAAGCAAAAGTGGATCCTACTACAGAGAGGCCTTTTTCCAAAGGCCTCTCACTAAAATCTCTCCGGCAAAACGTTCTCGATACCAAAATCTAAAATACTATCGTTTATGAAACACTCCAACAACTGGCCCGCCGGCCGGCGTGCACTTCGATTCCAGATCCTTATTTGTTTAGCCATCGGTTGCATCATCGGTTGCAAAAAGCCGTCGCCCATACTCCGGGACGGGTTAACCGCCTCCGCCTATCCGGGCGACGTCATCGATAAATGGCTCACCCTCGAGCTTCGGCTGATCAAAGACGCCAAAGGCATTGGTAACGGCGCTTTTGCAAGACCATTTGCCTACAGTGGGATCTGTGCCTTTGAATCGACCGACCCCGGTAAGGCTTCGTGGAAAGGAAAATACAATGGGTTGTCCGGGTTGCCATCGACCGACAAACTCGACATTTACCATTGGCCTTCTTCCGTTAACGCCTCCTTGGCTGAGTTCAACCGGCTCTTTTTCACGACCGTCAATTCGAGTCAGGTTGATATCGCGGCCATCGATTCCCTGGAAGCAGCCATAAATACCGGGTTCAGCGAGTTGCCGCCTGCGGTGGCGAACGTCTCCGAAAACTTTGGTAAGACAATCGCCGATGCCGTTTTTGCCTGGTCTCAGACCGATGGCTATGCCCAGAACAACGCCCTCGCCTATACTCCAGCCGTCGGCCCCGGGTTGTGGGTCCCTACTCCACCCGCCTTTGGCAAAGCCAGCGGGCCGTATTGGGGAAATGACCGGCCGATTATTGCGGGCAGCGGGGACAATGCACAGCCGCCTGCGCCAACTCCGTATAGCGAAGACCCCAATTCCTCGTTTTATCAAATGGTCAACGATTTATACACGGCATCTAAAAATTTGACCCCGGATCAAAAGAACTGGGCCTTGTTCTGGCAGGATGTACCGGGTCCTACCACACCTGGCCATTGGATGAGTATTATGCAACAGGTGATCGCGCAAACGCATAGCCGCCTCGACAAGGCATCGATGACATTCGCCCTGGTGGGGATCTGTTTGAATGACGCCGTTATCAGCGTGTTCAAAACAAAGTATACCTACAACCTGATCCGACCCGTCAGCTACATCCGGAAGGTTATCGGTGATACCGGCTGGCTCCCCCCGATCGCCACGCCGGCCCATCCGGAGTATTCCGCTGCACATGCAGTAGTCTCTGCATCGGCCGCCGATGCGCTTACCTGGCTATATGGCAATATTGGACCGTTCACGGATCACACGGATGACTATCTGGATCTCCCTGCGAGGAGTTTTGACAGTTTTACAGCCATCGCGAACGATGCCGGCAACTCCCGTTTCTATGGAGGGATCCATTACCAGCCTTCAATTAATATCGGCTTGAAACAAGGCTGGACAGTTGCCGACAATATCCTGGGATCACTTGGGTTATCGACCGGGAAGAAATACTAGGTAATCGGAACAACCGGTCGCACACCATGAAGCGCTTGCTTTTAAACCTGCTCCGGCAGCGGGTTTTTTATTTCCCTCAAAAAAATTTGGGAAGCCGATTGGTTGCGCATATATTTGCAACCGAACAGCTGCCGAAACATAAAAATTAAATCGACCGCAACATGAAAAAATTGCTCCTGGCCGGATACTGCCTGATGACCATCTTACCCGCCATATCCCAAACCTCTTTCTCACCCGTGGTAAAGAAATTCATCGATTATGATTCGGCGATCATCACATTCATTCACTGCAAACTCGTGGATGTCATGCGTCTTAAGGTACAGGAAGACCAAACGGTGATCGTCCGCAACGGAATAATAACCGCCATAGGAAACACCAAACAACTTTCTCCCCCCGCCGGGAGCGCCGTCATCGACCTCACCGGGAAAACCCTTTTACCCGGCTTTGTCCTCCTGCACGAACACATGTTTTATGCGGCCTACTCCGCCGACTTCACCTATCTGCATGTCAAACAGTTGCCATACACCTTTCCAAAACTTTACCTGGCCTGCGGCGCAACGACCGTTCGCACAGCCGGCAGCGTCGAGCCCTACTCCGACCTGAACCTAAAACGCGACATCGATCAGGGCAAGATCCTCGGACCGGAAATGGACGTAACGGCGCCTTACCTGGAGGGGAAAGGCAGCATCTTCCCCGGCATGCATGAATTGAGCGGGCCCGCGGAAGCGAAAGCTTTTGTAGACTTCTGGGCCAGCCAGGGCTGCACCTCCTTCAAGGGATATATGTTCGTGAACAAGCCTACCCTGAAGGCCGCCATAGACGAAGCCCATGCCAAGGGACTAAAAGTGACGGGGCATTTATGTGCGGTCACCTATCGCGAAGCGGCGGAAATGGGCATCGATCAGTTGGAACACGGGTTTTCTGTATCCACGGATTTTGTTGCCAATAAAGCAGAGAACGCCTGCCCGCTCTTTGCCCCACCCATCGCATCCGCGGACTCGCCGAAAGTAAAAGACCTGACCCGCTTCCTCGTCGACAAAAAGGTGATCCTGACATCCACCCTTGCCGTAATCTACAACATGACCACCCTCGATACGGCGATTCGCCCCGAAGTACTGGAGGCAATGTCGCCCGATACCCGCGATATGTTCCTGAATGTTTACCTCAAAATGCGCAACGCCGCCGGCAATAAGGCTATGCTCGAGGAAATGAAAATGGAAAAGCGGTTTTCAGACGCCGGCGGCTTGCTGACCGTAGGCACGGACCCTACCGGTAACGGCGCTACACTGGCGGGATATGGCTCGCAACAATCCATCGAACTCCTGACGCAGGCTGGGTTCACCCCGGTTGAAGCGATCCGGATCGCCACCTACAACGGAGCGAAGGCGCTTGGATTACAGGACAAGGTTGGCTCCATCGAGGTCGGGAAGGCTGCCGACCTGGTAGTCATCGATGGCGATATTGCTCAAAATATCAAAAACATCAGAAAGATAACCTGGGTTTTCAAAAAAGGGGTGGGCTTCAATTCCCAAAAAATATTCAATTCGGTCAAAGGACAGGTCGGCAAATACTGACCTGCACAGGAGCTCAATATGAATGTACCGGCGGTGTCCAGCAAATACTCAACCCCAGCGTCTCGGGGGCGCAGGACATCCCTAACGTAATACCCTTATAGTTGAACTTGTGCAATTCAGGAATAATGATCCCGATTGCGGAACCAAGGGTAAGGCCAACCATGTCGTCGGAAGGGAAATGGGCAAGCGCCTTCACACGTAAATATCCCATCGCCAGCGGCGGAATCAAGGCTGCCGTGTAAAGAAGATATTTGATTGCCCCCAGATCCGGATGATAGTCACAATAGACTTTGGTGACAAAGAAAGTAGTAAACGCTACCGAGGCCGTATGACCACTGTAAAAAGAGTTGCGATTGCCACCGTCCTTTCGGGCGGACATAGGCAACTGGGTGTAATAGGTCAGCGGCCGGAACCTGTTCTGAAACGTGGGACCCAGCCAGCTGTAGTTGTAAAAAGTGAACGTAATGGTATGGCCCTCGGCATACATGAGGAAAATATCCAGCCAGTCCTTTTTTGGAATCTTCTTGTCCAGCCCAAGCAGCGCAGGCAGAATAAGAAATAACGGCGGCTCGATCTCATCGGAAAGCCTGCTGTACATTTTATAGTTTGCGGGATTCTGGTGTAATGCCCACCGGTCGATCGAATTGATTTCGCCCGGATCCAAAGCCAGTATTTCATCGTCCGTAAGCCCGGGCTTATCCTTGATCCGGCTTATGGCAAACGCATCCGTTCCCAATCCGGCCGCAATTACCACGCTGGTGGTGAATTTGTTTACATGATAACGCCTGCTTTTTACCGCGGTGTCCGGTACCTGGCAGTGGGCGTGATGGCTGGAGCATAGAAGAAAAAGCGTACATACCGCAATGATCGTCTTCATAATTGTCGTTTGGGTGTGATGTCGTTATTGTCGTTTGGGCGTGACGTCGTTTGGGCGGGATTTGATCTTGAGGAGCCAATTCCCCAATTAGCCCTTTGGATAAACCCACCAAAAAACCATACCCGGGGCAGTTTCGCGGTCAACCGATGAACCAGGATCAACACTTGCAGCTCCACAGCCCGTCGTCACCCAGGCAAAAATTCCCATTCTTTACCTATCTTACACAAATTCTAAAATTTATTCACGATGATCACCAGGCTGAACTGGCATACGGTACCCATCGAAACGGTGAACCCCTCCATGTCGCGACAGATCATCTCGGGCGAAAAGCTGATGGTTGCCAGAATAAGATTCAAAGCCGGGTTCACCGTCCCGTTACATCATCATGTACACGAGCAGGTTACGCACGTCATTTCGGGAACCATGCGTTTTTGGTTTGGCGAGAACAAAGACCAGGTGATGGATCTGGGTCCCGGCGACGTGATCGTTATTCCTTCGAACGTGCCGCATGAGGCCTTGATGATCGGCGATGTCGAAGAGGTCGACACGTGGGCCCCGCCCCGCCAGGACTGGCTGGACAAGACCGACGGCTATCTTAGAAAAGTTTCCGCCCAATGATGCACCCCTTGCGTATTTTCATTTTTCTGCTCGCGGCTTTTTTTTCATGGAACTGCCATAGAGACGATCCCCCCGCCGCCGGCGCCGCAACCCGCCCCGCAGACACCGCCCTGTTCACTTCCCCGGTTACCTACACCGGCGTCTGCGTCGGCAACTCGATCATGGAAGGTTTCCCCTGGCACCTCTCCGGTCTTTACCTCGGCGACCTTTCTATAGCAGATACGACCGGTCAACCCGCGTATATACTTACACAACTCACCGGGTTTAAATGGTTCGATCGCGGCTGGGCTGGCCAGACTACCGATCAGATCCGGGCGCGATTCCTGCGCGACGCCGTAGGCGAATCTTCCGACCCCGGTGACGGTCGCGGCTCCGTGACCCTTTCCAAAAAACCCGACTTTGTCATCATGGAAGGCGGCGTCAACGATATCAATACGGGGTTACCACTGGATACCATCGAGAACAATCTCACCTGGATGGCATCGACCCTTAAACAAAACAATATCCATTGCATCGTCCTTAACTCCATCGGCGAAGGAAATGGCTTGTTTACCCAGACCCAGACCGACCAGGTAACCGCCCTGAATGCCTGGCTGGCTTCCGGCGCGCTGGACAGGTACGGTGCCGTGATCGTCGATATCAACTCGCTTTGGAACAGCGGCACGTACGGCGGCGTCTCCTCCTACGGGAATGACAATATCCACTATTCGTCCCTCGTCTGGCCCGGGGACGGGATCCACTTCACACCGGCCGGATACGAGGCCATGTCCCTCGCCATTTTCCAGGTGGCGAAACTGGCCATGACCGCCAAATTCACCCATTGACAGCTAAAAATAGCGCCGCCTCGCATCTGTTCTTACCTTAGCGTGAGCATCGTGGATATAACCAAAGCATATTTCACCAAAATTATACAAGCAGGGATCGTGATGATCTCGATATTGCCCTGTAACCCTGGCCACGCCCAACAACCGATCACCGGCAAAGTGACCGACAAAATTACCCGGGAACCACTTGAACTGGCTGTCGTTACCGATCCCCGTTCAAAAACAACTACGCTCACGGACAAGGACGGAATATTTGTAATAAAAGGCCCCGGCGCCATCGACTCCCTCACCATATCGTTTATCGGCTATGCCCCTGCAACGGTTAAGGCTTTACCCGGCCACGCCCTGCTGGCAGAATTGCAAAAAAGCCGGATAGACCTCAAAGAGGTCATTATCACCAGCCATACCAACAATCTGACCACCTCCCGCACCCTAACCAGCATCGACCTGAATATGCAGCCGGTGAGATCGGCGCAGGACCTGCTTCGCCTCGTACCGGGGCTGTTCATCGCACAGCACCAGGGAGGCGGAAAAGCCGAGCAGATCTTCCTTCGGGGATTCGACGCCGACCACGGCACCGACGTCAATATCTCCGTCGACGGCGTCCCCGTAAACATGGTGTCCCATGCTCACGGCCAGGGCTACGCCGACCTCCATTTTCTTATCCCGGAGACCCTGCAGGGATATGATTTCGGAAAAGGGCCCTATTATACCGCCAAGGGGGATCTGTGCACCGCGGGCTACGTGGCTTATGATACCAAAAATGTACTTGACTATAATCTGGTGAAGCTCGAGACCGGCCAGTTCTCCACCCGGCGCATCGTCGCAATGGCTAACCTGCTAAACGGTAAGGCGAAGGAAAAGGAGCAAAGCGCCTATATGGCCGGGGACGCTTTATACTCCGACGGCGGTCCCTTCCTTTTACCCGAACGCTTTCAACGGTATAATCTTTTTGGGAAATTCACCACCCCGATCGGTGCGGCCAGCCGATTGATCCTTAGTGGCGGTTCCATGTATTCCCGCTGGCGGTCTTCGGGCGAGATTCCCAACCGCGCCGTCGGGGAAGGCTATATCCCGAGCCGTTGGGGCGCATTGGATTCCGCACAGGGCGGACTTACTACCCGAACCAACGCAACCGCGAAACTCACCACTACCCTGGGCAGGAATGGCGCCTGGGAAAATCTGGCTTACTATATACATTATGAATTCAGCCTCATCAGCAATTTCACCTTCTATTATTATTTTCCCGGCACGGGTGACGAATTTCGTCAGCAGGAAGTAAGAGACATAGAAGGGTACACGACAAGTGTTTCGAAAAAGAATCATCTCGGGAATACCGGTTTTACTTCTGTAGCGGGCGCAGGCTTGCGCTATGACGACATCCATCCCGGCGAATTGGATCATACCGAAAATGGCCACACGATCGACTACGTTCAATTTGGCAGGATCAGGGAGTTGAATACAAATGCCTACGCCGAGGAAACCATCTCGACAGGCAAATGGCTGTTTAATGCGGGACTGCGCCTGGATTACTTCCATTTTTACTACCGGAGCATGGCGCCCGCGACAGATACCTTTGCCTCGAAAGTCTTCGCCGGTACCAGCCCTGTCGCCGGAAAGGCTATTCTCAGCCCGAAGTTGAATATCCAGTATACGCTCAACCCGCACGTCCAGTTCTACTTTAAGTCCGGCAAAGGCTTTCATTCCAACGATGCGCGCGTGGTGATCGCAAACCGGGGCAATTCGACACTTCCCGCTGCCTACGGCCTCGACCTGGGTATCAACTTGAAACCGGCGCCCCGCCTATTCATCAACATGGCCTGCTGGTACCTGTACCTGCAACAGGAATTCACATATGGCGAAGATCTCATCGATCAGCCCGGCGGACCCATAAGTCCCGGCGGATCGACAACGCGAAAAGGTGTCGATCTATCCCTCCGCTACCAGCTGAACGACTGGCTTTTTACAAACCTTAATATTGACCTTGCCCGACCCCGGTTTTCCGACAGCGCGGGGGGTCATGACTATCTTGCACTCGCACCCACGTTCACCAGTACCGCCGGCCTGGATTTCAAGACAAAGACCGGGTGGAACGGAGGCATCAGCTATCGGTATATGCATAACAGAGCGGCCAATTCATCCTATACGCTGACGGCTCTTGGTTATTTCGTCACCGACCTGACCATAAATTATACCCGGAATAAATACGAGCTCGGCGCGGCGGTTGAAAACCTCTTCAACACGCAATGGAACGAATCCCAATTCGCATATGTGTCCCAATTAAGGCATGAGACCAGGCCCGTTGACGAAGTGAGCTATACACCCGGGGCTCCTTTTTTCGCAAAATTGAAATTGGCGGTGTTCTTCTAAGTCCATTATTCTGGGCGCGGCCTGCCGGCCTTCGCTCACACGATCAACTATGTTATGAATTTTCGGGTAACGTCCGCTCCGCCGGCGGCCATTGGTCCTGCCGGTCAACGCCGGTAAATTCCACCATCCATCCCGGATATTCCAACGGCAGCTTGCTGACTTCATCCAATTTTTTCAGCTCTTCTGTGGTAAAGGTTACTTCCACTGATTTCAAATTATCTTCCAGTTGCTCCATTTTATTTGCGCCGATGATAACGGAAGTGACGACCGGCTGATGGAGTAACCATGCCAATGCCAACTGCGCGACCGACCGCTGTTTGGCCTCGGCCATCGGATGCAGTACATCCAGGATCCGGAATGCCCGGCCCTTGTCCACCGGTGGAAAATCGAAATTCTTTCTTCTTGCACCCTCCGCACCGTCCCCGTCCCGCTTGTATTTTCCGCTCAACAATCCGCCGGCCAGAGGGCTCCATACCAGCAACCCTGCCTTTTGATCTTGCAGCAACGGAACGATCTCCCGCTCGAGATCCCTGCCGGCGATAGTATAATATGCCTGCAGACTGGCGAATCGTTCGAGCTTCGTATAGTGAGAAATGTCCAGGGCCTTCATCAGCTGCCATGCCGTGACGTTGCTCGCGCCGATATACCGGACTTTCCCGCTTTTGACGAGGTCATCCAACACCCACAACGTCTCTTGCAACGGGGTCAGCGGATCAAAACTATGAATTTGGTAAAGATCGATGTAGTCCGTCCCGAGCCGTCTCAGGCTTTCCTCCACCTGCCATAATATATGTTTGCGTGTCAGCCCGCTGTCATTCGGCCCCTGCCCCATAAGCCCCCTTACTTTGGTGGCTAGAACGAGCTGATGTCGGCTGAGCCCAAGATTTTTGATGGCCTGCCCGGTTAGCTCCTCCGACCACCCTTCCGAATACACGTTGGCAGTGTCGATGAAATTGATGCCCGCATCCACGGATCGTCGGACGAAATGGTCCACCGCTTCCTGACCCAGCTTGCCGATATACTGCGCCCAGCCCTTCCCGCCGAAAGTCATCGTTCCCAGGCAAAGCTCCGATACCCGAAGTCCGGTGTTCCCAAGTAATCTGTATTTCATGTTTGATTTTTTTAGGATCACAACAATCCTTCGCAGCAATAGTTCGTGCACTTTCCTGCTTTCCCAGAGGAGGATTAAGGTCATTCAACTTTCCTCAGCTTAATCTATTCCCATATATTTACGCAAAACAACCATATGACCTTTATTCGCCCACTGGTATTCCCGGCTCTGCTTCTCGCGGTTTCCACGGCCGCTTTCTCTCAATCCGCCGCATGGAGAACCCTCCGGAGCGGCAAAATATCGCTCAAATATCCTCCTGCCTGGCATGCCACCAACGAACCATTTCACAGCGGAATTCGTATCACCCTAACCCCGGACTCACTAAAGGATATGGCGATCAGGGCCGTCGAAATCCTCGAAGCGCCGGTGAAGGGAGACCTCGACTTTACGGGGTTCAAAGCCGATTTCAAGACGATCATCCGCTCCCGGACTAAGGACGACACTACACAATTCACAACGATGGTCAAACAGATCGTCTTCAAAGGCCGGGAAACTGTATATGTTGAAGCGCTCGAAGGAGGCATTCCCGCAAAAGTGTATGGGATCAACGGCGGCACGGTGATTTATTATATTACGTTGTTGGCAAGGCCACAGCGCGGCAGCAACGACCGACAGCTCGGCCAGGATGAGGAAGCAATTCTGAATTCCCTCGTCATGGCGTTGTAACCACTTAATTTATCTTATCTTTAGATTAAATCTACTTCCATCCGTCGCGTTGTTGCCATATCAGCCCTGATCCTCGCGGGCATCCTTGCTTTTACCGCCTGCTTCCACCGCCAAAAGAACGAAGAGGCAAACGTTAGTTTCAACTTCGACATCCGCCCGATCCTTTCCGACCGGTGCTTCAAATGCCACGGCCCGGACGCCAACCACCGCGAAGCGGGCCTGCGATTTGATATCGCCGACAGCGCCTATGCACCGCTGCACAATACAAAAGGGGCATTCGCGATCGTCCCGGGCCATCCCGAACGGTCCGAACTCATCAGACGCGTGTCTTCCAGCGACCCCACTTTCCAGATGCCGCCTACCGATTCCCATCTCGGGGCGCTCACCCCGCAGGAAATTCAACTCTTCAAAACGTGGATCCGCCAGGGGGCCCGGTATGAGCGCCACTGGGCCTTTACTCCGCCTGTCAAAGCCCCGCTGCCGCATGTGCAGGACTCTAATTGGGTGCGTAACGAGATCGATTACTTCGTGCTCGCCAAACTGCAGCAACTCGGCATTCATCCAAACGAAGAAGCGGACAAGGAGCGGCTTCTTAAACGACTAAGCCTTGACATCACCGGCCTCCCTCCGACGCTTGAACAAATGGACGCATTCCTCAATGACAGCCGCCCCGACGCATATGAGCGGCAGGTCGATTCATTTCTCGCTACGCCGCAATACGGGGAGAAGATGGCCGTCCACTGGATGGACGTTGCCCGGTATGCCGATAGTTATGGCTACCAGGACGACAATATTCGTACCCAATGGCCCTGGCGCGACTGGGTCATCCATGCGTTCAATGAAAATATGCCTTACGATCGGTTCCTGACATGGCAGATCGCCGGGGATATGCTCCCGAACGCCACAAAGGAACAAATCCTCGCGACCGCTTTTTTCCGTAACCACAAATACACCGAAGAAGGCGGCGTGGTTCCCGAAGAATATCGCATCGAATACCTCATCGACAAGACCCGGACATATGGCAAAGGCATCCTTGGCCTGACCATCGAATGCGCCCAATGCCATGATCATAAATATGACCCTTTCCCCCAGAAGGAGTATTACTCCCTGCTTGCCTTCTTCAATAACACAAAAGAAGTGGGCTATGAAGGAGACGTCAGTGTCTCCAGGCCGGCCAAGATGCCCATACTTTCCTTTAACGACTCCGACATTCACAAAACACTCTCCTTTATAAACAAAAAGGATACCGGCACGGTGACGGTATCGGTAATGGGCGAGCGCGATACGCCCAGGATAACCTATATTCTTTCCCGGGGTCAATATGACGCCCCAACCAAACCCGTCGTGCCCTCGGCGCTCAAAGCGGTTATGCCTTTCGATACGACCCAGTTTCCCCGCAACCGGCTGGGTCTCGCGAAGTGGACCGTCAGCCCGCGCAACCCCCTCACCGCAAGGGTCTTTGTCAATCAGCTGTGGCAGGAGATCTTTGGCCGCGGTATCGTTAAAAGCGCGGGCGATTTCGGCAGGCAGGGCGACTTGCCCACTAACCCGCAATTGCTGGATTGGATGGCTGCGGATTTTATGGAACACGGATGGGACATCAAGCGACTCGTGCGGCAACTCGTGACGTCCGCCGCTTATCGCCAATCGGCGAAGGTAACGCCGGAAAAGCTCGAGAAAGACCCCGAAAATGCCTACCTCTCCCGTGGTCCCCGGTCTCGCCTGACAGCGGAATTTGTCCGGGATTTGGTGCTGTCCTCCAGCGGGCTGCTCGTCAAGACCATCGGCGGCCCGAGCATGAAACCATACCAGCCCGAAGGCCTTTGGGAGAGCGCCACGTCGGGAAGAGGCGTATTGGCTACCTATATCCAGAATCACCACGACTCGCTCTATCGCCGGGGTCTCTATACGTTTATCAAACTGACTGTGCCTCCGCCGGTGATGGCTATATTCGACGCCAGCAACCGCGACCAATGTGAAGTCCGCCGGCTGCGAACCAACACACCGCTCCAGGCACTCGCTATGCTCAACGATCCGACGGTGCTCGAAGCCTCCCGCGTTCTGGCCGGGCGCCTCGAATCCCAATCTGCCGCCGGCAACGCCAACGACAAGATCGCAAAAGCGTTCCGGCTGATCGTCTGCCGGAAACCGACGGCCGCCGAGTTGACAACGCTTGGTCAATATTATGACAGTCAGCTTGATGAATTTCGCAAGAACCCTTCAGCCGCGAGAAAGACCCTCGCAGTCGGTGAATATCCGCAGCTCGCCGGCATTGACCCCATCCCGACCGCTGCATTGATGCGCGTGATCAATACACTGTATAACCTCGAAGAGACTATAACGAAGACTTGAACACAGGAAATATGGAAAATGAGCTTCTCGAACGACATTTGCACTTTAACCGCCGCCGCTTTTTGAAGGGATTGGGTTTCGGCATCGGCGGCATCGCATTGGGTTCGCTCCTCATACCCGATCTGTTCTCCCGTAATGAGGAAGAATCGACGGTTATCGGCCTGCCCCATTTCGCCCCAAAAGCAAAACGGATCATCTATCTGTTTCAGAACGGTGCGCCATCCCAGCTGGACTTGTTCGATTACAAACCTCTTCTCAATAAAATGCAGGGGGAGGATTTGCCAACGTCCATCCGAAACGGCCAGCGCCTTACCGGAATGACTGCCGACCAGAAGAAGTTTCCGCTGGCGGGAACGGTCTTCCAATTTGGACAATATGGTCAGGCAAGGGCCTGGATCAGCGAGCTGATGCCCTTTACCGCGAAGGTTGCGGATGACTTGTGTTTCGTCAAGAGTATGTACACCGAAGCGATCAACCACGACCCTGCACTCACTTTTATGCAAACCGGGGCGCAACAGGGTAACCGGCCGAGCATGGGGGCGTGGCTGAGTTATGGCCTGGGCAGTGAGAACAAGAATCTTCCTGCCTTCTGCGTCCTGCTTTCAAAAGGCAAAGGCAATGGACAGGGCGTTTACTCCAAGCTATGGTCCAATGGCTTCCTCGACTCCATCCACCAGGGCGTACAATTCAGCAATGGCGCGAATCCCGTGCTCTATCTGTCCGACCCCGATGGAATGACACGCGACGACAGGCGAAAAATGCTCGACGAATTGGCTTCCCTCAACTCGGATTCGTACAAAGAATTCGGCGACCCCGAGATCAAGACCCGGATCCAGCAATACGAAATGGCCTATCGCATGCAGGCCGCCGTGCCGGAACTGACCGATACCAGCAAGGAACCCGAAGACACACTAAAGATGTATGGCCCCGATTGCCTTATTCCGGGGACCTTCGCCGCCAATTGCCTGCTGGCAAGAAAGCTTTCCGAGAGCGGGGTCCGCTTTGTTCAGCTATACCACCAGGGATGGGACGGCCATAGCAACCTTCCCGGCGAGATCAAAGGCCAATGCAAGGATGTAGATCAGGCATCGGCAGCACTCGTTACCGATCTGAAACAACGCGGTCTTTTGGACGAAACGCTCGTCATCTGGGGTGGCGAATTCGGCCGCACGAACTACTGCCAGGGTCTGCTGTCACGGGATAACTACGGCCGCGATCATCATCCGAGATGTTTTACTATCTGGATGGCGGGCGGGGGTGTCCAACCCGGGGTCTATGGCGAATCGGACGAATTCGGTTACAACATCGCCAGGGATCCCGTTCACGTCCATGACTTTCACGCAACCGTACTCCACCTCATGGGCCTCGATCACGAAAAATTGACCTTCCGGCATCAGGGACGCCGTTACCGCCTCACCGATGTAGCCGGCAAGGTCGTCGACGGCCTTATTGCCTAACCAAAAACGCTCTACCTATGCAGCGCAGAAGATTTATCCGGAATTCGTTTCTTGCCTTCTCCGGCGTTTACGTCACGAAGGACCTGCTAAAGAAGCCGCGTCAAAAGGCCTACGGCTATAATGGGATGCTATATACGCTGGATACTTCATGGAGCAAGGCCGATTCCCAGCGATATCCCGTTAACGATTGTCATGAAATGGTGCAGGATAAAAAGGGAAGAATATTGTTGCTGACCAACGAGACGCATAACAATATCCTCATTTATGACACGAACGGCCAACTGATGGATAGCTGGGGGCACGACTTCCCCGGCGGCCATGGGCTTACCCTGCACGACGAAAACGGCACTGAATTCCTGTACATCACGGACATCGTCCGCCACCAAGTCTACAAAACAACCCTTGACGGCAAAGTCCTGCTTACCATCGACGCTCCGCTTGATGCGGGTATCTATAAGGAGGCCAAAGAGTTCGTCCCGACCGAGACTGCCATCGATTCCAACGGCGATATATTCGTTGCCGACGGCTACGGCGCCCAATATATCCTTCATTACGACAAGACCGGGAAACTGCTCCATTTTTTTGGTGGCCGCGGCGATGGTGATACGCATTTCGATAATGCTCATGGTATTTGCTGGGACTCCAGACGCGATGATCAAACCCTGCTGATCACCGACCGGACCCGCAACTGTTTTAAACGATTTACAAAGGATGGACGGCTGCTCGGGGTGATCGGTCTTCCCGGCGCCTGTGTATGCCGTCCCGTGATCCACAAAGACCATCTGTATGCCGCCGTCCTGCGTTCGCCTGACCTCGGCGCCGAAGGCACGGGGTTTGTGACGATCCTCGACAAGGACAATAAAGTCGTCAGTAATATTGGCGGCAGCGAACCGCAATACGTGGATGGCCGGCTGCAGCCCATGCGCCAAACGGAAAAAATCTTCGTTCATCCCCATGACGTGTGCGTAGACAGCGACGACAACCTCTATGTCGCCCAATGGGCTTCGGGAAAAGTCTACCCATACAAACTAAAGCGGGTCTAGCACATGAGGATACCTGCAAAACCCGCCCCTATACCTATTCTGATCGCGCTGAATGCGATGCTGCTTTTCCTCGTCCTGCTGGATAATCATCTGGTCATCCCCCGCTGGCTGCAGGTAGCCGGAAGATTGCATCCGCTGATCCTGCACTTCCCGATCGTTCTTGTCGTCGCATATGCCATTTATCTGTGGTTCGGTCCGGCGGTGCTTGCCGATGAGCTGCTGCTGGCGACCTCGTTCACCGCCGTCATTACAGCCCTCGCCGGAGTATTCCTCTCCCGGCAAGGTTCCTATGAGGGTTCGGCGATTCAGTGGCATAAGTGGCTCGGCACGGTGACATCGGTTATTCTTTTGGCTCTGTGTCTCATCAAGCCCGGCCTTTACCCTCGGCTGCCTCAAAAAAAATGGCTTGCGATCCTTCCGCTGGCAACGGTGATCATCGCGGGTCATTATGGCGGCGACCTGTCGCACGGGGCCGGCTATGTTCTCGCACCGCTCAAGTCCGCGACCGTAGCGCCCTCGCTCGAAGAAGCGCGGGTCTACGACGACCTCGTATTTCCGATAATCGACGTCCGATGTCTGCAATGCCATAATGCAGGCACTTCCAAAGGCGGCTTGAATATGGAAGACCCCCGGGAATTCGCAAAAGGAGGCCGGGATGGTAAGCCCTGGGATACCACAGCCGAAGGACTTGGGTTGCTGCTTGCCCGCATCCGCCTTCCTGCCGAGGACCGCAAACATATGCCGCCGGCCGACAAAACACAACTTACCGATCTTGAACAACACATCCTGTACGCATGGATAAAAGATGGCGCTCCGTTTGATAAAAAGGTTATCGATCTCGAGCCGACGGACACCTTGAGGTTTTACGCTACACGCCAATTCAAGGCGGGCGGCAATGACAAGTTCGATTTCTCCGCGGCGGACGAGAAAAAGATTGCAGCCCTCAACACCAACTACCGGGCGATCACGCCGCTGGCCACCGGATCTCCCGCCCTTGCCGTCGACTTCTATGGCGCGGCATTCTTCCAGTCAAAGCAATTACAGGAGTTGTCGCCGGTCAAAGACCAGATCGTTTCACTTAACCTGGATAAGATGCCGGTGGTTGACGACGACCTGCCCTATGTGGCCGCATTCCGGAACCTCCGAACGCTCAACCTCGATTTTACCCGCATCACCGGGGCCGGCCTTGTGGCGTTGACCCGGCTCCCGCATCTGGAAAGCTTAAGCCTGTCCGGAACGGCAGTAAAAGCTGCTGACCTTGACCGGCTGGCCACGATGTCCTCGCTTCGCAAACTCTATGTTTGGAAAACCGGCGTGGCGCCAACCGCCCTTGACGGTCTGCGTCAACGAAGAAAGGATCTCGATCTGTATGCCGGCTTCTATGGTGACACCGTTCGAATCCGAATAAGTCCGCCCCGTCTCGAAACAGAGGCCAGGATCATCCGCGACACCGGCGTGTCGATCCGATTACGACATTTTGTCCCGGGAACGACTATCCGTTATACCCTCGACGGGTCCGATCCGGATAGCGGCGGCAAGGTCTATACAGGTCCATTTGTACTGAGGGACCGAAGCCAGTTCCGAGCGAAAGCCTACAAGCCCGGATGGCTCTCCAGCGATCCGACCAACGCAGACTTCTACACCCAGAAATATCCCCCCGACTCGATCCGCCTCCTCTTGCCGGTCGACTCGAATTACCTCAAAATTCGTCCCGTCGTGCTCATCAACGCAGACAAAGGCGGTTTTGACTATGGCTCGGGCAAATGGCTCGGATTCCACAAGAATGGGCTCTCCGCATTATTGTATTATCGAAAGCCCGTCACGATAACCGATGTTACATTCTCCAGCCTGGTCGACATAGCGGCCTATATTTTCCCTCCCGCTAGCCTGGAGGTCTGGGGCGGCCCCGACGAACGCCACCTTAAAAAGCTCGGCAGCCTAACACCGGCCCAGCCTACCGCGACAACGCCACCCTACCTAACCGCATATCGGGTCAATTTTCCGCCGCAAAAGATACGCTGTCTCAAAGTGGAGGCAGGCCAGGTCCCGCATCTTCCCGATTGGCACCCCGGGAAAGGCCAGCCGGGTTGGGTGTTCTTTGACGAGTTGTTGATGAATTGAAGCGCACAGGGCGCAGACTGCCCCCGTCGGCGCTCCCGGCGATGAACCGGCTGGCATCGTAAATCTCCCATATTCCCTTCGGTTAGTACTCAATGCTAAGTATCCTCCTCTAATCGCCGCTGAATTAACTGATAAAAAACCAAAACGCGGTTGACACAAATTAGGAATCGGGTCTTTTACGGTGCAACTTTGTTTGGTCGAAAGCGATAGAACCGATCTCCTAAGCCCCGTTTGAAACCCAATGTCCCTTACTTACCCCAGGTCCTGGCCCGTTTTTACCCTGACCCACGTAGAGAGCAATCGCTCAGCCTCAACCCTGGCAACCAACGCATCAGCCCGCTTCCCGGCGGGCTTTTACTTTTTTACCTCCGCTCGCCGCCTTTTACCCCCTTCACCGCTTTTTACCTCCTTTGCGCACATACCGGTCATGCCCCGCGTTGCGGCATGTCGTCGACCCACGCCGGTCCCTAAAAACAACAAGCCCGCCAATCCGGCGGGCCTGTCGCAACAATTATCTTGTTTTCTTGTTTCGGAGCGGGCGCTTATTTGCTGACGTCACCTGACCGATTGCCTTCAACCGGCCGGCCTCCGTCGGCAGGATTCGAGGAAAGGTTCCCGTTTTCATCCAAATAAGCCAGCATCTGTGTCCAGTCATGGTTGCCCTTGTTCTCTTTTCTCTCCTGCTTCTTTTCGAGTTTCTGCTGTCTTTTCTGTCGTTTATTCCGTTCCCGCTCTCTTTTGTTCCAGGTTTCAGCCATTCTATTCTCCCTTTTTTTCCTTATTAGGCAAAAAACTTACCTAATTCTTATGATGGACTTCTTACTTGATTATCAAGCTTCCACCTACCCCCTCCTTTTCCGGTTTTGTCACATGTTCTGACAGAATATCGCGGAATCCCGTCCAACTATGCCAATATTACACAACCCGCGCCGTCTTCACTTCTTCAACGAATTTTACCGTAACGCGCTCGCCATAAAGATACGATTCATTTCCGGCTTCTCAAATCGCAGATGGTTTTCCAAGGATTTACTGCAATTTTATCGCAGTCATCTACGGCGATCGGGCCAATTCACCGCATGTTCACCGTGCAAACTGGTTTCGCATACTCACCCGATCGGTCAAAATTGATTTTTTTCTTTTAATATTTTTTATACTTCCTATCTTTATTTACGCTATCAGCAACGCATAAACCTATCCATTATGAATCGTCAAATCTATCTTATCCTTGCCGCGGCATTGTCGACATTTCTGGTCGGCGTCGCCTGCAACAAACGGATATCCCAATCGAACCCGAGCCGTCAAGCCCTCATCCAACAGGCCCACCGCATGATCGACTCTCTCTCTGCCACTGGCCAATCAGTCAACTATCGCGCCGCTCAACCCAAGACGATACGTTGGGATTTCGCCGAACGTATTTCGGTCCGGGAGGCACCGGCGATCCTCGCACCGATCGTTTTCGATAGCACGTTACTCGTAAAGGCAAATTTCGCCGGTGATCAGCTGTACCATCTGAATTATTTGTCGCACTTGCTTTACTATAAAGGCACCGACGGCAAACCAACTGTGCTGGTCCTTACCGACTTTCCCGATTCCAACTACTTTAAGGACCCAACGCATCCGCTTACCGGGATCCGATTCATCGAAGACTGGTACGGTCATCCGATCGAAAAATTGTTTTATACCCCCGATGGTAAAATCCTGAAGTACGTCCCGACCAGCAACCGTCCGGCCGTCACCGAAATTGTCCTAACCTGCTATTCCATCTCCGGATATAACTATTCTCCCGAATTAAATGAATCCTATGAGTGGACGGAGGACCCCAGTTGCAGCATCGACTACATCGACGATGGTTCGAGTGAAATAGGAACGGTGGGTTCCGGCAGCGGCGGTTCCGGCGGCGGTGGCGGCGGCGCACCTTCCGTCACCGTTCTCCCCGGCAATAGCGTCATCAAATCCATCCAAACCTATTTCAAATGCTTCACAAACGTTGGCGGAACAGACCATCACTACACCGTCACTGTTTGCGTCGACCAGCCGGTTCCGGGCTCAAGAACTCCTTGGACAACCTCGGGAAGCGGGTCGACGGGATCATCATCGGGTGACAATCCTGTCGATGCTGGCCACACTTTTCTAATTCTAACTGAGACTTACAACAACACAACTATTACGCGAAACATCGGATTTTATCCCGGCACGAATGTTAATCCAATTGACAAAACAAGCCAAGGAACACTAAATGATGACGAAACCCATGCTTTTGACATCAGTGGCACATTTACGGTCAACAATGCCCAATTCTTCAATATACTCAGCTTCGTTAGTCAAGGGAGCAATTCTGGCTATATCTACAATTTGAATACGAACAATTGCACGACCTTCGTAATCAACGCCGCCGCCCAGGGTGGAATCAGTTTGCCACGCACTATCGGAACTTGGCTTGGCGGAGCGGGCAACGACCCAGGCGATTTAGGTGAAGATCTTAGAAAAAATTCTATTCCCGGGATGACTTTAAATTTAACTGGGGGATCCGACAACTCTCACTACAATATTGGACAATGCAACTAATAAAAATAACTTATGAACATTAAAGTGATTTTTTGCACCTTCCTCTTTTTATCAGTAACCATCGCATCCTGCCAAAAGCTTTACTGGAAGGACGCCACCAACTGGACACTATATCGTTATCAAGGGCATCGTCTGTTCAAAATTCCACTTGACAGCCTGCAAAGCTACGACCACCTATCCTTGGATCAGGATTCGATACTTGCCTTTATGGATTCAGTCCAACTACTTAACCCAAAGGGTGCAGTTGCCTGGATGGGCGGCTACATTGCAACATGTAAACTGAATGGAATTGTTAGAAAAGTCGAATTTAGTAACTATGGCGGCTTTTTCTTCGATGAGAAAACTCGGACTTATTATACGCTGCCTTCAGAAAAAACCGAAGACTGGATAACATATTTGCAGCAACAATACCTTTCGCTTACACGAAAGCAACAATGAGTTGGCGATCAATTCAGGGTTATTGAAGATAGAAGGGCTTATTGCACTTGATTCTTTATTACACCAAAATATTTGCATAAACAGCTTCCCCCTTACCACTCAATCACCAACACCCTCCTAAACGCCTCACCCGATCCGTCCAAATCAGCTTATACACTCCCGGTTCAAGGCCTTCACCGGCATCACCATAACAATCTTCCCCGCCATATCCACCAACTCGAACCCGGAATTGTAATGCGTCAACCCGACAACTAATAACCCTTATGTGATCGGAAAAACCCCCCTACCCCCCATTCACCCCAAACATATCCATAAACACCAACCGCTCACTCCACTCCAAGGGGGCCTCGCCCCTCATCTCTCCGATTTTGGTCAACTGCACCGTCCGCAAAGGGTCAAACTGATGCAACTCGTACTCGGTGATCAGCACCCGATAGGGCCTTCCGGCCCATTGACGGTCCAATTGCACCGCCGTGGAGAAGGCAATCTGCCCATTCTTCAGCGCAGAAAGGGAAATATCAAAATCTTTTTCCCATATGGTCGTGCCGGGCGAGGGCGCGTCGACGGAAATGAGGGCGCCTTCGGAGAGCGGGATCACCGCATTCTGGACCTGTACCCTGATCCGCGTCCGGGTCCCCTCATTGTCCGCCATCAGATACCGCGGATTACCAGTACCGAAGGGAGCGATTCCAGTCAGCGTAACGGTAAAGTCATTGCCTTTGCCGGGATTAATTATAATAGAGGCCTCTCGCGCCGGCACCACCTGCATCCAATCTGCACTCACCAGCTTGCTGATACAAACATCCGTTCCGCTGATGCGAAGTGAATTGCGCTGATACCGGACCACAGACAACTTGACGAATGGAAAATAGGCGGAGAGGATGTTCACAGGGATGTCAAAGAAATACAGCTGCTTATCCTGGTCATAATTTACCGCAAAGGCGGCGATATCGACCATGGTACCGTTGTCTTCCGCCAGTCGAACCGTATCGTAATCCGCCGCGTACGGAAAATTGTCGCGCGTCGGGTAGTTGCTGTTATTCAGCGCTGGGGCGGCAAACACCGGATCCATCCCCCAGACCGTGCAATAACGCGCAAGTGAAGCCGAACCGCCGATATTGGACCCCTTCGGCGCCAAAACAACTCCTAACCGCTCATCATCCCCACTGCTATACCAGGGTCGTTTGACATATACGCGGATACTCCCCGTCCGGATATGTGTGGTTGTATTCCCTTTCGTGGTGGTGCCCCAGTTAAAGCTGGGTAATAGGTACTCGACCGAAGGAAGTACGGGCCGGGCCGAGCTTAGGATATTCAGCGTTACCGCGGACCCAGTCGCAGTCAACAAAAAAGCTTGCTTCGTCACGGCTGACGCCGCTACGAGACCCGCATCATATTCGCGGTAACGTGTCGTAGCCACCGGCACGTAGTCGATCTTCCGATGCCTGGTATCGCCAAAAGCCTGATAAATCGGCCCTTTCAACGTTGTCGTCGGTCCGGCGCTGCCGATCCGCGTCGCGATCACACAGGTGATCACCGTATCCGTGTACGCCACGGGAATCGTGTCAACATGTGTAGTATTGCTGACCTGCCGCGGCCCGGTGCCGGTAAGGTCGTCCACCCATTCGGTCCAATTAGCGCCGACATCTATCTTATCGGTGCTGCTCCCATGCACCGAAATGCGGGTCGTGATATAGATATACGTATCCCCATAATCCCGGGCAATTTGGCTCACGTTATTGCCAAACTGCGGAGCCTCCAACGGCTGCTGGACCGCGTGCACCATTCGGATTGTCCGCCAGGGGCTAAACATCCAGTGCCTCCCTTTCAATGCCAGCTGCGCCGCTTGCGTACTTATTCCGGATTTATTGACACAGGCATGCATACCCGATATCACGGGCAAATCATCCGGTCGCCAGAAGCAGGCATAATTGACCAGCACCTGCGCCGATTTCGGCAGAGCTATCGTGAATGTCCGGCTCGACGCATTCCACACCGGCCCGGCGTTGCCTTCCACGACCACGATCCGGAAAGACTTTGGGGTCTTCCATTGATCTACACTGTATGGCGTGCTTGCATTGGCAGCGGTCACGAGCTCGTCAAAGTAGAAGCTAAACTGGAAGCTCTCCCCTTTTCGCCATGACGACTCAAAGGTCGTCACACTTTCCATCGTCAGGACGACGCCTGCCGCCATTGGGTCTGCCAGCCAGTCGATATCCACCTGTTGCTGCGTGACAGGGTACACCGGTGCTCTCGTCTGCGCAGGATTATTGACTGTCGGCTTGTCCCGTCCGCTGATAAATTGATAAAGGGAAGCCGCCAGCGCGGGATCCCTGAACGCAGTGTCAAACATCCCATGCGTTTCGGCCAGCACCTGTGATCCCGGCGGGGCCAAAACATGTCTTACGGCCTGAGCTATCCAGCTCACCGTTCCTGAGACCTGATTATTCGAGTACAGCGTCGTCGGATTGTTCTTCTCATATTGTTCTGCGCTAACATTGACATTGGACCTGATCACCATTAGCTCGAGCGATTCGCCGTCCCGGTCCCCACCCGGCGTTCCGCCGCTAACCACTTCGTTGCCTTCACGCAACACAGCCACCGGCAGCGGCTCATATCGCAGGTACCTGATCCCGCTGATTACCGCTGCCGATTTATTCTCGGGGTCCATCTGGCTAGGCAAGCTGTTGCCTGCTAGATCGACAGTGCGAATCTTTATACTGTACGACTGGCCAAAACGGAGCATCGGCAGGGTCTTCGGTGCCGGCATCATATTCACCTGTAACCGAAAAGCTACCGAATCATCCAGTTGATATTTTTTTTGTTCGTCGGCATCGCTGCTTACCGGGTCCCCCGTATTGTTTAAGGATTTTCCCGGTCGAGGAACCGCCAGACTCCATCCCTCCCAACGGGCGACGACCTCGTTGAGTTGCTGCGCACCACTTGAATCATTCGAATCCTGGGTCAGCGACAGCTGGATGCAACCCTCGTCAATATAAGGAGAGGAGGGCATCGATATCGGCTGAACCGTTCCATGCAGCGGCGCATAAGCATATTGATTTATCCGCTGGTGCAGCGAATACCAGGTGCCTGGCGTCGAATCATAACCTATGTCGATCCGATAGCCTCTAACCAGGTCATCCGCGTACAACGTATCCGATGGCAGCGGGATATTCTTCGGGATCGATACCCCTGATCGCAGCGCCTGCAACCGCGCCGGCGCCACTTCCTGCACCGCGCCGGCAGCGACGTGATTAAACAACACGGCATTATTGACCCCTGCCTCCGGCTTAACCAGGTTCTTATACAGCCCACTCATCCGGGAGAATTTACCGGCCAGATCGGCGGCCAATCCGTTTTGGATGATCCCGATCCCCGCGCTGCGCAACGCCGGCAATCCCTGGGCACTACCGTCATCCTCCGGTGGCGCAGCCGGAGCCTGCTCCAGCCCGGATGCGTTTATCATCTTCGGCAGGGGCCTGCCATTCACCTTTTTGGCAGCGGCCGCGGGCATGGCCATAGGCAGCATGACCTCCTTATTGTATGCCTTCAAGGAGGCCTGAGCGACCGAAAAATAGACACTATCCGTGTGCCCTGTCAATTTCAACGCCGACCCTTCCGTATCGATCTCGACTACCGAGAAATTGGGACTATTGAGCACCACGACCCCCTTATCAATCGTACTGCCGCTCCTTGCGGCCATATAGAATCCACCTGCTGTCGTTTCATAAGCCGTCGGGGGCGTGCTTAAGGTGAGTTCATTCTGGAAGGACAGATTCGTGGGAATGATCCGCACATACCCGTTCGCGGTAGCTGGTGGACCAGGCAATTCAAAATCCAGCACCAATCCAAGCTTCCGCTGGATAATCGGATAGTCCATAATGATGGACAGGATGTCGTGATATTCCAGGGCCGGTTTAGGCGGTGCTACCGGCGTATGCGGCACATGCAGACCGCTGGAGGCGGATACCTCGAAATAGTTATGAAACTGGCCGAAGTCGAGCGACGGATTGGGTTGTGCCGAAAAAGGGATGACCTTGGATCTGCTTACCATTTGTGCAGCCTGAACCTTCCCCGGATGACCAGTGGTCACAAAGTCCTTGATCGCAAGCGGACCGCGGCCGGCAGCAGCGGCAGGTTTCGCCGTGAGCTGCACGCGGGAAATATCCACCAGCTTTTTATATTGGTTGACATAGAATCCAGCCGTTGGCAACGCCGCCGGCGTCAGATTCCCTACCTCATTATACGTATTGAGGATAAAATCCCGGATGTGACCCACCGGATATGACTTGAGCGAAATGTTCGAAACATTCAGCAGTTGGAAAGGTTTGACGACCAACCCTGGCGTGAACAAGTTTTGATAGAGTGTTGCATCCCACAACGTATTCGTAACCGGAAGTTCCTGTGGCTGCGCATTGTTCCACTGCACGAAGAAGACTGCGCCCTGCAAGCGCTCCAGCCAGTGCAGGATATCGGGATAGCCTGCCAACGTCGCACCCCCGACGGCGTCCAGCTGAATGCTGACGGAAGCGGACAACATCCATTTATTCCTGGAATAATCTTTCCAGGGCAGGGTGCTGACTATGATTTTTTGTGACATAACAATTTTGCCCCGCACACGGCCACGCGTCGCCATTACGCTGCAAACGCCCCGCAATACGTCAGCCAATCGTTCTGGCTCACCATCTGCTCAAAAGTCGGATCCGCATCAGCCCCGGAAAACTCGCGCTCTATCTGCAATTGCACCGACGTCGAGAACATGAATACGGACACCTGGATGGTCAGCGATGCCTCACCCCAAACCCGTCTTACCTTATTTCCGCTCAGATCGGCCGCCAGTGTCAGATCAAATTCGACCGAAGCCGTAATCAGCCCGAGGACGGACAAGGACCCGTTCATTTTCACATATCCACTGAGTTCCGATGTCTGAATTCCGTTAGATAGCGTCATGCCATAATATACGCCGCCCATCACACTGACCGAACCGCTTGCAACTCCGAGGTCGAGCGACGCCGAGGCGCCAAATTCGAGCGCTGCCTCCAGCGACAATAACCCGTGCATGTCAAACGCGACGGCAAAGAACCCTCCACCGCCCAACAGCGACACCGTCAGAGTAAACGGCTGCTGTTTCTGACAGAAATTGAATTTCAGCGACATCGGGTCGCCCGTAAATGGCAGATCGACGACGGCCCCGAAGCTCACATTGCTTAGCGTAAACAGCCCCAATTGGATATTCGGCAGGGCCAGGGTATATCCCGTCTCCACCCCGGTGTCGCTGACATCCAAATAAGGTGGATCACTGAACCCGTTTGAAGGAATGAATTGCTGTAAGGCATTGACAAATGTCAGGGCGCCCATGAACGTCACCGGCGGCTGCTGCAGGTCGACCGTGACATTGACCTTGGCATTGCTCCCTGTTGTAAAGCCTACCCGATTGAATCCCACCGCCGCCAGTCCAGCAATCGTCACCGAAAAATCATCGAGATATGAGTTGACTACCAACGCGTCCGGTTGAGCGGCATTCTTATACCGATATACACTGGTCTCCACCACCAGCTTGCCAGGCCCGGAAGAAGCCGGCACAAACTGCACAAACCCGAAATCGTGTGTTGTCAGCGTAGCAGAATTCCAGGTATACTGCGTGACCAATGCATCCGGCAATTCAATCGTCTTCAAGGCAGGGATGGGTGAATCGACCTTCGTACCGCTGACCGTAGCCGCCGCATTGTTGACCTTTTGAACAATTTGCCCCAGGTCGATCACTCCAAATAATTTTGCGGTAGAATCGAAAAAGGCTGTAGGGTCAAAGTTGAGATTCCTGGCCTGGTTGATATCTCCGCCAATGGCGCCATGTAATTTCGAAAGCCCCGTGATAGAAAAATTAGGCGAGAGGCTCCCGCCAGTCTTATTGCTGTTACCATTAAAGTTAACTCCGGCGGCTGTCACCAATGACGCAAAGACCGTCCCGGTATTCCGGTCATCCAATAGAACGATCTTTTGAGCATTATTGACGCCGGTGATTGCCTGCACCGCGTGAATATAAACCTCCATCGCCGCAACCAGCGGCCGGAAACCCGGCGCCTGCCCGGGCAAGGCCGCCGCATGGAAAGTCGCAGATTGCACCTCGAACCGAGTGTCGCCCGGTGTTTGTGGCCGTGTCAGCGCCATCTTCTGACTCCTCAGGTCAATATCGGTAGTAATATATTTCTGATTAGTGTCATTATATTGTTGGATGATCGCATTGATATTCCCCATATTCGGATTCCCATGGCTATCTACCGTGATGTCGGTGGAAAGAAAGACCAGTGGCATCTCCAGATCGACTTCTGTCCCCTCGAGGTCATAGGCGACGATCCGGAAGAGGAACGGACTACCATTAACCTTGGGTACAAATTGATGATCATCCTGCTTGTCGGAAATGGAATTGCAAAAATGCTGAGGTGGGGTCAACGGCGGCGTAACCGTCGTAATAAACCGGATTGTCGAGAACGGAAACGAATTGAATTGATTATTCCCGTCGATCGGGTTATATTTTCGCTCAGTCTCGTTAATCACGATAAAGAACTGCTGCTGGTTGTACGCATAGTTCTGCTTTGCAACCCGTTGGGTGATACGCACCAGCGAAGCTTCATGGCCGAAAGGGAACATATTACCCGCATACACGACCTCCACATAATGGTCCCGGCCCAGATTCGCCAGATGCTTCCACTTCAGGAGGTTCAGACTTCCGATGATCTTCGCATTTTCGAGTTCGGACCGGCTTACCTGCAGGACACCGTCAAGCCAGCCACCAAGCGGTGTGAGCATCAGCTGCTCTACCTGGACCGCCTGCGGTGTGAAGTTGGCGATCCCCCAGTTGCTGCTCTCATGCACGATACAATGCCGGTCGTCATTAAATAAAGCGGTCACGAACGATTCGTCACGCGCAGGCTTTTTATTATACGTGCCGTTTATATCGACACCCCACAGCGCCCGTACGGTCATATACCCGGCATTCGAAGCCGACAGCCGGTTATGCCATAGCTCACAGGTCTGGAACGCCCCCGCCGCTGCGAGGCCTGTCCACTTCAGCTTTAGCTCATGATACCAGGTGCCGAATTGATTGGGGGATATGAAGAGGCGGTAGGGCAGTTCGATAGAAGTCTCCGACGGATCCAAAGGGCGCGGAGTCTTCCCGGGAGTAATGCGCTTAATGATCCCTGTTAGTGCAGGTAAATTCTTTCTCGCACTTTTCGATAAATTCGCGGGGTTCATCTGCTGGTTTTGAATTGCCCGCGCGTTCATCTGATGCTGCTCATCCTTTGTGGCCGCCCGCAATTCTTTTTTCGACGGCAATTTGGCCGGTGCCGCCGGCGGCGCGGCGAGCACATTCAGGTAGTCAGGAACATTATCCCTTCCCGAAAAGATCGGCAATATCGCCTCCGCCGTGGCCCGCTGGTTGATCACCGGACTGAATTGCCCCCAGTTGAGCAATGCGTCTGCCGTCAAAGGAATACTGTTGATAGAGGCCGGGATATCAAACACTAGCCGGCTACGGTCGGAAGCATAAGTTAGCGCCGGCAAGTTGAGACTGTCGTTCGAAATCGAGCCTTCCTGAAGTACAGATGCCGCATCGCCATCAAAATTAGCGGTACCTCCGCCGCCGCCCTGAATCCGGTAAGCCGTCTCGGCCAGATGTTGTGGGGGAAAATAAATGGCCAGCAACGCAGAGGATGAGTTTCGATTCAACGTCTTGCTGTCACCCGAAAGCTTGAATCCGGAAAAAGTCATATCGACCTGTAGCAAATCCTGGTAACGATACAAGGAAACATTCACCTGGTCATCGAAGAAACGGGAAGCATCTATCAGAATTCCCGAAACATCCTCCTTGCGCCCGGCCAGGGCTTTCCCGATCGGCAAGGCGGTACCCAGACCGATCGCCTGCAGGAAAGACCTGCGGGAAGGATCTGTATAAACGGAATTCTTCCAATTCTGCCGAGAAAGAAAATGCTTCCGTAACCGGCGGAGGAAACTCATAATAGGTTTTTCTGTAATAAATGTATCGGAAATATCTGGATTTCCGCCCTACCGCCGGATAATTAACAAAGTCCTGAAAGCCTTATTCACCCCATCCGTCCAAATCAATTTGTACACCCCCCGGTTCAGGGCCCTCACAACAAAGGAAACCTGCGACACCCCGGCCTTCACCGGCATCACCACAACAATCCTCCCCGCCATATCCACCAACTCGAACCCGGAGTTGTTGATCGTACCTGGCACGACCGCCGTGAACTCATCACTGGCCGGATTGGGAAAGACCGTGATCATTTCTGCCGGCCCCGCCGGACGCACCGCCACAACCGGGCTATACATCACACCAAGCGCCGTATCCTCGATCTTCAAGCGGTAATAACTTGCGCCCGTCCGATGCGTGCCATCCGCGAATGAATAGTTTGCCGTATCCATACCTTTCGCTCTGACGCTGCCGATACCATCGAAGCTGACCGAATCTGAACTATACTGAACCACATAATATGCCATCATACTGTCATCGGCCGTGAGCCACTGCAGCTCCACCTGCCCGGCATGATCGATGGCGGTGAAGTCGAGCAGTTGAAAGACGGTGGCATGCCCCGACCCGACGGAATCGGGTGGCACGACCGGCGGTGGAACCGTGTCAGGAGGCGGTATCGTATCATGGGGCGGCGGAGTAACCACCGTATCCCTCGGCACAAAAACAAATCCCCCCAGGCTATCCGACCCGCCCGGCGTCGTCAAATCCACATAACCCGTTGCACCCGATCCGACGACCGCGACTACCACGGTGTCCGACAGTACCGTCAACGAAGTCGCAGGAACCTTGCCGAAAAGGAGTGTTTTGGTTCCGGTCAGAAAATTGCCTTTCACAGTAATCGTGTCGCCTGTCGCGCCGCTGTCCGGTGAGAAGGAGCGAACGATCGGTGATGAATAGAGAAACCGGAAACCTCCCCTGTTTGTGGAGCCGTAACCGGTGCTGACCTGGACAAGCCCGGAGGCGCCGGCACCGAGCACGGCAGAAATGACAGAATCCGATACCACCGTATAGGAAACCGCCGCGACACTTCCAAAGCTTACCGCGGAAGCGCCGGTCAAAAAATGGCCGTGGATCGTGATCGTGTCGCCCCGCTTTCCGGAGGACGGCGCAAATGAATCGATCGCCGGATAGCGCAACTGACCCAGCAGGCTATGAAGAACGGAGATACTGGCCGACGGAGTTCCGGAATAGTTGGCAAGCGCTATGTCCGGCCGCCCGTCCCCATCAAAGTCCCCGGCGACAATTCCTGCGGGGCTGCCACCGGCGGCAAACAACACGACAGGCGAAAAAACAATCCCTCCTGCCGTAGAAATATTCTGCAAGACCGATGCTTCATTGGTCTGGCCGTCCGCCAGCGTAATGTCCGGTTTTCCATCCCCGTTCACATCGGAGATCGAAATGGCGGCGGCCCCGCTTCCTGCGTTGAACGTTACCGGTGAAGCAAAGCCGATCGTCGAGAGGGTACTCCTGTTTCGAAAAACAAGTAGATTGCCGCCGAGCGGATTGCTGATGATCACGTCCGGCTTTCCATCCCCGTCGAGGTCGCCGATAGCTACTGCCCCCGGACCGCCGCCCGTCGCATACACCGACGGCGATGAAAAGGATATCGCGCCCGGCACACTTGTATTTCGAAAAACGAGGAATTGATTGCTAAGGGAATCACAAATCACCATATCCGGCCGGCCATCGCCATCCAGATCACCGAGAGCAATCCCGACCGCGCCGGCTCCGGCCCTGAGATCCATCCGGGCTGCAAACGACATTGCGCCATACGCTGCCGTCGTATTGAGGAAAACGGCCACTGAATCGCTACCATCGATCGTCACAATATCCACCATTCCATCCCCATCCAGGTCGGCCGTCGCCAGATTACGCGGCGCGGAACCGGTCGGCAGATCGAATTTCGCCATAAACGCTATCGTCCCCGGCACGCTTGAGTTTTGTAGCACCGAGATGGAGTCGGCGCCCTGATCCGTCACAACGATATCCGGTTTGCCGTCTCCGTTGAAATCTGCGGTTGCAATATAGAAGGGCGAAGTCCCTGTCGCAAAGGTATCGGGGCTGCCAAAATAGATCGCACCGGACTGACTGTTGTTTCGCAAAACGGCCACCTGGTTGCTTCCGACAACAACACCCGCGAGATCGGACCGTCCGTCACCGTCGAAATCCGCCGTGGTAACGGTGCGGGGATAGACGCCGGCGATATAACGCGCCGGTGGCCCGAAAGAATTGGTATCGATATTCCCGCCCCCCGTATAAACCGGAATGAACGGATTTGAATAGGTCGTTAGTCCATTTGCCGTTACGCTGATCGGCGCATACACCGCACCGGTGGGAACACTTACGGTAAGATAATTGGCCGTCGCCGAACTGACATACGCCTTGACGCCGCCGAAGTAAACGGTATCCCGGGACGGCAGCGGGTCGAAATTCCCGCCTTTGATCGTAACGACCGTGCCTACCGGCCCCGTATACGGGAAAACACCCGTGATCACCGGAACCTTCGTACTGAAATAGAACCCACCCAACGAGTCCGCCCCCTGGGATGAAGTGACCTTGACCATCCCGCTCGCCCCGCCTGACCCTACGCGCGCGGTGATCACCGTGTCCGACACCACGGTAAAAGAAGCCGTGACTCCGCCAAAACTAACCGCCGTCACTCCGCTAAAATTTGTTCCGCTGAGTGTCACTACAACACCCGGACCGCCCACAAGCGGCAAAAAAGATCGAATGACAGGTTGTGAGAAAAGAGATGCGCTACAGGCAAGCAGGACCGCCGAAAGGAGAGATCGCTTCAGCACACGGCGAACAGGGTAAACCGGACAACGCTCGACACGGCCTGTCATAAGAAATTGGAGTTTGATCCAAGATAATAGAAAAAATTCGGATCAAATATTCAAAATTTATTAAATGTGTAATTGGAAGATTCGGAAAATCCTCAACCCAACCCGCTACCTTTGTACCGACAACGCGGCTGCCCTGACCGGCAAGATCCGCAATAAACTTAAATTTTCACGCATGGACCCGAGGGGCGTAGTCATCAAATCCAGCAAATATACCGTGCACGAAAGCGTCGATCGCATTCAGCATTTTCTCGAGAGCCAGGGCGCGACTATCTACGCCCGCATCGACCAGCAATCCGAACTTCGG
The DNA here is from genome assembly GCA_035501395.1 of Puia sp. Lineage (GTDB taxonomy): Bacteria > Bacteroidota > Bacteroidia > Chitinophagales > Chitinophagaceae > Puia. The sequence continues at coordinate 73,438 of DATJWK010000092.1, forward strand.
AACGCCGGCCTGTCCATACCGCCGCTCGAATTTATTCTTTTCGGGAAACCGAAGGCCGGCGGGCCGCTCATGATCGACAATCCCGTCTCCGCCCTCGACCTTCCGCTAAAGATCGTCGCCTTCGAGGATAAAGAGCAAAAGGTCTGGCTGGCCTACAATGAGGCGGGCTACATCCGCCAACGATATGACCTGCCCGAGGCAATCAGCACGCCATTGAACCTGGATCCGATCATCGCAAAAGCGCTGGAATAGACGCGGTCCGGTAAAACCCGGCTACGATCTGCCGACAAAACCATCCTTCCCGTTCAAATGCCGGATCGCCCGCGCAATATTGCGCTCGAGACTCTCCGCCGTCTTTAATGACCCGATATATCGCACAATTTCCCAGCGCCTGGACGGTGTCAGCCTATCCCAGGCGGCGGCAGCAGATTTATCCTTCCGCAGAGCCGCCAAAAGTTTCGGGTGTGGCTCGATTTTCTTGTCTTCGGGATCGAACTCGATCTCCACAACGATCTTTTCCCCGATCCTTTTCGGAGAATTTTTCAGCATGAAGCCATTGATATACAGGCGCCACGATCCCAGATACCGTACAAGCGTCTGCCGGTAAGGGTCGCCGTTCACCGTCCCCCGTACGCGAATAGGCCCCTTCTCCTTGCCCGCTTGCTTAAAAACCGCCACCAGCACCTTCTCCGGCAACGCCACATAAGGGTTGATCCCGATAATTTCGATAATCGCCGAAAATCGCCTCATAGCTGGAATTTTCAATTCCCCAATGCATCAATGCGCCTATACACATCTCTAAAGCACTGCCAGGCCGACCCGCGATCCTGTGCGGCAGGCTCCGTCTGCTTGGGCCCGATCCCATAAAAGCCGTTCAAAAACACCTGTGCCGGCGACCACGTCGTTTCCACGATCCCAAGAAACCGCGACTTCATTTCAGGGGTTGAAGCATTTCGGAACTTCACCATATCATCCACCTGTGCCACCCCCGGAGCTGACGTCCGCCATGGACAAGTCACCACCCGGAATCCCTTTATCGCAAAATAAACCGCCGTCTGATCCGGCCGCTCGTAATGCCAGTCACAAATCACCACGTCTTTCGGGATCAGATCGATCGCCCGGTACGTATTGTTGTAACTGGCTTCCCACATTCCGATACCCGTAGTCTTGCCATCGATCAACCGATCCCCCCATATCCACAACTCCCGTCCTTTCTGTGCGAGATGATCATGTATCGCCTGGACTTCGCCCGCAAACAACACCGCCGGGTCCCTCCCGCCGCATCGCGGACATCTGCTTTCCCCCAGATAAAACACTTCGTCCATCCCTGCATGAAACGCCGTGCTTTCAAACGCATCGCAAAGCTCGTCGATAACCGCGAACGTCACATCGTGGAGCCCGGGATAAAGGGGACAATAACTTCGGCAATACAGATTGTCGGCATTCGGCCAGACATAGTGTTCGGGGTTCTTTACCCATGGCGTCTCATCGAATTGCGGATAGGCCTTCAACAGTTTCCCGGGATGCTCCTCCCACCCCTGATGACCAAGCATGTTGATTTGGGGAATGATCCGGATATGATCCTGCGAACAGGCCCGGACGATCTTCTTGACTTCCGCATTCGACAACGCGAGCGTGTCCGCCAATTCAGGATGCGATTGGAACTGGTATCGATAATCGACCAGGACAAACAACGTGTTGACCTTCCGCGGCGCCAGTTCCTCATGGATAAACCGTACAAACGAATCTACCCCGGAAGGCCGGGGCACATCGATACAAAACCCGCGTACAGGGATGAGACTATCCAGGCTTTGCGCCTGGGTACTGAGACTGCGTGCCGAAAGAACGAACAATAAAAAGCTGATGTAAAAGATGTGTCTATGCATGTGCCAGGCATTTTTAGGTTTTCCGGTTATACCCAAAAATAGCCCTTTTACGATATAGCGCCGCCGCTGAACGCGACTATGCGAAAAAAGCGGTCACATCAGATGTGGATTTCCCGCACTTACCCGGGGACGTGGTGTTACAGGGATCCGATCCAGCGTCCCCAGAATTGTTGCCAGATTTTCTTTCCGCACATAATCGATCCCGACCTGCAGCGTTTCTCCGGCCCCTGACCGTTTCTTCGCCCGGGACGCAATACGGATGAGCAGACGATCCAGCCAGGACAATTTGTCCAGCATAACCCTGCCGGGCAAAAAGAAGATCCTGAACACGTTCCTGATCTGCGCCGGTATATTGTCTTTGACGATCTTCTCCAATTTTTCCACTTCCGATGCCGGCGTCCCGCAGACCACGAATAAGTAAACGTCTTTGTCCCGCAAATAGCCCTGGTTGTGTGCAATCCAGTTGCGCATCAACATCCTTCCCATATAGACCGAAGTCCCGATGATGACCCGGTTCGCATAGACGAGTTGCTCGGGCTTTAACGAAACTGCCGGTACCGGTTCTGTCTTTAGCGCCTCCCCGAGCCATTCGGCATATTCTCTGGTCGCTCCATACTTGCTTTGGTAAATGATGAGATCTTCCATATTGCAATAGTTTTGCGGCCAAGTTAAGGCCATTCTTTGCCGCAGAAAATGACACGGATCCCGGTCGGCCCTGATCTTCATCAACCCAACGTAAAAAGCCCCCTAGTAAAGATCCTCCTCGCGCAATAATGGCAGCCTTATTTCGACCCGCGTCCCGGTTGGGCGCCCCGAAGAGTCTTTCAAATCGTTGATTTGAAGCCGGGCCTTATCGATATACAGCTTATTGAGAATGGCAATCCTGTCCTCCGTCAACGACATTCCGCGGGGTGAGTGCACCTGCTGTTCATCCCCTCTTTTCCCCGGCGAGCCGCCCCTACCCACACCATTGTCTTCAACGGTCACCAGCAAACTCCCATCGTCCTGTTGAAAATTGACCGTTATCCGGCCCCTGCCCTCTTTCTTGTGCTGTAGTCCGTGGTGCAAGCCATTTTCTACATACGGTTGGATCAGCATTGGCGGTATCAGCACTGCCGAACCGTTCAGCGACCCGTCGACAGCCACGTCGTAGTCGATCCGGTTCTTGAACCGCATTTTCTCCAGTTCAAGATAGGCGGAAAGATACTCAACCTCTTCCTGCATCCGGACAAAGGCCCTCGACGAATTGTTCAAGGTCATCCGGATCAGCCCGGCCAGGCCGGCAATATACCGGTTGGCGCTCGTGATATCTCCCGAAAAGATCGACTGCTGGATGGAGTTGAGACAGTTGAAAATAAAATGTGGGTTCATTTGCGACTTTAGAGCCGTACTCTCCAGCTCGTTCATTCGCTGCTGAAGTATCTCCCTTGCCCGCTGCCGGCGCCGGATCCACCGCGCCCAGAGGAAGACCGCCCCCCAGGATGCCGTGACCGATAGCAGCCATACCCCTACCAGCACCCATGTCCGCTTCCAGAAGTAAGTGTCAACCTTCAGGGGGACAGTCAATATCCGGCTTCGGTTGCCAAATCGATTTGTCGCCATCAATTGCCACTCAAACTTCCCCGATGGCAGTTCGGGATATTCGACCACGTTCTCCCGCGTCTCTCGCCAAACTGTATCCAGTCCTATCATCCGGTATCGATACGTGACCTCCCCCGCGGATCGGTATGATAAGGCGACAAACTCGAAACGAACCCGCTTATCTGTATGGGGCACCTCGAGAGTTACTGTATCCCTGATCCGTTCATGCCCGGAGTTGGTCAGTGACAGCAAGTAGAGCAAACACGGTTCGCTGCCGGCCGGACGCTCCTTGTCAAAGAAGCTAAATCCATTATCGGTGCCTGCATAGATTGTCGGCCCGTCAACATAAAGTGTGTTGATCAGGTCCGAGCTCAACCCGTCTTTTGATGTATATGGGGTGACAGGATAGCCGGGCTTATCCAATTCCACGCGGTTTACCCCTTTATCGGTACCTACCCAAAGGACATCCCCGTCCGCCAAAAGGGTTCGGCAAATATCGCTTGTGAACCCCTGTTGTTGTCCCAATGTGGCCACGCAACGTCCGTTTTTGTACCCGATGATTCCGGAATCATCATAAGACGCGATCCATAAGACGCCGTCCGAATCCTCTGTGATCGAACTGATCCGTCGGCGAAGAAAGGGGACTTCCAGACCCAGGAAGACGGGCGGCTGCTTGCCCGCCAACCGATACAGTCCATTCAATGTGCCGAGATAGATGGTATCTTTATGGTAAAAGACGGTCGTACAGCGCTCGCGCCACAACGTATCGGTAAACCTAAAATCGACCATGTCAAAAATGCCCGCGCCCCAGCTTCCGCCGGCCAGCAATCGGCGGTTATCGATCCGCATGGCCGACTTGATACTGCGGGCGATTTCCCGGCCCATTTTCCAGTCACGGGTTCCTTCTGTCAATCCATATTCGGATCCGGCCAGTAACCGGTTTCCACCGACTTTATCGACAAAAAAAATGCGATGGTTGGTATTGTAGAAAAAGGGATGCTTCGCCTGAAGGACGTGCCCCGGTAGTGAAAAGATATATAATTCCTGGCGGTCATCTCCTGCCCACAGTTCCCCGTCAATTTTTGTAATAGTTGTGACGCCCGATCTTCCGCCGACATCCGGTATCAGGTGAACGGTTTGGATATCGTTGGTATTTAGGCGGTACAGCCCCGAACCCATCGTGGTGAACCAGGTATTTCCGGTCCGATCGACAAAGGTCCTGGAAACGGTAATATGCGGAAGGAATAACCTTGACCTTCCCGAATGCAAATTGTATTCGAAACTGCCGCCCGTTTCATTTGAATAAACCAGGCTGTCCGCCAGGATGGAAAAACTGATATGACTGTCGTGAATCGAGTCATACCGGATGCTGACCACCGTGTCGGCCCGAAGACTGCGGACATTGTAGTGTCCGGCCGACGATTTATATACCACGTAATGTGGTGAAAGGGCGATATCGTTGGGATTGTCATAGGGAAAATCGATCCTTCTGCTCCAAAGAACGCCGCCGGCGTTGAATTCTATGACCCTGGCGCCGACCACTGCCAGGAAATGACCGGAACCGGAGACACCTACCTTCAGGCACTGCCGGATCGGTATCCCGCCCAGCGAATCATACTCGACGGCAGATCCGTCGACACCAAGCAAGTGGAGCGCCGACCGTTCCTGCATCAGGATATTCCCGGCGGCATCCTCCGCAAAACTTTCGATATTCTGATTCAGCCTGATCCGCGCCAGTTGCGGATCGTTCTGTTGCGTGTGGATCTTCCCGTCAAAGTAGTAACATACCGACTTTCGAAAAGGAGCCATCCAGATCCGGCCTCTTCGATCCGCATAGATCTGCAGCACTTCAAGATCCGGCAACCCGTCTTTAGTGGTATAATTCGAAAAATGACTGCCGTCGAAGCGGCAAACCCCCGTCTCCGTACCGACCCATATGAAACCATACTTATCCTGCGTGATGCAATAAACCCTCGAACCCGCCAGCCCTTGCGCCACATCATAGTGCGTGTAGCTATATTCCTGGGAAAAGCAAGCGTGCGTTATTCCTATCGCGCCGGACAGCACGAATAAGAGTGTCTTTTTCATAGTATTTACTTCAGCAACTTTCGCAAAAATTCTTCCTTTCGCCGGATCGCCACCTCGATGGAACTGTCGTCTTCCATAATAACATACCCTCCCCGCCCCTTTTGATACGACTGAACCCGGTTAAGGTTGACGATATGCGAATTGTGCACCCGGTAAAAGATCGATCCCGGCAAAAGCTCTTCATATTCCCGGATCGACCTTACAGTCATCACCTGCTTGCCGTCGGCGAGAATGATGTTTGCATAGCTTCCACTCGATTCGATCCGCAGAATGTCCTTCAGGAAGACAAAGGTGAGCCCGCTTATCGTGGGTACGGCAATCTTTTGTTGCGACACCTGTAGCGCGCCCAGATTGCCGAGCAACACCTTCAACCGCTCCTCCAACCCCTTGCCGCCGGATCGTTTGATTGCCCTGTTGACCGCGTTTTTCAATTGGCCGCCATCGACCGGCTTCAGCAAATAATCCACCGCACTGTACTTGAAAGCCTCCAGCGCATGCGTATCGTACGCGGAAATGAAGATGACCTGGAAATCAAACTCACCCAGTGCGCTTAGCAGATCAAATGCGCTGCCGTCAGTCATCGAAATATCCAGCAGCAACAGATCGGGAGATTCCTTGGTGATCAACGGGATCGCAGCCTGCACCCCGTCCGCCTCCCCAATGACCGCCACGTCCGGACAATTGATCTCTAACAGCGCCCGCAAGACGAGAATGCTGTCGGGCTCATCGTCTACCAATAGTGTACGTATCATAGGATTCTTTTCGCTAATATACGTGTCGGCCCTGATCCAGCCGCTTCATCAGATCGTCTTTTTTCACATTGATCTGCTGCCCGATCGGATGTCCGTTGCGGTAAGTAACCACGTTCAGCTGTGTCGAACCCATCGGGAACCTGACCGGTGTACCGTCGTATTTCGGATAGAAGCGATCGGGGTTAGTGCAATCAAACGAATAATAAATGTCCAGTCCGCCCACCTCCGTTGACATGCCCACAACCATCTCGCGGTCCGTACCTCTTTTCGGCGTAAGGATCACGTTGTATGCGCTCCGGGCATACTTGATGTTTGCCTCATCCATCCGCGGAAATTCCGCCTCCATCCTGCCGATAAAATCATCCCAGTTCCGCTTCGACTTCGGACTCCAATAGACTTCCGCCAGGGCAAGACCCCGTGGCCAGGTCATGTATTGTACCTGCCGGTAATTGGGTACCGACTCCGACCATAGATTGCCCTGGCCGCCAAGGATCAACCGCTCATCGACGCTGTCCGGCACCGGATCATACGCATAAGAGTCCCTCAGCCGGCACATTCCATAGGTCGGTGGCTCGCCCGCAGGTTCTCCCTGGTATAGATCGAGATAACAAAAGTCCCATGGCGTCATAACAACCGAATGGCCCATGCGCGCCGCCGTTACCCCGCCCGACATTCCCCGCCAGCTCATGACGGTGGCGCTGGGTGCAAGCCCCCCTTCGAGGATCTCGTCCCAGCCGATCAGCTTTTTACCCTTTGACGTCAGCATCTTTTCGATCCGTTTGACAAAGTAGCTTTGCAATTCATCGACATTTTTTAGATGCTCATCAGCCATCCGTTTCTGACATTTCGGACAGTCACTCCAGAATCCCTTGTACGCTTCATCGCCGCCGATATGGATGTACTCGCTGGGAAATAGTGCCGCCAGTTCGGTAAATATCTTGTCGAGTACAAGAAAGATCGAATCATTTCCGATACACAGCGCATTGTCTTCTCTCGCCGGCGGCCGGGCACCCGGATTCACCGGATAGGGTAGCTGCGTACAGGATAGATTGGGATAGGAAGAGATCAGCGCAAGGCTGTGAGCCGGGACATCGATCTCCGGTAGTATGGTTACGTAGCGTTGCTGCGCATAACGGATGATCTCCCGCATCTCATCCTGCGTGTAAAACCCCCCATAGGTAGCGGGTTCGTCGCCGAGAGCCGGCAGGTATTCTCCCCATCTGCCCGTTCGCGGAACCCGCCATGCTCCGTGCTGCGTCAGCTGCGGCAGGCTCTTGATCTCGATGCGCCAGCCCTGGTCGTCACTGAGATGAAGATGCAGGACGTTATACTTATACCGTACCATCTCATCAATATATCGCATTACTTCCTGCCGGGTAAAGAAATGACGGCTGACATCCAGCATCAATCCGCGCCACGCAAATCGTGGCGAATCGGCAATTTCGGCGCAGGGAACCGCAAGATAATCCCCCTTGCCCTGGGGGAGCATCTGCAATAGCGTTTGCATCCCATAAAAAGCGCCCGCTCCGGTTGCCGCATTGATCCGGATCCCCGAACTGGTCACCGTCAGGTTATACCCTTCCCTGCCAACTGCTCCGGAAGTGCCGGTCATGCTCACCCGCACCACGATCGCGCCCCTCCCTCCCGTTTCTTGGTGAAGTGCGATCCCGGTCTGATCCCGCACTTGTCCAACCATCCACGCCGCGATTCCCGCGGTCGAGTCGCCTTCCACCACCAATGTCGCACCCTGGCGCAAAAAGAAACTGCCGGGCTTTTCCGAAACCGATACCGGCTCGGGAATGATGTGGATCCGGCCGCCCGCGGCCGACGACGAAACACAGAAAATAAGACATGCGGCTACAAGCCGGAAAAATTTAAATGACACCATAAACCATTTAGCTTTGAATACATGAATTTAGCCTAAATTGGTCCACTAAAATGGAAACGAATGAAAAAAATCCTGGTCCTTTCCGCTCTTATCCTTATCCGGGTCGCCATCATTGCACAACAACCCAATACACTCACCGCTCACGAAAAACAGCAAGGCTGGATCTTACTCTTCGATGGTAAATCATTGAAAGGCTGGCACACGTATCTGCGCGACACCGCAGGGTCAAAATGGCAAGTCAGAAATAACGCTATCGTCTTCGACCCGACCCAGCCCGAAAGCGGCGGCGGTGACCTGGTAACCGATAATGTTTATGAGAATTATGAACTGAATCTGGAGTGGAAGATTTCAAAGGGAGGCAATAGCGGAATTATTTTCGATGTGCAGGAAGATCCAAAATACGAAGCGACCTATATCACCGGACCGGAAATGCAGGTACTGGACAATATCAGCGCCGACGATAATAAGAAACAGACACACCTCGCCGGCTGCCTATACGATATGGCTGGCGATTCGACCGTCAGCAAGCCTCACCCCGTCGGCGAATGGAACCAGGTACGTCTGATCCAAAACCATGGCCACCTTACATTTTATTTGAACGGGATCAGGACCTTCGACGGCCAGATGGGCAGCGAGGAATGGAACCGCATGGTCGCAAAGAGCAAATTCAGGAATAAGATTTTCGCTGACTTTGCAAAAGTAGCAAAAGGAAAGATTGCCCTGCAGCAGCATCCCGGCTCGAGCGAATGGCGTAACATCAAGCTTCGCCCGCTCTAACCACCCATCGCCCACCCTCGCCCGCCTTCGCCCGCCTTCGCCCGCCGAAGCTTTAGCGTAGCCAGGTTATCGCCCGTTGGCCCTCAGAATGGTCGCATCTTTCTGATCATCGTCGTCAAATGTTTTCTTGACGATATAATGCCAGTTCCGATCGGAGACGTCGACAAAGAAGACATCCCCGGTCTTATGTGCTTTCACCGCATCCTGGAACTCCTTTGGCATCTGAAGCTCGCCAAAGAACCACCCTGTATCTCCATGCGTGGTATTCCCATCCATCGTATATTGATCGGACAGTTGATTCCAGTCGGCGCCGCCATTGATCTTTTGCACGATTAACTTTCTCACACTGTCTATCTCCGACGGCGACATAACGGATCCGTCCAGGTAAATATAACTCGCCCGGTATTTGACCGATTCCTTTGATTCGATTACTTTATACGTCACATAACCGACCGAAAAGATATCCCCCTGGTTCTGCCGCAAAAGCCGTTTGTCGATCAGCGTAGAATCCTTCCCGGCCACTAAATGCAAAATGGCCGGTTTGAGCTGCGGATTGGCCGCCGCCCAGGCCTGCGCCTGCTGAACCGTCGCGATATTTTTAAATTGATCATTCACCGTCGGCGTATTTTGCGCCAGGACGGAACAGTAGACAAATAGGAGTACGCCAGTGAAATACTTTTTCATACGCTGATTTTTATACCCTTGATCCGAAAGTTGAAGGTAGTGATTTTTGCCCTTCCCCCGAAGACCGCAACGACCGGAAGTTACCTAGCCTGACCGTTAGATAACCTACTATTACGCCCGCACCAGCCGCGACGTTGCCCGCGTATATAAAAAAGTTGTATTTGACGACCGGTAAATGGTCTCCGGGACTTTTGATATATTGTTGCATTTTAAGTATTTTTGTGTTTGAGCATTTCACTCCTGACAGGATTCGGGTCCGACCTACCGCCGCTATTCACGCAAGCCTGGCTGTCCATTTAACATAATTATGAATCGGAATTTACCAACCGTCTTTCTCGTTCTTTTATTCTCCCTCGGATATCATTCATTGCAGGCAGGACCAGGTCTGGCACTCGGCACGCTGACCGGTACCGTTACCGACAAAGCCAACGGCAACCCGATTGCCGGTGCATCCATCTGGATCCCGGATATGAAAACCGGCACTACAACCGACTCCAACGGTAAATTCTCCATCACGCTTTCCACCAAAGGCATACATCTGGTGCAGGTCAGCTACGTGGGATATGCCACCTTCGACCAGAACGTGGATTTTACCGTCACCTCACATCTTGAAGTCCAACTGGCCCTTTCAACCATCGAGGCCGGTGAGGTGGTCGTCACCGGCGTGAGCAAAGCCACTGAAATGAAGCGCGCGCCCATCCCCATCGTAGCGGTTGGAAAAAGCTTTATGGATCAGCACTCCGCTGCCGGAAATGTCATCGACGCCGTTGCCGGCCTGCCTGGCATCAGTGCCGTTACCACCGGTCCCAATATCTCAAAACCCTTTATCCACGGATTGGGGTATAATCGCGTCGTTACCGCCGAAGATGGGATCCGGCAGGAAGGCCAGCAATGGGGCGATGAACACGGGATCGAGGTGGACCAGAATTCCATTGACCGGATCGAAATAATCAAAGGCCCTGCCAGCCTGAGCTTTGGCTCCGACGCTATCGGTGGCGTCGTCAACCTGCTCACTCCCCCACCCGTGCCCGACGGCAAGACGCTGGGCTATGTCAGCGGCGTCTACGGGACCAACAACGGCCTGATCAACGGCACACTCCGGCTGCAAGGCAACCGCAACGGGCTGGTCTGGGGTACGCAATTGTCGGAAAAAGGCGCCAAAGACTACCAGGACCAGCACGACGGTCGTGTATACGCTACCAACTTTAATGAAAAAGACGCCCGGGTGATGATCGGCCTCAACAAAACCTGGGGATACTCCTATCTGAACGCTTCGCTGTTCGATGACCTTCAGGCTATTCCGGACGGCAGCCGCGATTCACTTACGCGCAAATTCACCTACCAGGTCACCGACTCGGACACGTACCGGCCCATTGTTCCCGGTTCCATGCTGAATTCGTACTCCATCCCAACCCTCCATCAGCACGTCCAGCTTTATCGTATCTATGACGCCAGCACCTTTGCGCTCGGCAACGGCAACCTGCTCGTAAACCTTGGCTGGCAATACAGTCATCGCCGCGAGTTCACCCACCCCCAGAATCCGGACATTCCGGGTCTTAACCTCGAACTGCACACCTATACCTACGATATCAAGTACAACTTTACCATCGGTCACGGTTACGAGACCACCGTGGGTGTCAATGGGATGTATCAGGACAACGCCCTCGGTTACAGTACCGACTTTCCCATTCCCGCCTACCACCAATTCGATATCGGCCCCTTCTTCATCGAAAAGAAAAGCTTTGGCAAACTCGATATCACCGGCGGCGGGCGCATCGACACCCGCTCGTTCGACGGCAAATCCGCCTATATCGACACGACGGTCGCCTATTTCCCAACACTGTATACGGGCAAGAACCCGCAGACCGCCCCCGGCGTGACCCAACAATTTGGCCCGCTTGGCAAAACCTTCTCCGGCTTCTCCGGCAGCCTCGGGGCTACCTACAATTTTTCCGAACATTTCCTGATCAAAGCCAATATCGCCCGTGGCTTTCGCGCACCCAGCATCGCCGAACTCTCCGCAAACGGCCCCGACCCGGGCTCGCAGATCTATCACGTCGGAAACAACACATTCAAATCCGAATTCAGCCTTCAGAAGGATGTAGGTGCCGCGCTTAACCTGTCCCAAGTCACGGCAAGCATCAGTTTGTTCAACAACCAGATCGACAACTATATCTTCCAGCAACAGATCCTCGACGCCAATGGCAATCCACAGCGGGTCAACCCCAACGGAACGCCAAACCCCAACGGGCTATATAGCCTCTTTACTTACGTCCAAAGCAAGGCAAGGATCAATGGCGGCGAATTCTATCTCGATATCCATCCGGTCCCCTGGCTGCACTTTGAGAACTCCCTGTCCCTTACCTACGGAACCAACCAGGTTGACGGCGGCAAGGCCCCTGACAGCCTCAGGTACCTGCCCTTTATGCCGCCCCCGCACACGCATTCGGAGCTGCGAGGTACCTACGCAAAAGGATTCGGCCGGATCAGGAATACTTACGCGTTTATCGGATTCGATCACTTCAATCCGCAGAACCGGTTCTTCTCGGCCTACGGCACCGAAACATACACCGCCGGTTATAACCTCCTCAGCGCCGGTCTCGGAATGAAACTCGTCAATGCTGCCGGGAAGAGCATCCTCGAACTCTATATCGAGGGGACCAACCTCGCTAACGTAAACTATCAATCGAATATGAGCCGTCTGAAATATTTCGACAACCCCGTCATCCCCCCCGGTATCCAACCCGGCATATTCAATATGGGCCGGAATATCAGCTTCAAGATTGTAGTGCCATTCGACCTGTCGCCAAAGGACCACCCCGCCTCGGGTTCCTGAAAGATCACGACCAGGAAAAGGATTTCGGCCGGGCTGAATCGCATACCGGTAAGTTAAGCGCTTTTTCGTAAATTGATCAGCGATCTGCAAAGTCCCAAAAACCTTTCTTATGCCGGCTCCAACCCCCGCCATAGCACCTCCCGCCATTCCCACACTCGATGACCCCGCCATCGTCTCCGCGATCAGCAACGCACGCATCGCATTCCAGTCAAAAGCAACAAAAGTTGTATCCGTCGATGGCAAAGGGGTTACCATTCCCTACCCCTACCCTTCCCCGGCCGACTGGCGTGAAACCTGGATCTATTTTCTAATGACCGATCGCTTCAATAACCCAAACACCCAACCAAACTCCGGGATGCAGTCTCCCCCGATCGCCTGGAACCAGACGTACAACTTCCGCCAGGGGGGTACCTTCAAAGGAATTGAAGCACAGTTGGACTACATCGCCGGACTCGGCGCCCGAGCTGTTTGGATCAGCCCGGTGCTAAAAAACTCCCTGCCCGACACTGCGCCGGACTGGCCGTATAATTATCACGGCTACGCCACCCAGGACTTTCTCAGCATCGACGGTCGATTTGCCACCGACGGAACTTCCGCCACCGCGGCCAAAGAATTGACTTCGCTTGTAGAGGCCGCCCACGCCCGTGGGATCCGGATCGTTCTTGACATCGTCATCAATCACTCCGCCGAAGTCTTTAAATATATCTACCAGGGACGCCCAACCGATGCATTCAGCGACGGGGTCATTCTGAACGGTCCGCTGGGCGATGAACCGCCTATCCAGTGGATTGACGGCAGCGGGGCGGCACGTGCTGTCTGGCAGGACACTCGACCCGCCGGCGCCAACGCTGACGACGCAGTCTGGCCGGCGGACCTGCAAGCGCACCTCGACTTTTTCCGGCGCAGAGGCAGCTTTTTTCCCGGCGAACCACCGCCCGGCGGCTACATCAAGGGCGATTTTGGGTCCATGCGCCAGCTGGTGGCGGAATATGTGGCGGCATCCCCAGCACAACTGCCGATCCGTATCCAATACGGCCAATACCCCGTCATCAATATCCTGATCCGTATCTATACCTACCTGGTTGCCGCCTTCGATATCGACGCATTTCGAATCGACACGGTGATGTATGTCGAACCGGATATGGTCCGGAACTTCGGAAACGCCATGCGCGAATTTGGTCTGGGCATCGGAAAACAAAATTTTTTCCTGTTTGGAGAGATAGATGACGCTAACTATAGCGTCGTTGACCAGTTTGTCGGCCGCAATACCACCGATGACAACGGGAAGGGACTGGGCATCGATGCCGCCCTCGATTACCCGCTCTTCGATCAACTTCCGGGGATCATTAAGGGATTCTCCGACGTTTCCAATCTTCGCCAACTATTCCTCAACCGAAAAAACGCCGAAAAAGATCTCATCACCTCGCACGGCGAAGCCGGCAAATATTTTGTCGGCTTTCTCGACAATCACGATCAGTATCAGCGGTTCAACACTCCCGGAACACCCCGTGCCCAGGTCCTTATGGGGTTGGCCATCCTCTTTACCCTGCAGGATATTCCTTGTCTATACTACGGTACCGAACAAGGGTTGACAGGCACCGTCAATCCCGATGGGACAGCCGCCTCCGGCGCATTCGAATGTGTTCGCGAAGCGCTTTGGGGAAAATCCCCTGGCGCTTTCGATACCACCAACCCATTTTATGTGGAAATCGCAAAACTTGGTAAGCTGCGCAACGCCGACGGCGCGCTGCAATTCGGGAGGCTCTATTTCCGCGAAGTTGCCGTCGACAAAATAAACTTCGGCCAATCTTTCGGGGTCGGCGGTCTCCTCGCCTTCTCCCGCATCCTCTACGACCGCGAAGTGCTGATCGTAGCCAATACCGGCACCACGACCGGATTCGAAGGCTGGGCCGTCATGGATATAGACATCAACCGGCTGCAACCCCTGATGACCGTGGCATATAGTAATTTCGGCACGCCGGGTGCCGGCAACGTCCAGATCATCCCTAACGCCAATTTCTATGCGAACAACAACAGGACTACCGCGGATACCGCCGCGGTATATATAAAACTTGCTCCCATGGAAGTCCAGATCCTCACTCCGTCCTGAGTGTAAGCGCCGGATTGACATTCGCCGCCCGCCAGACCAGCATGCCGATTGTCGAAAGCGAGATCAGCAACAACAATAATACCGGCAACCCGAACTGCCACCAGACGAATCCCACCCGGAATGCATAGTTTCGCAGCCATTCGGTGATAAGCAAAAAAGCCAATGGTAATCCCAACAGACTGCAGCCCACAACCATCCAAACACTCTCCCGCACCAATAATCCTGAAAGCTGTGGAATGGTGGCTCCCAGCGTTTTCCTCACCCCGATCTCGCGTGTCCGCCGACGGGTCGAGTGTGCTGTCAACCCGAACAACCCCATACAGGCGATGACGACCGCCAGCAAAGCAAAGAGTAAAAATATCCGGCCAAACCCGATGTCTTGCCGGTATTGGGCGTCGTACAGCTGATCCAGAAAAAAGAAATCGAAGGACGATTCGGGGAAATAACGCTCCCACAGTTTATCCGCCGCCGCCGTCACGGCATGCTCGAATCCCGGCCTGATCCGCACGGAATAATATTGTGTCGGGATCCAGCCGAGCGCCGGATCCATAAAAAGAATCACCGGCGTAAAGTCATTTTGCAATGAACGCTGATGATAGTTCCGCACTACGCCGATCACCTCATTGGGTCGCTGATCGAGCGTCTCCAGCCAAACTTTCTTCCCGATCGCATCCGCCGGTGATAAAAATCCCAGCTGCCGCGCAGCCGATTCATTTAGCACGATACCGGTTGAGTCAGCCGGACGCGCCGGATCGAACGCTCGACCCGCCACCAGGTCCAAGCCAAATGCCGGAATGAAATCGAAGTCGACCCGCAACATTTCATATAATCGCTCCTCCGACTTGGGGGCTCCATACGGGCGGTCTGAAGTAAACTCACCAACGGCTTTCCCCGGCACCGCACCGGACCCCGTTACCCGCTCGACGCCCGAAAGCCCAAGCAAAGCGTTTTTAAACCCTTTTATTGCATTGCCATAATCGGTGGTCTTTACCGGCGCCCGCAACACCAGCGTTTGATCGATCAAAATACCGGCCGGCACATGTTGCATGTAGCGGATCTGCCGAAACACCGCCAAAACACCCGCCACCAATAACAACGAAGCGGTAAACTGCACGACGACCAGCGACCTGCTCAACCACACTCCTCTCCGGGAAGAACGGTATCGCCCTTTGAGGATGGTCACGGGGTTAACTCTGGATAAAACGAATGCCGGATAAATCCCGGTAAGCAGAATTACCGCTATGAGCACCAGGGCGACCCGTGTCGCGAGCATCCCGTCAAACAAGATCCCGGCACCGGAGCCGAGAACTGCTTTCAGCGGTCCACCCAAAACCATCAGGGACAGCAACGCCAGAACCACCGCCAGCAGACTAACCAGCGTCGACTCAGCCAGAAATTGACCAATCAGTTGAAAACTCTGTGCCCCGCTTACCTTCCGAACCCCGACCTCTTTTGCCCGGTCTGCCGCCCTGGCCGTTGTTAGATTGATATAGTTGATGCAGGCCATGAGCAGGATAATGAAGCCGATCACTTCAAGGAATCGTACCGCCCGAAGATTGCCTTTTGTAGTCTCTATTTCGTATTGTTTGACCGGCCGCAAATGAATTTCCGCGAGTGGCACCAGTTGGATCGCCCACTTGAGCTCGCGAAGCGACGGGCCGTTCTTGTATTTTTCCGCCAGCGCCGGAAATTGCCGCTCGACCTGCTCCGGCCGGATCCCGGTGGCCAATTTGACAAACGTATAACTCTCATGGATATACCAGAAATCCCGTTGCCATAACTTTTGAGTGGACCAGGAAACTACTGCACTGAACCGCATCGTCGAATTTTCCGGCGGATCCGCGAAAACCCCTTTTACCATACAGGTATACATATCGCCGATCGTGCTGATGTCCACAAATTTTCCGATTGGATCGACCGACCCGAAATACCTTTTCGCAGCCGTCGCGGAAAGAACGATCGCATTCGGCTCCTTCAGGATAGTCTCCGGGTCGCCCGATAGTAGGGGATAGTGAAAGAACTGAAAGAAATTAGTGTCCACAAAACATACATGCGGCTCGCGGTATTTGACCACCCCATTCCGCACTACCCGCTCGGAATTGTTCCAATTTATCCGGACCACATCCCTTACCTCCGGAAACTCCTTTTTCATAGCCGTCGCATACCCGTTTGTACTGGTCGCCCAATCGTCAGTGAGTTGATCGCCCTTGAAGAATCGGCTTTCCACCCGGTAGATCGAATCCGCATCCCCGAGCATCCGGTCATAGCTGCGTTCGTAGTGCGTATAGCCGTTGATCGCAATAAAGGCCAGGATCCCCAACGCCAGTCCGACGATATAGATAAAGGTGATCGTTGGATGACGCCGAAAATTTCGCCAGGAGACAAGCAGGATGTTTTTGAGCATGAGATTAAAGATAACGGATTCGGTAAGCCTGCGCGCACATTTCTTTAACACAACTTTCACCTCCTCTTGCATGCGGCGACACTCTTTTCTTCTGTCAGCTTTGATCTCAACTTTTTTAACGGACATCAAAAGGAAAAACGGCGCCTGCGAAAACGGCTTGCTGTGGAAGAAAAGGATTATTATATCGACTTCCGGTGCCCGCCCGCATGGGTCGAACGGGTCACCGGTCTGCACGGCGATTCCCTGCGCATCTTTCTATATCGGTACCGGCCGGGCTACGAATTTTGCCGCAACACCTCCAATGAGGATATCTTTCTTTATTTCAACGACCAGGTCAAAAAATTCCGCCGTCTTACTCCTTCACCACCGGGAAAGAAGAAATCCGCAGCCGCGCCGCGCCCATCGGGATCAGCGTCAGTGTCTCTTCCGGGGTGTTTGCTGCGACGGGGCTGGCGGGTAAGAGACCGCAGAGCCCATATTGATCCAGCTTCCATTCCGGTATGAGCCGGCCTTTCGCTTTTAGCTCGATCGGCGCCGACGCCGGCGTGAACGGAAAGTTGTCCGCCGGCCACGGTTTGCGCACGATTTCAAAGCCTCCGGAGCCCGGCCCGCCCACGCCGGCTCCACTCGCGCCCGCCGTCCCCGCACCACCCGCGCCCGTTTGGCGCCCAATCTCCAGACCGTAGTTCCATGCGCTGCCCGGTAAGATCTCGAATGCCGGCCACTTTGTCTGATCCGCGCCCGCCTGCCACTTCGAATCGCCGATCGCGCTCGCTTTGCTGTCGACCTTCACGTAATTCTCCTTTATTTTTAGCGAAAATGTCAGCGGTCCGTAATTCACGCTTACGCTGTTCTTGTTATGATCCCAGCTCCGCACCTCGATCCGCATGGGCAACACCAACTCCACTTCATCCCCATCCACCCAGCTCTTCTCGATCTTGCCATAGCCGGCAACTCCGGTAAAAATATGCGCATCTTTTCCATTTATGCGTATGATCGCGCCGGAACACCAGGAAGGTATCCTCAGGTACAAAGGGAACTCCACCGGCTTGTCGACGCCTACCCGAAACCGGATGGTCGTATCAAATGGATAATGCGTCGTCTCCCGGATCGTCGCTACCGTCCCGCCGCCACCCGCGACCGTCCCATCTCCCACCTTTGCTTTCATAAAACAGTCACTATACAACAACGCCGCCACCCCGTTATCCGGCGTCGCCATCCACAGATGCTCCGCGTAATACGGCCAGCCCTGCGAATGATTGTGCTGACAACACCGGCTGCTGAACGGATTCATCAGCAGGAACGGCCCCGAATTCTCGATCCCCGGACTATGATTCACGGAATCACTCATCACCATATTCGGCGCCGTCAGGTACCGCAAACCTCTGAAATCGGGCATCACCGCCGCCGGATACGTATTGAAGGCTACATCTTCGCAATTATCCCCCCATCCCGGATCGCCGGTAATTCCCATCAGTAATTCGTCAGACCCCATCTGCTCCACCATCCCGCAGGTCTCCACCGCCTGCCGCGGATCGTCATATCCCTTCCGCGCATCCTCATCGGCCCCAAACATCCCGCCCGGCACCTGCCCATACAACCGCCGGATCAGGGCAAAATCCGTATATGTCGCCCGCAGATAACCCGAGTCCTTCGCCTGCATATAATACGTCGCCGGTTCCCGGAAACACTGCGCCACATTTACATTGTGCCAGTTCGGTAAAACCGTATCCTGGCTCCAGTTAGCCGTACACCGGTGGATCTTCGCCGCGAGGTCGAGCAACCAGCTCTCGCCGGTACGATCGTACAACCAGTAGATACTGTATAAATTGTCCCCACCCCGGCTGTTTTCCCAATACGTCCGCAAAAACAGCTTTTCCGGGACACCCAGCTCCCAGCGGAAATACCGGGTCATAAAGCTCAATACCCGCGGATCCGCGCTGTACGCATAGTAAGACTGCATACACCACAACATCAGCATATTCGGCCACAGATCGGGGATCGAATCCTTCGCCGGATTTTCCACTACCCGCGGCCCGAAGTACCCGTCTGGCCGCTGGCTTTTAAACACTTTCTCCAGCCATTCACGCGTAGTCGCAATCATTCCACTATCCTTCAACAAGTACCCCAGGTCGCCATACCCCTTTAACCAATAGGGCACTTCCTCCCAACCATGGGACCCCTGCCCCGTCCCGCTATACCACGCATTGTCCTTTTTCTCCAGCCACGCGCTGATCTCCCCCAAATGCCCGGTTAACCCATCCCGTTGTAATTCCAGGAACTTTCGTACCCATCCTTCCGGCACCACACTGCCTACCGGTAGTTTGATAAAGCTCAACGGCGCCAGCGGCGCCCGGTTCGATACATAATAGGAATTGGTCTTCCGGATATCCGGCCGATCCACCATCGTCACCTTCGTCGCGCCCGCATCACCGTACAAACCGGTCACTCCTCTTATACTATCCGCTTCCAGTTTCAACAGATCGAGCGCGACGACCTCATTTTCCCCCTTCTTCAACCAATACGCCGGGCAATATAGCCGCAACTGCGGTCCGACATTCCAATACCTTCCCAGATTATGCCCGTTGACCCAAACGATCCCCTTCCGGAACTTACTCATGTCGATATAGGTATCCGCCACGTGGTCCAGCTGAAAATTGCCGTCAAAAAATATCCCCCGCCGGGCAGTATCGAACCGCGCCGGGAAGGGTCGATGCTTCATCCATCCTTGGCCCAACGATACATACGTCTCCCAGTTCATCAACACCATCCCATCCAGCGTCACCCGATCCGTGATCCCCTTCCGGTCGATCATATACTGCGCAAAATTGATATGCCCCATCGCCTCCACAAGGATATCCAGCACCGGCTCCTTCACCGCTGTCTCCGGCAGCTTCACCGTCCAATGCCCTCCATCCCGGTATACCGTATCGATCAGCTGACCATTCAGAAAAACCATGGCAAAGTCATGCGGCTCCGTGATCGTCAACTGCCCGCTCCTGTGCCCGATAAGTCTTGTCCGATACAAGATCAACCCGCTGCTTTTGCCAAAGTATTCCATCGGCATCGGCATTGGAGTGAAAACAGGCTTTCCCGGATTATCCCAAATCGATCCTTCCGGCCTTAGGGCCACCGGCGGGATCTCCATCACCGGCATCGGCGCCGGCACCGGCGGCAACGGATGCCCCGCATACTCCCCGATCAGCTTCCGCAGCGCATAATACTTCGGCGTCGCCCGTCCCTGTTCATCGATCGGCGCGTCATAGTCATAACTCGTCACATCCGGTTGAAACTGAGTTGGCGAAAACGCATTCGACCCCGCGGTGTAGCCAAAATTCGTCCCGCCATGTACCACATATAAGTTGAACGACCGGTGATGCGAAAGAAGATAACGCACCTCGCGCAAAAGATCCCCCGTATCCGGATGCTGCCAGGGCTCCTTCCAGTGGGTGAGCCACCCCGGATAAGTCTCACTGCTAAAGGCCGGAACATTTGGATTGCGCCTTGACGCCTGGTCGAAATCCGCATCGCTTCCCCCGCTATCCAACCCGATCGCACAGCTGTCCAAACTCCCCGCCTCCAACATAAAGGCGGCCGGTCCGTCCGCGGTATAGAACGGAACCGTCACCCCATTCCGTTGCCACAACCGATGCACCGCGGAAATATAATTTCGGTCATTCCCATAACTCCCATATTCGTTTTCTACCTGTACCATCAGGATGGGACCTCCATGATCGCATTGCAACCCAACAACCTCCTGCGACAGCCGGGCGATATATTTACCGACCGCGGCCATATACCGCGGGTCCATACACCGGATGCGGATATCCGGGATCTTCAGCAACCACGTCGGGAGGCCGCCCCAATCCCACTCCGCACAGACATACGGTCCCGGCCGCAACAGCACCCACATACCCTCCGATTGACACAGCCGGATGAACGCCGCGATATCATGATTGCCCGACCGGAAATCCCACTGCCCCGGTGCAACCTCCTGGTAATTCCAAAAAACATAGGCTGCGATCGTATTGCAACCCATCGCCTTCGCCATCCGGATCCGATGCAGCCAGTACTCCCGCGGTATCCGCGCCGGATGCATCTCCCCGCTGATGATCTGGAACGGCTTCCCATCCAGCAAAAATTCGTGCTGTCCCAGCAAAAACCGATGCCGCTCCTGCGCATATCCCGCAGCGGAGGCCGAGAACAACAAAATCAGAAAGACATATTTCATTCAGCCATTTTATACAATCCGATCCGCGAGATCACCGGATCCAACCGCGACGACAGGATCCGAAGCCGCGCGCGACGCGCCGTCACCGGCGGAAAACGCAGTAACCGCTTGTACCCGATCGTTGTCCCCGACGCCACCTCCTTCCAGTCCCCATGGTCTTCCACGTCAAAAACCCACCGTTCTACCCGCTGTCCCACGCGGATATCTTCCTGTAACGACAACACATCGAAAGTCTTTTCTTTATCAAGGGTCATCCCGATCATCATCGTATCCCGCTTCATCACCGCCCCGGTAGCGAGGTCCACCCCGAATGTGCCCTTCATCAAACCACGCCATCCCCGCAGGCTACGAATATCCGCATCGCTGATCAACCCCTGGCGGTTCGGCGGGATATTAAGCAATAGAACACTGTTCCTCCCCACACTCGTAAAGTACAAGTCCATCAATCCCGAAGGCGGCCGCACCAGCGAATCTTCCTTTGCGTGATAGAACCACCCCGGGCGTATACTCACATCCGTTTCCGCCGGATACCAGATCAACCCTTTCGCCTTCATCAATTGTTCCCGGCTGCCCAGATCCTGATCCATCAGGTCGCCAAGCGGCGCAAACGTCTGGTCTTTTTGGGAATTGGCTGCAATACTCTCTTCCTGTCGCGCATTTACCGGTAGCACACTCCATTCTGTCAGGCGCCCCTGCCCGGTTTCCGTTCCCACCCACCGAACGTCTGGCCCCATGATCGCAATCACCGCCTGCGGCTGCAACCGCCGGATCAGATGATACCAGGCCTCAAAAGCATACACTTGCTTCTTCCCGTTCGGCCCCTCGCCATTCGCGCCGTCGAACCATACCTCATCAACCTGCCCGTACTGTGACAATAACTCGGTTAACCAATCGAGAAAAAGCGTATTGTATTTCGCAGAATCCCCATACGACGGCGAATTCCGATCCCAGGGCGAAAGATAGAGCCCCAGCCCCATCCCATATTCATGACAGGCGTCGGCAAACTCCTTCACGATATCGCCATGCCCATTCTTATACGGCGTATGCGCAATCGTATGATCGGTGTATTTGCTTGGCCAGAGACAAAATCCGTCGTGATGCTTGGCCGTCAGGATCACCTGCCGGATGCCCGCCTGTTTTGCGACCCGCACCCACTGCCGGGCGTCCAACTGTGCCGGATTGAAAAGCGACAGGTCTTCTTTCCCATCCCCCCATTCCCGGTCGGTAAACGTGTTGATCCCGAAATGAAAAAAGGCGGTTAGCTCCAGTTGCTGCCATCGGAGCTGACGCGGCGAAGGAGTCACCTGCGCGGCCTTTCGGATGATATCCGCAGGCCCATCCGTCGGAAGGATGGCGACATAATTCTGCCCGGGAGCGTTCACCCCGGAAAAGACTAGCCCGAGCAACGCCATATAATAAATCTTTGTCATATGCAACATTCCGTCGCCAATTTACTACATTACGGTAACTCAACCTCCTCCCCATGTTCCGCAATTATATCAAGGTCGCCTGGCGCAATCTTTGGAGAAATAAGTCTTACACGTTCATCAATATCCTCGGCCTGTCCTCGGGGATTGCCTGCGCCATCCTGATCTTCACCCTCGTATCGTACCAATTCAGCTTTGACATGTTTCATCCTGCGGCCGACCGGGTCTTCCGGGTCGTTACGGAATACCATACCGATGGCACCGAGTATCAACCAGGTGTTCCGCAGCCGCTGGGCAAGGCATTTCGCAACGACTTTTCCTTCATGGAGAAATCGGCGAGGGTCTTTACGTTCAATAATGCGCTGATCTCGTTGCCCGGTGAAAAAGAAGTAAAGAAATTTCAGGAAGACAATGGTGTCGCTTATGCGGAACCGGAGTTCTTTGAGATCTTCCGTTTTCCTCTGGTAAGCGGCGACCATAACGCTGCACTCACACAGCCCAATACGGCGCTCATCACCCAAAAGATCGCAACCAAATATTTCGGCGTCGAAGACCCGGTCGGCCGGATCATCCGGTATAACAATCAGACCAATTTCCGGGTCACCGGTGTCCTCCGGGATATCCCGGGCAACACGGACCGGATAAATGAGATTTACCTGTCATACGCGAATTTGAAAGACAGGGACGCATACATGGCCAGCGATAGCAGCTGGGGCAGCGTCTCCAGCCGGATGAATTTCTTTGTCCGGCTAAAGCCGGGTATCACCGCTGCCGGCGTCGAAAGGCAATTGCCCTCCTTTGTAAAAAAATATTATGGCGGAGACGATGCCACCTCCACCCGCCTCCACCTGCAGCCGCTTTCCGATGTCCACTTCAACGCCGATTATGACGGTCCGGCCAGCCGACGAAACCTATACGTCCTCAGCCTGATCGGCGCGTTCCTGGTCGTCACCGCCTGCGTGAATTTCATCAACCTGGCCACGGCAAAAGCGCTGAATCGGGCCAAAGAGGTCGGGGTTCGGAAAGTAATGGGCAGCCTTCGCTCCCACTTGTTCTGGCAATTCATGATCGAGACGGCGCTGATCGTCTTCATGTCCTTTGCACTGGCCTACGGCCTGGCCTCGCTGACACTGCCGCTGCTGAATAACCTGCTTAGAACCCGGATGCCCTTGGACCTGCTGGGCGACCCCTCCATCCTACTCTTCCTGCCTCTGCTCCTCCTTGCAGTCATCTTTCTCGCCGGGTCCTACCCTGGTTTGATCCTGGCGCGGTTCCGACCTATCGCAGCCCTGAAAGGAAAGTTATCCCAGCAGCACATCGGCGGCTTCTCCCTTCGGCGGATACTGGTCATTACGCAATTCACCGTCTCGCAAATGCTGATCATCGCGCTGATCGTCATTGCTATCCAGATCCGCTATTCCAGGACCATCGATCTGGGATTCCGGAAAGACGGCATCGTCATGCTTCCCGTTCCCGAAAACGATAAAATAAAAATGACCACGCTTCGGTCGCGGCTGACGGCTATCGCCGGTACGCAAGACGTTACCCTCTGTTCCCAGGCGCCTGCGGCTGAATCGAACAGCTATACGAATCTTCGTTACGACAACCGCCCAAAGGACGAACCCTGGGAAGTCAATGAGAAATTCGGCGACGTCCGGTATCTCACTACCTTTAATTTGGATCTCATTGCCGGCAGAAATATCTTCCCCTCCGACACCCTCCGCGAGGCCCTCGTCAATGAAGTGTTTATGAGCAAAGTTGGAGTTCGTGACCCGGCCGCTCTCCTGGGCAAAACGATTAAAGTCGACGGCCGGAAAGGTATCGCGATCGTGGGGGTCATCCGGGATTTTCATAACAAATCCCTTCGCTCCGGCATCGATCCGGTCGTCATCCTGCCCGAAAAAACTAACTATTACAACTGCTTCGCGCGGATCAACCTGGCGGATATCGGCGCCATCCTGAGTTCCTATGAAAAGATTTGGAATCAAACCTATCCGGACTATGTCTATTCACACCAGTTCCTGGACGAGCGGATAGAAAGATTCTATCGTGACGACACCACCGCGTTCGCATTGGTCGAGGGTTTTGCGGGTATCGCCATCCTGATCAGTTGTCTCGGGTTATACGGACTGGTCTCCTTTATGGCAGTACAAAAGACAAAAGAGATCGGTGTTCGAAAAGTGTTGGGCGCCCGCGTCGACAACATCCTCTGGCTTTTCGGAAAAGAATTCAGCCAGTTACTGCTTTTTGCCTTTTTCATCGCAGCCCCCGTCGCCGGCTGGGTCATGCATAACTGGCTGCAGGATTTTCAATATCATATCCCGCTCAGCTGGCGGGTCTTCGCCCTGGCCATCCTGGCGACCTTTCTGATCGCCGCACTCACGGTAGCCTGGCGCTCGGCGAAGGCGGCTTTGGCAAATCCGGTGAACAGCCTGCGGTCCGAATGATCACATCAGGCGCCGGCTTGCCGCTGCAGCTCCAAAGCAGTGACCCCGGTGAACGCGGGAGCCCATTGAAATCGCTAGCCCCTTGAAAGCGCTAGCCCCTTGAAAGCGCTAGCCCCTTGAAAGCGGCTATTCCCATTTAAAGGCCCTCACCGCCCACACCCCGATCAGGATCGTCCACAACACCAGCCCGCCGATCTTCACCGGCATCTCCCAAATAGGTATCCCCTCGAAGGCAATCCGCCGCAACCCATCGACAAATAGGGTCAACGGAAGCACATTGCAAAATCCCTGAAGCCAGTGTGGATAGCTTTCAATGGGGAAGAACAACCCGCACAGCAGGATTTGGGGCAACACCACGGTATTCGCCACCGGCGAGATCGAACTTTCGTTCTGGATCACCCCGGAGATGACGAATCCGATACCCATAAAGATGCCAAGACCAAACAGCGAGTACACCAGCATCTCCAATAATGTCAGGCCGCCATTCACCAATGTAAACCCAAAAGCACAATACCCCAATAACACCATGATCATAAATCCGATCACGTGAAAGAACAACCGGCTGAGCATCTCCCCGGCAATGATCGACCGCCGTCGTATCGGCGTGGCCCGGAGCCGCTTCAGCACCAGGCTTTGCCGCAGGCTGAACAGCAGGAATGATGACCCGAATACCCCGGCCATCAACAAGGAAAAACCCAGCTGACCGGGAAGGATAAAATCGATCTGTTTGTAGACCCGCCCCGGCTGCCGGTCGATGTTTAGCGTCGCGAGGGAAGGAATATGCGGGATTGACCGATGATCGACCTGCCCGAGCGCATCCCGCACAAACATCTCCAGGAGGCTCGTTCCCGGCGACGATCCCTTTTCCTGCAGCCGCACCGAATAATGGTGGATCACTGACATTCCTATTCCGGCGCCGGCGTCTGGCAAGATGGTCAGCACTGCTGTCAATTGTCCCTTTGTCAGTGCGTCCGATTGTTCCGTCGCACTCATCCCTCGCTTCAAAGTGATGGCCCGATACGTTTCGATCGCCTTGAACATCGGGTTAACGGTATCACAGCCGGGCGCAACCGCGAGCTTCATGACGGGCGATTGATCACCGATCATCGAACCGAAGACCACAATAAAAATGATCGGGAACAGTAGCGAAAAGACAACCGATGTAGGACTTCTGAGCGTAGCCAGAAGACTGAACTTCGATAGGGTCAACACAGCCCTTATCTCCTTAAAGGGGTGATGCATATGCGGACAAAGATAACCTGCCGGTGCACGACCTTCTCAACAACATCCTCAACTTCCTCGAGGGATCGGTTAATCCATTACCTCTCATAAATCCTCTTTGCTCTGTCAATCAGTGATATATACTCGTCATCTAAATAATTACTTCCAGCAAATACGCGCTTGGCGATCTTCTCGAAATCCAGCCAACCTACCCCATTTACATAGCTGGATTGCTGTAATTTCATCCCGAATAAGGCCATACAGATCGCGCGTTTCCATTCCGCCTCGGCCCGCTCAAACGGGACCACGTCATTCATACAATCATAACTCATCGTCCGAACCACTGCCTGTCCGGGGAGACAATAACTCAATCTGATCCTGGCCAGCGTATCCGCCCCTGTTGTATCCTTTTTCGGTACGATCTCCAATAAGATCTGCTGCGAACTTCCCGACCCTACCCGGACCCTGGCCAGGCCCGCCGCGGTATCCTCGAGGACCTTCCGCTTGTTGTCATAACCGATCAGGCGGTACTGGCTCACCAGCGCCGGGCTAAACTCTGCGGAGATCGTAACATTGTCCGCCACATTCGCAAGCCGTGGGTCGAGCTCACCCGCCAGCAGTTGTTCTACCGTGCTTTCATCATCCAGATAAGCGAAATTACCCCGCCCGATCTCCGCCAACCTCGGAAGCCTTGAGTTTTTTACGTTTTTCATCCCCAGCCCGCCGCAGGTCAGCCGGATTCCCGTCCGTTGCTGCTGGTCGATCAGGTCCTCAAGATCTTGCTGAACAGCCGGCGGATCCAAACTCACATCTCCATCCGTGAGCAGGATGACCCGGTTGTTGCCGCCCCGGATGAACTGCTGCTGCGCCACTTCATAGGCGAGCTTTACACCCATAAATCCCGGCGAAGGGCCGTCCGCCCGCATCCCCTCCACCGCCCGCAGGATCCGCATTTTCTCGGATCCCGGCATGCCGGCAAACAATACCTTCACCTGTCTTCCGAACTCCACTAACGAAACCGTATCGACGTCCCGAAGGTTGTCCACCAGGAGCCGGATACCCGACTTCACAAGCGGCAGTTTGTTTGGCATATCCATTGATCCCGAACCATCGATCAGCAGCACCAGGTTACAGGGCGGCCTGTTCTGGATATCCATTCTGCGCGCACAAACCCGAAGCGCCACCAGTCGGTGTTCCTGGTTCCACGGACAGGTAATGACCTGCGTGCTGACATGAAAAATGTCCTTCCCCCAGGGCTCCTCATACGAGAAATTGAAATAGTTCAGCATCTCTTCGATCTTCACCGCATCCGCCGGTACCGGTAATCCCATATCCAAAAAACGTCTTACCGTGCTGTACGACTCCCGTCCTACCGCCCCCGTCATCGACACCGTGGCGGCCTGTGGAACAAACGGATTTTCGACCCGGCGGCCAAAGCCCGCACCCGTATAGTTCATTCTGGACGCAACCATCACTCCTATTTCCGTTCCCTCTCCCGTTTTCAGCCCGACCGACGTGTCGCGCCGGGCAACCGGATTATCGCGCCGGGGAACCCGGATGGCCGAAATAAGACGCCGCTCATCTTCCTCCGCTGCAAATGAATTCATCCGCAGCGTCACCAGCAAATATCCGGTCGAATGGATCGCCGTTTTATAGGTTTCATAGCCATCCAACGAAAAGGTCAGCGTATCGTCCTGAACGCGGGACAATATCTGGAAATCGCCATCCGGACCGGTGTTATACACAAGACCGGAAGATCGGGCCGTAATGATGACGTTCTGTAATTTGTCCCCATGGATATCCAGCACCTCGCCGGTGAGATAGAATTGGGCCGGCGACGACAACCAGGTCAGCAGGAAGGTGAATGGGAGTACAACTGGTCTCAAATAGCAGGTTTGAGGTGATACCAGCAAAGTTAATGCCCGGCTCGCTTATTTGCAATGGTATCGGTCTCCGCTCGCGCCCTGCCGGCGCCCCCCCAGTTGAATACGACTATCGACACGAGGATTACGCCGTACGCCACGCCCTGTCTCCAGTCGATCTTCTCGCCAAAAAAGGCCACGGCGATCACAAACCCCATAAGCGGGTTGATATACAAAATGATCCCGACCGTAGATAACGACAACCGCTCCAACCCGTACAAACTCAGCAACAAAGGAATGATGGTAAAGAAGATCGCGATCACGGCGATCAGGATATAAAAGAGGCCGGCCCCGGGGACCGGCCGGCCATCCAGCCAAAAAAAGGGAAGTAGAAGCATGGCCGCGAATAGGACCTGCACCGTTAGTAAATTCAACTTGTCGGTACCAAAATTCTTCCGTTGGGTGACGAGATAAAAAGCGTAAAAAACGGCGATCAGCATGCTATAACCCAGGTCCGGCAGATGCCCGAAGGCCAACACGAGACAACCCGTCGTACCCAGCCAAACCGCCATCCACTGTCGCCGTATCAGTAGCTCGTGACCGAATAAAGACGCCAGCACCGTCGTGAGGATCGGACACACCAGGTAGGCCATCGACGCCGCCTTGATGCTAACCGTATTCAAAACGTATATGTAAAGGAACCAGTTGAACGTCAGAAAAAATCCACCGCCAAATGCCTGCCATACCGCCGCCCGGCGCTCCGCGCCGGAAAGCGACAAAAACACCCCTCGATCGGAGGCCCACACCCGCCGCCGGAACAACAACCCAAGCCCGATCATCAACACGGCACTTAGAAATACGCGGTAAAACAATATCTCCTTCGGCGGCCATCCCGCCAGCGGCTTTAGAACAAATGCAAATAACCCCCATACGGTGGAAGCCGATATGACCGCCGCATAATGTCTGGTATCCTTCATCCGGTAAAATTAAACCCCTAGGACCCTAAAAATATGCCTTCCAACCCTCTGTCGCATAGTAATTAATACATATATGAAGTTCTCTTTTCACCAGGCGATCACTATTTTGTCTCCAAATTCAATACCCCATGCTGAAACTCTACCCTCGCGGGAACAGCATACCCTATATCGTTGCTCTCCTTTTTCCCTTGCCGGTATTCGCGCAGCCCGTTATTAATTCCATTGCGCCGGCTTCGGGGCCC
Source organism: Puia sp. (assembly GCA_035501395.1). GTDB lineage: Bacteria > Bacteroidota > Bacteroidia > Chitinophagales > Chitinophagaceae > Puia. Next base: position 102,851 of record DATJWK010000092.1, read on the forward strand.
GTCAACACCACCGTCACGATCACGGGCAATAACTTTAGCGCAAGTCCTGCAGCCAATGTAGTTTGGTTTGGCTCCGTTCGGGTGCCCGTTGTCGCCGCCTCCACCGGCTCGCTCACGGTTAATGTCCCCACCGGTATCAGTTCGCAACCAATTACCGTCAACACCGGCGGCCTGACCTCATTTCCATTTCCCGCGTTCAATACAACCTTTTCCGACAGCAATCAGTTCATCCCATCCGCATTCTCCGCCCGAACCGATGTGCCTACCGGTTCGGGCCCGCAATTCATTTGTAATGCCGACCTCGACGGCGACGGCAAATCCGACCTCATCGTAGCCAATGGCGACTCCAATACGGTCACCATTTATCACAACAACAGCACGCCCGGAAACGTCTCCTTTTCCGAAATTGCCTCTTTTACGATGGGGGCGAGCGGATACCCGATCGGCGTGGCGGCGGGTGACCTCGACGGCGACGGCAAACCGGAGATCGTCATATCTAACTATTATAGTCAAACGCTGGAGTTTTTGTACAATGCGAGCAATCCCGGCCATATTCTGATGGATTCGGTGCTCAGCGTCCCCTCCGGCAACTATGTTCTCGGCGCCTCCATCGCCGACCTCAACGGGGACGGCAAACCGGAAGTGATCGTAGCCTGTCAGGGAAGCAATCTGCTTTCCGTCTATACCAACAGCAGCACCCTCGGTCATATCGCCTTTTCGAATGAGACGTCGATCCTGACGCCTGCCGGGGGATCTCCCTTCCGCGTAGTCGTAGCCGACCTCGACGGGGACGGCAAGCCCGATCTGGCTGCCGCCAATACCTATTTGGGGACCGTATCCGCCTATCTGAATACGACCCCCACCGGTGGAACAATTTCCTTTGCCGCGGACGTGGACTTTGCCACGGGTAACTTCCCGGAAGGCCTGGCCATCGGGGATATCGACGGCGACGGCAAACCCGACCTCGTCGTAGCCAACAACAACGATAATACCCTTTCCCTGCTGCGCAATACCAGTTCGATCGGCAGTCTTGGTTTCGCGCCGCCGCTTACCGTCAATTCCGGCTTCGCCGCTTACGACCTGGTGATCGCCGACTTCGACGGAGATGGCAAGCCCGATATTGCCGTGGACGACCAGTATACAAACACCGTATCTGTCCACCGGAACATAAGCACCCCGGGCACGATCGCCATCAGCGCCAACGTCGACTATACCACCGGCAATATTCCCTATTCCATCACGACCGCTGACTTTGACGGCGACGGCAAGCCGGACCTGGCCACCGTCAATGACGCCGACAATACCTTTACCGTGCTGCGGAATAAGGGAGCGAATGAAGCCGCGATCACATCCTTCTCACCGACCTACGGGGTCGCCGGCACCGTGGTAACCATCACCGGGGTAAACCTCAATGGCGTAAGCAGCGTGTCCTTTGGCGACTCGGCCGCGGCTTCGTTTACATACATTTCTCCCACAACGGTCACCGCGGTCGTCGGCGGGGGAGCCACTGGCCCTGTTAGCCTCCTGGTGCCGGCCGGGGCCACCTCGCTCAACGGTTTCATCTACGGCCAGACACCCATAATCAACGGATTTTCCCCGGATTCCGCCGCGCAGGGCACTTCCGTCACCATCACCGGCAAAGGATTTGCCGGGTCGGGCACCGTTCAGTTTGGCGGAACACCCGCACAGTCTTTCACCGTGTTAAACGACTCGACCATCGTTGCCACTGTTGGCGTGGGTTCTTCCGGCGCCATCACCGTGACCAGCCCGATCGGTGTGGCAACCTCCGGCGCAAATTTTGTTTTCCTCTATACCGCCCTCCCGCCCGTGGTGCTGACTTCCTTCTCACCGGATAGCGCGGGACAAGGCGCAACCGTTACGCTCACCGGGCAACATTTATCCGGCATTACAAACGTGAGCTTTGGCGGCACCCCGGCCCAGTCTTTCCGCATCTTTTCCGATAGCGTGGTCTATGTAACGGTTGGCGCGGGATCGACGGGAACGGTACTTGTCAGCGGCAATAACGGCAGCGACTCCCTGCCGGGTTTCTATTATATCAGCGCACCGCCGCCATCGTCCGTCACGATTACCGGTTTCTCCCCCACGAGCGGGACCAGCGGAACAACCGTGTCCATCAGGGGCACAAATTTAACGGCGGTGCGCTCCGTTAAATTCGGCGGCACGCCCGCCGTCTCCTACGTGACCATCTCCGACAGTCTGATGCTTGCGGTTGTCGGCGCGGGCTCTACCGGTTATGTTAGTGTGGCGAACGCCGTTTCAAGCGACTCCCTGGCGGGATTCGTGTATACCTACGACTCCACGCGGCAGTCGGACACCACGGCCGTCTTCAAACTGCTTTCCTTCATCGGCGCTTATACCGGCGGCAACCCGCTGCTGCAATGGGACGCGGCAAATGACGGCAGCGTCTTCTACTATGCCCTTGAACGCGAAACCAGCGACGACCAGTTCGTTGTCATCGCCACCATTACCCCGAGTGTAAACGACTCGGCCATTCATTCATATAGCTTTAGCGATCTGGGCCACGACCCGGGGACCAATCATTACCGGATCCGCATCCAGGATACGACCGCCAGCTATTCCTACAGTTCGGTCATTGCCGTGCAGCTACCGGGAAAGCCGTCCATCCTTGGCCTTTATCCCAATCCGGTGATCTATGGGTTTACATATGTGACCATACCGGAACCGGGTACCAACTCGCAGTTCCAGGTGTTCGATTTGTCGGGAAAGACAATAAAGACCCAGCTGATCGATGCCGGGATTCCGCAGGCCCGCGTCGATATGTCGGGCCTCCCGCCGGGTGTATATAAGCTGATCTGGACCAACGGCTCAAAGTCCGCTTACCAGACGGTACTGGTGCTGTCCCGCTAAACCGCACCCCACTTCCAGTTCCGCACTTCCGGCATATCCATGCCCTCCCGGTTGATATACGCCCGATGCCGGATCAGCTTGTCATGCATATCCTGCTTGATATACGCACACCGCTCCCCAAGCTGCGGCAACCTGTCGATCACATCCATCACCAGGTGGAAACGGTCCATATCGTTCAGCACGGTCATATCGAAAGGCGTCGTGATCGTCCCTTCCTCCTTGTACCCCCGGACATGGATGTTGTCATGGTTCGTCCGTTTGTACGTCAGCCGGTGTATCAGCCATGGATAGCCGTGAAACGCAAAAATGATCGGCTTGCCCTTCGTAAACAACAGATCGAAATCATGATCGTTCAATCCGTGCGGGTGCTCCGTTGCGGGTTGCAGCTTCATCAGGTCCACGACATTCACGACCCGGATAGCGAGCTCCGGCAAACGTTCCCGCAAAATCGACACCGCCGCCAACGTTTCCAGCGTCGGAACATCTCCGGCACAGACCATCACCACGTCGGGCTCCTTACCCTGATCGTTGCTGGCCCAGGACCAGATCCCGATTCCCTTTGTGCAATGCAGGACCGCCGAATCGATGTCCAGCCATTGCGGCGCGGGATGCTTCCCCGCCACCACCACGTTGACATACTGCCGGCTGCGCAGACAGTGATCCAGCGTCGAAAGCAGGCAGTTGGCATCCGGCGGCAGGTACACCCGGACGACCTCCGCCTTCTTGTTGACCACATGGTCGAGGAAACCGGGATCCTGATGGGTGAACCCATTGTGATCCTGACGCCACACATGCGACGCCAACAAATAATTCAGCGACGCGATCTTCCGGCGCCAGGGTAAACCATTCGTCACTTTGAGCCATTTCGCATGTTGGTTGAACATCGAATCGACGATGTGAATAAAGGCCTCATAGCTGTTCATCAATCCGTGTCGCCCGGTGAGCAAATACCCTTCGAGCCACCCTTCGCACTGATGCTCGCTCAACACCTCCATGACCCTGCCCTCATACGCCAGCCACTGATCGGTCTCCAGACGTTCAGCTTCCCATTGCCGGTTGGTGGCCTGGAATACCGCATCGAGCTTATTCGAGACAGTCTCATCCGGTCCGAAGATGCGGAAATTCCGCCGGTCGGCGTTTAGCCGGATCACCTCCGCCAGCATCCCTCCCGCAACCGTCGTGTCAGAAGCCTCAACGCCTCCCGGCGCCCCGACGCGAACCGCAAATTGCCGGAAATCCGGCATCCGCAGCTCCTTGAGCAACAGGCCGCCGTTCGCATTCGGATTAGCGCCCATCCGCCGATCGCCTACCGGCGCAAGTTCAGCCAGTTCCCGCAGCAACGCCCCGCCGCTGTCAAACAATTCCTCCGGCCTATAGCTTCTCAACCACTCTTCCAACTGTTGCAAATGTTGCGGATTGGTAGCCGGATCGGCCAGCGGCACCTGGTGCGACCGGAAAGATCCTTCAACGGGCAACCCATCGATAAACTTTGGCCCCGTCCAGCCTTTCGGCGTCCGCAATACGATCATCGGCCAACGCGGCCGCTCGATGGGCCCATTCGCCAGCGCCTCCGCGCGGATCCTGCCGATCACCCGCACTACCTCATCCAGTACGCCGGCCATGAGCTCATGCATGGTCGCCGGATCATCGCCTTCTACAAACAATGGCGTCCACCCGTAACCGCTGAGCAGCTGTCCCAACTCCTCGCGGCTGATCCGTGCCAGCAACGTCGGATTGGCGATCTTATACCCATTGAGATGCAGGATCGGTAGCACCACGCCATCATTGACCGGATGCAGGAATTTATTGGAATGCCATGCGGTGGCCAACGGACCCGTTTCCGCCTCTCCATCGCCGATGACGCAGGCGACGATCAGATCCGGGTTGTCGAACACCGCGCCGAAGGCGTGACTCAGGGAATAACCAAGTTCGCCTCCTTCATGGATCGACCCCGGGCACTCCGGCGAGACATGACTCGGGATTCCGCCGGGGAACGAGAACTGCGTGAACAGTTTTTTTAGCCCTGCCTCATCCTGGCCGATCGACGGATAGATCTCCGAATAGGTGCCTTCGAGATAGGTGTTGGCGACCAATGCCGGTCCGCCATGACCCGGCCCGGCTATATAGATCATGTTCAGATCATAAGCCTTGATGATCCGGTTCAAATGCGCATAGATAAAATTCTGCCCCGGTGTCGTGCCCCAATGTCCGAGCAGCATATGCTTGATATCCCCCACTTCAAGCGGCCTTCTCAGGAGCGGGTTGTCGTGGAGATAGATCTGTCCTACCGACAAATAATTGGCCGCGCGCCAATAGGCATGAATTTTTTGCATCAGCTCAGCACCCAATGGAGCGGCCGCCCAGCTTTCAGTAGTTGCTATCATACGTTTAACAGTTTTAACGATTGCCGCGCGATCATCTTTTCCTCATCCGTCGGGATCACATACACCCGGACCGCGCCGCCGGCCCGCGAGATCGACAGCTCATTCCGCTCATTGGCGCGCTGGTCGAGTACAACGCCCAGCCATTCCATCCCCGCACAGATCCGCGACCGGACTGCCGGCGAATGCTCGCCGATCCCCCCGGTAAAAACCAGCGCATCGACCCCCTCGAGCACCGCGGCATACGCACCGATGCTTTTCTTTACCTGGTAACAAAACATTTCCACAGCCTCAGCCGCTGCCTTATCTCCGCCCTCCCGCGACAATAGATCCTGCATATCCGGGCTGACGCCGGATACTCCCAACAGCCCCGACCGGTGGTTCACCAGGTCACTCAGCTCCGCCGCCCCTAACCCTTCCTGCCGCAGGAGCCACCCGATCACGCCCGGATCGAGGTCGCCGCTCCGGGTACCCATAATGATACCACCCGTTGGCGTGAATCCCATCGTCGTATCCATGCTTTCGCCGGCTCTCACGGCCGCAAGACTTGCGCCATTGCCCAGATGCGCCATGACGACGCGGCCTCCGGCGATCGCCGGCCCGGCAACCCGGATCAATTCCTCCGCGATATAGGCATATGAAAGGCCATGGAAGCCATATCGCTGCAAACCCGCCGCCTCATACTTCCGCGGCAGCGGCATCAGCCGCGCTACGCGCGGCAACGTGGCATGAAACGCCGTGTCAAAGCAGGCAACCTGCCGCAGCTCCGGATCCCGTTCCCTGAACAACCGGATCAGCCCGACCTCGCCCGGCAAATGATCCGGGTCATACCCGCTGATCCGCCCAAGTTCCGCCAGGAGCGTTTCATCGATAACCGCGGGCTGCCGCCGGGAGCCCCCGTGGACAATACGGTGACCGACAACCGAAAAATCGGCGCCGCCCCTGCCCTTCAGCCAGTTCAGCAGGACGTCGGCCGCCGCGTTCATTCCGGTACCATCGACAGGCGCCCTGCCCTCTTCGCCACTGACCATATCATTGAACGTCAGCACGGCGCCCTCAAGCCCGATCCGGTCTATCTTGCCTTTCAGAAGCACGTTCAACTCCACCGCATTGTCTTGTGCGAACAACGCGAACTTTATGCTCGACGATCCGCCGTTCACACATAGAATATTTTTCGAAATCCGACCCATATTTCAACTAAAGTTACCTAACTTGGAGGGTTGCTAAACCGGATTGCCGCTATATTATTGTTATCTGTCCTGCTCTTCGACTGGACAGGCTACAGGTTGCTGACAGCGTACTGGGAAGTCACCGCCTCCGCCCGCCTCGAAGCGACTTTGGATGAGGATCGATACGACCCTGCCCAGCTCATCTTGCTACGCGTCTCCGCTACCGCACTGCCCTATTCGAATGCTTCCGCCGAATTCCACCGGGCCGAAGGGATCGTCGAGATCGGCGCCATCCGATACCGGACCGTAAAACGACGCATCTGCAACGACTCCATCGAATTCCTCTGCATCCCCGACGGCGCCGCCAACCGGCTCCGTACGGCAAAAGACGATTTCTTCCAACTGGTCAACGACCTGCAAAAACCGGGGCACCCCAATTTCCCCGGCTCCTCCGGCAAGCCCAATTCGATTTTGAATAATCTCATTTGGTACGATAATCACCAATTCCCCGATCTTCACTATTTTGCGGCCCGTCGTCCGGTCCCGGATCATGCGCTCATTCGTACCGACCTTCCCGCCGGACATTCGCGTATCGGCCTGCAACCACCACGGCAGGGCAACCCCTTATCCTGAAAATTCAAAGGCCCGACAAAAAAATTTTAAGTCAACTGTTGAAAAATATGAAGCGTTTTTCTCTCTTCGCAGCAATTGCGATTTGCTTGTCCGCATGCCATTCCGTCCACGACTACGATAAGATATTTAAAGATCCGGATATCTACTGCGCCACGGTACACCAGCTTAACACCGTCGTCATGGGTAACAACTTCAGCCCCATCGTGGCCTCCCGCAATTACCTCTATGCTGCCGTCGCCGGCTACGAAGTCATCGCCGGCGCCTATCCCGACAAATGGCAATCCCTTGCGGGCCAGCTCCACGGTCTGCAACCTGTTCCCAAACCCGCAAGCGGCGCACCCTTCGATGTCGAACTGGCTTCTCTCCTGGCTTATTGCAAACTGGGTGAAGCGGTCACCTTCCCTGAAGGAAGTATGAAGGACTATGTGGACAGCCTCAAGACACTCGCCCTGGCACACGGTATGCCGCAGGACTCCCTCGACGGCACGGTCAAATATGCCGACGAAGTCGCCGCCGCCGTCATGGCCTGGGCGAAAAAAGATCGCTACCTGGAGACGCGCGGCGCTCCCGAATATATGGTCAGTGATTCCCCCGGCCGCTGGGTTCCTACGCCGCCGGCTTATACTCCGGCCATGGAGCCCCACTGGAGCGAGATCCGCTATCTCGTCATGGATAGCGTGCGCCAGTTCATGCCGCCGCCGCCTTATAGATTTGATATCACCGACAAGAAGAGCCCCTACTACCAGGAGGTGAAAATGATCGAGGAGAAAGGCGACAGCCTGAGCAAGGAAGAGGCGTGGATCGCCGACTTCTGGGACGACAACCCCTTTAAGCTAAACGTCTCCGGTCACCTGATGTTCGGGACAAAGAAATTCTCCCCTCCCGGCCACTGGATGGGTATCGTCGGCATCGCCGCCAAAAAAGCCGGGGCCGACTTCCCTACTACCGTCGCTGCCTACGCGAAGACTTCCGTCGCGCTGTTCGATGCTTTTATCCAATGCTGGAACATCAAGTACATCTATAACACGCTGCGCCCGGAGACTGCGATCGACAAGTACTTTGACCCCAACTGGCGCCCGCACCTGCAAACGCCGCCCTTTCCCGAATACACCTGCGGCCATTGCACCATATCAGCCGCCGCGGCGGAGACGTTGACCAGCGACTTTGGCGACCATTTCAATTATACGGATACAACCGAACTCGAATTCGGCATCCCCAGCCGCTCCTTCGCTTCTTTCCGCGATGCGGCCACCGAGACCGAACGCTCCCGCTACTATGGCGGTATTCACTATAAGTATTCGACCGTCGTGAGCCACAAAATGGGCACCGAGATCGGCGAACTCTGCGTACAACGCTTGCACCTGAAAAAATGATTGGTATCGCGCCGCGCTTCGCGCGGCGCGACTTTCTATAACTTCATAAATTTAATACTACGGCCCGCCGCCTGAAGGACATACATTCCTTTGGGCAGTGCCGTCGTATTGATCGAATAACTATTGACCCCTGCCGACACCGGCAGTACCTGCTGGATCCATAAAGCTCCGTTCATTCCAACCACGCGCACATTCAGCGTGCCGGAGGCACCCGCACTCGTATACTGCAAAAAGGCCGTCCCGTGCACCGCTGTATTGATCAACTGCAGACTATCACCGCCTCCCGTTCCCAATTCGATCGCCACGATATTGCTGTAGGACACTTCCTGGTTGGCATTGGTCATCTTCAACCGGTAATACGCCACCTTCACACCCGGCAACGCCACATCATCCGTATATGCATACGACGCCGACGACTCTTCGGCCCCTCCTGCATCCGCACCTCCCTCCGCTGCCACGCTGTCGATCGCCGCAAAATTCACCTCATCCACACTCCGCTCTAATTCAAACCAACCTCCCGAACCGGTCTCCGTTGCCGTCCAGTTCAACACCCGGCCCGAGCCGGTCAGCAAACCCGCGAACCGGACAATCCGCAACGGCAGGATCTGCAACTGTCCGGGGATCAGCAGGCCGCACGTCCCGGGTCCTGCACCGTTTGGCCCGGTAAAATCCAGCAGCTTGGTATACGTATTCGAATGAAGGTCATAACTGAAAAGAACCCCTTGACCCGTCGTGCCGCCCCCGCTGGTCATACACAACAACATCGCGTCATTGGTGATCGTCGGCGACGCAAGCGGCGAGCCACCCGGCGCGGGATTGCTGCTGGACCATGAATACAATTGCGCTTCCCCTCCCGTCACCGGATTGACCATATTCAAGGCGCCGTCGCTGCTATACTGGCCTCCATCCACCGTCGTCACATACAAAAGCCCATGAAATGCTTGTATGCCAAATGGTTCCGCGCCGTCAATATATTCGTAGTAGTTGTGTATCTCTTTAAACGTCTTATTGGCGGGATCAAATGAATAAACAGACCCGATTCCATACCGTCCACCCACCGCGACACCATAAAGTATGTTATTCATGACGACAGGACTGGAATAGGGTGCGTAATCCAACGGAAAATTAACCGCCCCGGTAACCGTTCCGGCATCCGGGTCATAGACATTCAGCACGCCGCCGTAACCCGGGCCGCCCATATACGTGTTAAAATACAGCAACCCATTAAAAACGGTGATGCCGCCCCACGGTTCCTGCCCCGTCGTCGTCGTCAGATCGTACACTTCCTTCAAAACGCCCGAGATCGGCTCATAACTGAATAGCGTACCGGCCCCGCTTGCCCCGCCGGTTACCGTGAGGCCATACCACCGGTCTTTATACCAGGCCAGACTGCCGCCCGGTTCGGTACCCGTTGTCTGACCGAGATCCGCCAGTTTTTTGTAGATATGGTTGAGCGTGTCGTACGCAAAGATCGTCCCCACGTTATTCAGTCCGCCCATCGTTGTAGTTCCATATAATTTTCCATCGAGACCCGCGGCCAGCGTTCCCCTGGGACCGGCTCCGTCTGTGCCGCCCTTGAAGGAATAGAGAAGTTGGTAATTACTGCCATCTGAATTGATGCTGAAAATAACACCGGCGCTGCTGTCGCCGCCACCACCGGTCATACCATACATCTTAACTTGCGCATTAACCCCGTGCCATGAGAGTAGGAACAGGATCGGGAGGAGGGAAGGGAACAAGGCACGCATAAACGGTTAGTTTTAATGCGGCGGAAAACCACCGCGATCATTTCGCCGCAATTGCCATGCCGGGCGCCCACAATACATCCACAACGCGACTCCACGGCATCCCCGATGCATCCTCGCCACACATTGCACCCGTCACTTCCCCACCTCCACACGCACCTCCTTCCCCGAAAATTCTACCGTCTTGTCAAAACTGTCCGCCTCCTTAACTCCAACGCCATGGCCCTCCTTCACCACCACCACCTGGAACTCCCGCTTCTTTAACATACCCGGGAAGGACCCTTTTGTCTCATGGATCACTAATTGCCGCCTCGCATCCAGCCACTCAAAGGAAGTCGTTGCAAACGCCCCTTTTTCATATTGGTATCCGTCGTTCCCATCCTCATACAACATAAAATGTCCATCCGCCCCCGGATAGATACGTAACTCGATCGTATCGGCCGGGCGCTCGGTTGAATATTCCATCACCGGCCCCATCGGGACGATCGACCCGGTCCTTACGTAGAGCGGCATGCGGTCCAACGGAGCCTCCGCCTGAACGGTCTGCCCGCCATCCAGGCGCTTTCCCGTCCAGAAGTCCACCCAACCCGCGGATGGCAGATATACTTGCCGGACGCGTGCGCCCGCCGTCGTCACCGGATTGACCAGGAACGCCGGTCCATACATATACTGGTCACGGATCGGATACACATGCGTGTCCGTGCGGAAATCAAAGGCCAAATCCCGCATGGGCGTATAGTTGTCCTGTGTCACCGATCCCGCCAGCGAATAGATATACGGCAACAGCCGGTACCGGAGCCGGTCGAAATCCAGCAGCACCGAACGGGTGCCCTCATCCCAATTATGCGAGAACAACGCCCGCTCTCCTTTCCCGTGAATCCGGAAGATCGGACAAAAGGCTCCAAATTGAAACCATCGCACAAACATTTCGCGCTTGTCGGGATTGGTCCAGTCCGGCGCCTGCCATCCGAGATGATAGCCGCCGATGTCCGATGTCCAATACGGAATGCCCGATACACAGGCGTTGATGCCCTGCGGCACCTGGTCGGCGAAATCATGCCACGTGCACTGGATATCCGAAGACCATAACGTCGCCGCATTGCGCTGTTCCCCCGCAAAAGACTGCCGCGCCAGAAAGAAAGCCCGCTTTCCGGGGATGTCCTTGCGCCAGCCCGCATACACCCCGTCCGTATGCATCAGCGAATAGGTATTGAAAAAATCAAAGCCGTGACCCGTATAGAAATTGGCTTTACGCCGTTCGTCTAGCAATGCGCCATTGTCCGGTTCACACTGATCGATCCACCAGGCATCCCAGCCATATCGCTTTACCAGGCTATCCCGCGCCTGTTCCCAATATAACGTTCGGGCCGCAGGGTTATGCGCATCATAATAGGTGTCAAAGGTGTGTGTAACCACATTGTCCCAGGTGATCGTCGTCAAGCCGCCCATCTTTTCCAGGACATCGTAATCGGCAGTTCCTTTGCCGAAGACCGGCCAAATCGAGATCATCCCATGCAGATGTTCCCGGTGCAGACTATCCAGCATCCCGCTCGGATCCGGATAACGCTGCGCATTCATGACATGCGAGCCGATCGGCAACGGCTCCCAGTAGTACCAATCCTGCACCACCACATCCACGGGAATATGCGCCCGCCGGTATCCGGCGCCCGCCTCCAGCACCTGTTCCTGGGTCCTGTACCGGTCCTGCGACTGGAAAAGCCCGAACGCCCACTTGGGGAACATCGGCGCCTTACCCGTTAACCGCCGGTAAGAATCGATGATATGATCGAAAGCCGGCCCGTAGAAGAAATAATAGTCGACCATGGACCCGCTTTCCGAGCGGTAACTGAATTTTGTATTGGCTGCCAGCGTCCCGTCAAATTCCGACGCCGAATAGTTGTCCCACAACAACCCATATCCGCGGCTCGACAACAATACCGGGATCGCCCCCGTCATGTACCGGATCGCCAGATCCTGCCTTCGCCCCTTGTAATTGATGGATCCGGAATCAAGCGGATGACACCCGAGCCCGAAGAGCCCCTCATCCTCCGGTGACAGGAAACGGGTCTCACAGCTATAGGTCTGCACTCCTACCACTGTCGCGGCGGTCATCGTTTTTCCCGTGCCCCCGTCTTCCGCCAGGATCACGCTGCCGCGGGGATCGCTGTAGGCGATACCCCCCGTAGACCGGTCCACGCTGATCATCAGCCGGTCCGTAAGGATCAGGATCTCCGCGCCTTGCTCCCGCACCGTAAATGCGGGCGGGGCGGGCGGCCGGGCGGCAACCACCAGCGACTCCTTTGACGCAAAGGCGCTTTGACTGGTATACCGAACCCGGACCACATCTGCAGCCCGAAGATCGATCTCCATCAAACCATTTGCTAACTCGAATTTGACCCCACCCGGGGCGGGGCCATATGATCGGACCTGCGCGGACAATGAACAAAATAGCAGACAAAGAGATACGGCTCCAAGGATGTGCTTCATAAGCTGATAATGTTACGGGAGCCAATCTAAGGTCAAATTGCGGGTTTGAAGGATCAAATCATCTCTTTCCATTATCAATTTATCTCTTTTCCACGGGCAAAAAGACCGCTCCAGGGGGCCGGAAGCGAAACCGTCATCTCTATTTTCCGTCCGCGACAAGGTAAATAACACTCATGGGCGGTACGCTGATTTTGATCGTTCCGGAAAGCCGTGCACTGAAGGCCTTGATCGTGGAATAATTCAATGGCCCTCCCGTCGCCGTGGCGGGCCCGATCCCGTTCACCAACACCTGGCTGGAGAACGGTGAATTGTCTGTCCCGCCCGTCAGCACCATATAGTGATAATTCGTGCCCGCGGGAAAATGCTGGAAGTCGATCGACACCACATGATTCGCGCTCCCGGTATTGATGATCACCGTCCCGGCCTGCCCCGATGAGAAGGTTGAAGAATACGTTATCAGGTCGGAATTAACTCGTTTCAAGGTATCGTAGACCATGCGGTCCCCAAAAAACCGCTGAAAATAGTACATGTAGTAAAATGCAGGCCGCGGATTCCACAGGGGCGCACCAGGCTCGTCCCCGATATTGAACATCCCCATATCATCCCCGTTTGCATAGCCGTTTGCAAGGTCCCATCTTGATGCCTCGCCAAACCCGCTCCCGATAACGGCCCCCAGGGTCAACGCCGCATGCATCCCCGCGATATACGAGGTATTCTGCTTTGCTCCGGTCGCCTGGATATTCCACTCGGTGAGCGCGATCGGCTTCGTCCCTACCCCCGCCATCGCAAGCTGGCTCTTGATATAGGCCATATCCCGCGGCGCTTCCGCTGTGCCGGTGGCGAGGATCTGCTGTTCGGTCGAATTGGTATTGTAAGCTGTGAAATAATCGTGAATAATAAAGAAGTCAGCCCCCTGGCCCGCATTCGACAATGCACCCTGATTCCAGGTCTGGATCGAAGGAGCATCATAAGACTGCGGAGCCGTATTGTACAGGACGGCACCGATATAGATCGTGGCGCCGGTCTCTTTTGCCGCGGCACGCATCGAATCAGCAAACACGTTCCATTGCCGGCCATAAAGCGCCCCGGTAACATATTGCGGTTGATTGTCCTTGTTTCTCGATACGTCGATCTCCCATCCCGCCTCCCAGTTGCCGTAATCCTCATTGCCGATCTCCCAATATTTCGTACGCCCATTGTCATACCTTACCCAGTCGGCCGCCAGATGGGCCGCTGCCGATACCGGGTTTGGCCCCGTTCCATACCGCGCATAGGCATAGTTGACCGTTAGGATGCCCTGGCACGCGGTCGACACCAGCATAGCGTAGTAATTCGACAGTTGTAAAGTCCATGAACCGGTATTCCCGCCATACCAGGGGCCGGTCGGCCCCAGCACGCCGTTATTGGTATAGATGCTGTCGGGAACGTCCGCCGGAGCAGGGTTAGCTGAGGTTCCATTCCAGAAATACACGTCGCTGATACTGCCGCCCGGCCCACGGATGATGTTCGGCGACAGATCCGAAATGTATTGTATCAGATTGGCCTGCGAAATCATCTGGCCCATCCATAGATTCGAATTGTTTCCGAATATGGTTGGCGGGGCTTTCGCCAATACCCGGTTGACGTTGATCTTAAGCGAATCGGTTACCCGATCCGATGTCGCCAGCGGCGAGGTCCCGGCATCACCCGGACTCGCGAAAGTCCGCTGCGCCCAGTTGTTTGAAAAGAAACCCACCGTCGCCGGGAAGCCCGGATCGGTCGGGTTATAGGTGGAATCGGAGGCGGCTATTCCCCCGCTCGCTCCGCTGCCATTATTGTTTTGGATCTGAGCATGGCTCTTCTTACAGGAGGCCGCGAGTAATGCGGCCGTTCCAAGGACCAGGATTAAATTCAGTTGTGCGATCTTCATATTCGGTTCCGCTAGATGAATCCTAAGTTATCCACATAGAAGATGATCCCTGCCCCGCCGGAGCCTTGCATTTGGATAACCACTTCAGATATGGTGGAAGGATTACCCAACGCGCTCAACGGGATGATAAAGGTCTGATAGCCGCTTGTGCTCGCCGGGATCGTAAATTGATAGTTGGCGGCATAGTTGCCATTAATAACCACCTGTGCGGGTTGACCGCCCGCGGGGACAGTAGAACCGCCGGCAATGGCAAACCGGATACCCTGCAGGTCGAGCGTGCTTACCGATATCGTTGGCCCGCCATAACCGATTTGCAGCGCGCCATAAGCGCCGCTGATCGTAACCATGATATCGTTCGCACCTCCCGGCGGAGGATTGCTGTTATCGGTGTAGTTAACCGTGCTGTTGTACCCGCTGTACCCTCCGCCATTTCCACCCCAGTACTGGGTAAGACCGTCTTTATAAATGACGTATTTGAATCCGAAGGCCGAAGGGGAAACTGCCGCTCCTCCCGGCGTATAGACATGAACGAACGCTTCCACGATACCCTGGGGCACGACGACTTGAATTTGAGTTGGCGTATACGACACGATCTGGGCCTGGACGTCTACACCGGCTGCAACGAAAGTGACACTATCCACATTGTAAAACAGCGATCCGTTGACTGTTATGGTATCGCCGGCCGGTGCCGCCGAGGGGTTCAGTCCGCTGATGTTCGGCGCCGGTTGGTTGACGTGAAAAGTCGTATTCGCCGAACCGTACAGCGTAGTAACGGTCAGGGTATTGGGTTCGTTTGGCGTCCACGCATTCGACGGGATGGCGACAATAAGGGTCGTATCGGTTAGCCACGCTCTATTGACAAATGCCGCCGTATCATTAAAGGTTATTGAGGTTGTACTTCCAAGATTGGTACCCAGAATGACGTAGTAACTTCCGCCGTTGCCCGAAGTCGTTGTTGAATCCTGCGGTGAGTTTACCCCTTGCACCTGCGGCACGGTCACGGTAAGATTGCCAAGGCTGTCAATGGTTGAATCCGGAACATTCAATGGCAGCGAATCCGCCTTATACAACGTATGGATCGACGTGATGGTCGGCTTCCCTTTGCCAGGGGTAAATCCCATATAGTTATATTTCTTACAGGATACTATGCCTGAAACCAACAGGATGAATAGGACCCATTTTATTTTAATGTGGATGATTTTCATTTTTTCAATTATTTATTATTACTGGTCGCCATCAATTAGAATTTATAGGGTACAGGCGGGAGGAGCAAATTCGGATCTGCAACCGTCTCCGTAGCCGGGATCGGCAGCAGGAACTGCGCGTTCGTCGGAATGGTATAGACCGGATAAAGGACAAAGTCGGTATAATTGTTCGCTGATGTACCGGTGCTGGAATTGCCCTTATTTATTCCGCTTTCAATGTTCATGGCAACCGGGTGCGAAGAGGCATTGAATCCGTCGATCCGCTGCAGATCATACCAGCCGTCCCCTTCCACGGCAAATTCCAGTCTTCTTTCGTTGATGAGCTGTCTGTAGGTGAAACTGGTCACCGGTGCGATACCCGCCCTTTGACGGATCAGGTTGAAATATTTTAAAGCTGTCGCATCGTTGGTGCTGAACGTCGTATCGATACCGGTTCCCACGCCGGGTTTAGCCTGCTGGCCCATAATAGCCTCCGCCTCGATCAGGTAGACATCGGCATAACGCAGGACATAGGTATTCAGGCTGGTGGCCTGAAAAGCCGTTAACCCATTATTGTCGGCAGGCGTACCCACGACATACTTTTTAACGGCCGCATGCGTACCCTGGGGGGAAGCGTTGAGCGGACAGGTAAAGCCGCCCGAATTCTGATCGATCTCGGGATAATGCTCACCCGGAAGCATCATGGTTGCGTGCCGGCGGATCGTGTCTCCTTCGGCCTTGTACGCCGCTTGCAAGTCAAAGCTGGGCCCGAGCTCGCCATATCCGTCACCCGTCCCGGTAATGGTAGAATTTAACGCAACGACGGACTGGATCTGGTTACCGAAACCGTAACCGGCATTGGACGACCACTGCAGGGCGATCATGGATTCCTTATTGTTGTTGTTCGCGATCCGGAAGAGATCGTTGAAGCCGGTGCCGAAATCGATACCCATCAGCCCGAATTCACCGCTGTTGATCGCCAGTTCGGCCTCATATCTGGCCGAATCGTAATTCTGCTCGTAGAGGTAAACTTTGGCCAGCAGTCCCGACGCCGAAGCACTGGACACATGTCCCGTATGCGCCACGCCGGGAGTACAATTCGCCTCGGCGAATTTCAATTCCCGGGTAATGAATTTGTACACATCCGCCACCGGATTGGTATGGATCGTGGAATAGCTATTCGTCAGCGTGTCCGGGTTGGTGATAATGGGGACGTTGCCGAAGATGCGGACGAGATAAAAGTATGCCAGGGCGCGCAACAAACGGGCCTCACCGATGGCATTGTTGAGCGTGGGTCCATCCACGGACGCCGGAACGGACGTGGTCAGATTGCCCAGCAGGGCATTTGACTGCGCCACGACGGTGAACAGTGAATTCCAGGTGCTCGTTACCGCGGGAGTCGCATTCCCTTCGGTATAATTAACATAGGCGCCAAACTCAGGATCGGTGCCTACATAACATACACAATTACCGCTCAACAGTTCGCTGGTCGCCAAAAAGGCTTTTCCGTTAAAGCCAAACCAGGGCGCAGCATAAAGGATATTTGTACTTGCCCGAACCTCGGCGTCATTTTGATAATAGGTGCCTACCGTGGAACTGGATTCCGGCGGGCGGTTAAAAAAGGTTTTACTACAGCCCGCGCTGACCATCAGCACTACGGCACTTATAGCGATCGATGTTTTATTATATTTCATATACAAGTAATGATTAGGTAGATTTAGAATTCTGCGTTCAGACCGAAGGTGACAACGCGCGGGATCGGATACCTGCCATTGTCCACATTCGTCAAAATAGGGTTTTGATTCAACGCACCGACTTCGGGATCCAAACCGGAGTACTTAGTGATCACCCAGAGGTTTTGCCCGCTGATATAGGCTCTTAGGTGATTCATCTTGGCCATCCGCGCATATTTGTTTGGCAAATTATACCCGAGCCGCATATTTTGAATCCGGAGGAAAGAACCGCTCTCTATAAACCTGTCCGACATAACGAGGTTGTTGTTGCCGAATGTAGCCCGGGGCGCCGGGATCTTCGAATTCGGATTGCCGGGCGTCCAGTAATTACCGGCTTCCGCCAACTGGTTGGCGTAAAGACCATCGAGGGCCTCGGTCTGAAACTTCAGCGCATTCAATATCTTATTGCCGTACACACCCGTCACGAAGATGGAGAAATCGAAATCCTTATACCTGACCGTATTGGTCATGCTGTAGGTGAACTTAGGATTGGGATTGCCAAGCGCATATTGCTGATTGGGAGTACTGCCGCCGCCCTTCGGTTTCGTTCCCTGGTAGGCCAGGTCACCCAACCATACCCCATTCGCCACATTCCTGCTGTTGGTGACGACCGAGGGAGCACCCGTGACGTTCTGCGGATTTTGCGCCAATTCCTGTAATTGCGCCATCGAGGAGATGATCCCCTGGACCTTATAGCCGTAAAATTCGCCTACCGGATCGCCTGCGCCGGTTCGCGTAACATTGATCAGTGCGCCACCGCCGGAGCCGATTTGACCGAGGAGGGCCGGAAACCCGTTCAGGGAGATCACTTTATTGGTATAAGCCGAATAAATAATATTCGTCGTCCAGCTGAAGTCTTTCGTTATTATATTTCTGCTGTTGATGGTAAACTCATACCCGGTATTCTGGATCTCGCCCGCGTTGACTTCCGGCGGCTGAACAACGGCAGCCGATGAGTATTCAGCCACACCGCCCGCAAGGAAAGCGGGAAGCGGCTGCTGGAAAAGAAAATGTTTGGAAGTCTTTTTGTACCAGTCGACAGTGGCATCGACCCGGTTGTTCAGGATGCTGAAATCAATCCCGATATCCGTTTGCAGTGCCGTCTCCCAGGTCAGGTTTGGGTTCGCGAAGTTATTCACGCTAAACCCGGTGCCCAGGCCGGTTGTGACCGGGGTGATGGCCGACCCGTAAAGATACTGGCCGATATTGGCGTTGCCGGTACCGCCATACCCTGCCCTGATCTTGATATTGTTGGCAAACTTCACATTATCCATGAAGTGTTCCTGCGACAGTCTCCATGACCCCGATATGCCGGGGAAATATCCAACTTGGTGTCCCGGGGCGAAATTAGAAGATTGGTCACGGCGATCGGTGGCGGTAATGCTGTACTTGTTATCGTAGGTGTAAATAACCCGCGCCAGCAGCGATTCCATGACCTGGTTGCCTTTATTCTCTCCGATCAAATCAGTGGTTTGTGTACCAAGGCCCAGCGTCTGGATCGTGTTGCCTGCTGTAAACCCTTTGGTTGTTGCCGAGACGCCATCATATTGCGATTCCCACACTTCGTGCCCGACCAATGCGGTAACGACATGCTTTTCGGCGAAAGTATGGTTGTAGTTCAGGTGCTCGATCCAGTTCCAGTAATTGTCGGTGCTGTTATACTCACTCAAAACGGCCTGTGAATTGACGAATGCCGGTGCCGAACCGTTGACCCCATAACTATAGGTCGGAAGAAAGGTTTTGGCATTGTTCCAATCGAAATTTCCGTCAATTTCTGAATGGATGGTAAATCCTAAGGGCAAAAGGATATCCCCGTATGCACTGCCCTGAACATTGTTCCGGACCAGGTTGTTGGTAATGCTTAATGCTTGTTGCACCGGATTCGGGCCGCCTTCGACCACGCCATTTATAACGGCGGGACCGGAAAAGGTGCCGTCGGCATTATAGACAGAGGCATCAGGCGCCTGCAGCAGCGCATCATACACTATCCCCGAGGCGTTGCTAAGGCCGACGTTTTCATTGCTGGAACTGCCATTAAATGTCATTCCCACCTTAAACCAGTCTTTCAATTTCGAATTGAGGGCAGAGTGCAGGCTCCAGCGTTTGAAGTTGAATCCGAGGATGGTTCCGTCCTGATCGAAATAACCTCCGGAAACATAATAATCCGATTTGTCGGTGCCCCCTGAAAAGGCAAGCGAATGATTGGTTTCGGGCGCATGCTGGAATATGGCCTTCTGCCAGTTGGTTCCGGGCCCAAGTTCGGAGGGATTGGAGAATTCAGCCCGGGGCGTGATCAGGAAATCGACAGACAACTCATTTTGCAGCTTGGCATACTGCTGAAGATTCATCACGGACAGGAATTTTCCTTGTTCCTGGCTGCCGTACCAGCCATCATACGTGATCTTTCCGTTTCCGGCCTTCCCTTTTTTCGTTGTGATGATGATCACCCCGTTGGAGCCGCGACTCCCATATATCGCCGTAGCCGACGCGTCCTTCAACACATCGATCGATTCGATGTCATTCGGATCCAATTGGGCCAGCGGACTCACCGTATTTTCATCCTGCCCGCCACCGGGGCGCGACAGTTGGACCCCGGCCTGCGAATTCCCCTGGATGGCGACCCCATCGATTACATAAAGGGGCTCGCTCGAGCCGAAACTCGTTATACCGCGAATGTGGACCGAAGTGGCGCTGCCCGGTGCACCGGCATTTTGCGTTACCGTTACCCCCGCGGCTTTGCCCTGGAGCATCTGGTCGACGCTTGAAAGAGCAATGTCCTGGATCTGCGCAGCAGTGACCGAGGCGATCGACCCATTGACATCCTGCCTCCGCTGCGTGCCATAACCGATTACGACCACCTGGTTTAAGTTGTTGCTGTTTGTTACATCCATCGCAACCGAAACAGTTGTCCGATCATTGATCGAAATCTCCTGTTTGGCGGCGCCGACGTAACTAATTACCAGAACGGCAGATCCCGGAGGCACCGCGATCTTGAAATTCCCGTTATTGTCTGTCATCACCCCGCCTTTTTTGCCCTTGATCGTAACACTTGCGCCGGACAAGGGCGCATTGTGCTGATCGGTCACCGTCCCGGTAATCGTTTTGTTCTGGGCAAATAAGGAAGTCGTGAAAAAGCAGCAAACCAAAAATGCAAAAAGTAGCCTAAGACATTTTTTCATACCGCAGCATAGTTTTAGTAAAAGAGATGATTTCTAAGTTGGTAACCGGTTTGGTTCACTCCGGGGTCCGGCCGCCCTGGCAGCCGGGTTCACATGGATCTTTTTAGCGTTGGTTAATAAGATAAGTGCAATCGGTTCAATTTTCTCAAAAAGAAGTCGCTGCAACCGATGCAATCGGTTTACATTTGGCCGTAAATCGGGTTTACAACGCTAAAGTATCAGCTTTTTGCCATCCGAACGGGGTCCAAAAACATCAAAAAGGGTATCCAAATGTTCAATTCGTCTCAAAGACAATATATATTTGCACCAGTTTGCCTCAACTCCGACCGGACTTACTGCGTTCATACATTGGCACTCATCTTTCTGCGGCTATGAAGTCGAATTTGATCTTGTTGATGCTCGTTCTGTGCTTTGTGCTTCCTCGCCTTAGTGCCCAGTCGCCTGAATATCAATTTTCTACACTGAATTTCTCCAACGGGCTATCCAATAATCACATCACCAGCCTGTACAAAGACCCCCGTGGCTTTATGTGGTTCGGAACCATGTCCGGCCTCGACCGCTATGATGGGTACGAATTCAAAGTGTTCCGACACGACCAACATGATCCCCATTCCATCGGCGATAACTATATCGAACAAATATTTGAGGGTCCGGAAGGAAAAATGTGGGTCCAGTCGCGCTCCAGCCGCTTTAATATATATGACCTTGCAACCGAACGGTTTGATCGTGACTATGCAGGCTACCTCCGTAGACATGGCTTGCCGGAATTCTGGCTGCTGGGCATCACCCACAGTGCAACCGGCTTCTGGTTTGTTTACCGCGATAGCGGCATCTATCATTTGAATGCGGATGGCCGTGTATTTGCCGTGCGCCCGGACAGTACCCGGCCGGGCTGTCTGTCCACGGCGCCTGTCTCCGACGTAAAGGAAGATCACGCCGGCAATTGCTGGGTCTTCCATCAAAATGGCCTGCTTGAAAAGGTCGACGGCCGGACTCATGCCGTCGTCACCCGGACTACCGAAATAGAAAAAGTAATCGGTAACAATCAAGTCCCCTGTGGCCTTTATATCGATAACCAGGATGACATTTGGCTTTACTCCAGTGGCTACTTTAAGGGGGTGTGGCGTTATCGCCCCTCTACGGGGGAATTCATTCACTTTACTGCCGACTTGTCCGCCGACTTGTCCGCCGGGGCGTTAGCGAAGGCGGAAGCGTTAGCGAAAGCGAAAGCGTCAGCGAGGCCGGAAGCGTCAGCGAAGCCGGAAGCCTTGGCGAAGGCGGGCGTCCCCCCAAAGCCGGGTCGCCTCAGCAGCAACGTCATTTATAGCGCCCTGCAGGACGAAATGGGTAAGATCTGGCTGGCCACCGATCACGGTGGTGTAGACATCCTCGACAAGAGCAATCTGACCGTCACCGCCCTGACGCATATAGAGGACGACCGGAAAAGTCTGGCGGAGAATAGCCTCCCCGCGATGATCCGTGACAGCACCGGCACGATCTGGCTGGGCACCTTCAAAAGCGGGATCAGCTACTACCACCAGAACAGCGTCGAGTTCCCGCTCTACCGCCATCACCCGCGCGATCCCCATTCACTGAGCTTTGACGACGTCAACAAATTCGTCGAAGACAGCGCCGGCAACCTCTGGATCGGCTCAAACGGCGGCGGACTCATCTACTTCGACCGCCGGCATAATCGCTTTCGGCAATATGTCAACGATCCAGCCAACTCCAACTCCCCTGCCAACAACATTATTGTCAGCCTTCTTATCGACCATGAAAACCGGCTCTGGATCGGCACATACTTCGGTGGCCTCGACTGTTTTGACGGGAAACGCTTTATCCATTATCGCCACGACGACCATCGCCCGGCCAGTCTCGCTGACGACCGAGTCATGTGCCTGTATGAAGACAGCGAGCATAATATCTGGGCCGGCACCCTGGCGGGCGGCCTCGACCGGTTTGACCGGCGAAGAAATGGATTCGAACATTTCACCAGCAGTCAGGCAAACTCCATCCGGAATAATTATGTCTCCTCGGTGCTCGAAGACCGCGAGCACAACCTTTGGATTGCTACCGCTTACGGAATAGACGTAATGGACAAACGCACCGGCCGCTTCACCCACTATTCTTCCGACAGCAACCAGCTCAGCACCGACAACGTCATCCTCCTCTTCCGTGACAGCCGCGACAACATGTGGGTAGCAACACGCGACGGCCTGAATCTCTTTTTGCCGGAAAAGAACGCCTTTCAGTCCTTCAGCACCGAAAACGGTCTCCCGGACAACACCATCCGCGGGATCGTGGAGGACCAGGACCACGAACTATGGGTCAGCACGGCCAACGGCCTCTCCCGGATTCAAGTTACTTCCGCCGGCGACCGCCCGGGCCCCGTCCGTATCCGGTGCCGCAACTACCACGAAAAAGACGGACTGCAGGGTCGCGAGTTCAACGAACGCACTGCCCTGAGCACGCGCGACGGGAGCCTGATTTTCGGCGGCCCCAATGGATTCAACCTCTTCCGTCCATCAGCCCTGACCAATATATTTGCTCCTCCTCCCATCGTCCTCACCGGCCTCGATATCTTTAACCGCAGCGTTCATGTCGGCGAAAAAATTGGCAACCATGTCGTGCTCGAACGGTCTGTCTCCGAGACACCCGAGATCACGCTGAGCCATAGCGAAGACATCTTTTCGATCGAATTCGCCGCCCTCGACTTTGTCGATAACTCCGGCGACAAATATGCCTATACTCTCGAAGGATTTAATAAAAACTGGCTTGTCACCGACGGCAAAGCCCGCAAAGCCACCTATACCAACCTCGACGCCGGCACGTACACGTTCAAAGTAAAAGCCGCCGACGAAGACGGCAACTGGTATGACCGGGAAACTTCGCTTAAGATCGTCGTCCTCCCGCCGTTCTGGAAGACCCCGCTGGCATACGTCGTATACGTACTGTCGCTGATCGGTATCCTTTTCATTGCACGCAGGACGATTATCCGCAAGGCCCGCTCGCGCTTCGCCCTCGAACAGGAACGCCGCGAGACAAAACGCCTTCATGAGATCGACCTGATGAAAATCCGGTTCTTTACCAACATGAGCCACGAACTCCGGACTCCCCTCTCCCTGATCCTTGCCCCCGTCGACAAGTTGTTGACCGGTCCGCCCGTGCCCGATCCGCACCCGCAATATGAAATGATCCGCCGGAACGCGCGCCGTCTTCTCCACCTTGTCAATCAATTGCTGGATTTCCGCAAAATGGAGGTCAACGAGCTTCGCCTCAACCCGCGCCAGGGCGATATCCTCAAATTCGTTCGCGAAATTTCATGGTCATTCATCGATCTGGCCGAACGGAAGCACATCGCCTTCTCGTACAATGCCGATACCCGGAGCCTTCGTACCTCCTTCGATCATGACAAAATCGAACGAATTCTCTTCAACCTGCTATCGAACGCCTTCAAGTTTACACCCGCCCGCGGCGAAGTCAGCGTGGAGGTGACCACCGAACCCGAGGCCGATAAGACCATCCTTTGTATCCGTGTAAAGGACACCGGCATCGGCATCGCTCCGGAGGTCCGTGAAAAGATATTCGATCGCTTTTTCCAGTCCGAAGTCCCCGACACGATTCTCAACCAGGGGAGCGGCATCGGCCTCGCTATTACGCAGGAGTTTGTGAGGATGCACCAGGGTCAGCTTGTGGTCGAAAGCGAGCTGAATAAGGGCAGCTGCTTTACCATCCGCCTTCCCTTCACGCCAATTCCGGAAACGGCCGAGGTCGCATACAAACCCGACCCCACCGCCGCCTCAACCATATCCGACGACGCTGCCACCAACGGCGCGACTCCAAAAACAGCCGCCACCGCTCCGGCCATCAATGGTACACCGGTCTTGCCCGCCGGAGCCTTGCCAAAAGCTGACCCATCCCCTGCCAATGGCACTCCCCTCGCCACCGGCGCTCCCCCCACCATCCTGATCGTGGAAGACAATGAAGACTTTCGCTTTTATCTAAAGGATAATCTTCGCCACTTCTACTCGATCATCGAGGCCTCCGACGGCAAGGAAGGCTGGCGGAGGGCCCTGGCCGACCACCCCGATCTTATCGTCAGCGACATCTCCATGCCTGCGATGAATGGAACGGAACTCTGCAAAAAGATCTCCGGCGACGAACGTACCGCCCAGATCCCCGTAATCCTGCTCACCGCCATGACCGGCGACGGCGCCGAACTAAACGGATTACGCACGGGCGCAATCGATTATATAATAAAGCCGTTCGATTTCGAGCTGCTCCTGTCCCGTATCCGCAATATCCTGGCCCACACCGCCACCGTCCGGCGGACCTATCAGCGCCAGGTGCAGGCGATACCCGCAGGCGTGGAGGTCGAATCCGCCGATGAATTGTTTGTAAAGGGCGTCCTCGAATACATCGAAAAAAATATGGGTAACCCCGACCTGTCAGTCGGTGAATTGAGCGCCCGATTCCATGCCAGCCGCAGCACGTTTTACAAGCGGCTGCTGCTCCTCACGGGCAAAACACCCATCGAATTCATCCGTCATATCCGCCTCCGGCGAGCAGCGGAACTACTCGAAAAAAGCCGGCTCACCGTCTCCGAGATCGCCTACACCGTCGGATTCAACAACCCAAAGAACTTCTCCCAATATTTCAAGGAAGAATTCAACCGCATCCCTTCCGCATACCGCTCCGAGCGTCGCGAAAGCCAGATTTAACCAGGGCAGCCAATCTTCTATAAATGCGGAACCGGCGGTCGGACCGGCTTCTCAAACGTGTTACATCCCCTTGTCTTCAACTTTCTCTTCCACACCTTACTGCCGCATGTCACGAACAGCGTGTCAAAATCTTTTCCGCCAAAGCAACAATTTGACGGCTGTGCGCCACCCGGCATGGGCAGGATCAGATTCACCCGGCCCAGTTGATCGAGGACCTGGATCCCCATATTTGTCGAGACATACACCCACCCGTTTTGATCGCATTTCAACCCGTCCGGCCATGCATTTTCCCTGTTATCCGGCACATGCAGCCATCCGAACCGCTGTTTGTTCGTTAGCGTGCCGTCGGGCAGGATCGTATAGATCCATATCCAGTGACTCGCCGACTCCGCCGCATAAAGCTGCGTCTGATCCGGAGACAAACAAACTCCATTGACAAACCGCAACCCCGAATCCACCGCCACCGGCGGCCCGCCAGGCCGGATGAGCCAGATCTTCCCCGGCCGCTCCGTGCCATCGGGCGCCGTCACATACACGTTACCGGTATAGGTAACGACGAGGTCATTCCCCGCGATGCCGTCCGCGACGACTTCCGCAACGCCACCCGCACCATACTTTAACACCTGTTTCGATCCTCCGGCCACTTCATACCGCATCCCGTCCGCGCCCAGGCAGGTCCCGCTGGCGCGTTCGGACCGCGCCGACACCAATTCCGGCTTCCCTCCGCCGGGCGCGGCCGCGTAGGTCTTTGACGCCGGTATGTCCTGGTAATAGACGCGCCCGTCCTTGTCCGCGGCCGATCCTTCCGAAAACCCATAACCCTCCCCCACCAGTTCCCAGTCCTGGCCCGGGACCAGCAACTGAAATGCCTGATTACCCGACGCACCGTTGGCAGCACCGGTCGCAGCGCCGGTCGCAGCGCCCATCGAGCGGCCCGCCGAGCCGGTCGCGCCAGCCCCCGTCGTACCCGGCATCCCCTTCCCCACCGCCTGCGGCCAACCCTTCCAAAGCCAGCGCATCGCATCCGCAAAAATAGATTCGCCCATCGCCCCGTTGTGACCACCCTCCCCATAGATATGCCTTACCTCATAACCCGCAAAGGTCAGCGCCCGTTCCATCGTCTGATTTGCCATCCACCAGTCGCCGCCGTAAATATTTAAGTCGTTCGAGCCGTCCTGCAGAAATACCCGGATCGCCTTTGGCTCTGTTTTCCGGATCAATGTCGGATACCGCTCTCCGCCCCGCAACCCGACATACGTCCCGATCGCGCTAAAAACTCTCGAAAACGCATCCGGCCGCTCCCATGCCGCCGTAAACGCGGCGATCGCGCCGCTGCTTGACCCGCCGATCGCACGGTCGTTGCCTTGCTGCGACAGATGGATTGCCCGCCCGTCTCCGGTCTGGTGCCGCTCGACATCCGGCAAGATCTCGGTTAACAAAAAGCGTACATACGCATCCCCAAGCCCGTCATATTCAAAACTGCGATTGAAGCGGTCTCTCGCGCTACTCGTGTCACCTGCCAGGACCCGCCCCGGCATGACAAACACTCCGATCGTCACGGGCATCTCCCCGCTGTTGATCAGGTTGTCGAACACCGTCGGCGCCTTCCATTGGATCCCGTCCTGGTTGACATAGACACAGGCGGGGTGATCCGGTTTGTATTGCGCGGGGATATAGATCCAGTAATCCCGCACCGTTCCCGGGAAAATAACCGGGTGATCGAACCGGCATTTGATCAGTTCACCCTTCGGCACCCCGGCATGCTCCACCGACGCCGGATCGACCGGATAGTTTTCCTGCATCTTGACGGACTGCCCTATAACCGCCATCGGCGCCGCCGCGAGCAGTAACATGGCCGCAATAATTTTACTCATAAACGAAATATACTTAAATGTGGATAACATAAGCGTATACACTTAAATAAAAAATAAATTTCCGCGTTATACTATCGCAAAGCGCAGTAACCTGGACCTTATCCGTATCATTTCCTATATGTTATTGAAATCCAATAAGTCCTTGAGAAAGAGCATGCTTCCTTCCTGGGTCATGCTGCTCGTAGCGGTATCGGTGCCGGCCTGCCACCTATGATAAGGAGCATGACGATACCCGATCTCTCCGGCCTCCCGCCTTCCTCCACCGACCTGGAGACGCAGACAGCCATTTTTCACGCCGGCGTCCGGCAACGGTCCGACCGGCTTATGAACTATTTTCTGATCGCGTTCTTCTGTATCGGCCTTTACCTTGCTCACTATTATGACACCTATCCCATCGCCCTGGGAGTTGGTAGCCTCTGCCTTATTGGGTATTACTCCGTCAAATTGGCGCTGCCACGTTCCGATCTTTATCAGTATGTGCTGAGCGTCGTCCTGGGCGTTTTCATGGCGCAGTATATCTACGAGATGCACGGGCTCTTCGAAATGCACTTCTTTGCGTTCATCGCCTGCGCGATCCTGATCACCTATCAGAATTGGAAATTGCAGATCCCGCTGCTCATTTTTGTCTTTCTGCATCACGCGATTTTTGACTATCTCCAATACAGCGGCAACACATCCATCTTTTTTACGCGTCTCGACTATATCGACTTCAACACCTTCGTCATCCATATCGCGCTTACGACCATCATCGTATTTATCTGCGGGCTGTGGGCGTATCAATTGAAAAGATATGGTGAGATCCAGATCGTCCAGGCAGTACAAATGGCCGGTTTGCAAATGGAGGCCGGTATCCTCCAGGAACGACGCCGGAATCAGGACGCCCTGGAAGAGGCTTTGTTAAAAGCCGAGACCGCCCGTAAAGAAGCCGAACGGGCCAACAAGGCGAAAAGCATCTTCCTGGCAACCATGAGCCATGAGATCCGGACGCCCATGAACGGTGTGATCGGCATGTCCTCCTTATTGTCCGAGACGCCACTCAACGAACAGCAGCGCAACTACGCCGAGACCATTACCGCCTGCGGCGAAACCCTGCTGAACGTCATCAATGACATTCTGGATTTTTCCAAGATCGAATCCGGAAGTATGGATCTGGAAGACATCGACTTCGACCTCCGCGAAAGCATCGAACACGTACTCGATATCTTTAGCACCCGTGCCGCGCAGACCGGTATCGAACTCCTGTATCAGATAGAAAGCAACGTCCCCGCCTGGATAAAAGGCGACGACCTCCGCCTCCGCCAGATCATAACCAACCTGGTGGGAAATGCGATCAAATTCACCACGGAAGGCGAGATCCTGGTTCGTGTCCGCCTTTTGCAGTCCGATATGGCCGGACAACTCACGCTCGGGTTCGAAGTCCGGGACACCGGCATCGGTATCCCGTTGGAAAAACAGGAGCGGCTGTTTAAGGCCTTTTCCCAGATCGACACGTCCACAACCCGGAAATACGGCGGCACCGGGCTGGGGTTAGCCATCTCCGAGCAATTGGTGAAAATGATGGGTGGATCGATCAGCGTGGAAAGCAAGCCGGGTCTCGGATCGACATTCACTTTCACGATCAGGACGCGTGCCGGCGTCCGGGCAGACGTGCCCGTTTCCTCCGGTGACCTGGCGGCGCATGCCGGAAAAAGACTTCTGATCATCGACGATAATCTCACCAATCGTACCATCCTCAAAAACCAGCTGGAACAGTGGCAGCTTGCCCCCACCCTGGCCGCTTCCGGCGTCGAGGCGCTTGACATCCTTGCTGCAGATAGCCGATACGACCTTATCCTCACCGACATGCAGATGCCTTATATGGATGGTGTTCGACTGTCCCGCACCATCCGCGAACGATATCCCCGCTTGCCGATCATTTTGCTCAGTT
Organism: Puia sp.; assembly: GCA_035501395.1. Classification (GTDB taxonomy): domain Bacteria; phylum Bacteroidota; class Bacteroidia; order Chitinophagales; family Chitinophagaceae; genus Puia. Next base: position 132,055 of record DATJWK010000092.1, read on the forward strand.
CGATCGGCGATGAATATAGAAAGAACTACGACGATCTGTTCAGCGCGATCATGACCAAACCCATCAAACAACAGGCCATGTACCGTCACATTCTGTCCGGCCTGGAAAACCGGTCGTGGTCTTCAGCCAACGGCGGCGCATTCCCCTCCCGTCTTACCGGGAAGCTGGCAGCCGATCTCCCGATGCGCATCCTGATCGCGGAAGACAATGTCATCAATCAACAGGTGATAGAGTATATCCTGCAAAAGCTCGGCTATTCGCCTGTCATGGTAGAGAACGGTCGTGAAGCCGTAAACGCAGCCGTTGGCGGCGAATACGACATCATCCTGATGGATCTCCAAATGCCCGAACTGGACGGTCTGGAAGCCACCCGGCTGATCCGTGAGCGCAAGGCTGGCCGCCAGCCGGTGATCATCGCACTTACCGCCAATGCAATGGAAGGAGACCAGGAGGAGTGCCTGCAGGCCGGGATGAATGACTATCTCGGCAAACCGGTCAAATTGGAGGAAGTGATCGACAAGCTCCGCAGATGGGCGCCCCGACACTCTCTAAACTAAAATCCGCATTTAATTGTTGATTTTTTCGTAACTTCGTATCTATCGTTCACCAAAAAAAAGGAGGTATTCATGCTATCTACAGATAAATCATGGAAACCTTCGGTTAATTTC
>DATJWK010000093.1:0-33407 GCA_035501395.1 Puia sp.
AGCCGGGCAAAGGTACTCGAACCGCATACCCTGGAACTGCTGCGTCCGCAGCTGGAAGCGCTCAAGCCCATGAAGGCGGTATTTGACAGGAACTACATAAAGAATCTCGACGGTACGCATGTGAAGGAAGCGGCGACGAAATATGAACTGGCGAAAGCGTTGATGGACGATATCGTACGCTTTCAGGACACCCGGGGTTGCGACCGGTTGGTGATGGTATGGTGCGGATCGACCGAGAAATATACGGAGGTAGCGGATGTACATGAGAACCTGGGTGCATTCGAAAGAGGGTTGAAAGACAACGACCCGCGGATTGCACCCAGCATGATCTACGCCTACGCAGCCCTGCGGCTGGGTATCCCGTTCCTGAACGGAGCTCCCAACCTCACGGTGGATATTCCCGCCCTGGTTGAATTGGCAGGCCAGACCGGCACTCCGATCGGCGGCAAGGATTTTAAAACAGGTCAAACGTTGATGAAGACTATTCTCGCCCCGGGGTTGCAGGCCCGCGCGTTGGGTGTGAAGGGTTGGTTCTCGACCAATATCCTCGGTAACAGGGATGGTTATGTGCTGGACGAACCGGACAATTTCCGGACCAAGGAAGTCTCAAAGCTGAGCGTATTGGAAGATATCCTTCGCCCTGACCTTAGTCCTGAGCTGTACGGGGAATTATATCATAAGATCCGGATCAACTACTATCCGCCGCATGGCGATAATAAGGAAAGCTGGGACAATATCGACATCTTCGGCTGGTTGGGTTACTCGATGCAGATAAAGATCAATTTCCTTTGCAGGGATTCGATCCTTGCGGCACCGCTGGTGCTCGATCTGGCTCTATTTGGAGACCTGGCGAAACGGGCAGGGCTCAGCGGGATACAGGAATGGCTTTCTTTCTATTTCAAGTCCCCCCAGCACGCGCCTGGTTTTCGGCCGGAACATGATATTTTCAAGCAATTGACGGTTTTGCAAAATGCCTTGCGGAAGCTGATGGGCGAGGAACCGGTCAACGCCGAAGGGCTTACGTTCGCCGAGGAAGAAATAACCGCGTGATGACGCGCTTTTATCGGCTCATTTCCACCTGCATGGGGATCGGTTACATACCGAAAGGCGGAGGCACGGTTGCCGCGGTTGTTTGTTGTATAGCCTGGTATTTTGCCTGGCGCGGTGGAAATAAGCCGGTTGTGTTACCCTTGCTGATTACGCTCGGTTTGCTGTTCGTTGGCGCTTACACTGCGGGAAAGGCGGAGATCGCATGGGGGAAGGACAGCAACCGGATTGTTATCGATGAAGCAGCCGGAATGTGTCTTACCTTATTGTTCGTACCTGTCCGCTGGCCGTACCTGATTGCCGGATTGTTGCTTTTCAGGTTCTTCGATATCGCCAAACCCTTGTTCATCCGGAGGATGGAAAAACTGGGTGGAGGTTGGGGTGTGATGATGGACGATGTACTGGCGGGAGTGTATGCTAACCTGCTCCTGCAGCTTGCTATATTTGCCACTTCTTTTGTAAAAACACCATGATCACCTTTACAAAAGCACAGCTGGCCTCCCTGGCGGCGACCGGGGTCGACTTCCTGGTGACCTTCCTGTTGCTCCGGTGGGCAGGAATTCCGGCGGCCTCAGCCAGCGGAAGGGTGACGATCTATGGGGTAACGGGAACGATCTGCGGCGGCATTACCCATTTTGCGATAAGCCGCCATTGGGTTTTTAATGCCCGTGATGGGAAATGGACCGGTCAAATGAACCGGTACCTGATGGTTTGGATCGGCAATCTCGCGCTTAACGCTTCCGGCCTTTATGCGCTCAGCCGGGCGGGACTTGCCCCAATGCTTGCCAAAATTATTACGGCTACGACCGTTGCGGTTCTATATAATTATACCCTCCAAAAACGATTTGTATTCAACCGGTGACGCAACCGTAGCCGTGACCCGATCGTAAGTTCAACAACAGACCAGGATAATTACAGGATTTGACCATTATGGAAAGGATGTATGTAAAATTGTTAATCGTACTGTTATCGGGCATGGCTATCTCCCACGCCGTCCGGGGACAGGAGGATGTATTGCGCGGAGCTGTCGTCGATTCGGCTTCCCGCGTACCGCTGCCCAATGCCAGCGTCACCATCCGGGGACTCGGCGGAGGTGTCCGGACCAATTCGGAAGGCAAATTCAAGATACCGACCGGGCGGAGCAAGCTGGAGCTGGTTATTACCTGCGTCGGTTACAATTCCCTCACCATGTCGCTGGATACGATCCCCGACGGAGAACTGCTGATCCCGCTTTCCCGCAAGTACCATCAGCTCAGGGAAGCTACCGTCCGCAACAAACGCCAGCGATACCGCAACAAGGACAATCCGGCTGTGGAATTGATCCGGCACGTGATCGACAATAAAGACAAAAACCGCCCCGAAGCCTATACCTTCGCTTCCTATGAAAAATATGAAAAGCTTCAGATCTCCATCGATAAATCCACCGCAAAGGCGAGCCAGAACAAGCTGCTAAAGCCCTATCATTTTCTCGTGGAGAACGGGGATACCACCAAGTTGGAAGGACGAACACTGTCGCCGGTTTACCTGGAAGAAACATTGTCGGATGTTTACTACCGGAAGACTCCCGAAAAGACGAAAACGATCGTCCTGGGGAAACGTAAGGTCGACTTCGGTGAGTTCGTGGATATGCAAGGCGTCTCCTCTTTTCTCAACAGGCTTTACCAGGACTTCAACGTGTACGACAATAATATTTCCGTCTTTACCAATTTGTTCCTTAGCCCGATCGCCGATCTGGCGCCGAGTTTTTACATGTATTTTATAGAGGATACTACCGTATTGGACGGTCATCAGCTGGTCCGGATGTCATTCCGGCCACGGAATCCGAACGATCTGCTGTTTCGCGGTACGATGTGGGTTACGCTCGATAGCAACTATTCGATCCAGAAACTGCGGCTGCTGGTGAGCAAAAGCATCAATTTCAATTTTGTGCGGGAGATGAAGATCGACCAGGATTTCGAGCGGATGCCCGGCGGGCGTTATCTGCTGTCAAAGAGCGACGTGCTGGGCGACTTTGGCATCAATAAGAACGGCACCGGTATTTTCGGTGAGCGTACGGTCTCATTCAAAGACTTTCAAATCAACGTTCCGATACCCGACAGTGTTTTCAGGGGGTCGGCACTGATCCTGCCGGACAGCGTGAACAATCTTCCCGACAGCTTCTGGGTACGGGCGCGTCATGACACGCTCACCCATGCCGAGTCAAAAGTTTATGCCAACGTTGACAGCCTCGTCCATATGAAATCCTACCGGCGCCTGATGGACTGGGGAACACTTCTGCTCGCAGGCTATAAACAGGCCGGACCATTCGAGATCGGGCCGGCGAGTACGTTTTACAGCTTCAACCCCGTAGAGGGTTTCCGGCTGCGGTTCGGCGGCAGGACGACGCTAAAGCTGAGCAAGCGATACTATTCGGAGGCCTATGCCGCCTACGGATTCGGGGATCAGAAGTGGAAGTATTTTTTGAGCGGCACCTACTCGATCAATAACAAGAATATCTACTCCTATCCGCAGAATTACATCCGCGCCTCCTATCAGAAGGACACGAAGATCCCCGGTCAGGACCTGCAGTTCGTCCAGGAGGATAACTTCCTGTTGTCCTTCAAGCGCGGGCCAAATGACAAGTGGCTATACAACAAGATTTTCCGGATGACATATGTCAACGAGCTGAAGAGCCATTTCTCCTACAATTTAGGGTTCAAGCATTGGGAGCAGGCGCCGGCAGGTTCGATCGCCTATGTGAAGTCGGACGTCAACGGGGTGGATTCGCTCCCCGGCATAACTACCACCGAGGCCTCCGTTGAACTGCGCTATGCGCCGCACGAACAGTTCTATATCGGCAAGCTTTACCGGGTTCCGATCTACAATAAATACCCGATCCTGGACTTCAGCTATACCCGTGGAATAAAAGGGTTCTGGAACGGACAATACGATTACAATACGTTTGACTTTAACTTTTTTAAACGGTTCTATGTGTCGCAGCTGGGCTATACCGACGTAACAACCGATTTTGGCTATATCCTCGGCAAGGTGCCGTTCCCGCTCGCGTTCATCCACCACGCCAACCAGACCTATGCCTATCAGTTGCAAAGCTTTAACATGATGAACTTTTTGGAATTCGTGAGCGACCATTATGCGGCGGCTTATGTCGACCACTATTTCAACGGGTTCTTTTTTAATAAGATACCATTGCTGAAAAAGTTGAAATGGCGTGAAGTGATCGAGGCGAAAGTGCTATTCGGCGGCTTGCGGGCCGAAAACGATCCGGCCAAAAATCCGGAGACCTTACAGTTCCCGCTGACCAACGGCAAGATCGAGACGTTCGCCCTGGGGAATACGCCGTATATAGAAGCCGGATTCGCGATCGCCAATATTTTCAAATTGATCCGGGTGGACTTTATCAAGCGGTTCACGTACCTGGATCACCCGGATATCACCAAGTATGGGATCCGGTTTAGGGCGCACTTTGATTTCTAACGGTTCACATTATTTAATCCAGGAATTCAGGATGAAGACAGTATCTTTGCAGATTGTACCACAACCAGAAGACCAGGGAAAAATGACCACCCGGAAAAAATTACAGTTCGGCATTTACAGGATCATCAACCCGGTGGTCCGATTGCTGATCAGGGCCGGACTTACGCCAAATATGATCACAACTATCGGGTTGCTGCTGAATATCGGGGTGGCAGTCATTTTTATTTCGGGCGCCGAAGAAGGCCGGCGCGGCGATCTCTCCTGGGTCGGCTGGGCGGGGGCATTGATCCTTTTTGCCGGCCTTTTCGATATGCTCGACGGGCAGGTGGCCCGGCTGGGCAACATGAGCTCTCCGTTCGGTGCCTTGTACGATTCGGTGCTGGACCGGTACAGCGAACTGATCCTTTTCCTGGGCATTTGCTGGTACCTGGTAGCAAAACATTATTTTCTCAGCTCCCTGTTCGCCTTTATCGGGTTGATCGGGAGTATGATGGTGAGCTATACCCGCGCGCGGGCGGAGGGTTTGGGGATCGAATGCAAGGATGGCCTGATGCAGCGCCCCGAGCGGGTGATCATTATCGGCGTATCGGCGCTTGCGTGCGGAATTGCCTCTCACTGGATGGGGGGAGATTTTAAGATCTACTTTCCGGACACGCGGTTTCCGGCATTCGAGACGATCTCCATCTTTACGATCCCGGTGACGATCATGGCCTTCCTGGCGAATTGGACCGCCATCGGCCGGCTGCGGGACGCAAAAAAGACGCTGGAAGCGCGCGCGGCGGCTGAGGCGGCTTCGAAGGGAAAGCCGGCGGGTACCACAGATCCGGGAGTAAAAGCAAAATCGGGCGCGATGCTGTTGCTGCTCGTCGCAGGGTATTCTGTGCTGGGAGGATTTGGATTCAGGACCCGCGCGCAGATTGGCGTGTCAAAGGCGCCGGCGGCGGCACACGCGGGCGGCTCGGGCCCCACGGTAAAAGAAGCGGTCGATACATTCCCCGTTCCACCGGTAAACGGACAGTCCTTGTTTTACCTGCAGCGGACGCCGAATACGAACACCATCATTTGCGAGCTCAACGAGCAAAACGGCGTCCCGGATAAAGATGAACCGGTTCACGTCCTTTGGATCCGCTACACGGAGCAACGGCAGCGCCAGGAACTTTCTTTCCTCCAGCGGCATTTTGCCTATGGGCTGAAGGAAAAAGACATGGGCAATGGCGTATGGGAACTGAGATTCGTTTCTTACCGGAAGATTCCCCTTTACCTGATGAAATCTCCGCTGGACAACCGGCATCATGTGTTTGCGACGATCACCGGACGGCAGGCGATACTCAGCCGGGTATACATCCGGATCGATCCGGGAGGAACGTTTTGGTCTCCCAACGTAAGATATCTGGAATTGAAAGGCACGGACGTCCGGAATGGTCAGGAGCTTGTCCAACGAATAAAGGTATGAGTACCGGCATCCCGCTGACCGATGCGAAAGCCGGGGTTCCACTCACGTTTCGGAATGCCGCGGTCGCCACAGGCCTTTCGGTTGCTTATCTCCTCCTGGCGGCATGGCTGATCGGCTTTAAGCCGGAGCAGGTGGTACTTGCGGGGTTATTCAATACGCTCTTCTATCTTTCCGGCGCCACCCGCCGGTTCATCCTCGGTTTTACCGTCTTTATCGTTTTCTGGATCCTCTTCGATTCGATGAAAGCGTTTCCCAACTACCGCTACAATACGGTACACATCGAAAGTATCTACCGGCTTGACCGGCAGTGGTTCGGGATCGGCGGAGCCACCGTCAACGAATACTGGCTGGCACACCGGACAACGGTGCTCGACTTGCTTGCCGGATTTTTTTATCTCTGCTGGATTCCGCTGCCCCTGGCGTTTTCCGGCTATTTGTATTATCGCGACAAACCCCTCTTCTTTCGCTACACCCTGACCTTCCTGCTGGTCAACATGCTTGGCTTTGTGATATACTATGTTTATCCGGCAGCTCCCCCCTGGTATGTCCAGCAATACGGTTTCGCCTTTAACCCGCATACTCCCGGTAATACGGCGGGACTTGGAAGGTTCGACCATTATTTTCATGTGGGGGTCTTTTCCGCGTTGTATGCGAAGAGCTCCAACGTGTTTGCGGCTATGCCTTCGCTGCATGCCTCCTATCCGCTGACGGTCGTCTATTTCGGACTGAAGTACCGGCTTGGCGTAATAAAGAATATCGTCTTCGGGCTGATTATGGTCGGGATCTGGTTTGCGGCGATCTATACCAGTCATCACTATGTCGTGGACGTGCTGGCAGGGATATGTTGCGGGCTGGCGGGTATCGGACTATTCAATCTGCTTTTTGCGAAAGCGGGATGGTTGCGCCGGTTGGTCACGGGCTGGGCGCGGGCGCTGGAACCTTAGGGGGCGCACCGATGCCTTCTACCATGATGTCCACGATGGAGTCGATCTGCAGGTCGAGTCTTGGGCTTGGACGCTTCGAGACCATTAGCGGGACAGCCAATCCCCGGAAAGAACTCACCATAAGGTAAGCGACCAGCTCGATATTCTGCTCGTTGATCTTTTTGAACTCTCCGTTTGCAACGCCTTCAGCCAGGATCTCCTTCACCAACTCAACGTGTGTCGTATCGAATTGACATTTCAGGTCCGTCATGATGCAGTGAAGCTCGTGCAGTTCGCCGATCTCGGTCTTGAGTGCATCGCTGAGATTGCACAGTTCGTTTAGTTTGTTCAGGCGGCAACGGCAGTAAATGATCAGTTTTTCCTTCGAAGTGGCAGCATTTCGGACGGAATGGTTGATTTGAGACAGCAATTCATCCATCTCGGCGTGCAGCACAGCCTCGAAAATATCCTCTTTACTGGGGTAATAATAATATAGCGAGCTTTTCGCCTTGCCGAGGCTTCGGGCGATATCACCCATGGTGGTCTTCTTGAACCCGGATTTCTTAAAAAGACCCCGGGCCGTGTCGACGATGTCCCTGACTATAATCTCATCTCGTTGAAGTGTTTCGGCCATACTGCGTATTATCCTGTATATACACCAAATTTACCAATTTTCCATGCCAATCTGGTTAATCATTGGTGAATCTTGTATCTTCGCTGGCACGGCCTTTGGCAATAAGGAGGATATGAAACAACTGAATTGCGTATTGCTCATCGATGACGATGAGCCAACCAATTTTCTCAATAAGCTGACCCTGGAGCAGGCTGGTTATGCCCGGAATATCCGGATTGCGACAAGCGGCCAGGCCGCACTGGACTACCTTCGCAGCGGTCCGGTCGACTGCCCGCGCCCCGATCTGATCTTTCTGGATATCAATATGCCCGCTATGGATGGCTGGGAATTTCTTGGCCAATACCGAACCTTGCCAAAGGAGAAGATGGCCGATACGATCCTTATTATGCTGACCACTTCCCTCAATCCCGACGACGAAAAAAGAACCCGGGCTATCCCGGAAGTCTCCGGATTCGAACACAAGCCCCTGACCCAGGCAAGCCTGGATACGCTGATGAACCGATACTTTGCCTAACCGCCGGAGTGCAAATAGTCTTTGAGATGGGTGATCGTTTCCTCATGGGTCAGGATCGTCTCCCTTACTACATCGTTGATGCTGACGATGCCGCAGAGAGCATTGTCCTCGAAAACGGGGAGATAACGAATGTTCTTGTCGGACATCAGCTGCATGCAGAACTCGATCGAGTCGTTGGGAGTAACCGCCGGTAAGTCACGGGACATGATCTCGGATACCGGAGTGTCGGTGGAGGATTTGCCCAGCAGGATCACCTTTCGGGAATAGTCTCTTTCCGTCATGATCCCAAGGTATTCATTCCCCTCCATTACCAGCACCGAACCGATATTCTTGTTTGCCATCATCCGCAACGCCTCCAGCACGGTCGTGTCGGGGGAGACGGCTTCGATCCGTTTCCCCTTATGCCCGAGAATATGTGAAACTTTCTTCATATAGCCTGATTTTGTTGAGGAATCACGTTTCCCAATTTACAAATTATTTTATTCAACCCCAATATTAACTTTGACCTACTAAAACGATTTTTCCATGAATTTCCCGCTGCCGATCGCTGCCGCAATCACTATGCTCCTGCTATCAAAACCGGTGCTGGCCCAGAAAGACAAATCTTATGACCTGGCATCTCCCGGCGGGACCACCGCGGTAACCGTCACCCTCCTTCCCGGCGGACTCACCTGGTCTGTCCGACACAGCGGGCACCTGGTGCTGTTACCTTCAACGGTCGCCCTCAACTTATCAAACGGGGATACGCTGGACGGCCGGGGCGGTCCGGTGAACGTTGTCCGTGAGACCAGGGATGAATGGATATCGCCGCTTCATTACAAAAAGGACTCGATCCGCGACCATTATAATCAATTGACACTGCATTTTCCGAAAGCGGGTTACGGCGTCATCTTCCGCGCCTACGACGACGGTGCAGCCTACCGGTGGGTAACCAAACGGAAAGATTCCCTGACGATCCGATCTGAAAAAGCTGATTTTACATTTGCGGACGACCAGGTCTGGGTGCCATATGTCAATGACCCCAGCCCTGATATATACACGACTTCCTTCGAGAACTTTTACCGGCATATCCATATCAGCGACATGAAAAGAGACACCCTGGCTTTTTTGCCGGTACTCGTGGATTTGCAAAATGGCCAAAAGGCGGCGCTCCTCGAAGCCGACCTCGAGGATTATCCGGGCATGTTTGTGACTGCCGGACCCGGCAATGTCGGGCTGGCCGGCCGGTTCGCTCCATTTCCATTGGACGAGCGCCAGGGTGGTCACAACCAGCTCCAGTCCCTGGTGACGCGCCGGGCGGACTACATTGCCGTGACCGCAGGGACCCGGGCATTTCCCTGGCGGATCGTCGTATGCAGCGACCATGACCGCGAATTGGCGGACAATGATATGGTCTATCGGCTGGCTTCGCCGTCGCGGGTAGCGGATACCGGTTGGATCAGGCCGGGAAAGGTGGCGTGGGACTGGTGGAATGACTGGAATATCTCCCATGTGGATTTCCGCGCGGGGATCAACACCCCAACGTATAAATATTATATCGACTTCGCGGCAGCTAACCATCTCGGTTATATTCTTCTCGATGAAGGCTGGTCCGATCCGACTAACCTCCTGAAGATCGTGCCCGATATCGACCTCCCCGCCATCATCCAATACGGAAGGGAGCGCAACGTGGGCGTCTGGCTTTGGGCCGGGATGCTTCCGTTGGACGAAAAGATGGAAGAAGTGATGGGCAGGTATTCGCAGATGGGCATCCAAGGCTTCAAGGTCGATTTTATGAATCGCGACGATCAGAAGATGGTGGGCTTCTATTACCGCGCGGCGCGAACCGCGGCAGCGCATCACCTGATGCTGGATTTTCACGGCGCCTACAAGCCGACCGGCTTGCAGCGGACATATCCCAACGTGTTGAATTTCGAAGGGGTGCGGGGGATGGAGAATTCAAAATGGTCCAATGACGATTTTCCGGGCTATGACGTGACTATTCCCTTTATCCGGATGCTTGCGGGACCAATGGACTATACGCCCGGGGCCATGAGGAATTACAACAAGGCCAACTTCAGACCGATCTTTAGCGAGCCCGGAAGCCAGGGCACCCGTTGTCATCAGCTCGCCATGTATATTGTCTACGAAGCACCCTTCGCCATGTTGTCTGATAACCCAACCATTTATATGCGGGAGCCCGAGAGTACCCGGTTCATTGCGGGCGTACCGACGGTCTTTGACGAAACACACCCGATCGACGGGTCGGTAGGGGAATATGTGGCTCTCGCGCGCCGGAAGGGACAGGATTGGTATGTCGGTGCCATGACCAATTGGACACCCCGCGACCTGACCCTGGACCTGTCGTTCCTGCCGGAGGGCCCTTTCCATGCAGAGATTATGCAGGACGGGATCAATGCGGACCGGGATGCGACGGACTATAAAAGTATTTCAATCGCGGTGACGAAGGACAGCAAGCTGACCGTTCATTTGGCGCCCGGCGGAGGATGGGTGGCAAAGATCAGCGCGGGCTCCGCCGCCGCAACAAAACCGGGCGGCGAAGGGTCGGGAGCCGTGGCGATACCGGCCGCGACGCCCCCTCCCATGATCGACATAAACCAGGTAGGGTTTTTTCCACTCGCCCCAAAAATGGCGGTGGTAACCGGCCCGGGGGATGCGACCGCCTTCGCCAAGGCTTCGGCGGTGAAAGGGGCCGCCTTCGCCAAGGCTTCGGCGGCCGAAGCACAGAAATTTTATGTGATAGCGGAGCGTGGGGACACGGTCTTTAGCGGAGACCTTGGTTCCATGTTGCACTCGGCAAATTCGGCCTTGTCGACGCGATGGGCGGAATTCGGATCGTTAAAAAAGCCGGGCGTATTCCGGGTGGCGATACCGGGAATGCAACAATCCTATCCATTCCGGGTCGCCGACCATGTGTACGATCCGGTTGTCAGAGCGGCTTTAAAGGGATTTTATTTCCAACGATCGTCGATGGCATTGACGCCGGAGTATGCGGGACAATGGAGCCGTCCCGCCGGTCATCCGGATACACAGGTACTGGTGCACTCTTCGGCTGCCTCGGACAAGCGTCCCGAAGGAACCGTCGTTTCCACGCCGGGCGGATGGTACGACGCCGGCGACTACAACAAATACATTGTCAATTCCGGTATCACGATGGGGACGCTGCTGGATGCCTATGAAGACTTCCCCCGGTTTTTTGACACGCTGCGCACCGGCATCCCGGCCATCAAGGGAGTCCCCGACCTGCTCAATGAAGTGCTTTACAACCTGCGCTGGATGTTGACTATGCAGGACCCGGGCGACGGCGGGGTCTATCATAAATGCACGAACGCCGTTTTCGACGGGATGGTCATGCCGGGCGTGACAAAAGCGCCACGTTATGTCGTGCAGAAGGGAACGGCCGCCGCGCTCGATTTTGCGGCGGTAATGGCACAGGCTGCGAGGGTTTTTGCCAGATTCCGGCCACAGCTCCCCGGTTTGGCGGATTCCTGCCGCAAAGCTGCAGCCCTGGCATGGGACTGGGCACAGCAGAATCCGGACAGCGTCTACGATCAGAATGCGTTAAACAAGGTCTACAAACCAGCCATCACCACCGGCGCCTATGGTGACCGGAGATTCGATGACGAGCGGTTCTGGGCGGCCTGTGAATTGTGGGTGACGACGTCGAATGCAACGTACGTTCCCTTTGTGCAGCAACATTTTCATGATGCACTTACGGTGCCTTCCTGGAGCAGTGTGGCCATGATGGGTGACCTGACCTTACTCCGGTGCCTTCCCGCGCAATCGGGAAAATGGAAGGATTCCCTGAAGGGGCTGAGGCAGGAGCTGTTGCGCATGGCTGATAGTATGGTCCGGAAAGAGCAGGGGATGGCCTTTCATGCGGTGATCGGCGAGAAAAGATCTGATTTCGTCTGGGGCAGTAATTCCATCGCGGCCAACCAGGGCATGATACTCATCAATGCATGGCTGCAAAAGCACGATCCTGCCTATCTCCATGCCGCGTCAGACAACCTTGACTATCTGCTGGGCCGTAATGCAACGGGGTATTGCTTTGTTACGGGCATGGGCACTCATTCTACGATGCATCCCCATCACCGGCCGTCCATCGCCGACGGGATCGATCCGCCCGTACCGGGATTGATGGCAGGCGGCCCAAACCCGGGCCAACAGGACCACCAGCATTACGCCTACTCGCAACCGGAAACGTCCTATACCGATCAGGATGGGGCATACGCCTCCAATGAGATCGCCATAAACTGGAATGCCCCGCTGGTTTACCTGGTTGGAGCTATCGCAGCACTGCAGGGGAAGTTATAAAGGCCGCACCCAGATGTTGCGGAAACTGATCGGTTCGCTCCTGTCCCCATGTGCCTGCAGCTTGATGGGGCAGGCCCCATGCGCCTTATAATAAGGCAGGCCGATATAGCGTGTTACACCTTTCAACGTGAAGTTATTTTGCACCAGCACGCCGTTCAGAAAGACGGTAACGCGTGCCGGCGTGGCGAGACTGCCGTCGGAGTTAAAAGTCGGCGCCGTCCAAACTACGTCATAGCTGGACCATTCGCCGGGCTTACGACAGGGATTGGCAAGCGGAACGCCTTGTTTGTAGATGCTTCCCGCCTGACCGTTGACGTAAGTGGAATTGTTGTAATTGTCCAACACCTGCAATTCGTAGCCATCGTCCCCCTTACCGGTGGAGGCTAGAAAAATGCCGCTGTTCCCGCGGGCCTGGTCGGATCCGGTAATATTTGCGGGGATGCGGTATTCGAGATGGAGCTGATAGTTGGTGAACGTACGCTTCGTCTGGATATTCCCTGTCTTCTTGTCGACGGTCAGGATGCCGTCTTTTACCACCCACGTGGCGGGAGAACCATCGGACACTTTGACCCATTCGTCTTCGTTCCGGCCATTGAAAAGCACCACCGCATCCGAAGGGGCGTCTCCGCATTGCGCGCCGGGCGTTACGACGGGAGGTACCGGCTGATAGATTTCCGTTGTACGATGATCCTTGATGGTGTCATTGGGCAGTTGCGCGAAAGTAATACCTGTCAGCAGGCTAAACGAGGAAAGCAAGATCGTCCTGCGGATCGGGAGACAAGCCAATTGTTGCATAGTAGTGAAATTGAAAGTGAAGCGACAATTTAGGACATTTTTTACAGATCGTATTCGTTTGCCCAGCCTTCTTCGCGAAGCGCAGCCACCTTGCCCAGGGCCTCGGCCTCGAGCTTAACCTTGTAGTTGGATACCCGCTGACGAACTGCCGGATCAAATGCTCCGATGATCTGGGCGGCGAGAATACCGGCATTTTTGGCGCCGTTGAGGGCCATAGTCGCCACGGGGACGCCGCCGGGCATTTGCAGGATCGATAACACGGAGTCCATGCCATCAATCGAATTGATCGACTTGACCGGTACGCCGATGACGGGAAGCGAGGTCAGCGAGGCGACCATGCCGGGAAGATGTGCGGCGCCGCCGGCTCCGGCAATCAGTACTTTGAGACCACGCTCCACGGCCCTGCCCGCGTAGTCGACCATTCGACGGGGAGTGCGATGAGCCGAAACGACCGTGAGCTCATAGGGGACTTCGAGTTCTTCCAACATTTCCGCGGCCGCCTTCATAATGCTGAGATCACTGTCGCTCCCCATGATGATACCAACCAGTGCTGTGCCCATAGTATGCTATTTACTAACCACTTTTAGCGTATTCCTGATTTTGTGCGCCTTATACACGAGGTCCTGCTTTTCCCGGCTGATAATCGTCACATGCCCCATTTTTCTGCCTGCTTTTGTATCCGCCTTACCGTAGATATGGACAAAAACATTATCCATCTGCAACACCTCGTCCAGCCCTTCATAGTGCGCTTCGCCTTCGCATCCTTCCGCACCCAACAGATTGACGATAGCTCCCGGAAGGATCAGATCCGTATTCCCCAGCGGATAATTGAGGATAACCCGCCAAAGCATATCGAACTGTGAACTGTAATTGGCTTCGATCGTGTGGTGCCCGCTGTTATGCACCCGCGGCGCAGTCTCATTGACATAAACGTCTCCCTGGCGGGTGACAAACAATTCCACCGCGAATATGCCGGGGCTCTTTAGCTCCTTTACTACGCGAAGGGAGATGGCTTCAATCTTCCAAAGAGAATTCTGCGGCAAGTCGGCGGGACAAATCTGGTAGTCAAGCAGGTTGAGCCGGCTGTCAAAAACCATATCTACCGGCGGATACAGAGCGGTTTCGCCCTTTTCGTTAACAGCAATGATCTGGGCGATCTCTTTTTCGATCACGATCATTTTTTCCAGCACCGCCGGGGCGTCGAAGCCATTTTCGATGTCATCTTTGGTTTTTATGATCTGCACGCCGCGGCCGTCATAACCACCCGTTCCGACCTTGTGCACCGCCGGAAGGAAATCAACCCTGTCGCGCAGCGCGGCAAGATTATCGGTTACAAGGAATTCGGCGGTAGGAATGCCGTGGTCGGCGTAGAACCTCTTTTGGGTGATCTTGTTGTTGATGGTTCGCAGGGCGGCCGGGCGCGGATAGATCTTGACGCCCTCGGATTCCAGCTTCTCCAGCGCGTCGACATTTACGGTCTCGATCTCGATCGTGAGCGCATCCAAACCTTTTCCAAACTGGTATACGTCGTCGAAATTACGGATGTCTCCCCGGACAAAATGATGGCAGAGATGGGCGGCCGGTGCATTCTCGTCATCTTCCAGAACCCAGGTTTCTACGGGATAGTTGGCGGCCGCCTGCAACAACATTCGTCCCAATTGCCCGCCGCCTAAAATGCCCGCCTTTACCATGTCCATTTATTTGACCGAAGATAGAGAAATCTGGTTTCCGATTGGACTTTTTCAGAATATTGGGTATCTTTATTTCTAAATTGTGAGACCGGACTACTCTCATAAAATTTTCGGCGACAAGCGATTGCACCATTTTTTCTTTCAGGAGGCACTCGCCAGGGCCTCGGCATCGCGCCGTTTGGCGGCGTAACAATGAATTGCAGGGGTTCCTTTTCTTAACATCTAAATTCCAAATTATATGCCTGGTGCCGCTAGCGATATCCGTAAGCAAGCTGCTGCCGATAACGATTTCCTTCCATTGCAGGGAACAGACTTTGTTGAGTTCTATGTGGGTAATGCCAAACAGGCCGCTCACTTCTACCGCTCCGCATTCGGTTTTCAGCCGGTCGCGTATAGCGGCCCGGAGACGGGCAACCGGGAGACGGTGAGTTATGTCGTCCGCCAGCATAAGCTGACCTTTGTTTTTACAACGGCGCTCCGGCCGGAACATCCTGTCGCTGCACACGTGCATCGTCACGGGGATGGCGTAAAGGCGCTGGCGCTTCGGGTGGACGATGCGGCGGGAGCGTGGAAAGAGACGACGGCAAGGGGAGGGAAAAGTTATCTCGAACCGGTGACGCTGGCCGACCAGGCGGGGGAGGTAATGTTAAGCGGCATCCACACGTATGGGGAGACGGTCCATCTGTTTGTAGAGCGAAAAAACTATCAGGGGGCATTCATGCCGGGATTTAGGGAATGGCAGTCCGTTTATAAAGCAGATCCGACCGGCTTACTGTATGTCGACCATTGTGTCGGGAACGTCGGCTGGAACCAAATGGAGCCCTGGGTCCGCTTCTACGAGCAGGTCATGGGATTCCGGAACATCCTTTCCTTCGATGACAACGATATTTCCACCGAGTACTCCGCATTGATGAGCAAAGTCATGAGCAATGGGAATGGATTCGTGAAATTCCCGATCAATGAACCGGCGGAAGGGAAAAAGAAATCGCAGGTGGAAGAATATCTCGAATTCTATGGAGGGGAAGGGGTACAGCACGTCGCCATGGCCACCGCCAATATCGTGGAAACCGTTACGCAACTGAGGGGACGGGGGGTAGAGTTTCTGCAAGTCCCATCCTCCTATTACCGAGACCTGCTCGATAGGGTGGGGAAGATCGATGAAGATCTGGCCCCCCTCGAAGAACTGGGTATCCTGGTAGACCGGGACGACGAAGGCTACCTATTGCAGATCTTCACAAAACCGGTGGAAGACCGGCCCACGCTGTTTTTCGAGATCATCCAGCGGAAAGGTGCACAAAGTTTCGGCAAAGGTAACTTTAAGGCTCTTTTTGAAGCGATCGAGCGCGAGCAATCCGCGAGGGGAAATTTGTAGGAAATATGGCAGGTTTTTTGTTTATTGTGGATAACCCTATTATGTCTCTTTCAACCTATTCGCGAGCTCTGGTCCTTTTAACAGGTATCTTTTTCACCGCCGGCACTCTGTCCGCCCAGAATGCCGCCGCTACCCTTCATTTTCTCGATTATCAGCGCTCCATCCCGAAGGTACTGGACCTCCTGAACCGGAAGGAGGACACGCTTATCCGGCAATTCCGCGAAAAAGGCCTGGTCTGGCCCGCACGCTATATCTATCTCCGGTCTTTTAAATACGACAGCCAGCTGGAGGTATGGGTGAAGAACAGCAAGGAAGAAAAATACCAGCTGTTCAAGACCTTTAAGGTCTGTGCCATGGCAGGCACCCTGGGACCAAAACGAATGGCCGGGGACTACCAGGTCCCGGAGGGATTCTATTATATCAATGAATTCAATCCGAAAAGCGAGTATCATCTTTCCCTTGGGCTTAACTATCCAAATGAATCGGACAATATCCTCAGCGACAGCGTTCATCCGGGTGGTGATATCTATATTCACGGGAGCTGTGTGACCACCGGGTGCATTCCGATTACCGATGCCCAGATCGAAGAACTATACGTTCTGGCCGTCCATGCCAAGGATATGGGGGAAGATTTTATCCCGGTACACATTTTTCCGGTAAACTTCTCCAATCCACGCAGCGTTGAATACCTCAACAAGTATCTTCAGACATTCCCTGAATATGCGACGTTTGCGCGCAGCATGCGAAGCGCTTTCAATTATTTCGAGAAATATCGCGAAGTCCCCTTTGCCCTGGTCAATGGAAAAGGAGAGTACGTCACGGACGATGTCGCACCGGCGGAGGCGCTGGTGAAAGTGCCCAATCTGGAACCGGTAGCACCGGCGGCGTCCCGGAAGAAGCCGGTACATGTCCGACCCGACCGGATCAGCCCAATCCCGGAAAGTCAATTGGCCACAGCAGTAGACAAGCTTCCGGAATATCCGGGGGGGAACACGGCATTCCAGGTTTTCCTCAATAAGGTCAGCAGGGAAAGCATCAAGGACCTTGCAGGCGCAACCAAGGCCTTTGTCATGGTCGAATATGTGATCGACTCTTCGGGTAAGGCGGTATATGCGAAAGCCATCCGGGGAGGAAATGAGACGATGGATGAAAAGATCGAAGATGCCTTTCTGGCGATGCCGCAATGGGCGCCGGCAAGCCGCTCGGGCACCCACGTCGCGATGAAGCTGAAGCAGACCGTGATGGTGGGAGCGGACTGAAGGGCTATTTCATCAGCACCTGGACCGTCTCCTTCGTCTGTTGCCTTAACACCTCTATCTTTCCCGTCGTCAATTTTTCCAAAATCTCCTCATTATAATGCCGGATGGTCAGCAGGGTCAGCCCTCGCTCCACCTGTACGTCAAAAAACTCCGAGGCCGCCAGCGCCAGCTTCTCGATCTTATCCACGCGGTCATCGAGGCATACCTGGAGGCTGACGGCGCCGGTCTGCATCAGGTTAGGTTTGATCCGGATACGCCCAAACAGGTGGTACAACCGCTCCGTCCCCGTCTCCCCCACAAAAGAAAAGTCCTTTGAATGCAGGTGCAATAGAACCTGCCCCTGCTTCAGGACAATGATCGGCGGCAGATGTCGGACATTCCGGTCGTGAATGACCGTTCCCGGCAGTGTGGCGTCGAGAAAGCATTTTACATAAAGCGGAATACCTTTATTTTCCAGCGGCTTGATCGTTTTAGGGTGGATCACCTGCGCCCCATAGTAGGCCATCTCGATGACTTCGTCGTAGTTGAGTTCGGGGATGATGACGGCATCGGGAAATTGTTTTGGGTCCGCATTCATGACGCCTTCGACATCTTTCCAGATCGTTTGGCTTTCCGCACCGGTCATCGCCGCAAAGACCGCCGCACTGTAGTCACTGCCTTCGCGGCCGAGAGTCGTGCTCTCGTTCTCGGAAGTGGCTCCGATAAACCCCTGGGTCACTACGATCTTTTCCGTCTGAAATAGCGGCAGGACCTGTTCGAGTACGCGCTGTTGGGTATAATCCCAGTCGATCGCTGCATCCCGGAAATTGGAGTCGGTACGAAAAATATCGCGGACATCGATCCATTGGTTGCCGATCCCCGATTCTGCAAGCCACGCGCTTACGATCGACGTGGACAACAATTCGCCCACGCAAACGATCTGATCGTAGTAGTAGTCGAATTCTCTTACGGGCTTGTCATGAAGCAGCCATTCGATCTCGGTGAAGAATTCTTTGAGCTGTGCTTCAGCGGCCAAATAATTCCCAACGAGCAGATATTTTGAGGTCGTAAGATGTGCATCCCTGATCTGCCCGAACAGTCGTAGTGCCTCTTCGCGGGAACCGCTATAAAACGCTTCCGCCACTTTCTCCAGGGCGTTGGTCGTTTTTCCCATCGCGGATACCACGACAAGAAGGGGTTCATCCCGGTACGAACGAAGGATGGCGGGAAGCCGCTGGATACGCTCCACGCTGTTCACGCTTGCACCGCCGAATTTGAAAATTTTCATGGCGCAAATATAATGATATCGGCCGACCCCTTACTTTTGCGGGTAAACGATAAGCCCATATGAATATCAATCGGAAGGTTCTTACGCTTGACGAATTCACCCTCCAGCAGCTTCGGATGTTTCCCAATGCAACCGGGGAATTGAGCAATCTGCTCCGCGATATCGGGTTGGCAGCCAAACGAGTCAATGTGGAAGTCAACAAGGCAGGGTTGGTGGACATCCTGGGTGATGCCGGAGAAGTCAATATCCAGGGGGAGGACGTGAAAAAGCTGGATGTCTTTGCAAACAATCAGCTCATGGGAGTACTGCGGCACGGGATCAGCTGTGCCGGTATCGGCAGCGAAGAACTGGAAGACTTTGTGGTCTTTGACGATGAGGTCAGCAACAACTCTAAATATGTTTGCCTGTTCGATCCGCTGGACGGGAGCGGCAACATCGATGTCAACGTTTCCATCGGCACGATATTCGGAGTGTATCGCAGGGTCAGCGGGCGCGGCGGTCCCTGCCGGCGGGAGGACTTCTTGCAGCCCGGCAACAAACAGGTCGCGGCGGGATATATCATCTACGGCTCATCAACGATGATGGTCTATGCTACGCGGCGCGGGGTCAACGGCTTTACGCTCGATCCGTCGATCGGGGAGTTTACGTTGAGCCATCCCAATATCAAATGCCCGGAGTCGGGAAAGATATATTCGGTCAATCACGGGAGTTTCTTCCAATACGATGATCGGGTAAAGGCATACATCGATACGTGCCAGAAAAAAACCAGGGAGAATGGCGGCCCGTATACGCAACGCTATATCGGCAGCATGGTTTCAGACGTACACCGGAATCTGATCAAGGGCGGGATCTTTATGTACCCGGCGACCGTCGGCCGGCCAAACGGGAAACTTCGGCTATTATACGAGTGCAACCCCTTTGCTTTTATCATCGAGGTAGCCGGTGGCAAGGCGACAGACGGGCGACAGCGCATCCTCGATATCCAGCCAACCGAGCTCCACCAGCGCAGTCCATTTTTTATCGGCAGCCGCGGGATGATGGAAGAACTGGAGACTTTTCTTAACAAGGAGTAAGCAGAAGCTGGCACGAAACGTGTGCACTGTCCCGTGCATGCATCTTCACCGTTTAATATTTGGTTGGTTAAGCCTTACGGCGGCCGCTTCCCTGCCCGGGCCGGTCGCCCAACCCGTCGAAACTGCTGAGGCCCCGCACAAAACCGCTACCTCGCATACAAACGCAGGGCTTTCCTATTCAACCGCCGCCATCTCCCGCGAAATCCTGTTTTTTGTCAACGAATTTCGGCGGTCCAAAGGTCTTCCCGCGTTGGAGGCCAACTCCTTCATTTCTTCCGTCGCGCTCGGTCATAGCCGCGATATGCTGACGGGGAAAAGCCCATTTGGCCACGAGGGATTCCGGCAACGGATAGACCGGATCAGCGGCAAGCTGGGGAGACTTCACGTTGCGGCAGAGAACGTCGCTTCCGGCCCCATGGATGCCCGCGAAGTCGTGGACGGCTGGCTCCACAGCCCGGGCCATCGCCGCAACATCCTGGGTGATTTCCGGCTGACCGGGATCGGGGTCGCGGAAAAAGCAAACGGGATGATCTATTTTACCCAGATATTTGTGCGTTAAGCGTGAATATCTGTTCGAGGTTATGAGGCGCTTTTCCGTAATTTTATGGCATGACAGAGAAGATCATCATTTCCGTCAGTCAGCTGACCAAGAACTACGGCAATTTTCAGGCGGTCAAAGGGATCAGTTTTGAAGTCAGGGAAGGAGAGATCTTCGGATTGCTGGGTCCGAACGGCGCGGGTAAATCCACCACCCTGGAGATCATCGAAACACTACGGGAGAAGACGAGCGGGAAGGTCATCGTTGACGGATTGGACCTCGACAAGTCGCCGGGCGAGATCAAAAAGATCATCGGCGTGCAGCTACAGACATCCGGTTACTATCCGGGGTTGAACCTGACGGAATTGATTGAATTGTTCGGCGGTCTTTATAATCAGCCGGTCCGGCCGCTGCAACTTTTGGACAGGGTGAATCTGCGGGACAAGGCAAAATCCAAATATAAAGAACTGAGCGGCGGGCAAAAACAACGGTTTTCGATTGCCACGACGCTGATCAATCAGCCGCGGATCATATTCCTCGATGAGCCCACTACCGGTCTGGACCCGCAGGCGCGGCGCAATCTGTGGGAATTGATCCAAAATATCCGGGATAAAGGTGCCACGGTAATCATCACCACCCATTATATGGATGAGGCGGAAGTACTGTGTAACCGCGTGGCGATTATCGATTCCGGAAAGATCATTGCGCTGGAAGCGCCGGATAAGCTGATCGACAATCTCGTTGCGACGGGCTTTGAACGGCCGAAGGAAATGAAAGCCGCCAACCTGGAAGATGTCTTTATCCAGCTGACCGGACACGCCTTGCGGTCCGAGAACTGAATACCAAAACCATGAATATAACGTCTGCAGATCTCCGCTTTCCCATCGGGCATTATCAGGCCCAGCCTTTTTCCACCCGCCAGAAGGAGGAATGGCTCAACGATATCAAATTCCTGCCGCAGCTGCTTGAGAATGCCGTCACCAACCTCGATGAGGCGCAGCTGAAAACACCCTATCGCGATGGGGGTTGGACTGTCCAGCAGGTCGTACACCATGTCGCGGACAGCCACATCAATGCGTACTGCCGCTTCAAGCTGGGGCTGACGGAGGATCGTCCCGCCATTCGGCCCTACGATCAGGAAGCCTGGGCGCAACTGCCCGACTCGGCAAAAATACCCATCAATATCTCGCTGACCCTGCTCTATGCCTTACATACGCGGTGGTACTCGGTGATCAGCGATATGGAGCTCCCGGATTGGGAGCGGGTCATCTTTCATCCGGAGCATCAAAAAGAGATGACACTCTGGTATGTGCTGGGAATGTACGCGTGGCATGGCAAACATCATGTGGCGCATATCACTTCGCTTCGCGAACGAAATAAATGGTGAGGATGACGATGAAAGACCTCCGCTGGAAAACGCTCTCCTCCAGGTATCTTTTTACGGACAATTGGTTGACACTGCGCGCCGACACCTGTGAAACGCCCGATGGAAAAATCGTGTCCCCTTATTATGTATATGAATTTCCCGATTGGGTGATGGCGGTGGCCGTGACGACCGACGGGAAGTTCATCCTCGAGCGCCAATACCGCCATGCCCTGGGGATTACGTCGATTGAACTGCCCGGGGGATGCGTAGATAAGACGGATACCTCGCTGGAAGCAGCGCTCCGTCGGGAGTTGCTGGAGGAAACCGGTTACGCATTCGAAAAGGTCGAACCCATCGCTAAGGTTTGTGCCAATCCCGCGACAAATAGCAACTGGGCGCATCTCTACCTGGCGACCGGCGGCAAACTGGAGCAACCGCAGGACCTGGACCCAAATGAGGAGATCGAAGTACGTCTTTATACGTTTGAGGAATTGCGGGAACTGCTGCGCGATAACGGCGTCGCGCAAAGCATGCACATGGCGGCGTTCTTCTATGCATTTCAGCGGCTCGGTTATATTAATTTGTAACGCTAGACCTCCGCGACCACAAAAACACTCCCGCAGACTACGATCATGTCCTTCGGTCTGGCGCGCGTCTTTGCGGCCTCCAGTGCCTCGGGAACGGTGGGATAGGCATGGCCGTTGAGCCCGGCCGCCGCGGCCTTCGAGGCGAGCTCATCCTCCGGCAAGGCGCGAGGGATTTGCGCCCGCGTAAAATAGTAAATGGCCCTCCGGGGCAACAGCGCCAGCACCCGGTCGATCGCTTTATCTTTTACCATTCCCAGAACGACGTGCAATTCTTCATGATCGGTGACTTCTATCTGTTGGAGCAGCTGGCGGACGCCGCCTTCGTTATGGGCGACGTCGAGAACGATATCCGGCCGTTCGTGGATGATCTCCCACCGGCCATGCAGGCCGGTAAGGCGTTTGACCTCTTGCAGCGCGCGGTGGACCACTGGCGGCTCTAACTGCCAGCCACGACTGCGCAGCACGTGTACGGCTTCGAGCACGGTCAGGAGGTTACGGGTCTGGTAAATGCCGGCCAGGTCGAGGGTATACCATTCGACGATGTCAGCCACGGGGCTAGTGGCGATCTCGACATCCAGCGTGTGACGGCCGTATTTCCAGTCCGTCACATACCGATGCTGATCGGCGAAGGTCAATGGAGCGTTCTCGCGGGCGGCCTTGTCCAGAAAGACAGTAGCGGTTTCGGAATCGTGTTCCCCGATGACGACGGGGATCTGCGGTTTGATAATCCCGGCCTTTTCTCCGGCGATTGCCGCCAGTGTATCGCCCAGCAGGTTCATGTGGTCATAGCTGATATTGGTTATGACCGAAAGTTCGGGGGTAATGATATTCGTGCTGTCGAGTCGACCGCCAAGACCGACTTCGACGATAGCGATGTCGACGTGCTGCCGGGCAAAGTGGTCGAATGCCATGGCGACGGTCACTTCAAAAAAAGAGGGGTCTATCGATTCGGACACCGCACGGATACGATCGACAAAATCGCAGACGGCCCCCTCTTCGATCATTTTTCCGTCGATGCGGATCCGCTCCCGAAAGTCCTTTAGATGCGGGGATGTGTACAGTCCGGTTTTGTAACCAGCTGCCTGGAAGATGGCCGCAAGCATGTGGCTGGTCGAACCTTTTCCATTGGTGCCGCCGATATGAACCGACCGGAACCGGCGTTCCGGATTCCCGATGGATTCACCGAGCCGGAGGGTGTTGGTAAGGTCTTCGCGATACGCCGCAGCGCCGATGCGGCTATACATGGGGAGCCTGGTGAAAAGGTATTCCAGTGTTTGCGGATAATTCATCATCGGACCGCAAAGATAAAGCCTCTGTTTAGTTGTGAACCTTGAAATTGAAGATGATGGTGCCGACGGATTCGGCCGGTCCAGGGTTGAATTTGACCAGCCTGGCCTTCTCTTTGGCTTCCTCGATATAATTGCTGGCGGAAGTGGTCGAGCCGCGCATGTCATACTCAGCGCCGGTGACATTGCCGTTCTCGTCAACATGCACCTCGACGGCCACCTTGGCATTCTCATTGAAATCGCCGGTGAAGGAAGGGGCATGGATGATCCGCCGGCCCGCCAGCCCCCTTGAAATCGCAATTCCATTCCCGTGTCCGCCTCCTGTATAATTGTTTGAATTCGGATCGCCGCCCGGCGCACCCTGATCTCCGCGCCCGCCCGCTACACCCTGGTTTCCCCCCGGTTTGAAATCATCTGCCTGGTTGCCTCCATTGCCGTTGCCGTTTACCGCACCCATCAGCGCCTTGGGGTGGCGGACGACCGGTTTCACCGGTTCCGGCTCAGCTTGCTTAACCGGTTTCGAAATTTTTTTTGGAACCGTTTTGTCGGGGAGTTTGGTCGCATCGGGTTTGGTGACGACCGCTTTCCTGATAACCGGGGCATCTTCTTTGTTGTTGTCATCCGTTGCGACATCCTTAACCGGTTGCTTGTCCACCACCGCTTGCCTGGGTGGCGTATATTTTTCCTTGTCTTCCGCAGCTGGTTTGCCTGGCAGATAGGGCTGATCGGTGCCAAGACCCTTATCGCTGTTGCCGAGATTGACTTCCAGCCCTTCCTCCACGGGTGGCGGCGCCTCCACCGGCAGCGTCCAGCTGACATACAGCAAAATGATCAGCAGCAACGTGCAGAAGACCGCCGTATAGCCGGTGGCCTTGAGATTCTTTCGGGATTCGAAGGTGTCTGCCATAGCGTTCAATTCGACTGCGGCGAATTTACCAAATTATTGGGGATTAACGCGAATGAGCCCGGTTGAATTGCCCGCCCTTCTCTTGATGAAACGTTAATTTTTTGCGGCTTTACCCCGGCGGTAGCGGATCGGGTAGTGGACGTCCGCGGCTGTCTCATAACCGGCATTTGCGATAAAGGCCTTCCGGCGTTCATGTCTTTTCCGTTGTATGAGATAGATGGTAACGCCGGCGGCAATCGCTGTCAGCGCGGCTATGGTGATCGCGTGCTTCCTTTTCATACCACCTTTCTTGCAATTGGAATGCCAAGTTCTACCCGATCCGGTAGTACACCCAGCCGGGTAGCCACCGGAAGAGCAGCGCCACTAGCCGCCACCGGCGCGTGATATACGCGACACGGCGTTTCTTCCCGATCGCCCGGGCGATCTGCCGGGCCGCTTTGTCCGGTGGCGCCACCCAGAAGGCGACAGGCCCTTTGCTCATTTTTGTGTCGACATAGCCCGGCCGGATATCGGTAACGTGGAGGGGGATCTTCATTTTTCTGACCTTGATATACAATCCCTCGAAAAAGATGCTTTGGAAGGCTTTTGCGGCGCTATACGCCGGCGAGTGGCGATTACCGCGGATGCCAGCGATCGACGAGACCGTAACGAGATGTCCTGATCCCTGTCGGATAAAAAAGTCCCACCCGAAATGGACCGCTGCGAGAAAAGCATTGACGTTGATATCGACGGTCGGCTTGTCGATTTGCCAGTCCAGGGTGTCGGCCAGGTCGCCCCAGCCGGCGCTGAAGATAAGGACATCGAGGCCTCCCATCCCTTCGACCAACCGGACGAGGTGTTGTGCGGCATCGGGAGCCACCGCGTCGAAGCCAGCAATGTGGACATGGCGGGGAAATTCGCGATACAGGCTTTCCAAAAGCTCTTGCCGCCGTCCCGTCGCGCCGACCACATTTCCTGCCGCGGCATAGAGCCTGGCGAGTTCGCGGCCGATGCCTGAAGAAGCGCCTATAATCAGTATCTTTTGCATGCGGGGCGGGTGTCGCTGTTCAATGCGCAAAATCCGCTTCAAACCTTCCGCGGATGCGCTCCATCGGCGGATTGAAATACCCAAACCGAACCCCGGGGAACTCTTCGTGAATCAGTTCCATCAGTTGGCGGACGCCAAGGAACTCCCCGGTGTCGGTGGCGCCGATCTTACCCAGGTACCAGTCGGGATCGATATTGAAATTCCGCCATTGGATCATCGACAGATCCGTCACCCTGACCAGTTGGCGCAGCGCTTCGTATTCCTCCACGCTGTCGGTCATCCCCGGGAAAACAAAATAGTTGATGGACGCCCACCCCCCATAACTGCGGACGATTTTCAAGCTTTCCACGATGTCGTCAAACGTATAATTGTTGGGTCGGTAGTATGCCGTATAGACCGCCGGCCGGCAGGAATTGAGGCTTACGCGAATGGAATCCAGGCCTGCTTCGCAAAGCGCGCGAACCGCATCCGGCCGGCTGCCGTTGGTGTTGATATTGATGCTTCCGCGATCCGTATGGCGGCGTATGGCAAGGATCGCTTCACGGAGCGTCTCCCACATCAGGAGAGGCTCGCCTTCGCAGCCTTGCCCGAAGCTGACGATGGGAAAGGGCGCGGTGGTCAGATGGGGGACCGTAAATTCGACGATCTCTTCGGCGGTAGGTTTGAAAGTCAGGCGGTCCTGTGTCGACGGGATGGTTTCTTCCTGGGGTTGAAAAGAAATGCAGCCGATACAGTTGGCATTGCAGGCAGGCGAGGAGGGGATCGGGCATTCCCATCGGCCCATAAAGAAGTTGCGGGCTGCGGGGCAATGATAGGTCAGACAACAATTGTTGGCCAGATGTTTAACCAGCCGATTGTGCGGATACGCCTTCAGCAGGGTATCCACACCGGCATGAATGACATCCCAATCGTACCCCGCACAGTCTTGCCGGATATCCTCCTCGATCCGGACGGCGGGGACGTAGAATTTGGAATCCTTCCAGCCCGCTGCTGTATAACAAAACAGCGGCAGGGTTGGGGCGTTGGGCTCCGTCTCGTACGCGGCAAGGTAGAGCCCCGTATGCGCAGGGGGAATGAAAGCCGCAACGGCCCACCCTTTTTCGCATAGACGCATCTGGCCGGTCAACACGTCAATGCCGATCCCCCTGCGTCCCGGCAATTCATAAAGGGAACCGCCTTCCGGCAGCCCGATCCAATCTTCGGCGGGAACCGGCAGGGCGTCCCAGCCGCTGCGGCCGGTCACGTAGAGTGTGGTGTCTTCGAAAATATTTCCCTTTCCGTCGGAGTATAAAATGTATGGTGACTGCATTAGAAATGTCTTCATCTGACATTGTCCGATGAAGTGCCTGCAAAATTCGTGAATTTGCCTGAGTTCTGCGAATTCATCGGTCGCGCACCAAATCCAATTGCTCCCGGCAAAACGCATTAAACTCATCCTCGTCCGCGTCGTCTTCATCTGGGTCGTCTGCTATCTCCCGTTGAATCAATCGGTTATTCTTAAAGTCGATGGTAAGCAGGCCATCCCGGAGGATAACGTTATTGAGGTCCGACCAATAGCAACGGCGGCTATAGAGCGTATTGAAAACGATGCGGTCGGTATCAAAACCAATCTCGACCGCATGCTTGGCTTGCGTCTCCAGAAAGATCAGGAGGACGAAGATCAGGCCAATCCAGGAAAGTCGGGACGGCATTACGATCCAGCCGATCGCAGCAAAGCCCAGGAGAAACCGGTAGGACAGCGATTTGGTTCGAAAGAATCGGGCTACTCCGTTAAAGATCAATCCCGCAAAGATTAGTGCACCCAGCAGATAAAAGATGTAGTCGGCGGTTAAGCCGCTCCGGACCGCGGTGAAAATAAAGGCGGCCGCAGAGCAGCCGCAAAGCAAAATACTAAATATGTCGATGGTCCGGTGGCTCCCTTGCTTTAAAATGACGACGTACTTATATTTCATGTTCGAGCAGGATTGCCTGAGATTAGCAAATTACAAAGTTTCCACAATACACGGGCGCCGACATTGGAATCCCATTCGGTCTCGGCAACACCGATCTCGACGAGGTCAAATCCGATAAATTTGCGGCCGCTGCGGATAAGTTGACGGATGAGATAATATATTTGTTCAGCCTCGAAGCCGCCGGGTACCGGAGTTCCCGTGTGGGGACATAGCTTTGGGTCGAGACCGTCGATATCGAAACTGATGTAAACCCTGTCCGGAAGATGGCTGACGATCTCGTCGGCGATCAGCTTCCAGCTTTGACCTTCGAAGGTGCGTTCCTTTATGTCCTTGTCAAAATAGGTAATTACCTGGTAATTGCTGTTCCGGATGAAGTCCCACTCTTCCAGGCAGTAGTCCCGGACGCCGACCTGAACGAGCCTTTTGAGCTGAGGTATCTCCCGAAGCGCATTATACATCACGCTCGCGTGGCTATAGACAAAGTTTTCGTAGGTTTTGCGCAAATCGCAATGTGCGTCGACCTGCAGGATGCCAAAATCCCCATGCTGTTCGGCGATTGCCTTGAAATAGCCAAGCGGCGCGCTATGATCACCGCCCAGCAACGCCACCAGTTTGCCGTCGTTCAGCAGAGACCGGGTTTCCTCGTATACCCATCGGTTCAGCCACGCACTCCCTTCGTTGATCTCTTTCAGGGATTTGCACATGAAACTATTGTTCTCCACGATCTCGCCCTTGGAAGTATAGTTGATGTACAGTTCGGCTTCTTTTCGAAGATAATCGCTCTTCATCAGGATCTTTTTGTCCGGCTGCCGCATGTAAATGCCTTTTCTCCACGCGTCATCCGTTTCCGCATCGAAGAGATCGACCTGCATGCTGGCATGGAAGACATGCTCTCCCGCGCGGGCGGTCCCGGCGCCATAGCTGACGGTTACTTCCCAGGGGACAGGCAGGACGACCAGGCGGGATTCCTCCTCGGCGAACGGCAGGCCGAAGATGTTGTTCTTAGGGTTACTCGGTCCATTCGGATCGAAATGCGATAAATCTGTCATAAACAAGAGGAGTTCTGTTAATACAGCTTGTTCCGGGCGAAGGCGCAAGTTAGCTCAGCCTGATCATTTTTGGCATTTTTCCGTACTTGCAAGATAGTCCGTATTTTCGCAGTTCCAGAACCGGCTGCCTCTCAATATTTTATGGTTTTTTGATGGGTGGTTCAAAATCAACAGACTATGGGTTTTAAGAAAGTAGTGGTGACAGGGATCGGCGCGGTGACGCCATTGGGCAACGATCCGGGGACTTTTTGGAAGGCATTGGTGGCCGGTCGCAGCGGGGCAGGGCCCATCACGCATTTTGATGCGTCGCGGTTTAAAACGCGCTTTGCCTGTGAGCTGAAGGGTTTCGATCCGGGCGCCATCCTGGACCGCAACGAGCTGAAACGCACCGACCTCTTTACCCAATATGCGCTGGTGGCCGCTACGCAGGCCATCCGGGACTCGGGACTGGACATCCCCGCGATGGATCCGTTTGACATCGGAGTTATCTGGGGATCGGGCCAGGGTGGAATGGAGACATTTGAGGAACAGGTGGAGGAATATGCCGCGGGTGACGGCACGCCGCGGTTCAGCCCATTCTTCGTTCCGAAGTTGATCGCCAATATGGCCTCCGGCATGATCTCGATCAAATACCGGCTGATGGGGATCAACTATACCACGGTATCCGCCTGCTCGACGTCCAATACCGCATTGATGGACGCATTGAACTATATCCGGCTGGGAAAAGCAAAGGTCATTGTTGCCGGAGGTTCCGAAGCACCCGTGACAGCCGCCAGTATAGGCGGATTCAATGCCATGAAGGCCTTGTCGACCCGGAATGACGACCCGCAGGGCGCCTCGCGTCCATTTGACATCGATCGGGACGGATTTGTGATGGGTGAAGGAGCGGGGGCGCTCATCCTTGAAGACTTTGAACATGCCAGGTCCCGGGGGGCGCATATCTATGCGGAACTGGCGGGTGCCGCCATGACGGCGGACGCTTATCATATGACCCACACCCACCCGGAAGGGGCCGGCGCGTTCCGCGCGATGCAGGACGCCCTCAAAGACGCGGGGTTGAACAAGGACGAAGTGGATTATCTTAACGTTCACGCGACATCCACTCCGGTAGGAGATATCAGCGAAGTGCAGGCGGTTGCCCGCCTTTTCGGTCCCGCACCGGACCGGCTGAGCATCAGTGCGACAAAATCTATGACGGGGCATTTGCTGGGCGCCGCGGGAGCTATCGAAGCCATTGCGTGTCTTTATGCGATCCGCGACGGCGTCATTCCGCCGACGATCAACACCCGGCAACCCGATCCGGCCATCCCCGCCGGGCTTAATATCCTGCTGGGCGCCGCGATGGAGCGGAACGTGGATGTGGCCATGAGCAATACATTCGGTTTTGGCGGTCACAATGGAATAGTCGTGTTCAAAAAACTGTAGTAACTTCGCTACCTGATGAAGAAATCACACATTGTTATATTGATCCTGATACTCGCGTCCGTTGCCGTGCTGGTCAGTTTTATGGGGAATCTTTCCACTTATGAGACGATCGCGTCCGCGCGGCAGAAGGCGGGTAAGACCGTGACGATCATTGCGCGGATCGATAAACGGCAACCGATCGAATACGACCCGAAAAAAGATCCGAACTACCTGAGCTTTCAAATCACCGACACATTGGGAAATACCGCCCGCGTAGTCTATCACGCTGAAAAACCCTATGACCTCGAAAAAGCGGAGCGGATCACCTTAAAAGGTAAGATGGACGGGAACGTATTCAACGTGTCCAATGGCGGCATCCTCATAAAATGTCCATCGAAATATAAAGACGATCCGGCCAGCAATAAGAAGGCGTTAAGCCAAAACTAAAATCCAGCCATGCAATTCATCGGCGAACATCTTCTGCCCGGCAAAATTGGGCATTTCTTTGCTTTACTTTTCTTCAGTGCCTCCCTTGTAGCCATGGTCGCCTATTTCAAGGCTGCCAACGCGAAGACGCCGGCGGAAGAAGGCGGCTGGCGGCGGATGGCCAGGTGGGCGTTTTTCATCGATGTCTTGTCGGTATTCGCGGTATTCGGGACGATCGTCTACATTATCGCCAATCACCTCTTCGAATATAATTTCGCCTGGGAGCATTCCAGCCGCTCGATGCCGCTGCAATACCTGCTGTCCTGCATCTGGGAGGCACAGGAGGGTAGTTTCCTGTTATGGACCATCTGGGTCTGCGTACTGGGACTGATCCTGATCCGGAGGGCGGGAAAGTGGGAAAGTCCGGTCATGACAGTGATCAGCTTTACCCACCTGTGTCTCGCTACCATGATCATGGGTCTCTATTTCTTCGGAAACAAAGTAGGCTTCAACCCGTTTATCCTGGTGCGCCAGATGGACTTTGCGGCCAATGCGCCGATCTTTGAACGCGCAGACTATATGAGTATCCCGCAGATGCAGGACGGTCAGGGGCTCAATGCACTTTTGCAGAACTATTGGATGGTGATCCATCCACCGATCCTCTTCCTTGGTTTTTCCTCCACAGTGGTACCCTTCGCCTATGCGATCGCCGGGCTTTGGAAACGTCAATGGGACTGGACCCGGGCGGCGTTGCCCTGGACGCTCTTCTCGGCCTGCGTCCTTGGCACCGGGATCATGATGGGAGCAGCCTGGGCATATGAGGCGCTGAGTTTCGCCGGTTACTGGTCCTGGGACCCGGTTGAAAACGCATCGCTGGTGCCCTGGCTGGTGATGATCGCCGGCTTGCATACGATGCTGGTGTATAACGCCACGGGACATTCGCTTCGGGCTACCCATTTTTTCCTGATCACGCAATTCGTACTTGTGTTGTATTCGACCTTTCTGACCCGCAGCGGTATCCTGGGCGACACGTCGGTCCATGCATTTGTCGACTCCGGAATGAATGTGCAGCTGGCGTTGTTCGTATTCATCTTCCTGTTTCCGGCGTATGGGCTTTTTATTGCCCGTTACGGTAAGATCCCGCATATTGTAAAGGAGGAGGCTACGGGTTCCCGTGAGTTCTGGATGTTCATCGGCTCGCTGGTGCTCTTCCTCTCGGCACTATTCGTGATCGGCTCGACATCTTTGCCCGTTTTCAACCTCGTGACAAAAAAGAAGGTGGCGATCGGCGACGACGCCCAATTCGCGTATAACCGGATCGAGATCTTCATCGCGATGCTGATCGGCATCCTGACTGCCGTGACGCAGTACCTTAAGTACAAGGGGACCACCTTTAGCTGGTGGTGGAAAAAGATTTGGCTGCCGACGACGGTGGCGCTGGTAATTTCCGTTCTGGTCAGCGTCTTTGGCGGGATCCAATATGACAAGTATGGCATCGGTTTCCTGGCGGCCATCCATCTGGCGATGTTTGGGGCCATTTACGCCGTCGTGGCAAATCTTGCATACATCCGTACCGGCCTGCGGGGAAAGCTCCGTGCGGCAGGTCCTTCGATCGCGCATGTCGGCTTCGGGCTTATGCTGGTAGGCATCTTATTATCTTCCGCAAAAAAGAATGTCCTTTCCGTCAATACGACCGGTATCCTGTTGCCTTTTGCACCGGAGACCAAACAGGACCCGATGGAAAACCTGACGCTCCTGAAAGGGGTCCCCACCGACATGGGGAATTACATAGCTACTTATGTAAGCGGCGATTCGGTCGACACCCGCAGCAAGACCACGTATTTTCATATCCATTTCGACAAGAAGCGCAGCAAGGAGAAGTTCGATCTTTATCCGGACTTTATCGTCTCTACCAAGGGCGGCGGTGAGACATCGGCCAATCCGGATAAATATCACTATTGGGACCGGGATATCTTTGCATATGTCAGTTATGCCGAGAACCCCGGCGGGGATACCGCACAGTTCCGTCCTTCGGCTCCCCTTGCCGCCGGCGATACCGCTTATTTCCCGAAGGGCTACCTGGTATTGGATTCGGTGCTCATCAATCCCAATATTGGGAAATTCCATTTTGCGCGGACCGATACCGCGATTGCGGCGAAAGTGTCGGTCGTCACCCGGGACAGTATGCGTTATGTCGCCTACCCGGCGCTGTATTTCAAAGACGGGAGCTGGCAATTTGCGAACGATACCATATTTGCGCAAAACCTGGCCTTGCAATTCGATAAGATAGAAGGCAGGAAAATCGTTCTGGGTGTCAAGGAGTCGTCGCAGATGGTGCCGTTCGTTGCGCTCAAAGTACTCGAGTTTCCCCAGATCGCCGTTCTGTGGGCCGGGACGATCATCATGATCATCGGCTTTGTGATCAGTATAATATGGCGCCGCCGTCAGGCTGCGCTCACGGTGAGCCGCTGAGAAGGTTGCATTCGCTTCAGCGCGCTGATAACCAACTCATTGAAAATTAACAATCTCTTGTTGTCCCGAGGGGTTACCGATTGCGGTTCCACTGTATTAATTGCAAACCTTTTTGTAACTTTAAGGTCGTTTATGCGCCGTCTTGTCCTTAAATATCTTATCGTAGTAACCGTTCCCCTGATGACGGCGGCGTGTGCGTGGGCCCAACAATCTTCCATCCCGGCGCATCCGGCGGTGGATTCCACAAAAAAAAGTACCGCAGCCGACACTGCGGCCCTGCCCCCCGATGTGATCCCCCCGGTCTACGGTCCTTACGATACCATCATTACCAGCGCCCAGGTCGTTGACCATGAGTTGCTGTCAGCGAAGACGATGCCCTATACCTGGGTGACGGCGCCGATGACGCCCGCGATGCGCCGTCGGCTGGAAGCGTGGACAAAACTGCGGAATGCGGTATACGTCACCTATCCTTATGCGCGGAAAGCGGGCGTGATCATCAACGATATCAATACCCGGATGGCGCTGCTTGGCACGGAAAAAGAACGGAAGGCATACCTCCAGTCACGGGAGAAAG
>DATJWK010000094.1:0-11540 GCA_035501395.1 Puia sp.
GGGGGTCGAACATTATTTTCACAACCTGCAATACCAGGACCGGCTCATCCGGATCGATCTGTTCCCCATCGGGATCGACTATGGAAAATTCCAATCGGCAGCCACGGACCCGGCCGTGGAAGAGATCCGCGACAAGGCCCGGCGGAACCTGGAAGACAAGAAGATCATTTTTTCGGTTGACCGGCTCGATTATACAAAAGGACTTATGCAACGGTTGACGGGTTTTGAATTTTTCCTCGACCGGTATCCGGAATGGCGCGAAAAAGTCGTGTTCATTTTGAACATCGTCCCTTCGCGAAGCACGATCCCGGCGTACAGCGAACGAAAGAAGCAGATCGAAGAGAAGATCGGAACGATCAACGGCCGGTTCTCCACGATAAGCTGGCAGCCGGTGTTATACCGATATACGCATTTGTCTTTTCAGGAACTGGTCGCCTTATATCAGGCCGCGGATGTAGCGTTGATCACACCCTTGCGGGACGGGATGAACCTCGTGGCGAAAGAATACGTGGCCAGCAGTACGGGGAAGGGCGTACTGGTCCTGAGTGAGTTTGCCGGCGCCGCCAGTGAGTTGAGCGAGGCGATCCTCGTCAATCCGACAGACACCTTTGATGTGGCGTCCTCCATCACCCGCGCGCTGGCGATGCCGTTGTACGAACAACGGAACCGGATGACCCTCATGCAGCGGCGGCTGCAGGAATACGATGTGTTCAGATGGGTAAATGACTTTATGGACCAACTCTCGCAAGTCAAGCAGGAGCAGCGGAAGCAAACGGTTAAATTGCTGGATGACAAGGCTTTTGCCATGATCCGCCGGCACTATCATGGTTCGAAGAATCGCTGTCTGCTGCTGGATTATGACGGCACCCTGGTACCGTTCACCCGCATCCCGTCGGAGGCCGCGCCGGACAGCTCGGTTCGCGATCTGCTGGCCCGCCTGGCGGCAGATCCGAAAAATCATGTCGTAATTATAAGCGGGCGGGATGTCTCTTCACTCGACCGCTGGCTGGGAAATCTTCCGATCTCGCTGGTGGCGGAGCACGGCGCGAGTTCAAAATTGCGTAACGGCGCCTGGCAGCAGATGGTCTCGGTGTCCGACCTCTGGAAGGAGGAGATCCGCCGGGTCATGCAACTCTTCGTGCTGCGATGCGCAGGCTCTTTTGTGGAGGAGAAAACGAACACGATCGCGTGGCACTATCGGAATACGCAAACCGGGCTTGGTTTTTCCCGGTCCCGCGAATTATTGAACACCTTGTCGCAGCTAACCCAGAATACGACATTGCAGGTAATAGACGGAAACAAGGTGGTGGAGGTCCGGATCGCCGGGTTTGACAAGGGGGCCACCGCGCTGAAGATCGTCAACGAGCAGGATCCGGATTTTGTATTGTGCATGGGCGATGATACCACCGACGAGGATATGTTCAAGGCCCTCGAAGGCGAGGCCTACACAATCAAGATCAACACAGGCGCTTCCGCCGCGCAATACACCATCTTATCGCAGTTGCGGGTTGTGCCGCTCCTGAATGCACTGATGCAGCCGCCCGCGGCGAGCGAGGCGGAGCGGGTGACGGCGGTTCAAACAGAGAAATAATATGGCGGTCCATAAATATAACATGGGTGTAGTCGGCAACTGCTCCTACCTGGCTTATATCGATCTTTGCGCGGATGTCAAATGGATGTGCATGCCCAGGTTCGATAGCAGTTTTTTATTCGGATCGCTGCTCGATGAGGACAAGGGCGGCCATTTCTATGTCAGACCTACCGCGGAGGATTTTCGGGTCCGGCAGTACTATATATCCAACACCAATGTGCTTTGCACGGAATTTACGTGCCGGGACGGAAAGTTTGTCGTCAAGGATTTTGCACCGCGCATCCGGATCTATGAACGCCAGTTTAGGCCGCTCATGTTGGTCAGAAAAGTGGAGTTGCTCGAAGGCGAGCCCGCTATTTCGGTCAGCTGCCAGCCGAGGGGAGACTATGGCAAGGTCGTTCCGGAACCGGTGATCGGCAGTAACCATATCCGTTATTTGAACCTGGATCAGCAAGTGCGGCTGACAACGGACATTCCGCTAACCTACATTCTAAAGGCAAAATCATTCATCCTTGATCATGACCGGTACCTGGTACTGACTTATGGCGAGCCGCTGGAGGCGCCGCTAAAGGAGACGGCGGAGGAATTCCTCCGCAAGACGACGGAGGATTGGCAATTCTGGGTTAAGAGCTCCTATCTTCCCGATATTTACCAGGAAGAGATCATCCGCTCTGCGCTGGTATTAAAGCTCCATCAGTATGAAGACACTGGCGGGATCATCGCCTCGGGTTCCACCAGTCTGCCCGAATTTCACGACAGCACACGCAACTGGGATTACCGGTACTGCTGGTTCCGCGACACACACTACACCTTGCGGGCTTTCAACCAGATCGGGCATTTTGAGGAACTCGAGAAGTATTTCGATTTCCTTTACAATATCCTGCATCAGGCCACCGATTCGCTTCAGCCGTTGTACTCGATAACCGGCGAAAAAAAACTCATTGAGCTAAGTCTCGACCTCGCCGGGTATTTGGGTAATCAGCCGGTCCGGGTTGGCAACAAGGCCTATATCCAATCCCAGCATGACGTATACGGTCAGTTGCTGGTCAGTCTCCTGCCGTTATATACCGACAGGCGGCTGATCTTCGGGCGGAAGAACAGCTATCACAAGATCGTTCCATGGCTCCTTGACCAGATCGGTCGGACCCTTTCGTTGCCCGACTCCGGCCTATGGGAGTTCCGCAAGGAGGTCCAGATCCATACCTACACCTTGCTTTTTCATTGGGCCGGGGCAAAGGCCGCGCTAAAGATTGCCGCAAAATTCGGCGACGCCGCGCTGATGAACAAAGCCAGGCAACTGTCGGCGGCCGCCGGCGAGTTGATCGAGCGCGCATATGACCCCGCGCGAAAGCTCTATACCCAAGCGATCGGATCGGTCAATCTTGACGCCAGTACGCTTACCATGATCACCATGGACTATATGGATCACCGGTCGGAAAAGGCCAGGGATCATATCGCAGCGCTGGAAAGGGAGTTGTTGACGGAGAAAGGACTGTTTTATCGCTACAAACACTATGACGACTTCGGATTCCCCGAAAGTACCTTCCTGGTTTGCGCGTTCTGGTACGTCGATGCATTGGCCTGCGTGGGTCGGATCGATGATGCGATCCGTCACCTCGATCAACTGCTGTCGTTTGGCAACCACCTCGGCATCTTTAGCGAGGATGCGACGCCGGACGGTTCGCAATGGGGTAATTTTCCGCAGACATACTCTCATGTGGGGTTGATCAACGCGGCCTGCCGGATCGGGCGGAAGCTGGATAAGGCGGATTTTTTGTAGGGCGGGGGCCCGATGCAGGGAATTGCCTATCTTGGGGCATGGGTTCTTCGAGGCTCATTTACAACATCAAACAATTGGTGAACGTCAGGAGGGAATCGCGGCTGCTGCGGGGCGCGGAGCTGGCTGAATTGCCATGTATCGAAAACGCCTGGGTGCTGACCGAGGGAGACCGGATCGCGGATTGCGGGCGAATGTCGGAATTGCCCGATTCCTGGCGGAGAATAGCGGGTGATGGGTCAGAGGCTACGGCTAATCATGGCGAATTCGCCGCAATCAGAAATGCCGGGTCGGCGACGGGCGCCGGGGCGACCGACTGGTCCGGGCAGTCGATCGATGCATCCGGACGGCTGGTGTTGCCGGCCTGGTGTGACAGCCATACGCACCTGGTGTTTGCAGGCAGCAGGGAAGGGGAGTTCGTGGACAAGATCCGCGGACTAGGTTATGCGGAGATCGCCGCGCGTGGCGGTGGGATACTGAGCTCGGCACGCCAGGTGGCGGAGGCGTCGGAAGACCGGCTCTTCGCGGAGGCCCGCGGCCGGCTGGAGGAGTTGATGCGGCTGGGGACAGGTGCGATCGAGATAAAGAGCGGATATGGATTGACGGTAGAGGGAGAACTAAAAATGTTGCGGGCGATCAGGCGGCTAAGGTCGGCGGCGCCGATACCCGTAAAGGCGACATTCCTGGGCGCGCACGCCTATCCGCCGGAATACCGCGACGATCACGACGGTTATATTGGTTTGATCGTTAACGAAATGCTGCCCGTGATCGCCCGCGAAGGGCTGGCCGACTTTATCGACGTCTTCTGCGAGCGGGGATTTTTTTCCGTCGAAGAGACGGAGCGGATCATCCGGGCAGGAATTACGTACGGACTGCGGCCAAAGATCCATGCCAACCAGCTGCATCTTTCCGGAGGAGTGGAGACAGGTGTTCGCCTGGGCGCACTTTCGGTCGATCACCTGGAGACGATGGATGCCGGCGCTATTGCGGCGCTGGCGGGATCGGAGACCGTCGGTACCCTGCTGCCGACGGCAGCTTTCTTCCTGCGAGCGCCGTTTCAGCCCGCAAGAGAGCTGCTGGATGCGGGGTGCGCGATCGCGCTGGCATCGGACTTTAACCCGGGATCTTCGCCCAGTGGAAATATGAACCTCGTCGTGTCGATGGCCTGTATCCGGATGCGCATGTTGCCGGAAGAAGCGATCAACGCCGCCACCCTCAATGGCGCATATGCCATGTCGCTTGGGGAGGAGATGGGAAGCATTACCGCGGGAAAGCGGGCGAACCTGATCGTTACCCGCCCGATCCCGTCCGTTGCCTATCTGCCGTATGCGTTTGGAACAAACCTCGTGGACAAGGTGATGATCGGGGGGGAATTCATATGAAAAAGAAGAAACCTGACTTCATAGAAACGGCTTCGGGGCGAAGTACCGTGCTGGCGGTCGGCGACAGTGCGGCGGGTCTTGACTTCCTGGCGGGTTTGTTTGGCGCCATACGGCCGGGACCAGGCCGGCGTGACGCCGGCGTCAACATCCGGCGGGTTACGGAGGCGCTAAAAAAAAGCCCCGTGCTCCTGCACAATCTTCAACACGCCGTGTTGTCCCAGCTAATCCGCACCGATCTGTCATCGGCACTGATGGAAAGCGGGATGCCGTTGGCCCGCGGATTCTGGCAGGAGCTGTTTGGCCGGCTCCGGCACAAGCTGCTGCCGCCGCTGCAGGACGAAAACGATTTTTTATATGTCCTGAACCGCGTCTTCTTCCGCAATCACGACTACCGGTGGGTGGAGGATATTCCGCGGGCCGACTGGATCGCCTTTTTCGAACAGCTCGGCGTCTCCCTGCATGTCGACGACGGACGCATCTTTAAGCAGCTTGTCGGCTCGCTGCGAACGTTGTCTTACCAGGTTGCGCAGCTGGGGCTTGAAAAGGAAGTGTTGTCCTATCTTCCGGAGGAAGACCGGGAGGATAACCCCTTTGTGGGCCAAAACTATCTGGTCATCGAACTGGAGCGGGAAATCGCCGCGGGCGAAACGCGGCAGGCGGTCGACGGGGCGGTGCGTATGATCGGAACGCCGCGCCAACGTGAAATTTCCGACCGGATCACCGCGGCGTTGTCCGGGTGTAACAGCGCCATCGAATATATCCGGGAACACCATTCCGAACGGGGCGCCAGCCTTCACCAGACCTATATGCTGCTCTCGCTGTCCAACCGGATTGAACGAATGTCTATGCTCCTGGACCTGTTGGATACGGGACATATCCTCGATACCGGGCGGTTTGTGGAGCTGTTCCGGGTATTGGTCCGGGACGAAAACCGGAAGAACAGCATCGTGGAGTTCATGTCGCAGTCCCTGGGGTACCTTGCTTATCAGATCGCCGAACACAAGGGACAGAAAGGCAACAAATACATCACCGCCACTCCCGCAGAATACCGGGCGATGCTGGGCAGCGCCATGGGCGGCGGGGCATGGGTCTGTCTTGTCGTGGTGATCAAGAACCTGCTTACGCGGCTGCCCATGGCGGTTTTCTGGCATGGCTTTGCCTACAGTGTCAACTATAGCCTGGGTTTTATCCTTATCGAGGAGACCGGCGCCACCCTGGCGACAAAGCAGCCGGCATTTACCGCGAGCGCAGTCGCGAGTTCGCTAGACACCCGAAAAAATACGTATCAACCAAATCTGTATAACCTGGCGGTCACGGTGGCCAGGGTCTCACGGAGCCAGATCGCTTCGTTTGCAGGCAACCTGATCGTGGTATTCCCGGGCGTGACGTTGCTGGCATGGGGATATGACGCGCTCTTCGGATCCAGGCTGGTGGCGGGAGACGTGGCGGCGAAAATGCTCCGCGACCAGCATCCCTGGCAAAGTCTGTCATTGTTGTATGCCTGCAATGCCGGCGTCTTTCTGTTCCTGAGCGGCATCATAGCCGGGTATGTTCAAAACAAGATCCAATACGGCCAGATCAGCCGGCGGCTCCAGACCCATCCCGTTCTGAGGTTGTCCTTGTCAAAGCCTCGTCTGCAGCGGCTGGCCATCTATGTGGAGCGGCATGCGGGGTCCCTGATCGGCAATATTTGCCTGGGATTCTTTCTGGGTATGGCGGGTTTTGTCGGCGAGATCTTCGGCATCCACTTCGATATCCGGCATATTACCATCTCGGCGGGAAACGTTGCGTTGGCTGTTTACGGGTTAGGGTTGCAAAATATTCCCGCGGGTTTCCTGGCCGAAGTACTCATCGGCGTGCTTGGGATCGGGTTCCTGAATTTCCTCGTTAGTTTTTCGCTTGCCTTTTTCGTAGCGGCGCGTTCACGCGGGGTCCGTCTCCGGGAGTATCCGGAATTCATCGGAATATTGGCGAGATATTTCCTCCGCAGTCCCCTGGATTTTGTCCGGCCGAGACGCAAGGTAGTGCAGGAGCCGGCGGCCGCGGAAGCCGGAATAGAATAATAATGTACATTGCAGACCTATGTCACCCATCATCGAATGTGTTCCAAATTTCAGTGAAGGCCGGAACCCGGAGCTCATCAGGCAAATCACCGATCAGATCGAGCGCGTCGCAGGCGTTCGCCTTCTCAACGTAGACCCGGGTAAGGCGACCAACCGTACCGTCGTCACTTTTGTCGGTGCGCCGGAAGCGGTGGTGGAAGCGGCATTCCTGGCGATCAGGAAGGCCGGCGAAGTGATCGACATGCGCACGCACAAAGGAGAGCACCCGCGGATGGGCGCAACCGATGTTTGTCCGCTGATACCCGTTTCAGGGATCAGCATGGAAGAAACGGCACGGTGGGCGCAGCGGCTGGCCGCACGCGTCGGCAGTGAACTGCAGATCCCCGTATATCTATATGAGGCGGCACAGCCGGACAAAGGACGGCATAATCTTTCGGTTATCCGGGCGGGTGAGTACGAAGGGTTTTTTAAAAAGATACTGCTGCCGGAATGGAAACCGGATTTTGGGCCGGCGGAATTTGACGCCCGCCGCGGCGCTACCGTGATCGGCGCCCGGGATTTCCTGGTGGCCTACAACGTGAACCTGAATACCACATCAACGCGCCGGGCCAATGCGATCGCGTTCGATGTGCGTGAGGCGGGACGGGTGATAAAGGAAGGCGGAAAGGATGTTCAGGTCCCGGGTACCCTGAAGGCCGTCAAAGCGATCGGCTGGTTTATCGAAGAATATGGGATCGCACAGATCTCGATGAACCTGACCAATATCCGGACGACACCTGTCCATGCGGCCTTCGACGAAGTTTGCCGGGCGGCCGCGGCTCGCGGGATCCGGGTCACCGGGAGTGAACTGGTGGGGCTGATCCCCTTGCAGGCCATGCTGGATGCAGGCAGATATTTCCTGGAAAAGCAGCAGCGCTCCGTCGGAGTTTCGGAGAAGGAGTTGATCCGGATCGCCATACTTTCGATGGGCCTGGATGAATTGGGACCTTTCCGGCCGGAAGAACGGATCATCGAATATCAGCTGCGCACGGGAGCGCAAGAGAAGCTGGTGAAAATGCCGTTGAATGACTTTGCCGACGAGACCGCCAGCGAAAGCCCCGCTCCGGGCGGCGGGTCGATCTCCGCCTGTGTCGGCGCACTTGGCGCGGCGTTGGGGACGATGGTGGCAAACCTTTCGGCACATAAGAAAGGATGGGACGAACGTTGGAAAGAGTTCAGCGACTGGGCGGAAAGGGGACAGCGATACAAGGAGGAGCTCCTGCGGCTCGTCGATGCGGATACACAGGCGTTTAACGGGATCATGGCCGCCTTTGCCCTGCCAAAAGGCAATGAGGCAGAGAAAATCCTGCGGACCGACGCCATCCAGCGGGCGACCCGTTCGGCAATCGAGGTGCCTTTCCGGGTGATGGAGACGGCATATGAGAGCTTCGCGCTTATCCGGGCCATGGCCGAAGCAGGTAATCCGACTTCCGTTTCGGACGCCGGTGTCGGAGCCCTTTGCGTGCGGGCCGCGGTCCTGGGAGCCTTCCTGAATGTCAGGATCAACGCGGCGGGTTATAACGACAAGGGGTATACGGGCAGTATCCTGGAAAAAGGCGCGGCGATCGCGGAGTCGGCAGCGAAAGCGGAAAAGGAAATACTGGCCATCGTCAACGAGAAGATATCGGGATAAAACTTTTTTATGCAACATCTCCATGTCTACCGCAAACAGGATATTATCGGCCTGACCCGAATACGGCAATTCGAGACCAAAGTCGGCGAACGGGTATCGGTGGCGGCCGACGCCGCGAACGTGGCTGCCAGCGTCGAGAAGACGGATGCCGAGTACATCCTGATCGGGATCCCGGAAGATATCGGAGTCCGTGCCAACGAAGGGCGCGGCGGGACCGGTTCGGCGTGGCCTTTTTTCCTCAAGAGCTTTCTCAATCTGCAAAGCAATGATTTTCTAACCGGCGAAGGGGTGCTGGTGCTGGGCTATTTCGATTTCAGCGAATTGGACCGGTTGATCGAAGCGAATGCCTATGGCACAGAAGAAAAAACGACGGCGTACCGGCATGCCGTCCACTCCATCGACGAGGCGGTGGAACCGCTCATCAAGCTCATCACCGCAGCGGGGAAGATCCCGGTCGTCATCGGCGGCGGGCACAACAACGCCTATCCCCTGATCAAGGGGGCTGCCAAGGGATTGCACAAAGCCGGGCTGATCTCCCTGACACAGATCAATGCGGTCAACCTGGACGCTCATTCCGGTTTCGGGCCGATCGAAGGCCGGCACAGCGGCAATTCCTTCCGCTACGCCGAAGAAGACGGCTTCCTGGAAAAATATTGCGCGATCGGCGTCCATGAAAACGACCTCCCTCAGAATGTCTGGCTGGATATCACCAACAACCCC
The DNA here is from genome assembly GCA_035501395.1 of Puia sp. GTDB lineage: Bacteria > Bacteroidota > Bacteroidia > Chitinophagales > Chitinophagaceae > Puia. The sequence continues at coordinate 9,206 of DATJWK010000094.1, forward strand.
TTTGTCGACCTCATCACATACGAAGACATCCTGGTACTGGAACGGAGGAATTTTACCCAGGCGGTGGCGCATGCGACCGGGTTCACAGAAGACAACTATATCGGGTTGGAGCTGGATCTCGACGTTTTCGGACCCACAGGGACCGGGATGCCGCCTACGGGCATTGGTCCGCTGCAGGCACGGCAGTACGTGACATTCGCGGCAACGGATTCGCGGATCGCCTATTTTCATATCTGTGAAGGGGTCTATTCGATCTGTCATGGGCAAAGCGAAGCGGCAGGACTCCTTATGGCGACCATTGTAAGCGATTTCCTGAAAGCACGCGAATAAAGCGGGTAGCGTGTCGGGAAGATCTTCAAAACGGGATCCCGATATTGATATATCCGAGCACCCGACGCGACTGGTCGGAATACATCGCGCTCAGCTCGAGCGGTCCCAACGGGAACATATAGGTGAAGGTTAGCGCGTAGCCGGACAGGAAATCGGGCGTAGTGAAAAATGCGCTTTTGGTGATAAAATTGTTAAACAGGACATTCGCCCTGCCGGTGACAAAAACATTGTCAAATAGCTGGTAGCGAAGGGCAAGCATCCCTTCGGCAACGCTGGAGGAATAGAATGTTCCCTCGCGAAGACCGGCGAACGTGACCTGGTTATGGAATTGTTCGGTCAGCCCGCCGATGGAGAACTCATTCATGACATTGTCCTTGTAGTTGAGATTCAGCCCGCCCTGCAAGTGGGTTTGCAGGGTATAGCGGCCGCTAAGCGGGATGTATTGATCGAATTTGAAGAGCAGCCGTTGGTAGGGGAGGTCCGAGAACGTGGTGTCGGCGCCGCCGCTCTGGGAGCCGAAAAACTGGACGTTCGGAGTTTGTTCGAATACATTGTCGGCCTCCGCTTCCAGCGTAAAACCACGTCTGGGGTATACGGGGCGATCCAGGAGGTTGGTGCGGATGAGAAAATAGCTGGTCACGAATTTATTTTGGCCTTTGAATTCCAGGCTGGAGGTGATGGAAGGATCGTAGTCAATGTATTCAAAGCGGCTGCCCAAACCGATGGTCAGATCCCGGTTGGTGGAATAACCGAAATGGGCGTCAAGCTTGTAATAGGTCTGGTCGTATAGCCCGGCTTCCTGATAGCGGTTGTTATAGGTCGTGATCTGGAAGTCGTCGAACTGAGTGCCCAGGGTAAAGGAAAAGTTAGCCCGGCGACTGAAGTATTGCAGGTGTTCGGCACGGGCCCGGAAGTTTTGCCCGATGTTGACGGTGACAAGGCTGCGGGAGGTAGGCGTAAAGAAATTCCGGCTGGTCAGGTTGAGAATGGCGCTGATTCCGCTGAACTGGTTGTAGTTGAGCCCGATCTTGGAAAATGTCAGCGGATTTTCTTCCACCTGAAAAACAATCCTGTTCGTGCTGTCCGACAACCGTTGCATCGAATAGGTGATCCGGTTATAATAGCGGGTCCCGAACGCCCGTCTCACCATTTTTGAAAGCTGGTCCGCAGTATAGGAATGGCCGGTCAGCAGGTTCATGCTTTGGACAAAGAAGCCCTCGCTGGTGTGGTGAAGGCCGTTGACGGTATACGAGCTGATCTTTATGGCGCGAACCGCCGGAAGGCGGTTCGCGACGACCGGCTGCGGGCCATAGAGGGCATTGAGCGAATCGGCCAGTTTTTTAAAAACGGGATACAGGCGTCGTCCTTCATCGACGCCGGCCTGAATGATCTTCCTGGCTTCACCGAAATTGCCCATCCCGAATGGTTCGAGCGGCTGGTTCACATAGATATTGCAAAGCGGGATCTGCGTCCTGGTATCGGCTTCTTCCCGGAAGAAAGCCACCTGCATGAGCACCTGCAGGGCGTTGGTCACCTGGTCGGGTCCGCGCAGGGGTCCGGAGACGTTGCTCCCAATGACGATATCGGAGCCCATTTCCCGGACATCCCTGACCGGGAAATTTCTAACGACTCCGCCGTCCACCAGTTTGCGGCCGTTATCTTCCACGGCAGTAAAAATGGTCGGTATGGCCATGCTGGCGCGGACTGCGGTGACGATATCCCCCGTATCCAGCACCACGGCATCGCCGGTGGAAATATCGGTGGCGATACATTTAAACGGGATGGAAAATCGCGAGAAATCCTTTATCCCGTACACCGGTCTGAAAAGCTCGGCAAACTTCAGCCATAGCTCCTGGCCTTCTATCACACCCGTGGCAAAGCGAAACCAATGGTTCACCCACGGCAGTTCGACGTCATATTTGCCGTATTCGGATTTTTCATCCATGATCATGCTTCGCATGGAGGACTGGTTGGACAGGATCAGGTCCCAGTCGATCCCGCGGGC
>DATJWK010000095.1:0-7496 GCA_035501395.1 Puia sp.
TCCGAAGACCAGCAATTGAAGTTTTGTTGCGCCGATCGCCTCGATCGCTTCGATCGTCATCGGGTCCAGCTCCTCGATGGCATCCGCGATCAGCTTGCCAAGCATCCCGACGCAACCTATCGTCAGGGCCAACACACCGGAAAAAGATCCCATCCCGAATGCCGCGACGAGAAAAAGAAGGATGACGATCTCCGGCAAAGCCCGCTCCATTCCCAGCAATGCCCGCACTCCGTTGCGAAGCCAGCGCGGTGCAATATTGGATGCCGCGGCGAATGCAAAAAGGATCGACAATGCGGTACCGGTCAGCGTTCCCACAAACGCTATAAGCACCGATTCAAGGGCCGGTTTCCACATCTCGCCGAAGGCATCCCATTCGGGCCGCAGGCGGGCCACAAAGGCGGCGCTGTCGCCTATCCCTCTCCACAACTCGCCCCAGCGAACCCCGCAGACCCGGGATGCGGCGAGGGTAAGCGGCACCAGCAGCGCCAGCAGCAGCAGCGGTCGCTCATATCGCTTATAAAAGGTTATGCTCATAATTGCCCTTCGGTTGCTCCTCGATCTGTCTTAGTTCCTCGCCATAGATGTCCGCGAGCTGCCCATGGGTTAGGACCGGGTCTCCGTCGTAAATGACCCTGCCTTCCTTTATCGCTATCACCCGCGTACAATATCTTGCCGTCATCTCCGGCTGATGAAATACACCGATCACCGGCATCTGTCGCGCAAGCGGTTGGATCAGCTTCATGATCGTCCGGGCGTTACTCGGATCCAGATTGGACAGCGGTTCATCCGCAAGCAGCAGGTTCGGCGACTGGAAGATCGCCCGCGCGATCGCCACCCGCTGCATCTCGCCACCGCTCATCCTCCCGACGGCAACCGCGGACAGGTGGTTCATCTTCACCTGTTGCAACGCCTCCATCGCTATCTCCCGCTCCCGGTCGGTGAACCCGTATAAGAGGCTCCTCATCGTGTTGATCTGGCCCAGCCGGCCAACCAGCACGTTGTCGATCGCCGTCAGTCTGCGGATCAGGTGATACCCCTGAAATACCACGCCGATCCTGCGCCGCAGCTGCCGGAGCTTCCTTTTGCCCGCCCGCGTGATATCCTGCGCTTGCCCTTCCTCGTCCGGCACCACGACCGATCCGGTATCGGGTCTCAGCAACCCGTTCAGGCAGCGCAGCGTGAGCGTTTTCCCTGCACCGCTGGCGCCCAGTATCCCGACAAATTCCCCTTTGCGGACGGTGAAACTGATGTTGTCCAGCAGTTTCCTTCCACCAGGCACCGACTTGCTGATATTTTTTACTTCGATCATGACGCCTATTTATTGGTTGGTGTGAGATCGCCCATTCCGGATGCGATCTTTCGCAAACCGTCGTACAGGGAATCATGGGCAGGTATGTAGGACATACTATCCGCCTGTTTTGGAAAATACATGCTCCAGTACGCTTTCATGACGTCCGGCGCTTCCCTGGCCATGTCCAGATAAGCCTGTCTGACCTTTTCCGTAAAGGCTGCGTTAACCTCGGGCCTCATACAGAGCGGCCCTTCCACGATCGGATCCGAAGTCCACAATGTCACCAGGTCACCGTCCCTGATCATTCCCTCCCTGCTCATCTTCTCGTATGCCAGCGCAAAACAACAGCCGAGGTCGACCTTCGCGGACTTGACTGACAGAACGGCTGCGTAGTGGGTCCCCGCAAACATCGTCTGTTTGAATGCCGTCTTCGGATCGAGACCGTTGGAGGCCAGGTAGGCTGCCGGGATCAAATGACCCGACGTCGAAGCCGGGTCCGCAAAGCATAAGGTCAGCTCCTTCGCCCTCTTTTTAACGTCAGCCATAGTACGGAGACCCGTTTTTGGATTTGTAATGATCATGCTGCGATACATGAATGGCTTGCCGTTAAGACCGGGCGCCACCATGGGAACCAGCTTTTGTCTTTGGGTTGCGAGGATATAGGAAAAGGGACTGAGATAGGCCATGTGAACCTTGCCGGTCGTCATCGCCTCTATGACCGTCGTGTAGTCCGTGGATTTCTGGAATTCGACCGGCATACCCAATTTCTTCTCCAGATAAGGTCTGACGAGGCCGAGCACCTTTGTCGTCTCACCGGGATTGTCGCCTTCATATACGGCAACCACCAGGGTATTGGGCACCCCGTTGGCGTCCAGTTCCCGCTTGTTGGTGCATCCTGCGGTAAGACCGCCAATTAGAAGCCAGAGTGCTGCGAACCATGATCGTCTCATATGGGTACGGTTGAATATTTTTCCAGAAATGTATCCAGGTGCAGCAGGTCATCAAAGCGCTCTTCCAACGTCTTGCGGTCCCAGTTCCACCAGCGGATGTCGAGCAATTTTTCAATGACGTTATCCGGGAAACGTTGTTTGATCACCCGCGCCGGCACCCCCACCGCCACCTGGTAAGGTCCCACGTCCTTTGTGACTACGGCGCCCGAGCCGATGACGGCGCCCGTGCCGATCTTCACTCCCGGCATGATCACCGCCGCATGACCGATCCAGACGTCATGGCCGATCACACAATTGTGCTCTTTACGCCATTGAAAGAACTCCGCATCGTCCGATTCACCCAGGCGATATTGTTTGCGGCGATAGGTCATGTGATGCTGTGTTACCCGCCACTGCGGGTGGTTGCCGGGGTTGATCCGAACGCTGTTCGCAATCGAACAGTATTTGCCGACTTCCGTATAGATGATCTGTACATTACCCGCGGCATAGCTGTAGTCGCCAAAACTCGAATCAACCAGCCAGGTGTTTTCTCCCAACCAGGTCCACGCGCCGATTTGGCTGTTGCGGATGCGGCAGCTCGGGTGGATAAGCGGCTCCTCGCCGAGCCGATGGCCGGCTGTTTCGGGGGAGGGCGCTGGAAAATGTTCAACGTATGGCATGGTCAGGTTATTAGAATTCAAAACAGGGATACCCATCGGCCCGGGTGAATGAGGTCAAGTGCTCATATCGCCTTAACCCGGTTCCAGAGAAACGGAACACCGGCCTTACCTCTTTTATATGACCGTTCAGCACATTTGCCGTCTCTGCCAGTTGTCGCCGCTGTCCGGCTGAAAGTTCGCTTTCGACATAGGCAAGCGTAATATGCCCGATAAAAGGCCGCGTCATCCGAACATCCAGCGCGGCCAATCCCGGATCGGCATATAGTCCCGCCCGGAACCGAAGGATACGCTCGTAGTGCTCCTTTTGCTCAAAAACACCCAATGCTCCCAGCGCGGTACCGAATATGCTCAACCCGATCAGCCGCATCTCCACCGGACCCTTTCGCTTCATCCCGATCTGTCCGAACGCGCGCTTTACCATCCCCGGATAAGCTCCTTCCAACTCTGCCGCAGCGACCCGCTGAAGGAACCGTTGTGCTGAAAGCATATTGGCCACGGTCTGGTGAAAGCTGTCGGGCGGCAGCGGATAGATGGCTCCGTCCCACGGACAGCGTTCCAGCAGTTCGTTTTGTACCGCGGCCAGTATCCCCGCCAGGCTTTCATTTCCCGCATATTCGTCCACCATCGAGAGCACCGCGAAGCCCGGATACGGCTGCGCCGCCCAGCGCCCGTCCTCATACCGGTAGTTGCCCGAGGGCCGCACTCCCATAGCCCGTTCCAGCAAGCAGTCCGCATCCAATTCCCGGTATTGCCGGGCCGTGTAGTCCTCCAATGACAAGTCGATTGTCGTTGTCGTCGTCATAGTCTTATTTCGTATCGGTTTGCAGCACCCATTTCCCGCCCACCATTACCCGGGAAACTACGGGAAGCCGATCCCGCAAATTCACGACGAGCAGATCGGCATGTTTGCCGCGCTCGATGCTACCGGTTTCCGTATCCAGGCCAACGGATTCTGCGGGGTGGAGGGTGGCCAGACTGACGGATTCGTTTAATGGCATTCCATGTTCAAAGTGCAGCTTAAAGACCGAATGGAGGATCGCCGCGGGATAATAATCCGAACAAAGGATCCCTACAACGCGCTCTCTGATAGCCGCTGTCATATCCAGGTTGCCGGACAACGAACCGCCCCTAAGTACATTGGAAGCCCCGCCGGCTACGTGCATACCCATCCGCGTCGCGTAGGCGGCTGTTTCCATATTGATCGGAAATTCACTGATGTCGACACCCATGGCAAGCATCGAGTCCACCTTTTCAATGGTATCGTCGTCATGTGACGCCACCGGGATACCGTGCGCCTTCGCCGTATCTACCATCATCTGCAGCCTTTGCCCTTCGACTTTTGGCCAGGCGACCCGCTCCTCGATGAGTTGAGCCGTCTCCTCTTCGTTCCTGCCTTGCGCCAGCAGGAATTTTTTGTAGTATTCTTTCCTTATCTGCCCCTGGCCCGGCGTGTGATCCATCACAGACAACAAATCGACATACCCGTTCCGGATCAGGTCGAGGCATTGGTCGTAGGCGCTTACTCCGCACACTTCAAAGCGCAGATGGATCTTATTGTGGATTAACGTCGGCCCTGCGGCAGCCCGTGCCACTTCGCCGAATACTTCCTCGCGGCTGTATTTGCTCCGGGAGAGTTCTTCAGCATGTTCATATCCCAGATGCAGCGAATGGAAAACCGTTGTGATCCCGCAGGTGCACATTTTTCTTTCCAGTTCGTTAAATGCCACCGCGATGGGGATATCCGCGCCCGTACGCGGCACGATCTCCGCTTCCATCGCATCGGTGTGGATATCGATGATGCCCGGCATTACATAAGCGCCGTTGGCATCGAACACCTGTCCCTCCTTCGCTGCGTGTTCGCGTACTTCTCCCGCCTGCCTGATCTCGCCATCCTGGATCCATACCGATCCACCTTCGATCACGCCGTCCGGCGTAATTACCTTTGCATTTTTTATCAACCACGTATTCATATAGTCTTTACAATGGTTCAAGTAGTTTAATTACCGAGCGTAGCTGTAATGGGCTCCACAATATGCCCTCCCGACAGATGCAGCCGCCGGTCGGCCATTTTCCCCAACGTATACTCGTCGTGCGAGATACACAATACGGAAGTCCCGTCCTGTTTGAGATCGCGGATGAGACCGATCACTACATCCTTTGTCCGAGCGTCCAGCGATGCGGTCGGCTCATCGATCAGCAACAGCCTCGGCCGGGAAATGATCGCCCGTGCCACATTGATGCGCTGCTGCTCGCCGCCGCTAAACGTTACCGGGTATGCATCCCACAACTCTACCGGCAGGCCAAGCATCTCGAGCAACCGGCGAGCCTTCGCCCGCGCCAGGTCCCGGTTCCGTTCCGTCCGCATCAACGGCTCCGCCACCACGTCTACCGCCGCGACGCGCGGGATCACACTCAGGAACTGCGAACAATACCGGATCTCCGACCGGCGCAACGCCAACACCTCGTGATCCCTTGCTTTTACCAGGTCGACCACTCCTTCCTGCGACCGATACCGGATCTCACCCGACGTGGCCAGGTAGGTGCGGTACAAACACTTCATCAGGCTCGATTTACCCGAACCGGACTTGCCCGTCAATCCGATGATCTCGCCCTCTCCGATCGTCAGTTCGATCCCATTCAGCGCCGTGATCCGCTTGCCGTTCAAAATATGCAGCTCGAATGTTTTTGTGAGCTGATGGACTTCAACGATATTATTCATAGCTGATTCCTTACTTACAATAAACTACTCACCAACAATTGCGTATACGCATGTTGCGGGTCCTGAAGGATCTGATCGGTCAGCCCGCTTTCAACGATCCGCCCATGCTTCATGACCAGCGTCCGGTCCGTCAGCATCCGGATCACGGAGAGATCGTGGCTCACGACGATCATCGCAATGCCAAGCTCCTGCTGCAGCTCGCGGATGAGATCGAGCACCCTCGCCTGCACGGATACGTCCAGTCCTGTCGTCACCTCATCCAGGAACAACAAGGGCGGATTGTTGGCAATGGCCTTGGATATCTGCACCCGTTGTTGCATCCCGCCGCTGAATGACGCCGGCGCATCATCCATTCGCCGGACCGGGACCTCTGTTTTATCCAGCAGATAAGCCGCCCTTTCGCGGATATTCCCCACGTGCATATGACCCGCCATGATCAGTTTCTCCGCAATGTTGCCACCCGAGGTAAAAGAGAAGTTCAGCCCGTCCCGCGGATTCTGATACACCGTGCCCATGAGATGATTACGGATATATCGCTTTTGCTGACCGGACGCTTCCAGGATATTCAATTTCCCGTCCCCGTAAGGTTTCAGCCATGCCGAACCGGCGGTCTTTTCCATGTCGAAATACAAGAGCTTTACCACGGTGCTTTTGCCTGAACCGCTTTCGCCGACGATACCAAGGACTTCGCCGGGATAGAGGTCAAAGCTGACGCCCGCACACGCTACGATACTATCCGTGTCCGGGCAGATATTGGATCCAAATTCCGGACCGGTCTGCGCCACCGACCGCTCATTCGGTTCCCCATAGATCTTTGTCAGGTTCCGTACCTTTAGCAGCCACGAATGCTCGTTATGACGGCTCATGATAGTTGTTGTAAATATGGGTTGGTGAATTGGCGGACCGCACTGCCTTGCTCCATCTTATCCAGGAAATTGCTGTCGTTGATCACAAAGGATTTCGAGCCGTCATCCAGGAACAGCTCATCCAGGAATGCGCGCCGGTATCCCGTCTTCGAACAGCTCATCCCGTTGAACCGCTCGATGTTGAACTTGACATCATCGAATTCCAGGGGCTCTACCGTGGTATGCGGCGGAACGGCATACAGCCGCTTCTCCCGGCCCGCACCAAAAAGGTAAAGCGTCTTTGCCTGATGTAAATTCGGGATATCCCAGCGCGGGATCGGAGAAGGCGCCATAATGTAGCGACCGTTGACCTTTACGGGATAACCCGCCCCCAGCATGATGTCGCCGTGGCGAACGAACGACTCGTAGAGCGACACCCACATCTTCGCGTAGTCCGCTTCTCCATGCATTTGCCGCGTCCGGTACTCATAGCGCTCTACGCCTCTCAACGGCTCCGGTTGCGGAACCTGGAACACGAAAAGCTGGTCCTCGCGGAGCTCTTCTTCCGTGATCCGATGCCGGGTCTGGATCAGGCTCGCTTCGGTCGTATCATAGGTGACCCTGCACCCGGTCATCGCCTGTACGAATTCCCGCAGATTACAGGCATTGACGCTTGCGTCGCTGCCCTGATCGATGATCTTGAAGACATCATCCCGGCCGATCAGCGCCAGGGTAACGTGCAGCCCGCCGGTGCCCCATCCCCGGGCGATCGGCATCTCCGGCGAAGAGTACGGCACCTGGTATCCCGGGATCGCTACCGCTTTCAACAGTTTGCGCCGCACTTCCTTCTTTGTCGATTCGTCGATAAAGGCGTAGTTATAGCTCTTTTTATATTTTATATTCTCTATCATACCAGTTCCCCCGTCTTTTCATTGGCCCGCTGTACAGCCGCCCGGACATTACTCAACCCGGCCTGGAAAGTCACATAGTGCGGTAATTTCAGGTGATTTGTAAAGCCCATCGCCTCGATAC
>DATJWK010000096.1:0-40888 GCA_035501395.1 Puia sp.
AGATGACCCGGAGAAAAGTCTTCCCTTGCAATACGTCAACGGCGAGTTCTGGCATGCGAGCCTTGAATTTGAAACATTCCCGGCGGAACCCCTTATCTATCACTATATCCTGAAGGGCGCCGATGCGACCTTGACGGAAGAAGGCGGCAATGACCGGCGCCTGGACGCCCCCGGAAGCGGGATCGCGGAAGTTCAGGTCATCGATACCTGGAACTACGCCGGAGAATACGAGAATGCTTTTTACACCTCACCCTTCCGGGAGACATTGCTTCCCCGCCACAAAACGACAAAGAAAGGTCGCCCGCGCGCCCTGTATTCCCATGTTTTTCGTGTCAAGGCGCCGCTCCTGAAAGACGGCGAAACGGTTTGTCTTCTCGGAAACGGCCATGCGCTCCACGATTGGAATCAGTCAGACCCCATCCATCTTTCCCCGGACGGCAACTGGTGGGTCGTCTATTTGTCCATACCGCCGGAAAATTTCCCGATCGATTACAAATATGGGATCTGGGATAAAAAGACGAAGACATTTCTCCGGTTCGAATCCGGGCCGAACCGGAGTCTGCCCGGCGATGCGCGGCCTAGCAAGATCACCCTGCTCCACGATGGGTTTGTCCATGAGCCCAATACTGCATGGCATGGTGCCGGGGTCGCCATCCCGGTCTTTAGCCTCCGAAGCGAGGACTCCCTCGGCGTAGGCGAATTTACCGACCTGAAACTGTTGATCGACTGGGCCGTAAAATGCGGGCTGCGCCTTGTGCAAATCCTCCCCGTTCAAGACACAACGGCCACGTATACGTGGCTTGATTCCTATCCATATGCGGCTATCTCCGCCTTCGCCCTTCATCCTATCTACCTCAACCTGGCGACTTGCGCCGGTAAAAAGTATGCAAGCCTCGTCAAACCGCTGCGGAAGAAACAGAAGGAGCTAAACGCCCTGGCTGAGCTGGACTACGAACAAGTCATCAGGCTTAAATTATTGACAGTTAAAGAACTGTATCAGTTACAGAAAGAAGAATTTCAGGAGGATCCCGATTTCCTGGAGTTTTTTGAGGCGAATAGCTCCTGGCTGGCGCCGTATGCCGCTTTCTGCTACCTGCGGGACAAGCACAAAAGTCCCGATTTTACCACCTGGACGGTGCACAGCCACTACAACGCCGACGCGATTCGAGATTATACCGCTGCGGGAAGCCCGCATTACGACGATATCCTGTTTCAATACTTTATCCAGTATCACCTGCATTTGCAGCTTCGGGACGCTGTAGATTACGCGCATGAGCACGGGGTGGTGCTAAAGGGTGATATTCCGATCGGGATCTATCGGTACAGCTGCGATGCCTGGATGGAGCCCCGGCTTTACCACATGGATCAGCAGGCGGGGGCGCCGCCGGATAACTTTGCAGTGAAAGGCCAAAACTGGGGTTTCCCGACGTATAATTGGGAGGAGATGCGTAAGGATGGCTATGGCTGGTGGAAACGGCGTTTCGAACACATGCGGAACTATTTCGATGCCTTCCGCATCGATCACATCCTTGGCTTCTTCCGCATCTGGAGTATCCCGATGGAGGTCGTGGAAGGGATACTGGGTCATTTCGATCCGGCAATCCCCGTTAGCCGGCTCGAATTCCAGGAACGGAACATCTGGTTTGACCCCGAACGATATACCCGGCCCTTTATCAATGATGCCGTCCTCTGGGAGGTCTTCGGTCATGATTCCGAGATGGTAAAGGCCACCTTCCTGGAACCGCGCCCCAATTCCATGTACGCGCTGCGGAAGGAATACGGCACGCAACGCCGTATCGATAATTGCTTCAAAAAACGCGAAAAGAACCCGTTTAACAACCGGATCCGCGACGGGCTTTTCGACTTGGTTTCCAATGTTATCCTGCTTGAGATCGAAGGATCCGGCCATCAGCAATTCCATTTCCGGATCGATATGGAGCAAACCGCCTCGTTCCGGTACCTCGAATGGCATACCCAGCAGCAGTTAAAGGACCTGTATGTAAATTATTTTTATTACCGCCAGGATGGTTTCTGGGAAAAAGAGGCCATGCGCAAGTTGCCGGCGCTAAAGCGTGCCACCAATATGCTGGTGTTCGGCGAAGATTTGGGTATGGTCCCGCGCTGCGTTCCGGACGTCATGCGGCGGCTCGGCATCCTTAGTATGGAGATCCAGCGGATGCCCAAGAATCCTGCCCGGGAATTCTTTCATCCGGCCGAGGCGCCCTATCTCTCCGTCGTCACACCTTCTACGCATGACATGAGCACGATCCGCGGCTGGTGGGAGGAAGACCGCTTCAAGACACAGCGGTTCTATAATAACGAACTCGGTCAGTGGGGTGACGCGCCGCAGTTCTGCGAGCCCTGGATAAACCGGGCCATCATCCTCCAACACCTTCATTCGCCGGCGCAATGGTGCGTTTTTCAGCTTCAGGACATCATGGGAATGAGTGAAACATTCCGCCGCGAGAACCCGAACGATGAGCGGATCAACGTCCCGGCCGATCCGCACCACTATTGGCGCTACCGGATGCATCTTACCCTTGAAGAGTTGCTGGAAGAAAAGTCTTTCAACGCCGGATTCCGGGAAAATATAAAAGCCAGCGGGAGATAACCCGCCGGCTTTAGTTTGCACCTATTGATTTACTAACTTAAAGTGTCTTAATTGACCTTTACAAAAGGTTCGACGAAGGAGAAAGAACCGTTGCCGCTGGTAACTTTCAGGATATAGTTACCGGCATGCAGGCTGTTGATGGCGACCGATTGAACGTTGCTGCCGGCCTGAACTTCCTGCTGCGTATTCAGCATTACAACTCCGGTCATGCTGTACACTTGCACCAGTACCGGCTGAGCGGCGGCGGCATTAACCGTGTAGTTGATGGTAGCAGCGGCCGGATTGGGAAAGATCGCCATTTTGACCGTGGCAACCTGGGCGTTCTCCAGCATGAGGATCTTCGAAAAACGCTGAGCACCGCTCATATCGACTTCACGCAGCCGGTAAGAATTGGTACCCGGAAGCATATTGGGATCGGCAAAAGAATAATCAGTGGTATTCCCGTTGTTGATACTCATGACAACCGCGATGGAATCAAATCCGCCGTCGGCGCCGGCACGCTCGATCACGAACCATTTGCTGTTGGTCTCGTTCTCCGTCTCCCACGATAAATCGGCCACGGCACCCTGAACGGCTCCGTTAAAGCTCATCAGCAGGGAAGGGGTCGAAGTCCGGGATTCAGCTTCCTGAGCGAACGTCTTGTTCGAAACAACCAGGGCCGTAGCCAGGACAAGAGCGGAGAAGGTCAATTTCGATTTCATTTGGTTCGGATTTGTGCGTTTGATGCCAGATAGAGTATCAAAAAAATGCCAAACTGCAATCATTGGATGATCAGTCAATTGCACGTCCCGTTCGGGCGGATTCCTTCCCAGGACGGGAAATTTGTTCTCAAAAATGCAAAAAACTAGTATAAATCCGGGGCGGACCCCGTATTTTCCGAAACCTTATCCCTTAATTTTGCGCGGCATGACGATCAATTATTATTCCTTTAACCTGGCCTTCCGCCATCCCTTTACCATCTCCCGCGGGACCAAAACACATCAGCCCACCTTTATCGTCCAGCTTACCCACAACGGTCTGACCGGCCTTGGCGAGGCGCCGGCCATTACATATTATCACATTCCGGTTGAGAAAATGATCGCCGACCTCGAAGCAAAGCGGAAATTTGTCGAGCAATTCGCCCTTACAGAACCCGAACGATTCTGGCACTACCTGCATCATCTCTTCCCGGAAAATCCCTTCCTTGTGTGCGCCCTCGACATGGCTGCCTGGGATCTCTACGGGCAACTCCGGGGGCAGCCCCTGTTTAAATTATGGCGTCTCGATCCTGCCAAAGCGCCGCTGACCGATTATACGATCGGAATCGATACCGTGGATAGAATGGTGGAAAAGATGAAAGAATTCCCCTGGCCGATATACAAGATCAAACTGGGTACACCCGAAGACCTGGATATGGTGGCCGCACTCCGCCGTCATACCCGTGCGACGCTTCGGGTAGATGCCAACGCCGGCTGGACCTTGCCGGAGGCGCTGGAGAAGATCCCCAGGCTTGCTGACCTCGGTGTTGAATTTGTCGAACAGCCCCTGGCGCGAGAGGATCGCGAAGGCATGGTCACGCTGTTTCGCGAATCGGCGCTGCCGCTGATCGCCGACGAGTCTTGCGTTCATGAAGAGGATGTTACAGCCTGCGCCGGCCATTTCCATGGAATAAACATAAAGCTCACCAAATGCAGCGGCATTACTCCCGCCAGGCGCATGATCGGGCAGGCCCGTGATCTGGGAATGCGCGTCATGGTCGGGAGCATGAACGAAAGCTCGATCGGCTCGGCTGCCATCGCCCATCTGTTGCCCTGTTTGGATTACGTGGATATGGACGGACCTCTCTTGCTTAAAGAAGATATTGCGACCGGTCTGGCCTTTGATCACGGCAAGGTACTAATCCCGCAACGCCCGGGTTTGGGCGTAGCATTCAAAGGATTGTTTGTAAAAAATTAGCCGTAGATTTGACGCTTATGTCTCTCGCTTCCCAGGTTAAAGACCGATTCGGGTTGTTGTTTCCCGGACCCGATCCGTTGCTTGTCCGATCGCCCGGCCGCGTCAACCTGATCGGCGAGCACACCGACTACAATCAGGGATTTGTCCTGCCGGCAGCCATCGACAAGGCGATCTACCTGGCCGTCGGTCCGCGCGAAGACAACGAGATCCGGCTTTATTCCGTCGACCTGGACCAAACGTTTGCCTGCACGCTCGACCTTCCCGAACCGACACCGGAGCACTGGCCCAATTATCTGCTCGGCGTTATTCAACAGCTCCAGCAATCCGGGCATGCGCCGGGTGGTTTCAATTGCGTGTTCGCTGGCGATATCCCGATCGGCTCGGGCATGTCATCCTCCGCTGCGCTGGAATGCGCGACAGCTTTTGCGCTCAACGAGCTCTACAGACTTGGTCTTGACAGGCTCACGATGGTACGGCTGTCCCAGCGGGCAGAGAACACCTTTGTCGGTCTGCAATGCGGTATCATGGATATGTTTGCCAGCATGTTCGGGCGCCGGGATCATGTTATTCGCCTGGACTGTCGAAGCCTCGAGTATGCCTGGTTCCCGCTTCAACTGGACGACATGCGGATCGTACTGCTTGACACCAATGTCAAACACTCGCTCGCTTCATCCGGGTATAACACCCGCCGCAAGCAGTGTGAAGAAGGGGTGCGTCTCGTTCAGGCATGTCATCCGGAAGTAACGAGCCTCCGGGATGTCACGATGGCGATGCTGGATCATCTTGTGGCGCCGGTGGATGAGGTGATATACCGGCGGTGTCGTTTTATTGTCGGCGAGAATACCCGGCTGCTGGCGGGCGCAGAGGACCTTGGCCGCGGAGATCTCGCCGCTTTCGGCCGGAAAATGTTTGAAACCCACGAAGGGCTGAGCCGGGAGTATGAAGTCAGCTGCAAGGAACTCGACTTTCTGGTGAAGCAGGTCCAGGACGACCCCGCCGTTCTCGGGGCCCGCATGATGGGCGGCGGATTCGGCGGCTGTACGATCAACCTGGTAAAGGAGGCGGCTATCGATGGACTGGTTGCGCGCATCGCCCCGGTTTATCGGGACACCATGAAAAAGGAGATGAAGGTGTATGTAGCCCGGATTGAAGACGGGACCTCGATTGTCAACTTATAACGTTTTCCATATGAACAAGCTATTGATGCCGTGTTTTGCGCTGTTCTTTGCGGCCTGCGGCAATAACCCGTCGGGAACATCGGCGGCAAACGGCGCTGCGGCAACCGATTCCGCTGCCAGCCTTCTTCCCAACCCCGATAATTTCCGGGATACGGTCGATGGCAAAGTCACCGGTCTTTATTTTCTGCACAATGGCGCAATGACTGCCGCCATTACCAACTATGGGGCTCGTGTCGTTAGCCTTATCGTCCCCGATAAGCGCGGCAACCCGACCGACATAGTGCTCGGCTATGACAGCATCGGAAAATATCTCCATCGGCCGGAAACCTATTTTGGCGCGATCGTCGGCCGTTATGGCAATCGGATCGCCCATGCGAAATTCAGGCTGGATGGAAAGGAGTATACACTATTCAAGAATAATGGACCAAATACGCTCCATGGCGGAAAGAAGGGTTTTGGTCAGGTCGTCTGGGAGGCCCGGAAACTCGATACGTCCACGCTGCAACTGACTTATCTTTCGAAAGACGGGGAGGAAGGGTATCCGGGCAACCTGAACGTCAAGGTAACCTACCGGCTGGACAGCAACGGGCTTCGCATCGCTTATGACGCCACGACCGACAAGGCAACGGTGCTGAACCTTACGAATCATGCGTATTTTAATCTGAACGGCCAGGGCAGCGGAACGATCAATAATCATCTCCTTCAGATTCACGCCGATCGTTACACGCCCGTCGATTCCACCCTGATCCCCACGGGTAAGATTGAACCAGTAGCAGGCACGCCTTTTGACTTTACAAAGCCGGCCGTCATCGGCCGGCGGGTAAACGATACCGCCAACCAACAAATCAAATTTGGAAAAGGATACGACCACAATTTCGTGCTGTTGACCGCCATGGCAGACGAGGCAAGCCACGTTCCCGCCGCCGTTGCCACCGGTGACCTCAGTGGGATCGTCATGAAGGTGTATACCGACCAGCCCGGTATCCAATTTTACACCGGCAACTTTTTAAATGGTACCGATCCGCTGAAAGCGGGCAAGACCGATGGATATCGGACGGCCTTTTGTCTTGAAACGCAGCATTTTCCGAATTCTCCCAACGAGCCTTTGTTCCCGTCGACCGAACTTAAACCGGGGGAGAAATATCACTCGGAAACGAGCTACGTGTTTTCCGCGAAATAGGTGCAGCCATGGCGCCGCTAATGATCGTTGAATGGCAACCCGCGTCGCTCGAACTCTTTCCAGTTGAGGTATTCGTCGCCGCGTCGCTGCTCGAACATGCTGATGCACCCATCCACCGGGCAAACCAACTTGCAAAGGTTGCAGCCGACGCACTCGGCTTCCTTGATGGTATACGTATTGTACGGCTGCCCCGGCGTTAGGGCGATAGACTGATGCGAGGCATCCTCACAGGCTATAAAACAAAGCCCGCAGCGGATACATTTCCCCGGATCGATGCGCGCCACGATATGATAGTTCATATCCAGCTCCTCCCAATTGGTGAGGGTGGGAACGGACCGGCCGATAAATTCTGTCGTGCGGGCAAATCCTTTTTCATCCATCCAGTTGCTGAGCCCCTCGCAGAGGTCAGCGATGATGCGGAAGCCGTATTTCATGACCGCGGTACAGACCTGCACGCTTGTCGAGCCCAGTAGCATGAACTCCGCCGCATCTTTCCACGTGCTTACGCCGCCGATCCCCGAAACCGGCACCCTGGACGTCACGGTATCCTGCGCGATGGTGGTAAGCATTTTCAATGCGATCGGTTTGACCGCGGGCCCGCAATAGCCGCCGAAGGTAGACCGTCCGCCAACATTCGGGTTGGGGATAAAGGTATCGAGATCTACCCCCGTTACCGACTGGATGGTGTTGATGAGCGACAATCCCTGGCTTCCCGCCTCCACCGCGGCACGCCCGGTGGGAACTACGGAGTGAACATTCGGGGTGAGCTTCGTTATCACGGGGATGGTAGCCGCTTCCATTACCCACTCGACCACCAGCCGCGCGATCTCGGGATCCTGACCCACCGCGGCGCCCATACCCCGCTCCGTCATGCCATGCGGACACCCGAAATTCAGTTCGAGCCCGTGCGCTCCGGTATCCTCGACTTTTTTGATCAACTCATGCCAACTCTCCCTGTCATTATCCGCCATCAACGAAACGATCATCGCCCGGTCGGGGAATAGCCGGACACATTCCCGGATCTCGCGCAAATTCAAATCCAGTGGCCGGTCGCTGATCAGCTCGATATTGTTCAATCCCATCACCCGGCTGCCCTGATAATCCACCGCCGAGTAGCGGGAGGACACGTTTTTAACCTGCGTGCCAAGCGTCTTCCAAACCACGCCGCCCCAGCCGGCCTCAAAGGCGCGAAGCACATTGTATTGTTTGTCCGTCGGCGGCGCACTCGCCAGCCAGAACGGATTCGGCGACCGGATACCCAAAAAATCGGTTTGCAGATCAGCCATAATAGATCATTTTGGCAACTCGATACCCAGATAATTCAATATTGCGGCGGCTGCATCCTTGCCGGCCTGTACCGCGTCGACGACTTCTTTGCCGCCGTTTACGCAATCCCCGCCGGCGAAGACCGGTGCGAGCCCTTCACCCCCCGGCAAAACCTCTGCCCCGACAAGCCCCCCGACATTCGGCAACCCGCTTCCGGTCACCAACTCCCCGAACGGCGTCTGACCCGCCGCCTTGATCACCATATCTACCTCCAGCCTGACCGTTTCCCCCGTGTCCACCGGCGCGCGCCGCCCGCTACTATCGGGCTCGCCTAACCGCATCAGGCGACAGACCAGGCCTTCCACCCGACCTTCGCCAAATACCTCCACCGGCGCCGTCAGCCATAGCACCCGGCACCCATCCAGCATGGCGAGCTCCAGTTCCGCCATCGTGCACGGCATCTCCTTCTCCGTGCGGCGGTATATCAGCGTCACCTCACGCGCGCCGAGCCGCTTCGCCTGTGTAGCCGCATCGATCGCCGTCATCCCCATCCCGATCACCGCCACCTTATCGCCCACCGGCACCGTCGGATAGCCGTCGGCACGGATACTGTATATAAACCGGAGCGCATCGACCACGCCCTCCAACCGCTCACCCGGGATATTCAATTGCCGCGCAAGGCCAACGCCGATGCCGAGAAAAACGGCATCATACGCGCCTCGCAACTCTTCCAGGTCGAAACGTTCCCCCAGCGCACATTCATATTTTATCTCGATTCCGCCGATAGAAAGAATAAATTCCACTTCTTCCGCGCAGAATTCAGGCGTTACCTTATAAGCGGCGACCCCATACGTCATCAGCCCACCGCCCCGGTCCTCCTTTTCATACACCGTCACTTCCACCCCGGCCCGGGCCAGCCGATGCGCGACGCTAAGCCCCGCCGGGCCTGCCCCGACTATCGCCACGCGTTTTCCCGTCGACGGCGCCCGGCCGAAGATCCCCCATTTCTCCCGGATCGTCTTTTCCGTCGCATATCGCTGCAGCTTTGCGATGGGGATTGGGTCTTCCTCCATCAGGTTATAAACGCAGGCCCCTTCACACAGCTTTTCCACCGGGCAAACGCGGGAACATCCGCCCCCGAAGATATTCGCATCGAGGATCGTTCGGGCGGAGCCGCGCAGATTGTCGGTGGAGATCTGTTTGATGAATTTCGGGACGTCGATCCCGGTAGGGCAGCTTTTTGTACAGGGAGCGTCATAACAGAACAGGCAGCGGTTTGCCTCCACCAGCGCAGCATCCCGGGTTTCGAACGGGGGATGGATATCGCGAAAATTCTCCGCGTATTCGGCATCGGTCAATCGATGATTTCTGATCATGGCTCCGTCCTTTCTTTCCTTGTCATAACTCCGTCAATTTACCATAAGTCTCCGGTCGCCGGTCGCGGTAAAACTGCCACACACTCCTTACTTCCTCGATTTTTTCGAGATCGAATTCCGCGATGAGCAACTCGTCCCTGCTATCGGACGCCTGCGCGAAGATCTGACCGCGCGGGTCGACAAAATAACTACTGCCGTAGAACTTCCCGAGGTTCCACGGCTTCTCCTCGCCGACGCGGTTGATACATCCCATGAAGTACCCGTTGGCTGCCGCATGTGCCGGCTGTTCCAGCTGCCATAAGTACTGGGAAAGCCCGGCTACCGTGGCGGAAGGGTTATAGACGATCTCCGCGCCGTTCAACCCCAGGCAGCGCGCCCCGTCGGGGAAATGGCGGTCATAACAGATATAGACGCCTACCCGGGCATACCGTGTCTCAAAGACCGGGTAGCCGAGATTTCCGGGTTTGAAAAAGAATTTCTCCCAAAAACCCGACGTATGCGGAATATGGTTCTTCCGGTATTTTCCGAGGAAGCGTCCGTCCGCGTCAATAACGGCGGCCGTGTTGTAGAGCACACCGGGTTGCTCCTTTTCGTACACCGGTACGATCATCACCATATTATACCGGCGGGCATATTCCGCCATTCTCTCCGTCGCCGGACCCGGAACCGGTTCCGCCGACTCGTACCAGGCGCGGTCCTGTCCCGGACAAAAGTAGGGCGTATTGAAGATCTCCTGGAGGCAAAGGATCTGCACTCCTTTTCTTCCCGCCTCTTCGATAAAGGGGAGATGTTTCAGCACCATCGCTTCCTTGATCTCTTCGATGGTTCCCTCACCCTCGGTTTTCGGCAGGCTCATTTGAATCAATCCCGATTTGATAATTCTTGCCATGGTTGTAAAAAATTAAATGAATCCCCGGACTTTGGCCCGCGGAATGAATTTCCCATATCCTTTTCCTACGAGGCAACGTCCGTTTTCAATGGCTACCGTACCCCGCAACAAGACCGTTTTCACCTGTCCGGTAAGTTCCCAGCCCTCATACGCCGAATAGTCGACATTCATATGATGGCTGGCGGCCGTGATCGTATGCCGCGCGGCCGGATCGAACAGTACAATATCTGCGTCGCTGCCCGGCGCAATCGTACCTTTTCGGGGGAACATCCCGAAGATCTTTGCCGGATTGGTGCACGCGACCTCTACATATTTGTTCAGACTGATCCGCCCCTTTTGCACCCCTTCGCTGTACAAAAGCTCCATCCGGTTCTCGATCGCCGGATGACCGTTCGGGATCCTGGAAAAGTCCTTTTCACCCATCAACTTCTGTTTCCACATAAAAGGACAGTGATCGGTCGCCACGACATTCACCAACCCCTGGTTGATGCCGGCCCACAACGTTTCCTGGTCCTTCCGCTGCCGGAGTGGCGGGCTCATCACCCATCGGGCACCATCGAAATCCTTTTCATACAGCGAGGCATCCAGCAATAAATACTGGATACACGTCTCGACAAATACTTTCTGGTTGCGGCGTGTAGCATTCCGAACCGCATTCAGCGCGCCCTCACAGGTCAGATGCACGATGTATCCCGGGCAGCCGGTATAGTTGGCGATGTCCGCAAACCGACCCGACGCCTCCGCCTCCGTTACCTCCGGCTGCGACAAATAATGATACAGCGGCGACAACTTGCCCTCCGCGCGATGTTTTGCGATCAGGTAGTCGATCATATCGCCGTTGGTCGCGTGAACTGTAACGACACCGCCTTGTTTTTTGACTTCCTGCATCAGTGCCGTCATCTGGCGGTCGTCGATCATCAGGGCGCCTTTATAGGCCATAAAGGTCTTGAACGAGGTGATGCCTTGCTCCACCATCTCGGCGATCTCGGCCTTCGTCCCGTCATTGTAATCGGTGACCGCCATATGAAACCCATAATCTCCGACAGCGGTTCCCGCGGCTCGCCCATTCCATTCCGCCAACGCTTCTTTTAGCGAATGCCCCTGTCGTTGCAGTACGAAATCGATGACCATCGTCGTGCCGCCAAAGAGCGCAGCCCGCGTGCCGGTCTCGTGGGTGTCGCTGGAGAACGTTCCCATGAATGGCATATCCAGGTGGACATGCGGGTCGACCCCTCCGGGAATCACCAGCAAGCCGGTCGCATCGATGACCCGGACGGCTTTTCCGTCCGGCGATCGTTCTGCCACGCCATCCAGCGACCGGCCAACCGCCGAAACGGTTTCCCCCTCCACGAGGACATCCCCAACAAAGTCATCGGTAGCCGTGACGATCCTTCCATTCTTAATTAGCAGGGACATAGTTGGTCTCCTCTTTATAGGTTAATCGCGCTGCGCGCATCAATAGCCAATAACTCCCGCCGGCTACGATAAATCCCGTAAACCACGCATACCCGTACATTCCAACCAGCCAACCGGGAAACAGACCCGGCGCCACCGCGCCCACCGTTGCCAGAAAACCCGGCACGTTCGGGAGGATTCCCAGCAGCAGGCTGATCAGGGCAGAACGGTTAAGACCGCCGGTGTAGGAGTACATCCCGCGGGCTTCGTATAATCCGGCTACCGATAGTTGCTGGCGGCGGATGAGATAGTAATCCGTGATCAGGATACCCCCCACCGGCCCCAACAGGCTGGAATAGCCGACCAGCCACGTGAAGATGTAACCGCCCGGATCGGCAATGAGTTTCCAGGGAAAGATCAGGATCCCGGCAACGCCGGTAATGAGACCCCCGGTCCGGAAACTGATTCGCGATGGTGCCAGGTTTGCAAAGTCGTTGGCAGGGCTGACGATATTTGCCGCAATGTTTGTAGCCAGGGTAGAGATCGCTACCGCCAGCATGGCAAGGCTAACGAGCCAACGGTTATCGAACCGCCCTGCCAGCACCACCGGATCCCAGATCGTTTGACCAAATATAATCGCCGTCGCTGACGTGACAACGACGCCGATGAAAGCAAACAGCGTCATGGACGGAGGCAACCCGATGGCCTGACCCCTGATCTGCGCCCGCTGACTCACCGCATAGCACGTAAAGTCCGGGATATTCAGGGATAGAGTAGCCCAGAACCCCACCATACCGGTCAGGCCGGGTATAAAAAAGGCCCAAAATGCGCCGTTGGTGGCGAAGCGGGAGGGTTGCCGCAAGATAGGCCCAAGTCCGCCATGGACATGGGAAACGGCCCACCAAAGGAGTGCCACCGCGGCTAGCGGCAGAAAGATCGCTTTAAAGACAAGCAGTTTGCGGATACTGTCCACGCCGAGCCAAACTACCCACATATTGAGCAGCCAGAACGACAAGAAGCAGATCGCTGGACCGGTCGCCAGACCCCAGGAGGCGGGAAGCAGCCGTGGCAGATCCGCAATGCCCGGAGCCCAGACCCTTGCCAGCTGATATAATGCAAAGCCTCCGATCCAGGTCTGGATGCCAAACCATCCGCAGGCTACGATCGCCCGCAACATGGCCGGAATGTTCGCGCCCCGGACGCCAAAGCTTGCCCGGGCAAATACCGGAAACGGAATCCCGTATTTGGCGCCCGCCCGGCCGTTAAGGATCATCGGGACGAGCACAATGCTGTTACCGAGGAAGATCGTCAAAATAGCCTCCCACCAATTCATGCCACCCCCGATCAGCGAGCTGGCCAGCATGTAGGTCGGGATACAAAGGCTCATACTGATCCAGAGCGCAGCATAGTTGAAGGTCTTCCAGGTCCTTTTCTCCGCCGGAACCGGCGCCAGATCCTCACTGTACAATGACATAGAAAGGAGATTTATTGACCCAATCGGTTGTATTTTTTCAGGATGCGGAGTACCGCCTCCTTTGGCAGTCCATAGACCGTATTCCCATTGATCCCCGACAGCGTCTGCCCGGCAAACAATGCATTGACGATCGCTTCTTCCGTCGCTTCGATCGTCGCCGTCAGCAGGGGGTTGATCCGGTCGTTCGGGATCGTCTCCACCTCCCGGTTCTCGGTATTGCTGAAGGCGTGCGGGTTGGCCGTTGAAAAAGCGATAAAAATATCGCCGGACCCGTTGCCGCCGATACCGCCCGTCCTGGTCACCCCAAGGGGTATCCGCCGGGCAAGCCGTTTTAGCTGCCCCGGCAGCAGCGGCGCATTTGTCGCCAGGACTACGATGATCGACCCGGTTTCTTCGCGTTGAGGCGATCGAACGACACCGAAGCTTTGCCCTTCGATCGAATAGGGTAGCGTGTCTTTTAACGCCTGACCCACCGGCACTCCGGCGATGGTCAGCTGCGGCCGGCTGCCATGGTTGCATTGCACCAGTACGCCTACGGTATAACCGCCGTTCGCCTTATCCAGCACCCGCGACGCCGTTCCCGTTCCCCCTTTAAATCCGTAGCACATCATTCCCGTCCCGCCGCCAACACCTCCTTCCGCAACCGGCCCCCCATGCGCACTGTCCAACGCATGAAATACGTCAGCCCGGGTGACATGCTGTCCGTTGATATCGTTGAATATCCCGTCATAGGTCTCTGCAACTACCGGATAGGCGTACCAATAGTCTTTGTAAAAAGGGGTGTAGTAATGATGCCGGTCCATCCACTGCCACGCCGCATCGCGTACGGTGCCGACGCTGCCGGTATTGGTGATCAGGATAGGGGTCTCCAGAAATCCGGATTCCGTGATCCAGTGCGTCCCGGTCATATCGCCATTGCCGTTTAGCGTATACCAGTTGGCATAGACCGGGTCGAAGGTCGCCCCGCGCGGAAGGATCGCCGTTACTCCCGTCCTCACCGGGCCTTCCCCCTTTACCAACGGGCCGCTCCCTTTTATGATCGTCACTTCGCCTACGGTTACACCCGGTACATCCGTGATGGCGTTGTAGGAGCCGGGTTTGCCATCGAATGGAACGCCGTAATCCCGGGCGCGCCTGACCATTTGTCCCCGGACCGCGCCGAGGAGGAACAGGGAAGCAAAAAAAACGATAACTATTCTCATGCTAATTCGTTACATGCCCGTCCGCAATGGTCAATGCCTCGCTGATGATTGTCAGCCCTTCGTCGATCTGTTCCCGGGTGATCGATAGCGGAGGCGCGATAAAAACATAGTTCCACCGCACAAACGCATACATCCCCAACTGCCGCAGCCGCCCCGCTACCTGGCCCATGACGACCATCTCATCCGGTTTGGCGTTGAACGGCGCCATCGGTTCCTTCGTCTGCCGGTCCTTTACCACTTCTATACATCCGAGCAACCCGGTATTGCGAAAATCGCCGATACAAGGGTGCTTTTTTCCCAGGAGCGCCACCTGCTGCTCGATGTAATGCCCCATATGCGCCGCATTCTCGATCAACCCCTCATCCTCATAGATCTTTAACACCTCCACCCCGGCCGCACAGGCAACCGGATGAGCGGAGTAGGTGAGACCCGCCCACAGCACCCGGTCATTGAAATACTCCGCGATCTTGTCGCTGACGATCACAGCGCCGAGCGGAATATACCCGGCCGTGATCCCCTTGGCCGTGGCGATCATATCCGGCACAACCCCGTGCAACTCGCAGGCAAACCATTTTCCCGTGCGCCCGAACCCGCTCATGACCTCGTCTGCAATGAGCAGGATTCCATATTTGTCACAAAGCGCCCTTACTTTTTGCAGATAGTCCGGCGGGTATTTGATACAACCCGAACTCCCGCTTTCGCCTTCCATGAGGACGGCGGCGATATTTCCCGGGCCCTCGAACCCGATCACCCGCTCGAGGTGCTGGACACACTCCCGGCCGCAGCTTTGGATTTCCTTGTTCCAGGGACAGCGATAACAATAGGGGTCTTCGACGTGGACAAAATTTGGCGACTGCTGCGCATCCGACGGGAGCTTGCGCGGGTCGCCGCCCGCCGACATGGCCCCGTAGGAGGCCCCGTGAAATGCACGGTACCTTGCAATGATCTTGTGTTTGCCCGTATACAGCCGCGCCAGTTTGATGGCATTGTCGATCGCCGTCGCCCCGTCTGTCGTGAACAAGGTCTTCTGCAGGTTGCCCGGTGTGATCTCCGCCAGTTTCTTGCCCAGCTCACCCCTTGCCCGTGTGACACAACCCGGAGTGACATAGCTGACCTCCTGCATCTGCCGCACCACCGCTTCCGTTACCCGGGAATGTCCGTGGCCGATATTGACGTTGATCAGCCCGGAGGAAAAGTCCAGGTACCGCTTCCCATCATAGTCATAGAGGTAGACGCCCTCCGCCCGCTGTACCGCGATCGGGTCGATGCCCTTTTGTTTGCTCCAGGAGAATAAGGTGTAATCGAGGTTGTCCTGGACAATTTCTTTTGTTTGGGATAACGCACGTGTTCCGGGCATATCTAAGTGTTTTTTTAGCTCATCCAATTGACCCCCGCCTCGGGATTCCACTTCACCGTACTCTTCTTCAACCGGGTCCAGAACTCGATCGAACTCTTACCCGTAATATCCCCGACCCCGAATTTGCTCTCGTTCCACCCGCCAAACGAAAATGGCTCCCGCGGCACCGGTACCCCCACATTCACTCCTACCATCCCGGCCGAAGCCCGGTCGATCACATATCGCGCATACGCGCCGTTCTGCGTGAAAACGGAGGCCGCATTTCCGTACGGGCTTGCATTCTCTATCGCGATGGCCTCGTCCAGCGTCCCTACCCGCATAATGCTGATGACCGGACCGAAAACCTCTTCCTGTGCTATCGCCATCTCCGGCCGGACGTAATCGATCACCGTCGGCCCTACATAGGTTCCCGCTTCGCGACCTGCCACGACCCAACCCCGGCCGTCTACCAGCACTATAGCCCCCTGCGCTTCGGCCTCCGTAATATAGCGCTCGATCCGTTGTTTTGCCGCGGCGTCGATGACCGCGCCGAGGTTTTGGCCCGGAACGATCTTTCGTGCCTCCGCACAGATACGGTCGATAATTGCATCCACATTTCCAACCGCCACCATAGCGGAGGCCGCCATACAGCGCTGACCGGCGCATCCGCTCATGGAGGCTGCGACATTCTGCGACGTCATCTCCGGCTGCGCATCCGGTAAGACCAACAAATGATTTTTTGCCCCGCCAAGCGCGAGACAGCGTTTGAGGTGTTGTGTCGCGCGTTGATAGACCAGCTTTGCGACACGCGTCGAGCCGACAAAAGAGACGGCGTCGATACCCGCATGGTCGCAAATTGCCGTCACGACCTCACTGTCCCCATTGACGATGTTAAAGACACCGTCCGGCAGCCCGGCCTCGCGGAGCAGCAAGGCGATGCGCCCTGCGCTCAAGGGCACTTTCTCGGATGGTTTGATGACCATGCAATTTCCAAGCGCCAGCGCATTGGGAATCGTCCAGTTTGGCACCATCGCGGGAAAGTTAAACGGCACGATGGACGCGACAACTCCCAGCGCCGTCCGCTCCGTCCGGCATTCCACTCCTTTGCTCACCTCCAGGACCTCCCCGGCTACCAATTGGGGTAGGGAAGTGGCAAACTCGGTCAGCTCGATGCATTTTTCGATCTCCGCTACGGCTTCGGCACGGGTCTTTCCGTTCTCTTCGCTGACCAGGGCAGCCAGCTCGGCCAGGTCGCGCTCCAACAGCGTTTTATACCGGAAAAAGACCTGCACCCGGTCCTTGATCGGGGTCCGGCTCCAGGAAGAGAACGCCCGTCGCGCGGCTGCCACCGCGACATCCAGATCCATACGGGAGGAGCAGGGCATTGTGCCAAGCAAAACGCCATCCAGCGGCGAATGCACCTCCAGACGGCGTTCGGAATCGGCGCGAATGAATTTTCCGCCGATATAATTATCTATTGAGCCGTATTTACCGGCCGCCCTTGCCGGCTCCGTCAGGGTCGATTGCATGACATAAGGATTGTCACTCAATTTACCGCAAAATTCGCACATTCGACCAGGGAGGGGCCGGGCCGTGATCATTTCCCCACGACGACGACCCCGAAGGTCCCCGGGATCTGTTTTGGCCGCTCACCCGCCGCAGCGGGCTCGGTATCCGCCGCAGGAAGATATATTTCATGGGTCTTTTCGTTCACGGCGCAGGTCCGCGCGCTTCGCTTGGTGGGCACGTTATCGATCACCGCAAACGAGCTCGCCGACTCTTCCTTTATCACGGTCAGCTTTCCTTCGCCGCAGGATGCATAGACCAGCTTGAGGCCTTCGTCAAAGCCGACGCCGTCGCAACCATTCCCGATCGGCAGCGTGGCAACCACATTCCCGTTGGTTGCATCCATGACGACGAGCTTCTGATCGCAGCCGGCGAACAATCGCTTTGTCCGGCGGTCGATCGCCAGCCCGGTCGGACCTTCGGCGCCCAGGGGCCAGCTGGCGGTCACGGTTTTTGCCTTCAGGTCGACACAGCTGATCTTGTTCTTATCCTCGATATTCACATAGAGCTTGCCCGCTTCGTCTGAAACAGCCGTTTCCGGTTTACCGTCGAGTGCGATCGAATCCGTTACCTTGCCGCTCGCGGCGTCGATCAACGTGAGATTATGACTTCGGCCGTTGCAGGTTATCACCAGCTTTGTAAACGGGTCGTACATGATCGCATCGGGATTTTGTCCCGTATTGATCTGGGACTGTACTGCCGCCGTCTTCAGATCGAATACCGTTACGGTATTTAACCGGCCATTGCTGGTATACCCCTTGCCGTTGGCAAACGCGATCCCGTGCACGCCGGTCGTATTGGGGATAAATCCCACCGAATCGCCGGTTTTTGCATCCAGGATATTGACCTGGGTGCCATGCGACACGTAGATCTTCTGATCGGGTCCGACGGAGATATAGTCCCAGCCACCGGGGCTGCCGATCTTAAACGTCTTTGTCACATGCAAGCCGCTATTCTGCGCCTCTGCCGCTTGTGCAAAGAGACACGTTACGATTAAAAGTAGACGATGATTCATGTTTCGGGATTTGATCGTCCAAAGTAGAACCTCATTCTGATTAAATACTGAACCCGCAACGTAAATCGCCGGCCTAACTCACTCTTTTTCCTTCCAGCAGAAGATCCACCGCCTGTTCCAGGCTGCCTGCCCGGATGATCTGGCCCGCATTAACGAAGAAGATCTCATCCGCATTTTCTATCGTATTCAACCGGTGCGCGATGATTACCCGGGTAGTCGTTGCCGGCAGTCGCCGGAGAATATGCTCCAGCATCTTTTCCGTCACGGTATCGATATTGGCCGTCGCCTCATCGAGGATCAACAATTCAGGATTGCGCAGGACGGCGCGGATAAAGGCGATCAGCTGTTTCTGCCCCAGGCTGATCCCTTCCCCTCCCAGCACGACCTTCGTTTCCAGCCCCTCGTCGAACCTCGTCAACAGTGCCTCCAGTCCGGAGTCATGCAGGACAGCCGCCAGTTCATCGTTCGAGTAGGTCGAATAGGCTGTATTTCCATAGAGGATATTATCCCGGACCGTTCCGGTGAAGAGGATGGGGTCCTGTAAAATGAAGCCTATCTTCCGTGCCCGTTCCTCCGGAGTGAAAGTCCGGATATCCTTGCCGTCAAGCAACACCGCGCCTTCGGTCGGATCATACAACCGCGCCAGCAGCGAAGCCGTCGTTGTCTTGCCGCCGCCGGTCGGTCCCACCAACGCATAGGTCTTGCCCTTTTCCAACCGGAAGCTGTCATGCCGCAGCACTTCTTTCCCATTCGGATAGGCAAACGAGACACTCTTGAATTCGATCAACGCGGGGGGCTTCGAACGGGTTCCGTTGTCATCCGCGGGTACCACGGCGAGACCGCCGGCTTTTGCCTCCGCCTCGGGGATAGTCACCAGGTCGGACTCAAGGGACAGAATACGCGAGATCCGGTCCCAGCCTGCCACTGCCGTCTGGAAGCCCGACCACAGGGCGGCCAGCTGCCGCAACGGATCATAAAAGGTCTGGGTGTAAATAAAGAAACTTACAAAGAACGGCGCGCTGAATTCTCCCTGTTTGATCAGGTAGGCGCCATACAGCAGAACGACGACCTGGCCCAGCACCGCCAGAAAGCCGTAAACCGGCGTGTACACATTGTTGGAGAGCGTCGCATTAATGGCCTTCGAATAGTTGTCGTTATTGACCTGGCCAAAACGCTTGCGGAAATAATCCCGCCGGTTGAAGGCAAGCACTACCTTGAAATTCCCCAGGGACTCCTGGATCTCCGCGCTCATGGCACCGACGCTTTTCAGGTAGGTTGCATTCTTCTTTTTTACCCAGGGAGATACCAGCTTGTTGAAGATCCACATCAGGGCGCCCGGCGCCAGCACCGCGAGCCCCAGTCTCCAGTTGACCCATACCAGCGCGACGCCGGACGCGATCACGATGAAAAAGCTGGATACGAATTGCATCAGGCTTTGGCTGAAAAACTGGTTGAGCTTGTCCGTGTCGTTGTTGATGCGCGAAATGAGGTCCCCGGCTTTGTTTTGCGCAAAAAAGGCCACCGGTAATTCCTGGAGCTTATTGAAGATATTGTTTCGCAGCGTAAACAGCAGGTTTTGACCAAAGCCGCCCATCAGGATGGTGCGGCCGTAAATCGCCCCGAGATTGATCAGGTAGATCACGGCCAGCCACCCGCAAACCGCCAGCACCAGTGATTGTCCCTTTCCCGTCAGAAAGGTCCAACCGAGAACGTGGATGCCCGTGTTTGGCACCCGCGTGTTCAGGACATGCGTCAGCGTGAACCCCATGAGGTAAGGTGGGACCATGCTGAGCACCGAATACAGGATGATACAGCCGAGGGCCAGCCTTAGTTTGCCCTGCTGCTCCGGCAGCAGCCGGACCAGCTTGACCAGCGCCCGCCACGTGCTGCTCTTCTGTTGCCCCTCCTGGGCGATATTCAGGTTATACTGCTGCTTGCTCATAATGACTCGTGCTTCTTTGTGATTGATAGATCTGTACATATTCCGGGCAGGTTTTCATAAGCTGCTCGTGCGTACCGCCGGCGATCAACTCGCCTTCCATCAGCAAAACGATCTGGTCATAGTCCTCGATCGCCGCGATCTTCTGCGTCACGGACAGCAGCGTGATCCCCGGATAGTTCTGACGGACATTGGCCAGGATCTTTTGTTCGGTCTGCGTATCCACCCGCGCCGTGAAATCGTCCAGCAAAAGGATTCGGGGCTCGATCGCCAGCGCCCGCGCCAGCATGATCCGTTGCTTCTGCCCTCCGGACAGGGTAGTACCCCGCTCGGACACCACGGTGTCCAGGCCCTCGGGCAGACCGTCGATAAAATCCTTCAACTCTGCCGTAGCAATCGCCTTTGCCAACGACTGATCGGTGACTTTATCACTGAACGCGATATTTTCCCGGATGCTCATATTGAAAATGATGCTGTCCTGGAATACAAACCCGACCTGCCGGTGGAAATCTTCTTTTTTATAATCCTCCAATGGCTGACCGTCCAGCACGATCCGGCCCTTTTCCGGTTTGGTGAGCCCGGTCAGCAGGTAGAGCAGTTGGGTCTTCCCCGCGGCGGTAGGACCGATAACGGCCGTCCTGGAGCCGCCTTTAACCTGAAAGCTCACGTCCTTTAGTGCTTCTTTCCCCGCAAAGCTGATCCCGATATCGATCAACTCGATGTCGCCCTTCAACTCCCCGGCGATTGTTCCTTTATCCACCGCTTCCGGCGCGTTGAGCACGCCGCTGATCCGGAAAAAGGCCGCCTGCGCCTGCGCTATCAGGTTGCTCATGAATCCAAGCGTCAGGATGGGGAAGATCAGCTGCGACAGATATTGATTGAACTGCGTGAAATCGCCGAGGCTCATCGTCCCAAACAGCACGTAATGGCCGCCAAAGCCGAGGATCGCCAATGTCGCCATATTGGCCGTGAAAATAATGACGGGGATGAGGGATGCAAACAAATTGAGGATCCGCATCCCGAGCCCGAGGGCCTTTGCGTTTGCTTCAAGGAACTTTTTATACTCCAGTTGCTGCGAGTGGATGACCCGGATCAGCGCCGCTCCCAAAATGCTTTCGTTGATGACTTTGTTTAACCAATCGATCACTTCGCGGCTTGCCTTGAAAAGTACGCGGACCTTTTTCAGAATGAACCAGAACGTAAACCCGATGATCGGGATGATCGCAATTACCCACAAGGCCAGCTGCCACTTGATCCTGATCATAAAAAAGCTCGCGCCGAGGATAATAAAGATCGAAGAATAGATCGTCGCGACAACCTGCGATACGAACGTCTTGATCGAGTCAACATCCGCGGTGAGATTGGTCAGCAGCTGGGCCGAGCTCGTCTTTTGCAGAAAAGCGTAATCCTGCCGGGAGATCCGGTCCGCCAGCTTGGTCCGGAGGTCTCTGGCGACCCGCTCTGCAATAAACGTTTGTACAAAGCTGATCGCGAATGTCAGCACGAAGCTCGCGCAACTGGCGATAAGCAACTCCCATACAAACCTGGTGATCGGCCTGCCCTGGATAAACGCATCCACGCCATGACCGTTGATGCGCGGAAAAATAAGTTGGATAAGCGCCGCACCGATGGTCAGCCCTACCAATGGATAAACCAGCGCCCGATAAGGTTTGATCAGGGAGAATAGTCCCGGTCCCTTTGGTTTTTGCGGCTTTCCCGGCCCTCCCTTTTGCGGGTCGCCCGCTGCCCGCTGCCCCGCTTTTTGCGAATTCTTTTCACTCATAAGACCCTAAAATTAATGAAATCCCTTTCCGGGGAATATTATATTCCGGCACCAGCGGGAAAAGCCCGGTAGAAGGCGGGGATTTGTCGGTGGAAATGATATATTTGCCCCTCCCGGATTACCTGACTACACTATGGCTAAAAATATCTGCACGCCGATCCTGATCGCCTTCTTTTTCCAACCGGTCTTCGGTCAATTGCGTCATCTTCCGGCCTACCCGCTGATCACGCACGACACTTATTTCAGCGTCTGGTCCTTCGCGGATACCCTGAATGCCGACAGCACCCGCCACTGGACGGGCAAGGCGCAACCGCTGCAAGGAACGCTCGAGGTTGACAGCCAGTATTATTTCTTTCTTGGCAGACCCAACGGTTCGGATAACACCTCCGTAGACGCTATCCATGCCGCCGCACAGCAATGGGTCGAGGTCAAGGCCACACAAACCAAATACCAGTTTGTTTGCGGCGGTGTCGATCTTACGGTGACGTTTACCTCACCCCTGTTGCTGACCGATCTGGCCCTGTTGTCGCGACCCCTGACCTATGTGTCGTTCCGGATGCGAAGTAATGATGGCGCGCCGCACGTTGCCACGCTCCACTTCGATGTTGCGGGATATCTTGCGGCCAATACGCCGGATCAGCCGCTTCAGACCGGTCGCGGATCATCCGGCCCGGTGTCTTTTCTAAAGGCCGGCACCAAACAACAACCCATTCTGAAGAAGAAAGGGGATGACCTTCGGATCGATTGGGGTTCGCTCTACGTGGGAGCGCCGACCGAAAAGGGGCTCAGGATGGGATTCCGGCACGTTGGAGCGACCATGAAAGATACCGCCTTCCTTCCCGTTTTTCTGTCCACCGGGTACCCGCCGGTCGCCGTGTCCGAGGACCCCGTCGAAAAACTTGCCATGGTCGCGTACGACGAAATCTATTCGGTAGAATTCTTCCACCACAAACTCCGGCCGTGGTGGCGATCGCACCCGGAAGGCGGCGCGAAAAAGGCAACGATGGAGCGGCTGCTTCAACAGGCGTATATAGACTACGATCATATTCTTTCCCGCTGTGACACGTTCAACAAGGTCATGTATGGAACCGCCCTGGATGCCGGCGGGGAGCATTACGCCCAGCTTTGCGTTGCCGCCTACCGTCAAAGCATCGCGGCACACGCCCTTACGGCGAGCCCCTCGGGGGAGATCTTATTCCTGAGCAAGGAAAATTTCTCCAACGGTTCCATCAACACCGTCGATGTCACCTATCCGTCGGCGCCGCTGTATTTGTTGTACAACCCACGCCTTCTCGAAGGCATGCTCAACGGGAATTTCTATTATTCCGAAAGCGGTCGGTGGACCAAACCT
Source organism: Puia sp. (assembly GCA_035501395.1). Classification (GTDB taxonomy): domain Bacteria; phylum Bacteroidota; class Bacteroidia; order Chitinophagales; family Chitinophagaceae; genus Puia. The sequence goes on from DATJWK010000096.1 coordinate 23,497, forward strand.
TTTGCAGCGCACGATCTCGGGACTTATCCGCTTGCCGACGGGCAGACCTATGGAGAAGATATGCCGGTGGAAGAATGCGGGAACATGATCCTGTGTACCGCAGGGATCGTCCGGGCCGAAGGGGACGCCGGCTATGCGAAGAAACACTGGGCCACGTTGACCACCTGGGCACATTATCTCGAACAATCCGGCTTTGATCCCGTCAACCAGCTGTGCACCGATGACTTCGCCGGGCACCTGGCCCGTAACGCCAACTTGTCGGTCAAGGCGATCGTCGCTCTCGGCGCTTATGGCTGGATGGCCGCCCAGCTGGGTCATGCCGATACCGCGGCTAAATACGAGGCGCTGGCCACAACATTTGCGCGGCGATGGATGACGATGGCCGATGCCGGGGACCATTATGCGCTGACCTTTGACAAAAAGGACACCTGGAGCCAGAAATACAACCTGGTTTGGGATAAACTGCTTGGCCTTGGATTATTTCCCGCCGAAGTGTACCGGAAAGAGATCGCCTACTACCTTAAGCACCAAAATCCATTCGGTTTGCCGCTCGACAGCCGGGCCACATATACGAAGTCCGACTGGGTCCTGTGGACAGCTGCGCTAACCAGTAAAGATGAAGACTTTCAGGCACTTATCGATCCTATATATAATTTTATTATGAACACCCCCGACCGAATTCCACTTTCCGACTGGCATCAGACCACCGACGGGCGGAAGGTGGGATTTCAAGCGCGAAGTGTTGTAGGGGGTTATTTTATCCGCCTCCTCGATTATCAATGGAACAAACGATGAATAAGTTTAGCCATAAGCTGGTCTATCTCCTGGCGATCGGTTCACCGGTACTGGTTTCCGGTCAATCGGCGGATCTCGTCCGTTATGTACATCCCATCATCGGCACGCAGCGGATGGGTCATACCTATCCGGGCGCCACGTCGCCTTTTGGCATGGTACAGCTAAGTCCGGATACGGACACCATACCATATGAGAAGGACGGAAAATACAATCCGGATGTCTACAAGTACTGCGCCGGGTATCAATACGACGACAAAACCATCGTCGGGTTCAGCCACACGCATTTTAGCGGGACGGGTCACTCGGATCTCGGTGATTTCCTCGTGATGCCGACCGTAGGCGAGCTGCGGATGAACCCGGGTGTGGCCGGTCTGCCGCGGAGTGGATTCAGGTCCGCCTTTAACCATGCCACCGAGGTAGCGGAAGCCGATTATTACCAGGTAAAGCTCGACGACTATAATGTGCTTGCCGAGTTGACCACCACGACCCGAGTGGGGTTTCATCGCTATACCTTTCCTGCCTCCGACCAGGCGCACATTATTCTCGACCTGGTGAGTGGGATCTACAATTATGAGGACAAGAATGTCTGGACATATGTCCGTGTCGAGAACGACACGCTTGTCACCGGATTTCGGGAGACCAGCGGTTGGGGACGGACCCGCACGGTATATTTTGCGATGGCGTTTTCCAAGCCATTTGCCCGATACGGCGCCCGCAATTTTTCCCGGCGGCAGGTCTATCGCGGTTTTTGGGGTAACTGGGACCAGGCCCATAATTTCCCTGAGGCGGCCGGCCGCCAGTTACGATTGCATTTTGATTTTCAAACAAAGGAAGGCGAACAGATCCTGCTGAAGTTCGCGCTCTCTCCGGTCAGCACGGAGGGCGCCCTGCTCAATCTCCGGACCGAGGCGCCAGGCTGGAATTTCGACGCCGTTCGCCGTCAGGGTCAGGCCGCGTGGAACACCGAGCTGAATAAGGTTCGGATAGAGGCCGCGGAAGAGGATAAGGTGAACTTTTATACTTCGGTGTACCACGCCTTTATCAACCCGACGGTCTATATGGATGTCGACGGCTCGTACAAAGGGCTCGACCAGCTGATCCACAAGACAGACGGGTTTACCAACTATACCACCTTTTCACTCTGGGATACGCACCGGGCGCTCCATCCCCTGTTCAATATTCTGCAACCGAAGCGAAATGCCGATATGATCCGGTCGATGCTCGCCCACTATGATCAAAGTCCGGAGCATATGCTGCCGATATGGTCCTTTTACAGCAACGAAGATTGGTGTATGTCCGGCTATCACAGCGTAGCCGTGCTGGCCGATGCGATCGTAAAAGGAAACATTTCCTTAGATCCCGGACGGGCTCTCGATGCCTGCATCGCTACCTCCAACCATCGAAGCTTCGAAGGGATCGGCGTCTATATCGACAAGGGGTATATCCCATCGGAATCGAGCGGCGTCTCTGTTTCTTCCACGCTCGAATATGCGTATGACGACTGGGCGATCGCTCAGGCGGCCAGGAAGTTGGGCCGGAACGACATTTATGACCAATACATCAAGCGGTCGCAAAACTATCGCAACGTCTTTGATCCTTCGATAGGCTTTATGCGGCCGCGGCTGCAAGACGGCGGTTTTCGTTCAAACTTTGACGTGCTTAGCACCGATGGGCAGGGTTTTATCGAAGGCAATGCCTGGAATTATACGCTGTATGTCCCGCAAGACCCCGACGGGCTGATCGCCCTGCTGGGTGGAAAAAGGCGATTCGTTCAGCGGCTCGACTCGCTTTTCACCATGACGCTCCCGGATAAATTTTTTGCCGAAACGGAAGACATTACCCGGGATGGCATTATCGGCGGCTATGTTCATGGCAATGAGCCATCCCATCATGTGGCCTATCTCTATGACTGGACGGATCAGCCGTGGAAGACACAGGAACGGGTCAGGATGATCCTGGGAAACCAATACCACACCGGACCCGACGGCCTCGGTGGTAATGACGATACCGGGCAGATGAGTGCGTGGTATATTTTTTCTGCCCTTGGCTTTTATCCGGTTGCGCCCGGCTCGGACCACTATGCATTGGGCAGCCCTGCCGTGGACAGCGCGACGATCACACTGGAGAATGGCAGGACGTTTACGATCCGGGCGGTAAATCAGGGGCAAAAGAACGTGTATGTGTCCAGGGTCACGCTGAACGGTCAGCCGCTGACGCGACGCTATATTACCCACGGGGAGATCACGGACGGAGGCACGCTGATTTTTTATATGAGTGCAAAGCATTAAGTGATTGATACCTAACAGACAGATCCACTGTCTTTTACCACCCTTGCAAATGCGGATTTTTTTATATATATTTGTGATAGGATGATTTGATTTTTTTGATTTCTTCACCGAAAAATCTGTCATATGAAACACAACCCTATCCACATCCACATGAGCAAGACTGCCGTTACCGTGCTTCTTGCCGTTTCTTTCCTGAGCCTCGTCATGTTCTTATCGTACCTCTTTATGTCGTCCACGATTGGCAGATAAGCTCCTCTCTAAAGAAATTTCTTAAAAAGTAAAGGTCAAGCCGTTGCTTGACCTTTTTCATGCAAAAAATCGTCAACCCGGCTAGTATTTCACAAATGTGGCGTTGAAGAGCCCATTCGCGACGGTCAGACTATCCGAACCGCCGGAAGTATTGTAAAGCACACCGCTAAAGGAACCGGCAACCTTCCCTCCGGCCGAATCGTAGCTGGTGACCGTAATGGTTGAACGCCCCGCGGTTACCCCGCCATCATATGCCGTTTTGGTCCCGAAGTCGACATAGCCGACGTCGATCGAGGAGCCCGGGCCCGTGCTGACCATTGGCTGACCGAAATTGGCCGTGGAGGAGAATGTTAGCGTGAACCCGGTAGAGTCGCCATGTTTAAATTGTATCCCGCCGACAACCAATTGGCCGGTGGTGGTAATCAGTGCGCCGGTCTCGGGGATATTGGCCGCCCAGCCCGTGCCGTTGATCGTGGCCGTGACGGTGGGAGAACTGCTGTTGCTTTTTTTGCAACCTGCGGCAAGAAGGGCCGCGGCGACGAATAGCGCCAGAAAGCCGGTTATATAAACGTTCATGATTCTATCGGGATTTGATCTTCATTACGTTAAAATTAACGAATAGTTGCCTTTCGCTGACCGAGGGTCCGTGGTGGGAAATAAATAGTTAAAGGTCAAGCCGCGCGGCTTGACCTTTTTTGCTTTTGACAAAAGTTCAGGTTATTGTTTGGTGAAGGTCGTGTTGAATTTGCCGCCGGCAATGACCAGGCTGTCGTTGCTGTTGGTGACATTGTACAGCACACCGCTAAATGTACCGCCGATCTTGCCGCCGGTCGAATCATACGACGTGACGGTGATGACAGCGCGGCCGCTGCCGTAGGCGCCGGTGTACGTGTTGAACGTTTTCGCGTCGATATAGCTGACGACGTCCTGCGACGAGTCCGAGCTGACGGCCTGATTTATCGCAAACGGCTGGTAGATGACCACTTCAAATGCCGTCGTATCGCCGCCTTTGATCTGGGCGCCGCCGAGATCGAAGAAACCGCCGGCAGCATAGTAGATGCCTTCGACAGGATACGTGTTTGCCCAGGCGGTTCCGTTTACGGTGGCGGAAACGCCGGCACTTGAACCACCGCTGCTCTTCGAACAGCTCGTGACGGAGAATAACATGGCGGAAGAAATAACGAGAAGTGCAACTGCGCGGTTGAAGGAAAATTTCATAGCTGATGGAGTTTTTTTTCTGTTTAGAATAGGATATTCGACCGCCTATTAACGACTGCCAAATGCCTTTATTGTTTCCTTTACGCCTGGTTTTCGACACATTCTACGGGATCGGGATTTTAATTTACTTTTACAGTCGAACAAGATTATATTTATCTATAATACATCCTATCTGGTCCATATAGGTCCCATTGCACTCCCTGATTTTCCGCTCCTGCTGGCGCCCATGGAAGACGTCAGCGATCCGCCCTTTCGGGCTGTTTGCCGTAACCTTGGCGCCGATTTGACCTATACGGAATTTATTTCCAGCGAAGGGTTGTTAAAAGGCACGGTCAGCAGCCGGCGTAAGCTTGATATTTATGCCAACGAACGTCCCGTGGGCATTCAACTCTACGGCGGCGACGAAGACACGCTCGCCCGGGCTGCGGCCATCGTCGATGCCACCCAACCCGACCTGCTCGATATCAATTTCGGCTGCCCGGTAAAGGGAGTGGTCGGCCGGGGTGCGGGCGCCGGAGTGTTAAGAGACCCCGACCGGATGGTCAGGTTAACCTCGGCTTGTGTAAGATCAACCCATCTTCCGGTCACGGTTAAGACCCGCCTCGGTTGGGATGATGACAACAAGAACATCGAGACCGTCGCGGGGCGACTCCAGGATACCGGTATCCGTGCCCTGACCATTCATGGCCGCACCCGATGCCAACTCTATAAAGGAGTGGCGGATTGGACCCTTATAGGGCGGGTAAAAGACAACCCTCGTATCCATATTCCGATCTTTGGCAATGGGGATATCGACAGCCCCGAAAAAGCCGCCCGCTGCCGGAACCGGTACGGGGTCGATGGGATCATGATCGGCCGCGCCGCGATCGGTTACCCCTGGATCTTTCGGGAGATCCGGCACTATTTGAATACCGGCGAGTATTTACCGCCGCCTACGGTCGAAGAACGGGTGGCGGTTTGTCTCCAGCACCTTGAAGGCGCGCTGGTGTGGAATGGCAAGGTGCAGGGTCTTCGTGAGATGCGCGGGCGTTATTCGCAATACCTAAGAGGGCTGCCGGATATCCGGCTATACCTTCAGCAACTTGTTCGCCTTCCGGATCCCGATGCTGTCCGCCACATTCTGCAGCAAATTGCGGATCGCTATAAAGATTATCGGATCGAAGCCGAACCCATCCGGTTGGTCGACTATCACGCCAATTGCACACTCTAACGTATAAAGCCCATGTACCAAAAAACAAGCCTCTTCGCCCTGGCTGCGCTCCTCGGACTAACGACCCTCGGCCAGCAAAAGACCGCCATTGTCTACACGACTGCCGCCAACACCCAGCTTCGCCTTTCCCAAAACGGCCAGCTCAATTTCTCCCCCTGGCCGCAGCCGATGGAGACGGAACCCTTTGTGCTCGTCGACCCGGCCGTGACCTTTCAATCCTATCTCGGTGTCGGCGGCGCGCTGACAGACGCGTCGGCGGAGACCTTCGCCAGGCTGTCGAAAGACAAACAGCAGGAACTGCTGACCGCGTACTACGATCCGCAGAAAGGGATCGGCTACACCCTGGCCCGCACCAATATCCAAAGCTGCGATTTTTCCAGTGACACCTATAGTTATGTCGCCGACAACGACGCCGCCCTCAAGACATTCAGCGTCGCTCATGACGAACAATACCGCATCCCGCTCATCAGGCAGGCGATAGCCGCCGCCGGCGGTCATTTGCATCTTTATGTTTCTCCCTGGAGCCCGCCAGCCTGGATGAAGGACAACAATAGTGTCGTCGGTGGCGGCAAGCTGAAACCGGAATTTGCACAGGCCTGGGCCAATTTCTATATCAAATTCATCAAAACCTATGAAGCCATGGGCATACCGATTTGGGGCCTGAGCGTGCAGAACGAGCCCATGGCCCGGCAACGTTGGGAGTCCTGTATCTACACTGCCGAGGACGAGCGGGATTTTATAAAGAAATATCTTGGCCCCACCCTGGAAAAGGCCGGTATGGGCCAGAAGAAACTCATCGCCTGGGACCACAACCGCGACCTTATCTATCAGCGCGCCAGCACCATCCTGGAAGACCCCGCCGCCGCGCGGTATGTCTGGGGCATTGGATTCCACTGGTATGAGACCTGGACAGGAAACCCGATGCAGTTTCAGAATCTTCAGCTCGTGTCACGCGCCTTCCCCAGGACGAACCTGATCTTTACCGAAGGCTGCAAGGAAAACTTCAATTTCGACAGCCTCAACAGCTGGTCGCTCGGTGAGCGGTATGGCTATTCCATGCTCAACGACTTCAATGGCGGCGCTGTAGGCTGGACAGACTGGAATATCCTACTGGATGAACACGGCGGTCCCAACCATGTCGGTAATTTTTGCTTTGCGCCCGTGCACGCCGACACGCGAACGGGGCAGCTGATCTATACTAACGCGTATTATTATATCGGTCACTTCTCCAAATTCATTCATGCGGGCGCGCGGCGGATCGCGGTGTCCACCAACCGGCCCGCGCTTCAAAGCACCGGTTTTGCAAACCCGGATGGGAGTCTTGTCGTGATCGTCCTGAATACAACGGATCAGCCGCTGCCGTATCATTTAATGTGGAAGGGGAAGGCCGCCACGACCGAAAGCCTGGCGCATTCGATCGCAACGATCGTGATCAAATAGGGATCAGTCGGGAAGTTTCTGGTTATCGTAAAAGCGCCAATGCGCGGAATAATCTTTTTGCAGCGGCAATCCTTCCATGATCGCCCGGACCATTTCCACGGGCATCGCGTTCAGCTGCAATATCGTATCGTGGAATTGCCGGTAGCTCATCTTTCCGCCATCCACCAGCTCTGTCTTCAGCGCGTAGAACTGTCTGCCGCCGGTCAGGTATGCGAGCTGGTAAAGCGGCGGATACGACGTCTCGAAAGACCGGCGAACTTCACCTGCCGCATTGGCCCGCTCATGGCCGACCCGGTCCACCAGGAAGTCGATGCACTGTTGCGGCGTCCAGTTGCCCAAATGATAGTTGAGCGAAAAGATGATCCTTGCGCAGCGATGCATATGCCAAAACAACATTCCGATCCTGTCTTCCGGCGATTGCGGAAACTTGAGATCCCATAACAACAATTCCCAGTACAATGACCAGCCCTCCGTCCAGAATCCGGACCCGAAATCCCGGTAGCTTCGGTATCGTTCGTTCATAAATCCCTGGAGGTTATGGCCGGCGATCAGCTCATGATGTACGGTAGCGCGGGAAAAATGCGGGTTATTGCCCCGCATACTCATCAACCTGTCTTCTTCCGACATGGAGTCGGTGGGGTAGGAGATGCTGATTTCATCGCCGCCGGTAAAGAAAGGATTCACCAGCTGCCGCTCCGGCGTCATCATGATCATTCCCCAGGTTTCCTCATCAAGCGGCGGGATCGTGACCAGGTCGTGCTTTTTTATAAAGTCAACCGACTCATTGAACAGCCCGAGGATCATTTCGGGTTGTTCCCCCGGTGGCACATACGAATTTTTTACTTTTTCCAGCGCGCCTTTCCAGTTATCGCCATACCCCATGTCACGTGACGCCTTTAGCATTTCCCTGTCGCACCAGGCAAATTCCTTGTTGGCGATCCCGATCAGCTCTTCCGGCGTATACGGGATCATTTCAAATTGCAGCTGCCGGATCAGTTCGGCTCTGCCCACCGGCCGCCCGACGATCCCGCTTTTGTCCCCGGCCATAAAACGCCCCCTTCGCTCCCTGAACCCGCCCGCATATGCCGTCAGTGAATCGTTAAGGGCTTTGTAGTTTGCCGGCACCCACCAGGTAAACAGCGGGTCGTACCCATGATAGAACTCGTAGATGCTGCCGATTGCGCGTTTAAGGTCGGTCACCATCAGATCCGCCTCATACAGAAGATCCAGGTCGAGGCTGCTGTCTTTTTTCAGTTGCGCCCGCAATACGCCGGTTTGCAAAGCGGCGTCAGCCCAGGCCCTTGCGATTGACGGCGCGTCCGGACGATGCCCTCGCCGCCGCATGCGCTCCAGGGCATAGATCGAATCGGCAAACGGAAACCAGTTCCTGACCTTGATATATCTGGCGGAATCTATCGCAAGACGCCGTAGATGATCGCAGAGGTCCCGGTGAAACAAAATATAGTCCGCTTTGCACTCCTGCGGCAATCCGTCAAAGTTGACCTGTCCGAGTTTCACCAGGTATTCGCGATCCAACGAACTCAGCCGGGACCGCAGTTCCGGCGACACGGCCGCGACACCTCCAAATCGCGTTCCGTAAAAGCTGCTGTTGTAGAACCGGGTGACCGACCGGGCATCCGAACGATGGTGTTCGATCAGCACCGGCATCTCCTGGCAGGGGACATAGGGAGCGGGCGACACTTGCGCCCGCCCCGTCCCGCTGGCAGTAAACAACAAGGCAGAGATCGCCATGCATGTGTAGAAGACTCGCATATTTTTCTTCATTCTTTTATCCAAACGAGCGATACCGGCGGCTTCGGCTGGTACTGTGGCGGCTGATTGGCGACTGCCGGGAGCGGAACCCATTCTGACTTTGGTGTGGGGGTAGGGGAGACCCTGTTCATCCGCGCATAGTTGGGGATCGCTATAAGCGGCGTCCCGTCGGCCCATTGCCCACGGATCGTCATTACCCCACCCAATAAATCATCCGCCCAAACCAGCTTCAATGGCGCGTCGCCGATCCGCGCGCCGATCGACGGATTGTCCGCTGCCTCCACGTTGTAAATCAGCGGCCCATACCGCAATGCCACCCGCCCGCTGTCTGCCGCGATGCGGGGATCGGCGGTGACCCGCTGGATTTGCATGGGAAGTACGAGGTCGATGCGGTCGCCTTTCTTCCACTGACGGCGGATCACCGCATACCCATGAACGATAGCGGGAGTTACGGGCTCTCCGTTCACCGAAATCGATTTGAGGCCGTCGACGGCGGGTTGCGTCGTATACAGTTCGCTCGTCCGGCGATTGGGCACACGCACGTACACGGTGAATGTTGAAGGCGATGCCGGATTCACCGTGATCGATACTTCCGGTTTCCACGGATAGCCGGTCTTTTGTATCATCTCCAACCGGGTCCCGGCCACGCTGCCGACACGGATCGTGCTGCCGACGAACAAATTCACATAAATGCCGTCGTCGCCCCGCACGTATGTCCATGTTGGCATCATCAGCAGCGTCCGGGGGATATTTCCCACACAGCAGGGACAGGAGTGCCATGCGTAGCGCGGTTGCGCCGTAGACAGCGCATTGGTGTAGTAGAAGTCGGTGCCGTCCAGGTTGAGCGAACCCAGTAAGGCGTTGTACAGGGTCTCCTCATAGAGGTCCGCATATCGCGCGTCATGATAAGCCAGGTTCATCTTGTACTCAAAGAAGATCAATCCGCAACTCGAGCAGGATTCGCAATAGGAGTCGTTGCGAAGCGAGTAGTCCGGCCCGAATCCCTCCGATGTTTCGCCGCTGCCGATGCCGCCGGTGATGTAGTATTTCCGGTTCACCATATTGTCCCAAAGCGACATCACCGCGCTTTGATAGTCGACGTCGTGCATTTCCGCCGCGATGTCGGCCATTCCCGAATAAGTATAGGTGGCCCGCACCGCATGACCCACCGCCTGGTATTGCTCCTGGACACGGGTCTGGCTTTGATCGTATTCGTCGCCGCCGCCGCGGCTATCCAGCAGGAATTTGGCCAGCCGGATATAGGAATCGCCGCGGCCTTGTCCTTCCACATCGTTGACAAAACGTCCAAACCGTACCAGCGCCTGTTCCATCTCCTGATGGCCGTCCGACCAAACACGTTTGCCCGGTCCGATGTTTGCCACCCAGCAGCCGGCCAGTCGCTTTGCCGCGTCGTATAACCGCCGGTCCCGCCCTTCGGTCAGCGTATAGTGATTGATCGCCGACTCGATAAAATAACCCGCGGTGTACCCTTCATGGTTGCCGCGGCTTTCCGGCGTCCACCGGTTGTGCCACTTCGCCGTATCGCGCAGCGTATAGGCTGTCTGAAGATACCCGTCGGCTTCCTGGGCTGAAAGGATGATCGGTATCCAGCGCTCCAGCGTGGCCTTCATTTTCGCTTGCGCGTGGATGATCGCCGTATCGCCCTGCGGGTCAACCATCAGCGCTTCGCACATCGATTCGACCGTTTGATAGACCCAGGCGTTCGAAAAAACATATCCTTTGTGCGGTCCGTGGGGCAGACCCTTCAGGGCCTTCGCCGCTTCGATGAAGTTGTCGATTCCGCCCTGACCGGTCGTCAGGTCCGACCGCTCGATCTGGTCGATGCAAAAGGGTATCCAGTGCACGATAAGTGCCTTGAACCGCGCGGTCCAAAGGGGGTTATCGATTTGGTAACGGGTGGTATAGACGACGTCAAGCCGTTTGGCGGGGGGCGGAGTGACGACCTTTACCATGACCGTCGATACGGAATTCAAGTCGCCCTGTGAAGCCTTCAACTGAAGTGAATAGTTGCCGGGCGCTGAAAAGGTCGCGGTGGTCTTTAGCGAGTCGGCTGCATCAAATGTAACCGCGCCCGGGCCCGAGACTTTGCTCCAGCGGCTGCTGTCGATCGGAAGTATCGACCGGACCCGTCCGGATAAATAGGTTTTTCCATTGAGCATCACATCCCGATCCGCTCCGGCCGCCACGACGGGGGGAACCGGTCCCCCGCCCGGGGCTTCCAGTACTTTCCATTCCAGCAAGGCAGCCACCCAACGGTCCGCCGAATCCATTTCCAGCCGAAGCCGGGTTGTGCTCACGGCGTCGAACCTCGTCGTGTTGTAGGCGTTATTTGTCAAACCCAGACCGGTCGCGTGCTCCACCGGCCGGAAGCGGGTCCCGTCCCAATATTCGATATGATAGGCTGATGGCAGAGGCACCGTTCCGGTATAGTCCCACCAATAAACGGCGATCCGGTCCGTCATAACCGGCTGTGCCCAGTCATATTGCACCCAGGTGCTGAACCGTTTTGGTTTCGGGGACCCGGGCGATGGCTCCCCCGGCTCCGTCCGCACCAGTTCGTCATTCAGCTCATTGTAGTTGCCGCCATAGCGGTCGATCCCCGAAGGCGAAGCAACAACCGCGAGGTTCGCCGGTTTGTCGGATTGCGCACCGCAATAAAGAAACAGAGACAACCAAAGCAACAAAACGATCGTTTTCCGCAACATTATCCTAATTTAATTCGTCTGATTGAAATTACGATCCCGCCCCTAACCAAACTTAGCCGATCTTCACCCGATTTTCGCCGATTTTGACCTAAACCTTTAAAAAATCAGTCAACATGTTCCGCAATTATCTCAAGATCGCCTGGCGTAACCTCTGGAAAAACAAGGTCTATTCCATCATCAATATTGCCGGTCTCGCCACCGGAATGGCGGCCAGCATCGTCATCCTCCTCTTCGTCTTTTACGAAAACAGTTTCGACCGCTTCCATACCAAAAACCTTTACCGCCTGAACGAAGTTCAGAAATTTCCCGGTATGGTCACCTCCCAGAAAGTTGCCCTCTCCATGTTTCCCATGGGCCCGACCCTGCGGCAGGAGTTTCCCGAGATCCGCAACTACTGCCGGGTCAGATGGTCCCGTAAGTACGAACTGTCCCTGGGCGACAAACACCTGTTCCTGCCACAGATCCTCCTCGTGGACACCAGCTTCCTCCAGATGTTCAATTTTCCGTTATTGCGGGGCGATCCCGCGACCGCCTTGCTCCAACCAAACAGCGCCGTGCTGACCGAAACCACTGCCCGGAAGCTGTTCGGCGCGGACGACCCGATGGGTAAAACGATCCGGCACGCGTACGACGATACTACCCTCTATACCGTTAAAGGCGTCGTCGCAGATCCCCCGGAGAATTCCCACATACAATTCGATGCGCTTTTTTCGTTCAATACCTTTTTCCGCAAGGAGATGATGCAAAACTGGGGCGGTAACTGGCTTCATACCTTTCTCGAACTCTCCCCGCATACCAACCCGGCGGCCCTCGAAGCAAAATTCCCCGCCTACCTGAAAAAATACATGGAAAGGGGCGAAGGCTGGAAATACTACGACCTCTTCCTACTGCCGCTGCGGGACGTACATGCCGGGACGTCGGATTTCGCCATCGACCGCCTCAACTATATGAAATTCGACAGGAGTTACACCCGCGTTTTCCTCGCTATCGCGCTGATCGTGCTGCTGATCGCCTGCGTCAACTTTATGAACCTGTCCACCGCCCGCTCTGCCGAACGCGCCCGCGAAGTGGGTATCCGCAAGGCAATCGGCGCACTGCGCCTGCAATTGGGCGCTCAGTTCCTTAGCGAAGCCCTGCTGCTTGCCTTGCTGGCCCTCATCCTGGCCGCCGGTCTCGTCGCCGCGGCCATTCCCTGGGTCAACAGCCTGAGCAGCCGCCATCTGCAGCTCGTATTTTTTCAGAGCGGCTGGATCGTCGGCGCCATCCTCGCGGCGACCGTCCTCCTCGGGATACTCTCGGGTCTCTATCCCGCCATCTATCTTTCTTCGTTCCGCCCGGTCCGCGTCCTAAAGGGGTTGCCCCAGATGGGGAAAAACAAAGGCATGCTGCGAAACCTCCTGGTAGTCGGTCAATTCACCAGCGCGATCTTTCTGATCGTCGCGACCATCTTTGTCTACAGGCAGCTGAACTATATGCAGGATAAAGATCCCGGCTTTGTCCGCGAACAGCTCGTCAACATCAAACTGGACGACGTAACGGGTCAGAAATTCGATGTGCTGAAAAAGGAACTCTCCAACAGCACCCTCATTACCGGCGTAACCGCGGCTCAGGACCAGCTGGGCAGCAGCCTCGATCAGTCCGGTGTCAATTTCAGGGGCGACGGCCCCGAGCGGAACCTGGCCGTCACCCTCCTCGTCGTCGACCCCGACTACCTCCGGGTCTACAAGATCCCGGTGATCTATGGCAACAATTTCTCGCATGAAAAATCCGCCGCCGGAAGGGAATACATCATCAACGAGGAGCTGGCCCGCGAACTGCTGAAAGATGAACCCAAGCATTCCATGCCCTGGCTGATCGGCAGGACATTCGGCTTCGACACCACCGGTTCTATCGTCGGGATCGCAAAGGATTTCAACTTCAATTCTCTGCATAATAAGATCGAAACGATGTTTTTCCTTAACCAGGCCAACCAGGGATTAAACACGATGTCCGTGCGGATCGACGGCGCCCGTACCAACCAGGCGATCGCATATCTCGAAGCCGTCTGGAACAGGCTTTTTCCCGGTCAGCCATTTGAATACCAGTTCCTCGACGACCGATTTAGGGACGTGTACCGCGCCGATCAGCAGGTAACCACCATGGTCAGCGTGCTCGCGGTTCTGGCGATCTTCATTTCCTGTCTCGGTCTGTTTGGCCTCGCCAGCTATTCGGCAGAAAAAAGGGTGAAAGAGATCGGCATCCGAAAAGTGATGGGTGCTTCGATCCGGCAAATCGTCGGGCTGTTGTCGCGGCAGTTCGTCGGTCTTGTGCTTCTTGCCAACCTGATCGCCTTGCCGCTCGCGGGGTTTGCGATCCATCGCTGGCTGGAAGACTATGCCTACCGGATCGCGATAAGCTGGTGGGTATTTGCGCTGGCCGGCATTCTTGCGTTGGTTATTGCGCTGGCGACGGTGAGCATCCTGGCCTTCCGGGCGGCGATAGCGAATCCCGTGAATAGCCTGCGCTCCGAATGACCCATTTCTGGTTGCGGTGAATTCGCCATTATTACATTCCGCCCTGAGTCGCCGGCGGTACACCCGGGATGCCACCTGCCCGCTGCGCCTTAAACTCCGTGTGCTCCTTATGCGCCTGCTCGATCTCGTACTCCAGTTCCGGATCGATATTCTGCGATTCGACCCGCTTCGCCTTTTCCGCGAGCTCTTTGCGGTGTGCCTTCAGCCAGGCCAGTTCCTTTGCACCATAGGACCAGCGGGTGAGCAACACATAAAGTACCGGAACGATAAAGATAGATATCGTCGAAGACGCGATCATTCCGCCCAGGACCGTCACGCCGATCGTATTGCGGGATGCGCCACCCGCTCCGCTGGCCAGCACCAGCGGCATCACCCCAAAGATGAATGACAGCGACGTCATGATAATGGGCCGGATCCGGAGCCGCACGGCGTCCAGCGTAGATGCGATCAGGTCTTCGCCACGGTCCACCCGGATCTTTGCGAACTCGACGATCAGGATGGCGTTCTTGGCCGAAAGCCCGATCAACGTGATCAGCCCGACCTGGGCGTATACGTTATTCGTTAGCGTCCTAGCCATGCTGAGCGCCACAATTGCCCCGAATGCGCTGATAGGAACGGCCAACATCACGGCCAGCGGAACCGACCAGCTTTCATAAAGCGCAGCAAGGAAGAGAAATACAAAGACGATACAAAAGGTAAAAATATAGACCGTCATCGACCCCGCCTTGATCTCTTCGTAGCTAAGTCCCGAGAAATCGTAGGTGTACCCGCGAGGTAAATAGCTGGAGGCAAGCCTGCGCAGATCGGCGATGCTTTGCCCGCTGCTGAATCCCGGCGGGATGGAACCATCCACCTCCGCCGACCGGAAAATATTGAAATGGGTGATTAGCGGGGGCGCAATGGACGACTTGTAGCTGATCAGCGTGCTCAGCGGGACCATCGAATCCCGCTTGTTCCGCACATAGTATTTATTCATGTCTTCGATCATCGCCCGGTAGTCGGTGTCGGCCTGGATGACGACGTGGTAGGTCCGGTTGTATAGGGTAAAGTTGTTGGTGAACAGGCTGCCCATAAAAGCCTGCATCGTGGAGAAGACCTGTGAAATATCCACTCCCAGCTTCTGGCACTTCTCCCGGTCGACCGAAAGGTCATAAGACGGCGTATGGGCGGAAAAGTAGCAGAAGGCGGTCGAGGTGGAGGGGTTCTTCTTTGCTTCTTCCACAAATCGCTGTACCGTTTTTTCGAACTGATAAATGTCGTCCGTCGAGCTGCCTTCTTCGATCTGCATCGCAAAGCCCGCAGCGATGCCGATGCCGCGGATGGGCGGGGGCTGGATGACGACCACCGTGGCATTCCGGATCCCGGCTTCGGCGATCTTTCTGTCCAGTACCGTCTTTATACCGGGCCATTGCAACTCGGGTGTTTTACGCTCCGACCAGGGCTTCAGCATGATGAAAAAGGAGCCCCCGTTCGAGGTGTTGCCACGACTGAGGATATTGAACCCCGAAAATGCCGAATAGTGAAGAATGCCGGGTGTCGAGTTCACAACCGCAATGATCTTCTCCATTACTTTTACTGTTTCCGTAGTAGAGCTCGCATCGGCCAGTTGGAAGCCAATGAACAACCTCCCGCCGTCCTCCATGGGGACAAAACCCGATGGCTTCGCCCGAAAAAGGAAAAAGGCGCCCGTGCAAATTCCAAACAGGAGCAGGATGATAAGCCAGGAATGCCGGATACTGTTCCGGACACCCCGGGAATAGCCGGCGTTGAACCGGTCGAATCCCGCGTTAAACCAGCCAAAAGCGCGGTCCAGCCAATTCTTTTTCTTTTGAGGATCGTGCGGCTTCAATAACAGCGTACAAAGCGCCGGTGTCAGGGACAAGGCAACGAATGCCGACAGGATAACGGAAATGGCGATCGTAATGGCGAATTGCTGATACAGCCGGCCGACAATCCCGGGAATAAACCCAACCGGGACAAACACCGCAGCGAGGATCAGCGCGATAGCCACGACCGGCGCCGAGATCTCTTTCATCGCCTGGTAGGTCGCCTCCTTTGCGGACATGTGCCGCTCATCGATATAATGTTGAACCGCCTCCACCACGATGATCGCATCATCCACCACGATCCCGATAGCCAGTGTGAAGCCAAACATGGTCAGGGTGTTGATCGTAAACCCGAGAGGGATAAAAAAACAAAATGCACCCAGGATGGACACCGGGATGGCAAAGACGGGAATAAGTGTCGACCGCCAGTTCTGCAGGAAAAGGAATACGACAAAGGCAACCAACGCCAATGCCTGCACGAGGGTCTTTATCACTTCCTCCATGGAGACCCGGATGATCGTAACGGCCTCGAACGGCACAAGGTAATCCACGTCTGCGGGGAAGGTCTTCTTCAGCTCGGCCAATTTGGCATAAACTCCGTCGGCCGTTTTCAACGCATTGCTGCCAGGGGTCTGGTAGATCATCAAAAACGAGCAGTGTTTACCGTCCACAAAGTCGTTGCTGGAAAAGGTAAATTTCCCCAGCTCGATTCGCGCGATGTCTTTCAGGTAGACCATCTGTCCCGTACCGGGGTTGGTCTTTATGATGATATTTTCGTAGTCCGCTGCCTTACTCAGTATCCCGTTGACGACAATACTATACTCATGCGCCTGCGCCGACGCTTGAGGCGGTGCGCCCACGGCCCCGGCCGCGACATAGACATTTTGGGAAGACAACGCACTTTGCACATCGGACGGAGTGATTTGGTAGGAGGCCATTTTTTGCGGGTTCAACCAGATCCGCATGGCGAACTGGTCGCCCCAGGCCTGTATATCCCCGACACCCGGGACCCTCAGGATTGCCTCCTGGATAAATATGTCCGTATAGTTGTCGAGAAAGGTGATGTTGTGGGTCCCTTTCGGCGAATATACCGCCACGAGCATCAGCTGGTCCGGGTTACTGGCCCGCACAGTCAGCCCCAGCTTGCTGACCACCGACGGAAGCAGCGGCTGGGCAATGCCGACCCGGTTCTGGACGTTGAGCGCTGAAACATAGGGATTGGTCCCAATTCCGAATGTCACCTGAATTCCCACCCCGCCGGTACTGCTGCTGGTACTTTGCATATACTCCATTCCGGGGGTGCCGTTCACTTGTTCCTCGATCGGGATGGCAACGGTTTGTTCTACCGTCTGGG
>DATJWK010000097.1:0-20522 GCA_035501395.1 Puia sp.
TTATCGACACCCTGGTTTGCAACGGCCGGCGAAGTGCGTCATAACCATAGGTAAAGTCGATCGAATTCGCACCATTCACGTCCCATTGCGCCCACGGTTTGTCCATCACATCATGGAGCATCCATCGCTCGCCGCTGTCCATGCTCACCTGATGGATCCGGCGGTTCAGCAGATCATAGTCCCATTGTATTACCGTGTTGCCCATGGCGTCGATAACTGCCAGAGGATTACTTTCCAGGTCGAGGAGCGTTTGCGTAGCATACAATAACGGGTTGCCGGAACCGTCAGTATTGAACACAACCGAATAAAAATTTCTGCCGAGCGGGTCGAGATGCGCGGTAGTAGGAGTGTTGTTGTGGGCTTTCGTCTTGTTGGCGGCATCCGTATGTAGCGGATCGGAAGAATTAAGGTTATTTTGATACCAGACACTGCCGAGCACCGTATCGTTCTGGTCACTGACAATTTGCAGCCAACTGTCGAATTCCGTCCGGGCAAAACTGCCATCCGGAAAATCTGTCCTTACCACCCGTCCCGGTGGGTCATAGTGAAGGATTGCCGTAACGCCGTTTAACGGCGCCTCCTCATATGCCGGGGTGGCGCTGAACCAGGGCTCATACTGCATGACCGCGTTACCTTTATTATTGTAAACCGTCTTACCATTTCCGATCCACTGGTGCTGAGGGGTCGAGGCGCCGTCGCAACTCCCCGGAAGCGGCGTGCCCGTAGTAACATCTGCTTGTATTTTTTTCATGGCCGACCTGCCAAGCCCATCCGTATATTCAAAACTGAATTGACAAGGGACCGCAGTTGCACTCGTCCACGGCTCCGCAACCTGGTTGGCATGGACAGTCCTGGTAATCATCCCCACGCTGAATGGCCCTCCGGCCGGGAAGTCATAAATAAACCTGTTCGTTGCGCCATTTAAATACGCTGGACCGTTGGTTAACGGATCGCTAAAGAACCCGGAAATTTCGGCAGGGCTGAGGTCACTGGTGAAAGAAGCAGCGAAAATGTCACCTTCACCCTTCCCGCGCTGTGCAGTAGCAACCAGCAACCCAAGACCATCATACCGGTAGTCGGTTGCATTGCCGTTGGGATCGGTTACTGTATTTGGTGCGAGACACCGGTAATCCATGGGCCCGGCGATGGTGGAGTTGCCGACTGCGTCGGTTACCGTGACCATCAGGAGCCAATGCGCATCATATTGTAGCGTCGTGGCATCTCCATAGGGATCCAGAAATTGATAGGGGAGCAGGAATGGCTGGGCCACACCTCCGTTAAGGTAGCGGATGATACCCGATGGAACCCACCACTCACCCGCCGGATCGCCTGCAGGGAACAGCGTTCCGATGTAAGTATCCGATTCGAGATATTTTGCGCCTTGCAGCAGGGAGGTGGTCGCGTGACCTGCCAGCGCTGTCACGGAGTCATTGAATGCCAGATGATACTGCTCATACCCCAGACCCAAAGTGTCCATCTTGTACAGGGGTAGGGGAGAGACAAGGTCGTCTTGCCGAAACAGGGAGCGATGATGCTTCAGTTTAGTCAATGTTGGCATCGAAACGGAATGAAGGAAGTCATTGATACTATAATATTCCCCGGCTGGATTGATGCCGGTCAACTGATAGATGATCTCTTCACAGGGAACCCGAAGGCGATAGGTCGAAGGACTGATAATATCGGAAGTATAGCCGTGGTGGGAGTACAGGATGGATGTCATTTGTTGGGCCGCTATAACGATCTCGGGTAACGGCTTTCCGCCCGGCAGAACCATCCCGCCGGGGCTGGCAGGGTCCACCGCCTGGCGTGCATAAGCTACCGCATAAGAGTCCACGATATTTCCATATGCGTCGAAGGTGGTGTTGAGCGTGTGGGCGATCCGCGGGTTTGCCGGATTGCGTTCGTAGTTATAGGTGATCCTTTCACTTTCCACAGAGAGGTAAACGGCGTACGGATTGGTCCCCTGCGGCTGAAGTATGGTGATCTGGTTGTTATGTTCGGAAACCGTATAAGGATAATCAGTGAGCGTCGGACTGGTATCGGCATCCAACGCATATACTTCCTGCCGAAGGGTCATTCCCTTGCAGGCGCGTACGGCCTCCCGCGCTTCATCCGCCTTTAGATTGGCCGGGATGACCGGTTCGGGCAGTTGATATTCCTGAAAAACGGAATTGTGAAAATATTCACCGGCCAAATAATGAAGGACGCGGTTCGATCCAAAATAGACACCGGTATGGAACCAGGTTTTGGTGAGTATTGGCGCCTGGTCGGCAACGGCGTTCGTGGTGAATATATCCGTGTCGATCTGTTCAACTCTTCCAAAACCCCGGTACTCTTTTTCAAGATGGTCATAGTACCCGTGATGATAATTAAAGCTGTTGGCATATCGGGAACCGGATACCGAGTCCTGCGTTTCGACGCCCGCTACACATTGCACTGGAAAACACAGCTTGGTAACCCATGGCGTCCCGGCCATTTTGTCCTGGAGATAATACCAGGTGGATGACTTATAGGCTATCGAAACTGTCTTACCCATGCCATTTGAATACCCGGTCATCAGGTAAGGCTTTTTCCCTCTCATCAGATCGATGTATTGTATTGGCTCATCCGAATCCCCTGCCAGCGGAGAGGACCGGATAATACAGGCGGTACCGTTGCCCAGGAAATCGGCAACCGACAGCTGATTGGGTAGCGCAGTGTGGGGAAAAGCGGGCGCCTCGAAGGGAGTGCCCCATGCATTGCCACTCAGATTGAGCCACGCACGAAGCCTGTTCTGCCCCAGATACAGCACGTCAGTGGCGCCCGTCCCGTTGATGTCCGCCAGGTGCAGATACACGGGGTTGAATCCATCGATGGTATCGAACTCCGGTGCATTGGTCATTTTAACTTTCGCGCCGAATTCGCCGTAGCCCAGATTGGGCCAATAAGAGATCTCCCCGTTACGGATCCGTACGATATCCGTAAGCCCGTCTCCTGTCATATCGGCGAGGAATATGCTTTGCACCGGATCGGAAAAAACGATAGCGGGGCCTTTTTCTTCGTCAAAGGATTTGGGTGCCAACTCGGGCGAATCATACCCCATTTTACCGGCAGCCGGATACCAGGTAAAGATCTCTTCTTCCGAAAGTACGATATCGGGCATCCCGTCCCCATTAAGGTCGATGAACTTTATATTCGGATTTTCGAAATCGATGGCCGGGTACCGATCGAATGCGGTAAATGGCAGCCACTTCTGACTGTCATCCGTCAGTTCGAAATAACCCAAATTAGGTCGGTTCGTTGATACGATGAATTTTCTGCCATCTCCCGTCAGGCTCTGGAGTTGAAGGTTGCCGTCGGTTAATCCGGTGAAGGAAGGTTTGGGGGCAATCAGGTTTGCAGGAGTAAATACGCCCTCCCCCAGATTGCTGTTATAATACCAGCCTTCCGACTGCTCACTCAGGATCCCGGAAATGCCTTCATTGTACAGGTCTGTGAATTGATAAGTGGAGCTTAACCCTTCGGGGATATTCATGCGGTTCTTCGCGCTGATCGACTCCACAGCTGTGTTCCAGACCGGGAATTGATACGATATTTCCATGGAAGGATAGCTGTCCTGCTGATATCCGCCGCTCTCGCTGCCCACCCAGCCCTTCTGCGTTACCGAGGTGATGAAGTCGACCTCCGCCTGTACCAGGGTGTTTGGATCCGCGACCGGCTTGAAATCACAATATTGGTATTCGAGATCAAGGGATTTAACGACGACGGGATTGCCGTCCAGCTCGGCGAAAAGATGAAAAAGCAGAAGCCGCCGGCATAACCGGTATGTCCGCATGTCGAAGCCCGGCTTGCCATTCGAAAAAGGATCCAGTCGGCATGCCCATGCAGTGGAGGGCTGCGGCGTAGGGGTGTCGGGGTCGTGGTCTCCATAATCCAACACGAGGTTAAACAAATATCCTGTTCCGTCCGGAATAACAGGGTTGTAAGGGTCCGCCGTCTTGCCGGATGGCGCCGGGCTATATGGTTGAGTATTGCCGTAAACGATTCGCTTGAGGTAAGTATTGGCAACCTTTTGATTTCCATTCAAGCGGTTGTCTTCGTGTAAAAGTGCCGGTACATTGACCAGGTCTTCCGGGACGTAGAAGTACTGGTAGCAATTCCCTTTGTCGTCATAACAAATCTCCGGCAACCATTCGAAGATTTTGCGCTGATCGGCCGGATCTGTCACCCTCCCCGCCGGTGTAATTCCGAAGAACATGATAATATTGTCCTTCGAAGTTGTTTTCCAATACATGCCTGCCGGACCCTGAACCTGCTCGATCAACGTAAAAGCGCCTTCGATCCGGGGAACGAACCGCTTGACCGTATATGGTCCGGTTATGAATTGATCCGGCGCCCAATTGCCGTGCAAATCCGGTTGCATTTTTACGACGAGGTCCTCCACCCCCGCCAATTGAAAGACGTCACTGTTTTGTGCATCCCGATATTGCGGCAGCAGCTTGTCGGTGCGACGCTTGATTGCCGGCAGGCTAATGTTCCACCCCAGACCAAAAGGGCTGTTGCCGCTTCCGGAGTTATAGTTTAGTGAAAGCGAGGGGACGAGATCATTTCTTGACTTCGACAAAGGGATCGATATAGAAAAGGAGGAAGTCCCGTTGGCAGCGTTGACCTTGAATTTTTCATCGATCGATTTTAGCGCCCCGCCGCCCTTGGGTATATTGATCGAAGGGACCTGCAGCATGTTCGTCCTGGCATAGTCCCTTTCTTTGCTGTCATTCAAGGCAGAAGGCATTTGTGCCCCACCACCTCTCTTGCCGTTGACGGGTGAGTCTTGACTTTCCGGTGTCATGAAAAAAATTTGACTTTTTTCTGAAAAGCGAGGGTGCGTTTGATATTAGGAGGGTAAGAATAAAAATGCGCCGAAATCAGAATCCTTGTAGAGTTGCAGTAGTCTTGCGAAAAATTGATCGTTCGATGGCAGGTGGAATAAAGCTACCATTCGCTGACGAGAAAAGCAAATCCCGTGATCAAAATACCACTATTAGGGTATGTTAAATAGTCGCGAACAATCCGTCGCGTATTGTCGTCAGTGCCTACTAAGCGGAGAGGTAACATTGAAATAAAATGCTCACTTTCAATCATGCTCTACCCCGTTAAAACACCCATTTTTGTCCGATCTGTATCATCCCAATTTCAGGGCTTTGGTTATGGGGGGAGGAGAGTTCAGCTCATCTTTTGTTTTTCGAAGCTCGAAAAAGGGATCGAACCCGGTTAGCCGAATCCTGGCGATTGTAGTCGCTGGTTCGGTTGCAAGTGGGTTCATTCCGGCAATAATAAAGCTTTTTTCAGCGTTGTGCCAGTTGCGACGATATGTCACCGATAGATCCTGAAAGCGTTCCAGAATTTTAGGGTGCATGCGACCAGGGTTGTCCAACGACTCGAATTTTTTGTGATTATCCACTTTTCAAGTTGCGGCAAATACGTCGATGGATCGAGCTGATCGATTAATTGTTTCCAGCAACAAGTGCGCGCCACCTTCTTTTCCAGCTGTTCTAATTTTAGAAAGAGGTCTTTGTAATTCAACAGCATTGCCCTCATCCTTGTAAACAGGCGAATGATTTGGATATTGACCTTTAGTCGCCCTAGCGCTATTTAACACGCTCGATAACATCGCAACTCCTTGCTCGGTAAAGGCCATCGGTGCATACACAGCCGTGCCTTTCTTCGTTGGGGCGGCATTTTGCGTCTGTTTCAATAAAATTAGTGAGGAGGGAACAGGAGGATTTTAAAAAATTAGAAAAAAAATTCCCTCAAATTTGAAAACCTTGCTTTTTGGGGCCGATATGCTTGGCGTCGTAGCCCGGACTGGATTCAAACCCGAATACAATGGTTATGAAAGCGATAAAAATTCGAGGTTGAACGAATGACTTTTTCAAACACAAAGAAACCCGCTGCCGGAGCGGGTTCTGAAAAATTTAGAAATAAATGGTGACCCGGATTGGACACTTTTCAAACCAATTTTTAAGTGATTTGAGGCCGGTCGCCGAGCTAAGTGATTGATTTTGTGAATCTTGATATTATGGAAACGGCAGGGATTGTTTTACAATTTGTTAAATGAACATTACCCCTTGGCCAACCAAGATTTGGATATTGAACCAAAAGTCTTAAATTTGTACTCAATTAAGTACTTAATATGCAAGTCGTCAATTATACCGAATTCCGAAATAATCTCACCGAGAACCTTAATTTGGTGAATGACAATGATGAGATCGTAGTTGTATCGAGGAGCAAGGGCAAGAATGTAGTGGTGATGTCACTTGAAGAATACAACTCTATCCAGGAGACGCTCCACTTAGCGAGCAGCAGGATCAATCAGAAAAGATTGGACGAAGCCGTCGAGGAAATGCGCTCAGGCAAATCTTCGAAGCACAAACTAATTGAAGACTAATGGAATTGGTTTGGCAAACACATGCCTGGGAAGATTATCTCTATTGGCTGGAAACGGACAAGAAGGTGCTTTTAAAGATCAACGAGCTGATTAAGGATTGCCTAAGAAGTCCCTTTAAAGGCATCGGAAAACCTGAACCTTTAAAGGGCCAGTATAAGGGTTTTTGGAGCCGTCGAATTACGGATGAGCACAGGTTGGTCTATGCAGTAAAGGATAAACAATTACACATTTTGCAGTGCCGATTTCACTATGATGCCTGAGACTGGGCCTTGAAAGCCGTAAATCATATTGTAACGCTACATAACTCCGTCTTCAGGCTCGCGACAGGGTTAGCCATCGCAGCCTTTACGGCCTGAAAACTAATTGTTCCAACGGCAATTCCGATCGTGACCATCGCGGCTATTAGAAATACGGGTCCAGCTAATATCGGTCCGGTATGCAAAACTCGCCAGCCACTGATTCATCGCGTACCAGGCAACCGGTACGGCAATCAGGATACTGATTGTTTAACAATTGCCTGTTGTCGCTTCACTTTGCCCTCAAGTGGAGCCACAGCTCATGGCTGGACGTTTAGTTTATGTATGACCTGGATTCGATCCTGTATCGATAATGAATTGGCTATAGAGTAACCGTAACGAGAATCCTAGTGCATATTAGGCTATATCAGGTGGCGTCATTTCAGTTAATTTTCCGGATCACAATGATTATCATCTTTCTATCATAAAGAATAAAAATATACTAAATAGTTTTTTTAATTAGACCTTTTAGTATATTTTTGTACCGAAAAACTTAATGATTATGCTTACTAAAGCAGAAAGAACAAAACAATTCATCCTGGAAACTGCAGCCCCTATTTTTAATCAGAAGGGGATATCCGGCGCTAATATAGATGATGTACTTGCTGCCGCAAAACTGACCAAGGGATGCCTATATGGTCATTTTGAAAGTAAGGAAGATCTGGCCCTTCAGGTTGTTGATTTCATGCTGAATGAAAACGGCAAAAAAATGTTATCAACTATCAGCAAGGGTAAAACAGCAAAGGCTAAGGTATTTGCATATCTCGATTTTTATAAGGACCCTTTGAATACTTACCTTAAAGGCGGATGTCCTGTATTAAATGTTGCTGTGGAATCAGATGATAACTTTCCGGCCATTAAGGAAAAGATAGCGGGTATCATCCGACATGGGCAGGAATTGTTTGTAAGTATTTTAAATCAAGGTATTGCAGATGGTGAATTTTCAGACAAACTTAATCCGGCCATCTATGCGTTCAAAGCGGTGGCTGCTGTTGAAGGTGCTGTCGTTTTGTGCAGATCGATGAACTCGGCAAAACCGATGGCCGGTTTGCTCAGGAGCCTGAAGGCGGAATTGGAAAGCTACGCGCTGTAATTTTTTTTAATATAAAATATACTAAAAAGTCTTTTTTATAACTAACAGAACCCTTACAGGGAAATCAATAATCAAAACAATAAAATGAAACAAACAATTTTAGTTACAGGAGCATCCTCGGGATTTGGTTTGCTGATCGCAAAACAGCTACACCTAAACGGTTATAATGTAATCGGTACAAGTCGTAACCCTGAAAAAATTCAGCCATCATTACCCTTTAAAATGTTGGCATTAGATATTGCTGACGATGGTTCAATTCCTTCTTTTGGAAAGGAATTGTTCAAGCATATTAGTCACTTAGATGTATTGATTAATAATGCAGGCTTTTATTTATCCGGACTTGCAGAAGAAACTTCTATTGAACAGGCCAGGAAACAATTGGAAACAAACTTTTGGGGAACCATTAAACTCACCAATGAGTTATTGCCCTATTTTAGAAAGCAACGCTCTGGCAAAATAATTACAGTAGGTTCTATTGTGGGATTACTCAGTTTTCCAGGCGCTGCTTACTATTCAGCCTCCAAGCACGCCCTGGAAGGTTATTTCAAATCTTTGCGATTCGAACTAAATGAATTCAATATCAAGGTTAGTATGGTTGAACCCATGGGTTTTAAAACCAACATAATTACCAGCTCCGTAGTTGCTGAGGGTAAAATAGCTGATTACGCGGCTTACCGTAAAAAAATTGAAGCCTTTGCAAAAGCTGTATTTGATAACGCACCCGAACCCACTCCTGTTATTGATACCATCGTAAAACTGGTAGAAGATAAAAACCCCAAATTCAATCACCCTGTTGGTAAAGGGGCTTCATTAGCCGTAACATTACAACATTTCGCCTATAAAACTTTTGAAAATTCAATTATAAAAAACATAAACAAATTTAAAAGCTAGAAAAAATGAAAAAAGCCAAAATAATATATTGGCTAACGACAAGTTTAGTTGCAGTTGGTAATTCATATGCACAAAGTAATTTATATATGAAACAAAACGAAAATTATACTTACGCAACAGTTCCCACCCGGTTTGTAGAAGCAAACGGAATACAATTTGAAAGCTCCCCGGTAAACTGTAGCGATCAAAAATAAAAATTAATCGCTAAAATTGGGGAACAATGAAGAAGACAAAATTCACGGAGAGCCAGATTATTGGCATCTTAAAAGAGCAGGAGGCCGGCAAGAAAGTGGCCGAGATCTGCCGGGCGCACGGGATCAGCCAGCCCACGTTTTATGGATGGAAGAGCAAGTATTCGGGCCTGGAGGTCAATCAGGTCAAGCGAATGAAGGAATTGGAGGCGGAACTCAGCCAGTACAAGAAGATTGTAGCCGAACAGACGCTGCATATCACCGTTCTAAAGGATGTTATCGAAAAAAAGCTCTAGGGCCTGCTGAAAAGCGAGAGCTGATCCGCTATGCGAACCAGGAGCACAAGATCAGTATTCGGCAGGCCTGCACGCTCTTTGACACCCACTGTTCGATGTACTATTACAAGGGTCATCCGCGGGACGATGAGCCTATCCGGGAGGCGTTTACCCAGTTGGCCGTTCGGCACAACCGCTGGGGGTTCTGGATGATGTATCATCGGCTTAGGAACTTAAACTACAAAGACAATCACAAACGCATGTACCGGATATATACGGCGATGAAGTTGAACTTACGACGGAAGCACAAGAAACGGCTGCCGGCAAGGATCCTGGAGCCTTTGGCCCAACCGATCGCTCCCAATCTGACCTGGTCGATGGACTTTATGCACGATGGGTTAATCGGCGGCAAGCCATTCCGGTCGTTCAATGTCATTGATGACTTCAACCGGGAAGCGATGAATGTTACGCTCGATACCAGCTTGACCAGCCAGCGCATCATCCGGGAGCTGAACAAGCTGATCGAGTGGCGAGGCAAACCGTTAAAGCTAAGAGTGGACAATGGCCCTGAGTTCGTCTCGGCGGCCATGGAGCTCTGGGCAGAAGAAAATAACATCCAGCTGACCTTTATCCAGAAGGGGAAGCCACATCAGAACGGGTATGTCGAGCGATTCAACCGCACCTACCGGGAAGAAATCCTGGACAACTACGCGTTCGACACGCTGGCACATGCCCGGATGATGACGCAAGCCTGGATCTGGGTGTACAACAACGAGCGACCGCACAGTTCGTTGGGATATATGACCCCACGGGGGTTCCTGTTGAAATATGGCAAATGCCCTGACGCACAAGACCCGGACTTCGCATTTCCCACATTCCAACAGGAAGAAGAAAATACTTGGGAAACTATGTTCGAAACTGCTACAAGCTGAGGGGAGCTTTCACCGCGGCTTTTTTGCTTGTCCGCGCCGGCGAGCAAGCTCGCGCGCTACCAAACAAAAAAGCCGGCCTGACTATCGTCAGGTCGGCATTTGTGACCCCGTCAGGATTAACTACGCTTCGCTCCGCTGATCCTCTCGCATTGGCCTTACTCAAAGCCTCCCGGTGCGCTGTCGCGCCCCGCGGCATTTCCGTTTTTACGCACCTGTGAGCAAGCTCACGTGCTCCAAAACGAAAATGCCGGCCTGACTATCGTCAGGTCGGCATTTGTGACCCCGTTAGGATTCAAACCTAAAACCTTTTGATCCGTAGTCAAATGCTCTATTCAATTGAGCTACGGGGCCGGGCTTAGTGCGGTGCGGACGCACGCCGCTAAGGGGTTGCAAATATAGGACAAAAATCGCATGGTCAAAAACTTCTTGGGGAGGAATGCGCGGGCGGCGGTGAGGGTCGCAGGGTGGGCCACCCGGCTAACCGGGCTAATCTTCGTAGATCTTTCCGGCGGTGCGCTCGACGAGTGTTTTGGGGAGGAGCCAGGCCAGTGTCGCGCCGAGCTTGTTGACGAACCCGGTCACGACTTCGGTCTTTCCGGCGAGCATCGCCCGGGTGGCGAGGAGGGCGACGGTCTCCGGAGACATGTTGAACCGTTCGGCGGCCTTGAGGCCCTTCGCGCCGATCTGGGCGCGCGAGGGGAAGTCGGTGTCGGTAGCGCCGGGGCAAACGCAGGTGACGGAGACGGAGGTCCCGTGGAGCTCCTGGTGGAGGCCGCGGCTAAACAGCAACACAAATGCTTTTGTGGCGGCGTAAGTGGCGAGCCGGGGAACGGCCTGGTATGCGGCGGAGGAAGCGATATTCAAAATATACGCGCGCCGCTGAGCGCGGAGATCGGGGAGAAAAAGGCGGGTCAACGCGACGAGGGTGTTCATGTTCAGGTTCATCATGTTGACGTAGGCATCGGCGGGATACTTTTCGAACGGCCCGCTGAGGCCATAACCTGCATTATTGACGAGAGCCCGGACGGTATAGCCTTTGGCGCGGCACCAATCGTAGACATTCTGCGCGGCACTTGCCGTGGAGAGGTCGAGCGCAAGATAGTCGGCTTTGACCGGATACTTCTCGGCGATGCGCCCGGCCTCTTGCCGCAATAGTTCTTCGGAGCGGGCGACTAACAACACGTTAAATCCGCGGGCTGCGAGGTCTGCGGCGATGGCCTTCCCGATGCCTTTGCTCGCGCCGGTAATAAGTGCGTATTCCATTTGATCGCGGTTGTGACCCATGTGGGGGTCATCCATTGTAATCCGGGTGAGGGGTCATCAATTCTGCACCCGGTGTGCCAGCCGATGGTAAAACGGCGTTTTGCTGTTGGCGTCCTTGGGCATGTATTTCCCGGTGATTATGGGAACGTACATTACGCGGCGGCGGCTGGCCTCGCCATACAAGGGAGACTGCTGTGCACGATGCCAGATACGGCCGTCATGCACGGTAAGGTCGCCGGCGTTGATGTCAAATCCGATCTCGCGGGCGTCGGGGTTATTGTCGATGAAGTATTTTTTTCCAAAAAGGAGACGGAGCATCCCTTGCTTGTGCGTGCCGGGCAATACGCGGAGACCACCGTTCTCGAATGGCGTATCATCCAGGTGGATCCCTACGTTGAGCATGGGCATGATCTTCTGGCCGAGAAAGAGATCCCGCGGACTGTCGGTATGCCAACCCATCTGGGTGAAGGAGCTTTCCGGCATCCGAACATAATGATTCAGAATCAATCCATCTTTTTCATTCTCGCTGATACGGCCTTCATAAGGGTAGAGCAAGCCGATAAGGGCCTGAACGCGCGGATCCTGCAGCATTTCGTGAAGGGGCTGACTGTGAAGGGAAAGGAAGCACATCCGCTGGATCATCCTGTTGCCGTCCTGATCCTTTCCGAATTTTAGCGGAATGCCGTTGATCTTTTCCCGACCTTCATCCAACCATTGTTTTTCAATCCGGTTGAGCTCGCTTATGAATAATTGAACAGTCTCCGATTTCAAAAACTTCCTGAAAACGATTACACCATACTTATCGAAATAGCCGTATTGTTCGTCCGTTATCTTATCGCCTAGTACAAAGTCGGGGCATTCGAATTTTTTCATATTGTCTAGCTTTTTTTTAGAAAGGGTTGGGTCCGTCCCCTTTTCCGGTCAGCGGTTTTTAATACTGGGTTAATTGAATTTTAACAAATTGTGAAATCTTCATTAATCCTCAAATATAAGAATTTAAGGTTTTCCACGTTAATTTGCCTCATTTTATCAAGAATCACCTGTTTAAATATACGAATTTGCCTTTTTTACGCATCAGAGGTTTCCTCATTATCTATTTTCTTGGGCTGATCTGGACGTTTGCATTTCCATATAACGGCAGGGCACAGGAAGACAGTTTGAAAACCGTACCTGTCGAAAAGTTAAAGCTACCCCTTAGGGTACCGGCAAATATACGGCATGTTCTGGTTCTGCCAATTATTGCGAGGTCCATTGAAACGGGGTGGTCCTTCGGTGGGGCAGGGGCGGCTACTTTTCGGGTAGGGAACCGGGATACGCTGTCCAGAACCTCTAACGTGGAGGGGGTAGCGCTATATACGACCGAGAGGCAATTTGTAGCTGCATTAAATGGTTCTATTTACTTCCCGGGTGAACGGGTCATCTTCAACGAGCAATTGTCGTATAGCTCATTTCCGGATAAGTTTTGGGGCATCGGGAAGTACGCGCCGGACAGCAATGAGGAGGCTTACAAATTCCGGCAGTATTTTGTTTTTCTCCATCCCCAATGGCTTGTCGCCAAAAACCTGTTCCTTGGGGTGGTATACCAGTACCAGCGGGTATTCGACGTCGACTACACGCGGGGGGGCCTCTTCGACAAGGAAGACGTGCCGGGACGGGACGGCTATCATGTCTCGGGCATCGGCTTGAGCATTACCTATGATACCCGGAACAACGCATTTTCGCCGGACAAGGGGATGATGCTCCAGTTCTATTTCGATGAATTTGCCCCTGCTCTCGCCTCCAATTATTTATACACGAGTTATGTCCTGGATCTGCGGCGGTTTATCCGGGTTTACAGGAACCAGGTCCTGGCGCTCCAGGTGCTGGGCAATTTCAATATCGGGCAGGTGCCCCTTCGAAGCCTGGCCTATCTTGGGGGCTCCAATATGATGCGGGGTTATTACGAGGGCCGGTTCCGCGACGACAATTCCGGCGTGCTCCAGGCTGAATACCGAATGCCTTTGTTCTGGCGGTTTGGCGCGGTCGGTTTTGCCGATATGGGGAATGTGGGGCCGGCGATCTCCGATGTGAATTTGCGCCATTTCAAATATTCGTACGGGGGTGGACTGCGGGTGGGCTTAAACAGGACGGAGAAGCTGAATCTGCGGCTGGACTACGGGCTGGCTAAAGGCGGCTCAAATGGCTTCTACCTCCAGCTGGGAGAGGCGTTCTAGCAGGTCACCGGTCAAACGAGGCCACGCTCTTTTAGTCTTTTCCGGCGATCCGGCTGCCCA
Organism: Puia sp.; assembly: GCA_035501395.1. Taxonomy (GTDB): domain Bacteria; phylum Bacteroidota; class Bacteroidia; order Chitinophagales; family Chitinophagaceae; genus Puia. The sequence continues at coordinate 13,642 of DATJWK010000097.1, forward strand.
GCGACCACGAAATCCAGCCAAAAATAAAGCCGCCGACGATATCGACGGTGTAATGCACGTGCTGGACAAGAAGCAGGAAGGCGACGAAACAGGTCACGATAAGGGCGATTTTCCTGTCCCCGCGTCCCGTAAAACATAGAAAGAGCAGGAACATCGTCGAAGTATGACCCGAAAAGAACAGGTCCTTGGTGATAAACCGGTCATGACCATAAAAGAAGTTGCTCAGCGGGTCGGCCAGGTTGAGGAGGTTGGCAGGGGGATCGAGCGGGACAAGGGTTATGGTCAGGACCCGAAAGAGGCTTAGAAGAAAAAAGGACCAGACAAAAGTCAGGAGAAATCGGGGGAACTGAACTGCCCGAACGATCCCAAGAAGTGACAGCGACCAGATCAGGATAAAAAGCGGCACTGACACATTATGCGGAGGCAGTACCGACAATACGCGATCATTCAAGAGGACGCCCTGCCGTTTTTCGACCCAATTAAAAAAATAAGGAAAAATTGATAACAGGCTGACCACCAGCGCTATGCCTAGAATCAGGCGCTGTCTGAATTTCGGGACCTGCCAGGCGGCGTGCCATTCCTGTCTTATTGCAATCGAACTTGGTTGTGGCATACAGTATCGCCACAAAATTACACCAATCCGGAATTAACCCAAACTTAATAGAGGGTTTTCAATAAGTTAATAATGCCATCGTACAAATGCCTCCATGGCTGCATACTTCGTAAAACCCAACTGTGCATAGAGATTGGCCGTATTGGCATTCCGATCCTCGGCCCGCTGCCAGAATTCGCGGGCGTCACTTCCCTGAAAGGGAACCATATCTTTCTGGGACTGGTGGATGAAAATCCCAAACCGTTTTTTCATGACCTGGTCGGGGCTCATGGGAATGGCCATTTCGATCTCGCTGATATCCCATTCCTGCCAGGCCCCTTTATAAAGCCAAAGCCAGCAATCCTTCAGCCAGGGATCGCCGGCGGCTTTGAGACGCCGCAGGGATTCGAAGACGATATCCAGGCAGACCTTATGGGTGCCGTGCGGGTCCGCCAGATCGCCGGCGCAGTAGATCTGCTGTGGCTTTAGCTTGCGCAGCAGTTCGATGGTGAATTCGACATCGATCTCACCCATCGGCTTTTTCTCGATGGTCCCGGTTTCGTAGAACGGCAGGTTCATAAAATGGATATTCTCATCCGGGATGCCCACATACCGGCAGGTGGCTTTTGCCTCGCAGCGGCGGATCAGCCCTTTGATGCTGCGGATCTCGGGGGTGTCGATATCGCTGGCCTTTTTTGTCTTCAGATAGTTGGTAGCCTGTTCGAGGATCTGCGAGGATTTTTTGCTGTCGATCCCCGAGAGGACCTCAAATCCGACGGCAAAATCAAGGAAGCGGGTGACAAACTCATCGGTGACGGCGATATTCCCGGAGGTTTGATAGGCGACATGGACGTCGTGGCCCTGATCGTGAAGGCGCATAAACGTACCGCCCATCGATATAATATCATCGTCGGGATGCGGAGAAAAGATGAGGCAACGTTTTGGGAATGGTTCGGACCGTTCCGGATGGGTGGGGAGGGTTGCTCCGGGTTTGCCGCCGGGCCAGCCGGTAATGCTGTCCCGCAGCATATAGAAGACCTGGAGATTGATTTCGTACGCGTCGCCTTTTTCCACCAGCAGATCGGCGAGGCCGCTATCATTGTAATCCCGGTTGGTGAGGCTCAGGATGGGCTTTTCCGCTTTGAGCGCCATATTGACGACTGCTTTTCGGATCATCGACGGCGTCCAGGCTGTTTCACCGGAGAGCCATGGAGATTTAAAGCGGGTCAGTTCGGAGGCGGCCACCTCATCGATGAAGAAGGTGGTATCGTTGTGTTGCTGCAGCAATGAGGCGGGGATCTGTTCGGTGACGTTGCCTTCCACCGCCTTCTGGACGACGGGCGCTTTTAGCTGACCCCAGGCCATGAGGATAATACGGCGGGCTTTCAGGATGGTGCTGATGCCCATCGTGATGGCGAGCCGGGGGACCTGGGAGATGTTCTGGAAGTCCTGTGAATTTGCGATGCGGGTGGAGTTTGCCAAGGGCATAAGGCGGGTCCGGGAGTAAATACTCGAGCCCGGTTCATTAAATCCGATATGGCCGTTATTTCCGATCCCGAGGATCTGCAGGTCGATGCCGCCTGCTTTTTCAATGCGCTGCTCGTATTCGATGCAGTGTTGCTTGATCTCTTCCTTTTTCCATTGCCCGTTCGGGATATGGCAATTGGCCGGGTTGATATCGACCTTACCGAAGAGATGTTCCTTCATGAAACGGTTATAGCTTTGCAGCGCGTCGTTGTCAATGGGGTAGTATTCGTCGAGATTAAAAGTGACCACATTCTTAAAACTGAGGCCTTCGTCGCGGTGAAGCCGGACAAGCTCCGCGTACAGGGATTTTGGCGATGAGCCGGTCGCTAAACCCAAGACGGTCTTTTGGCCTTTTGCATCTTTCTCGCGGATCAGCTGGGCGATCTCTTTGCCAATGGAACGGGAACCTTCCTCCAGTGAACTAAAAATCTTTACCGGGATCTTTTCGAATGAGTCTACCATACTCATAGGTCAAATAATTTGGGGTTGTGATAAAACCGTGGCGAAAATACAACGGTAGGTGTCAAAACGAAAATAAATGTAACGGGCGCGGCGCGGGAAAATCTAGCGCGGGAAGAGAAAATAATACAGGATCGCGCCGGCGAGGAGGGCTTTTAGCGATTTGATCGCCTGGTAAAGAAGATTGCGGGCCACCTGGTAGTTGATGTTCATGACATCGCTGATCTCTTCATAGCTGAGGTTTTGAAAATACTTCAGGTAAACGATTTCCCGTTGACGGTTAGAGAGCCGGTCAAGGGCGCCGAGGACCTTTTTGTTGTTTTCGGCGCTCTGTTCTCCGGAGATGAGATAATCTTCGTGGCTCCACTCAAAGGTGCCCTGTTCATCGGAAATGGGGAGAAGGTCCCGACGACGGCGATACGATTTTAAGATCTTATACTTCAACGACTTAAGCAAATATGCCCGCACGGACGTCACCGGCGCTCTCGATTTAGACTGCCAGAGCTCGACGAAGAGCTCCTGGATGGAGTCCTCGAGGTGGCCGGCATTGCCAACAAACTTGCTGCCATACCGGAAAAGGGCTTCGTAGTGCCTTCGGAACAGCGCCGCAAATGCTTCTCTGTCGCCGTTACGGAAGGATTCCCATAGCAGTATGTCTTCTTTGGCATGGTCCAATGGTAATCGTGATGGCTTAAGGTGAGGAATCGAATAAAAAGGCTAAAAAAAACAATAGAAAAGTAAATTACAAAATTATCTTTACGGATACTTGATTGTAAAGCGGGTGTAACCATCGAAAAATGGGAGGTACCTATCTAATACACAGAAGGTTTTATGCCAAAAGACTATCTTGAGCCCGAGGATCTGCTGACGGACGAAACTTTTTTGTCCTGGTATTTCGGACCTGGCCGGGAAGCCGATCGCTTCTGGAATGGCTGGGCGGAAGGGGACCAGGCAAGAAAGGTTGTTTTGGAGCAAGCCGTTGCGTTGCTGGAGATGACCAGATTACGGGAAAAAGGGCGGACCGGGGAGGAGATCGAGGCGGCGGCGGATGTGCTGATGAGCCGGATCGATGAGGCGGGAGGCGGGACCGGGGCGCGGGAGCCGGGCGTGGCGGCGATCCGGGGAATGAGGACCCGGCGTTGGGTCGCGGCGGCGTGTGTGCTGGTTGTACTGACCGGCGGTATGATGGCGGCGCGGATGTGGTGGAACAAGCCGGTGCAGATAGCGACCGCCTTTGGTGAAGTCAATTTACGGACGCTTCCGGATGGTTCGGAAGTGACGATGAACGCCAATAGCCGGTTGCGGTTGTCTTCCAACTGGCAGGAGGGACGCGACCGGGAAGTGTGGATCGAAGGGGAAGCGTTTTTCCATGTGCAGAAGACGCCGCAGCGCAGCCGTTTCATCGTGCATACGAATCGGCTGGATATCATCGTAACCGGAACGCAATTCAATGTCGTGAACCGGGATGGGAAGGAAAACGTCATGCTTCGCGAAGGTAGTGTGATCGTCCATCCGGTGGCGGGCGAGCTGGGAAATGGCGATCTGGCGATGGTGCCGGGTGATTTTGTGAAATGGAACGGTAAAGGTTTGGAGAAGGGGAGTATAAAAAGTGACAGTCTGCTGGCCTGGAAACGGCACCAACTCCTTTTCGAGAATACCCCGCTGAAGGATGTGGTAGGGATCATAAAAGACCAGTATGGCGTGCGGATCGAACTCGAGGATCAGTCGATTGCCGACAGCACGATCTCGGGAATTATGCGAAATGACAACCTCGATGTCTTTTTGCAGGCGCTCGAGACGACCTCGGATTTCCAGGTGATCCGCAAAGACGGCAAGATCGCGATAAAGGCTTCGAAAAAGCCTTAAGCGTCGAATGGACCAATACAAAGCCGGGCTCGACCCGGTCTAACCAAAACGCTGCCGGAATGAAAAAATCCAGAAGCCACGGCTGGGTGAGATTTTTTCTCTGTGCGCTACTTACCGGGCTTAGTCATCAGCCCCTTTACGCTCAACAGGCGCACGGGGCCGCACCTGTTACGGGTGGCGGCGTGGAAGAGGTGCGCAAGCCACTGATGGAATTGCTGATCGAGCTGAACCGGATCAAAGGGGTCTATTTTCTTTTCTCCCAACAACAGATCGGACAGATGCCGGTACATGCGCCGGTGATCTCTGCCACCGTAAGCGTGGAAAAGATCCTATCGCAGGTCCTGCGCGGCACCGGATTGGTCTTTAAAAAAGTCGACGAGCGGACCTATGTGATCCTGAATCGGCGGAAGGATGTCAGGGCAGCCGATACCGGCGCCGTTCAGGGTTCGGCCTACCCGGATGACGAGCCGTCGGATGCGCCCGCGGCCGATGCGCGGCCGGATGTGGTCAGCGGGCGGGTGACCGACCGGGACGGCAAGGTCCTGCCGGGGGTCAGTGTCACGGTTAAGAACAGCCGAAAAGGGACCACCACCGATCTGGAAGGCGTGTTCAATCTCCAGGCGAACAACGACGACATGCTCGTCTTTTCCTATGTCGGTTATTGTAGCCGCGAGCTCCCGGCCCGGCTGGCGGTCCGTAGCTCCGTTATGCTGAACCCGTCGGATCAACCCTTGACGGAAGTGCTGGTTACCGCCCTTGGGATCGGCAGACAGCAAAAATCGCTGGGGTACTCAGCCGATGAGCTGGACGGCGGCGTCTTCACCCAGGCGCGGGCCGTGAATTTCGGAAATGCGCTGGCAGGGCTTATGGCTGGTGTAAACGTGGTAGACAATGCTACCGGTCCTTATGGCAGCAGCCGCGTCCTGATCCGCGGGAACGCCTCCCTGAGCGGGAACAACCAGCCCCTGTATGTCATAGACGGCGTGCCGTATGACAACAATAACCAGGGATATCCGGGGCAATGGGGCGGCCCTGACCTGGGTGACGGGCTTTCCAATATCAATCCCGACGATATCGAATCGGTAGTGGTGCTGAAAGGGGTGGCGGCGTCGGCGTTGTATGGCTACCGGGGCGGCAACGGGGCAATCCTGATCACGACGAAATCGGGGTCGAAGACGCATGGGCTGGGGGTGCAGGTGAATAATAGTTTTACGGCCAGCAGGGTTGACGACCAGCGGGAATACCAGTATCAATACGGCCAGGGGGTGGGGGAAATCAAACCGGTAAATATGGGGGCAGCGCAGGCAGCGTCGTATTACAGCTGGGGGGCTAAACTCGACGGTTCGGCCGCTGTCAACTATCTTGGCAGCAATTATCCCTATCGCGCGGCCTCGCGGAATTTCGAGCATTTCTTTCATACGGGCATCAACGATCAAAGCTCAGTGGCGTTGACGGGGGCCAACAACAAAGGGCATTTCCGGCTGGGGCTCTCCAACCTTTATCTGAATACGATCGTTCCCAATTCCTCCATGACACAGCAGGGGTTGAACTTCAATTCCGGGTTTGCGATCACCAACCGGCTCCAGATGGACCTGAAGGCAGACTATGTATTTGAACAGGTATCCAACCGGGCTTCGCTGTCGGATGATCCGGGGAACGTCATGGCGCCGCCGCTTTACCTGGCGAACAGCTTTGATATCCGCTGGCTGAAGAACCATACCATACTGCCCGACGGTACCGAATGGCTGCCGGGTACGACGGATCCCTATTTCGAGAATCCGTATTATATCGCCTATGACTATCAGAATACGACGTCCCGTAACCGCCTGACGGGCGGGCTCACGTTGAAATATCAATTGCTTGACTGGCTGTTTGTCCAGGGGCAGGTCGCGCGTGACGGCTATTTGATGGATGTGACACAAATTGTTCCGTCGGGCGTGGAATACACCCGGTCGGACGGTATTCATGGAGGGAACCTGACACAATATGAGGTCAATTTCCACGAGCTCAACGGCGGGTTTATGCTCGGTGCCAAAGTGCCGGTGGGAGAAAAATGGAATTTCAGCATGGTGGCGGGGGGGAATCAGCAGGACAATATCAACAATATAACGGGGATCGGCGCCGTCCCCGGGTCGAATAACCGGGCGGCGGGTCCATTTCTGATTGCCGGCGATTACAGTCAGAACGATATCGCGACAAAAACCTATTCAGCGATCGATAGACATTATCGGGTCAATTCATTATTCGCCAGCTTAGATATGTCCTTGTCCAATTTTCTTTTTTTCACCGCCACGGCGCGGAATGACTGGTTCTCGACATTGAACATCCATACCGATCATTTCCTTTACCCTTCCTTCTCCGGCAGTTTCGTCTTCTCCGACCTGCTCCATCTGCCGGCCTGGGTGAGCCTGGCGAAACTGCGCGCTTCCTATGCCGG
>DATJWK010000098.1:0-15156 GCA_035501395.1 Puia sp.
TGCCGGAGATGGATGGACTCGAAGCAACCCGCATCATCCGCCGCTCCGACAACAGCCACCAACCCGTTATCATCGCCCTCACCGCCAATACGATGGAAGGCGACGAAGAAGAATGTCTGCTCGCCGGCATGAACGACTATCTCGGCAAACCGGTCAAGCTCGACGAACTGCTGGGAAAACTTCGGAAATGGGCGCTCCATCTCCAACGTGCCTGATCACCACCTCTTCCGCATCAAAGAAAATTTGGAACCCCGACGGCACGTTTGGCTTTTTTTTCGTAACTTCATAGCTATCGTTCACCAAAAAAAAGGAGGTATTCATGCTATCTACAGATAAATCATGGAAACCTTCGGTTAATTTCGCTTAACCGGGTTGCTCCAAAAAATAATCTGCTGACTTAAGTCAGATTGAGGCCATCTTAACCGATGGCCTCATTTATTACACCTTCATCCACCGGTACACGCCCTCCCGATATTTCTCAAAATCCTCCAGCGATCTAAACTCCTCAAACCGGTAAACCGCTCCCGTCCGCTGCTCCTAACCAGCGCCACGACACCACCTCCGACCAGTACTCGCTTCGCCCGATCGAATACCAAATCCAAAGCCGCAATATCATTTGTCATCTGCCACTCCTCCACCTTGCCGACTGAAATGATGAAGTCCTCCATATATGAATTTTTCCATTTAAAAACCCGCTCAAAAATAAACCTAAAATCACATTTCAATTCAGGACAATTCGGGACCTTTGAAGGATGAAATACAAAAAGCTTGGCAACACGGACATCCAACTTTCTGCCATCGGCCTTGGTTGCATGGGCATGAATCATGGTTACGGACAGCCTGACGACGTGGAGTCCATCGCCACGCTGGAAAAAGCCATCGAAATCGGGATCAATTTCTGGGACACCGCCGATGTATATGCCAATGGAAAAAATGAAGAGTTGGTGTCCAAAGTGCTCCAGCCGAACCGCAAGAAGGTTTTTATTGCAACCAAGTTCGGCTTTACGACGGACGATACGGGCCGGCTCACCGGGTTCGACGGCTCGCCCGGTCACTTGAAAGAAAGCATCGAGAACAGTCTTCGTCGCCTCCGGACCGACGTGATCGACCTGTATTATGCTCATCGCATCGACCCGAATGTTCCGGTGGAAGAAATGGTTGGCGCGATGGCCGACCTGGTAAAGCAAGGGAAAGTGCGTTACCTCGGTCTGTCCGAAGCTTCTCCTGCTTCCATCCGGAAAGCCCATGCCGTCCACCCCATCAGCGCACTTCAAAGCGAGTATTCCATCCTCACCCGGGGCGTCGAAGCAGAGATCCTCCCGCTTTGCCGGGAATTGAATATCACCTTTGTTCCCTTCAGCCCGCTGGCGCGTGGCTTGATGACCAATACCCTCAACCTGGGTCAGCTTGCCGACAAGGATTTTCGGCGCTCCCTCCCGAGATACCAGGGTGAATTTGCCGAAAACAACCAACAGCTCGCCGGCGCCTTTGAAAAATTCGCCGCCGCAAAAGGGTGGACCCCGGCGCAACTCGCCATCGCCTGGGTACTCAACCGCGGCGAAAACATCATCCCCATCCCCGGGACCAAAAGAAGAAAATATCTCCTTGAAAATGCGGGAGCGATCGACATCCAATTGACGCCGCAGGATTTTAACGACATCGAAAAGCTGCTTGCCAAATACCCCAATGTCGGCGACCGCTACAACGAAGCCAATTATCGCTTCACCGATAAAACCTGATTCCCGTCGCGCAGCCCCGCCGTCCAACGCTCTCCGCTCGCCCAAATGCGCCACATAAAACAGTCCGGCCCCTGATTACTCAGAGGCCGGTTGCCGGTTTTGTCGGAAACAATCGGAGCAACCGATGTGGGCTATCCAATGAAGACGCACCCGCATAGTATGCATCCGCTTAAGGGGTCAATTGGGAGGACAGCACAAAACTATCCCTTCAGCCAAGCCCAAACAATACCACTTTAGAGGGATTTATCCGGCAAAAGAAGCAGGGGAGATCGGAAAAAATAACCAGTTCGTGGTATTTCCGCACGCTTACTTGTTTCGTCCCTTTTCATCGGGGTACAGCGACTGAACGATATCGCTCTGCCAAAATCGCTTGCTGTCGATGTCCAGAACCGTGATCCGGCCTTCAAATGCAGCCCCGGTGTCAATATTCCAGACATTGCACTTGTGCATTGGCGTATCGACACCATAGTTCGTGGTTGGCGTGTGCCCGATATATATTTCGTCATAAAGACGCAACCGCTTGGGATAAAGCAAACTGCTTTGCGATATCCGGGAATCGGCCACCACCGCCATCTCCCAAAGCGTCCTGTCCCAATAAAAGTTGCTGGTGAAATACTCTCTCGCCGGCCCGTGTATCGAAGTGTACCCGGCATGGACAAATAACCGCCGGTGTTCGTCCTCATAATAGGGCACCATTCTGCTAAAAAACAGCAGATGTTGCATCTTCAGTTCCTCCCCCGCGCCGGCGTAACTGTCCATCGTCGCCTGCCCACCCTGGGCCAGCCAATCCTCCGCGCTGCCAAGCCGTGCTAACCATTCCATACACCAGACATCATGATTGCCGATCACAAACGTACAAGCATGGGTTCGATCCAGCTCGATCAAATAATCGATCACCTGCCGCGTTTCCGACCATCCGTGCACATAATCGCCCAGAAAGATCAGCCGGTCATCGGCTGCAAGCCCTACCCGCTCAATTACTTGCTTAAGCGCTTTGAAGCCCCCATGGATATCGCCGATCACATACGTGTTTGCCATTTCGTTATTATGACTGCAATATCGCTGATCCCTTGCTTTGTCCTCCTAAATTGTCCTTTTCTAAATAAATTTTCCTAATTTGTTATTCGCCATTGCCCCGCATATGAAACCCCTTTTTTACGTCGCCGCCGCTCTCCTCCTTTCCGCCTCCCCGGGCTGCTCCCTCCTGGTAAATCCATTGCCAAAACTCTGGTTTTATACCTACGGCACCGGCACCCCCAACGGAAAAGACAGCCTCCTTAGCCCCGCCAGCTTCCTCGAGCTGCGCCCGGACGGTTCCTACACCCGCGACTTCGGCGCATTTGAATACGGAACGTGGATCAAAAAAGACAATCAGCTCATCCTGACCAGTCACGACCACTCAAAGTCGACCTTCCCGCTCAACATGCCTTCACCCGGCGAAATGCAGCTCACATTGGCCGCCGGCTACACCGTCAACTTTGAAAGCAAGGCGATCCCGTCCATGAAACAAAAAAATGACCCATTTTCTCTGCCCAATAACCGCTGGCGCATTCGCGCCACGCACAAGGAAAGCGACACGGAAATCCGACAACGGCTTTTCAATCACTGCCAGTTCTGGGAATACTATTTTCGATGGGCAATGGACAAAGAATTGAATTCCGTCGACGTGAGAAGTACCCCGACACCGATCAAGATCTACGGGAACGGGTTTGCCCTCAAGCCCACGGAAGACCTGCCGCCCGAATGGGTTTCTTTTTTCTATGATGCGGATGATTGCCGGAAAGCGAGCGAAATGATCAAAGAGATATTTCAACACAAGACCATCGCGTGGGCGCAAACCGATAGTAAATACAAGATGTTCCTGGCCGCATTCCAACAGCTGGAAAACTATCTCCGCTAGCCGATCACCGCATTCTCACGGAAGGAAAAGCGCATCCAGCACGTCGTGATGAACGATACATTTCTCTAACCGGATATTTTCCGTAAGCGCATCCAACGCTTTTTCCGCTTCCTGTTGGGTCGGCCGCGGACCGTTCTTTACCAAATAGTCGACCAGTTGCTGAAAACCTGCCGGCATAATGACCTCCAATGGCTGGTTCGTGCCCATCTTCTTCAGCGGCCACCACGCCCAGCCGATATCGTGGCTCTCCACCAGGCGAACCGCTTCATGGAACCATTGATTGTTGTTCTCGCCGGACTCTCCAAGCCATATCGGGATATTGTATTTTTCCCGCAGGTTGAGATAGCCGCGGATCGCCTCTTCCGTATTCGGGTTCCAGTATTTGTGAAAGCTCAGCACCATATTGTTGTCCCACTGCGGGAGGATGCCCCGGTAGTTGTTGCCCCAGCCGTTGCCTTCAATGATAATGAGATGGTTTTTGTCCACTGCGCGGATCGCTGCCGTAATGTCCACCATCAATTGCCGAAGCGGTGCATTGCCCGTCTCCTTGATCCCGTGGAGATCGGACGTGTCACCGGCGAACCCCCAGTTTGGCTCATTGATGATATCATAGCCGCCGATCCAGGGCTCGCCGGCATATCGCTGCGCCAGCTTACCCCACAAGGCGACCATTTTCTCCCGGTTGGCGGCGCTTTCCCACAAGGAAGGTTTGGAAGGGTCACGGTCCGCGATCGGCAGATCATTTCCCTGACCGCCCGGCGCTGCATGCATGTCCAGGATCAGGTAGATATGATCGGCTTTGCACCAGCGGAGCAGACTGTCCGTCAGGACAAACCCCTTCTCCAGCCAGGTATCCTTTCCCGGCGACGGCTCTTTGTCTACAGGCAAGGTGTATAAGGCATAGTGCATAGGCAGCCGGACAGAATTAAAGCCCCACGCCGCCATGGAATCGATATCGATCTTCCGGATATCGTTTGCCAGCCACCGGTTATAGAAGGCGGCCGTCTTCTCCGGTCCGACGAGCTCGGTCAACTTTTCGCGGATCCGGTATTGCGGGCCTACCTTCCCCAGCTTCAACATATATCCTTCCTGCAGCATCCAGCCACCCAGTCCGATACCACGAAGAATGACGTTTTCCCCTTTGCCGTTGACGATAAGCCGGCCCTTTGTTTTTAGAAAGCCTTGTGCAAAACTGCTGCCGGAAACACAACAGAGCAACAGGAAGGCGAGTAGACGGCGAATAGTGATCATAATCCAAAGTAACATAAAAAATATAAATTTACGGCCAATGGTCTATCACGTCCTTTTCTGGTTATGCTATTATGTTTTTGCTGCGCTGATCTCGCTGAGCATTCATCACATCTATGACATCCGCTTTTATGCGGAGTTGTTGACCTTGATGCCCCCCGACATGATGATGGTCTATCTCAATCTGTACGTGCTGGTCCCGGCATTCCTGCTGAAAAGACACTATCCCGCCTACTTTCTGACCGTCCTGCTTACCATGGCCGGCAACTCGGCAATCAATATTGGGCTGCACCATCTCTACACGGTGAGCGGGTCGCTTTTCTTTTCCGGGGATAATACGTTTACGATCGAACACTTCGCCACCCAGTTGATCAACAGTATATACCTCGTGGGACTGACGACCGGCCTGAAGTTCTTTAAAGATTCCATGCAACAGCGACAACGGCTTCAGGAGCAGGAAAAGCAAAAGATCGCCCTGGAACTAAGTTTTCTGAAAGCCCAGGTCCATCCGCACTTCTTTTTCAATACACTGAACAATCTGTATTCGCTGACCCTTCAAAAGTCAGACCTTGCACCGGATGTCGTCTTGAAGCTGTCTTCCCTGATGAGCTATATGCTGTATGAGTCCGGCGCCCCCTACGTGCCGTTGGACAAAGAGATTGGCAACCTGGAGAATTATATCGCCCTGGAACAGCTGCGGTTCGGAAGCCGGCTCGCCCTCACGTTCAAAAAAGAGGGCCTGCCGCCGGACACGATCCGCATCCCACCTCTCATTTTGCTCACCTTCGTTGAGAATAGTTTCAAACATGGGATCGGTCAGACCATCGGCGAAGGCAGGATATCGATCGCTTTGACGATCCAAAGCCATGAACTCACTTTTGCCATCGAAAATTCCGTCCCCCTCCCGGCTGATGACCTGCCGCAATCCCATACCCCCATTCACGCCGCCGGTCCACCGCATTCATCCCCTGCGAGCCCCGCCAGCGGCCTCGGGCTTCGCAACGTCACGCGCCGCCTCGACCTCCTATACGGAACCAACTATCATTTGGATAAAGTCGAAACAGCCGACCATTTCCATGTCACCCTGAAAATTCCCCTCTCATGACAACGATCCGCTGCCTTGTCGTGGACGATGAACCGCTCGCCATCGATATCGTCGTCACCTATTTGCGTCAACTGAATGTCCACACCATTATCACGGCCGACAATGCCGTCGAAGCATTCCACCAGCTCCGGCAACAGCCGGTTGATCTCCTGTTCCTCGACATCCGGATGCCCCAGATCACCGGTTTCGATCTCCTAAAAACCCTGCCGCATCGTCCCCTTGTCGTCATCACCACCGCCTACCGCGACTACGCCGTCGAAGGTTTTGAATGGGAAGCGCTCGATTATCTGGTCAAACCCTTTTCGTTTGCCCGCTTCCTGCAGACAATGGACAAGGCTACGCGCGCCCTCCGGACATCGCCGTCGCAAGCCGCACCTTCGCCGACCCCGCCGACCCCGCCAAACACGCCAATCCCGCCGACAAACCCGCCAACTCCCCCATTGCTCCATCCGACCCCCTTACCGACCCCGTCACTCGCACCTGACGCCATATTCCTAAAAACCGACCGTCACCTCATTCGCGTCGAAGCAGGCAACATCCTCTACATCGAAAGCCTTAAAGACTATATCCGGGTCTTCACCACCGATGGCGACTTTCTATGCCATCAGTCGTTGACCGACATCACCACCCGTCTCCCCGCCGACAAATTCCTCCGCGTCCACCGATCGTACACGGTCGCCATAGCCAGGATCGACCAGGTCCGTCAGCATTGTGCCCATATCGGCCCGGCAATCATTCCCATTTCCCGTGCGCACCGCCAGGAGTTATACCTCCGTCTTCGCGCGCCGAAGCTTTAGCGAAGGCGCGCTTCGCCCGCCGACTTGCCCGCCGACTTGCCCGCCGGAGCTTTAGCGAAGGCGGGAGCCTTAGCAATAGCAGGTCCTTCGTCGCCCCGATTCGTCCATTCGTCGAAATCCCTTCCAGCCGTCGAAAAATTCTTGGCGTCCGCTCCCTTCCAACCGTATCTTTCTACTCGATGAAACGCATCGTCTCCATCGACATCGCCCGCGGGCTCGTCATGGTCATTATGGCGCTCGACCACGTCCGGGACTATCTCGACACCTGGTCGCGGACCCACAGCCCCACCGACCTGACTGCCACCACCCCACTGCTGTTCTTCACCCGTTGGATCACCCATTTCTGCGCCCCGACATTCGTTTTTCTGGCCGGCACCTCCGCCGCCATCCAGCTGGCCCGCAGCACCGACCCTCCCAAAACCCGGCGCTGGCTCCTGCGCCGCGGGCTCGTTTTGATCGCGCTCGAATTCTCTATCGTAGGTTTTGGCTTCTCCTTCGACCCCAAATTCCGGCTATTCCTCCTCGAAGTGATCGGCGCGATCGGCGCCGGCACGATCCTCCTTTCGTTGTTGTCCCGCCTTCCATACCGTTGGTTGGTCGTACTGGCTACGGTCATTTTTTTTGGTCACGACGGGCTGCCGATGCCTGACGGTATGGCGATGCCCGCTCAAAACACGTCATTCGCCTATACCATCTTTCGCTCCGTTAGCTGGTCCCTCGGTAGTTTTCAGCTCAGCTCCGATCGGCTCATCGCCATTGCCTACCCGATCATTCCCTGGTTCGGCATCATATTGGCGGGTTTCATCTCCGGCCGCTGGTTCCAACTCCCCGCACCTCGGCGAAAGCGTCTCTTTCTCCGCGCCGGTCTTATCGCGCTTGGCGCGTTTGTCGTTCTGCGCTTTATCAATGGCTACGGCGATCCCGCGCCCTGGTCGCTGCAAAAACAGCCTCTCTTCACGTTGCTCTCTTTTCTCAACGTCAACAAATATCCGCCTTCGCTTCTCTTCAGTCTCCTGACCCTCGGCGGTCTCTGCCTCATTCTCGCCGCCGTGGAACCGCGGACGTCCGGCCAACCGGCTCCGCCGCGAGCTCCGCAACCTGGCCCGCCACAATCGCCCCGTCCATCCCGCGCCGCCCGGATTTTATTGACCTTCGGCCGCACACCGCTTTTTTATTTCATCGTCCACCTCTATCTAATCCATGTGATCTTGATGATCGTTCTTTTTGCCGAGGGGTACTCCCTCAACCAACTCAATTTCGGCCCCTTTCAATTCGGCCGCCCTGACGCCGGCGGTGGCCTCCCAACCTGGTGCATCTATCCAATCTGGGTCGCCGTGGTATCGGTTATGTATCCGTTATGCCGCCGGTATGGTCGCTACAAAACATTCCATCCGGAGAAGACTTACCTGCGGTATTTCTAATGGGATTTCAACGCAATAAAGATCACGACTAAGACCGCTACCGTTACCAAATGGATGATCCACATGATAGACACCTGCCGGCTCAATCCTTCGATGAACGTACTGGTCTGTGTCCATCGTGTCCCCTCCTCCGATCGATTATCGTAAAGCCGATCTAAACACAAATCGGCCTTCTTCCCTACGGCTTTTACCGAGTCGTCCAATGTAGCCGCATTGCCTTCCCATCGTTGCACCATGGTGTTCAACCCCTCCGCAGTCGCTTTAAACGCGCTAAGCCCTTCCTTGATGATCGCACTTTGCTCCTCCAATTGCCGCAACCTGCCTTCATCCAACTGAACTCCTTTCTCCAATTGCCGGGATGCCCCCAAAATGCCATCGATCCGCGCATTAATGGCATGGATCGTCTCGTTCACCGCCAAAGCGTTACGAATTAAGACATTTAACTCCACATTTTCCGCTATCAGCTTCGCCGCCGATTCGATAAGTCTCTCCGCAACATCTTCTTTCATGATCGTCCAATTTAATGTTTATTCAATGCAGCCGCAACCGCGGCCCCTGTCTCAACCGCGGTTCTTCGCCAACTTGCTCCTCCTGCTGCCGCAATCCTTCCCGTTGCTTCAGCGCCTCCCGCTCCTTTAAAGCCTCTTGCTGCTTCAACGCCTCTTGGTGCTTCAACGCCTCTTGCTGCTTCAACACCGCTTGCCGCAGCGCCTCCTTCTCTTCCAAAACCCGCTCTTCTTCCTGCTGTAATTGCTTTCCGATCTCTCGCTTCTGCTCCTCCCATTGACTTAACTCCTGCCGCTGACTAACCGTTTTCTCCAGCTTGCCCAGCGAAAGCTCCCTGTCGATCTCAGTCCCCCGAAACGCCTCGTTCCGGTACAAAAAGCTAACCCCCACCCGACGCCCGCTCTCGTCAAGCCGATACCGCATTCCGATCCCTTTTGGCTCCAACCGCAGCTCGAGCTCATCCAGGCTCTTTGCCTGCCCCAGCGCCTCCTTGACATTCCGGTACACCACATATTTCCTTATGTCCGACCGATCCAGCGCATCGAAATTCGTCTGCCGAAGGTTTTTCGCCGCCACCGGTACCAGTCCATACTCCTGGTTCAGACGCTCCACCGTATCGCGCCCGCGCAACACTTCCGGAAAATTGTGAATGGGGTTTCCGTCATAGTCGATCCGGTTAGCCAACAAATGAATATGTTCGTGCCGTGCGTCGTGATGTGCCGCGATAAGCCGCTGCGTATTCACCATCCCCACGCCATCCAGATACTTTAACCCCAACTCTATCTTCGCAGCATCGTCCAGCTTCTCCTCCCGGTGAAAAGTCAACACCGCATGGAACACCGGCTTGCCGATCGTGTCGTGTAATCGCGCAACCATCTCGAAATCCCTGGCTGTCAGCCGGCAGTCATGCCCCCGGACACCCTCCTGGTAAAGGACCTGCGCGCGTTCCCGATCCTGCGTCACATAGTGACAAGCCCGGGCGAACGACGCGCTCGGAGAAAATATCCTTCCGATCATAACTTCAATTTTTTGAGTAAACCATCCACTTCATCCCGCGCAATCGCAAATGAGTCCATCCCCCCTTCGACCCCTCCCGCCCTCGCGAGTTCGTACAGCCCATTTAACGCGTTGGACACGCCCACCACCGCCCTGAACATCTCCCGATCCTCCGGCCCCATCCGCGCAACCACCTCGCCGCCCAGGCTCACCCGCCGGACATAAACCGCGATTGCCACCCCCGCCTCCTTCGCCTTCTGTTCGAGCCGCTCATATTCCGCCGCCGTCAAATTCATGGTTAACCGTCGGCTCCGTTTCAGCTCCCCCAACACCCGCCGCTTCTTCGGCTTTATTGTATGCATGCTAAAAAATTTAAGCCGGCAATATACTATTGGGGTTGCCAAAAAACGACGAAAGGTATACCCTGAAATCCGCCAGGATATACCTTTTCTAAACCGCTTTCAATAAATTCAGCCGAAATGCTCTTCGAGAATTTCCTGTGCCCGTCCGGAAATAGCTTCCCCGAAAATTTCCGGATGCGCCACTATCTGCCTGAAGGGCATCCGAAGCTGTCCTTTCTTTGGACTATGCTTTTCCTTAATTATCCGTTTATAGGAATAACCCGTGAATTCCCCTAACCTTCCCGGTAACTTATCAACCCCAAACTTCACCCGGATAAAACTTCTCAGATCGGGCAGCCGCCGGGATAACGATTCGAATTCTTCCTCCTTTCCGTCCAGTTCTAAACACAAATGCACCGCAATGATATATGTCTTTGCATTAAGCAGGTTTTCCTTCACCGGGCTATCCCCCGCCGCGGTCAAATCGTTGTCCATGCCCGGCATCCGCCAGGCACCCCAGATTACCTCCAATACTGGCGGGTAATTTTCCGGTGATGGCGATTCCAGAAAATCAACCACTACCAACCTGATCCGCTCACTACGCAACCCATCTAATAAATAACCCTCCAATCTGCGTTTTCGTTCCTTCCGTCGCCTACGTGCAACGTTCTCTTCCAATAATAGAACGCGGCTGTCCAAAAACTGATAGACGGTTTTCTCCGGCAATACAAGTCGGTAAAAAGCATAGTCAAACCATAAGGAAATGAGAAGATTTTCTGCTGTAGGAAAGCGGTCAAACCGGTTAGCCCGCCACATATGGCGAACCGCCGTCCCCACCAACGAAACGTTGCGGTAAACCCGTCGCAAATAGGATAAAGTAGCTGACATGCAATTTTTGTCGCCTACTAATTTACAACATCGTCCCGTTTTGGCGATTGATATATATCAATTATGAAACTAAATGCCCGGTGAACCCCCAGGCTACCAACTTTTCATACGCCTCCCAAACCCCATCCGGTATCTCCTGCGGTATCTGAAAACCCCTCCCCGGATAGATCCGGATCCGTTGCAGATCCCCCACCATCATATCGATCACCCGCTCCATCGGCATCTCCGGCGTCGGATAGTCCTCGAAAGCGATTTGCGGTGAGGTGACGATCAGGTCTTTGTCCGGCCAATGCAATTTGAATGTAGCATAACTCCGCCGTTCCATATATGGTTTCTGGACCAGCAAAAAGGCCTGCGGATGCAGCCCGTTGGCCTCCAGCAATTGTTGGGTGAACAAAATATTCTCCCCCGTGTTCGTAGACTTGTTCTCGATGAAAATGGCTTCCGCCGGCACCCCCATATCCAGCGCGATCCGCGACATCTGGTCCGCCTCCGATTCCTTCCACATCGCTTTGGTCACCTTCCCAAGGCCGCCCGAAAATATAACGATCGGCGCCAGTCCTTGTAAATAAAGCTCCGCTGCCCGGTTCGCCACGCGAAGATCGAGACTTCCCAACACCAGGATACAATCTGCCGGACCCACGACATGGTACAGATGATGATAATCCCACAGTTTTCTCGCCTCGACAAGAACTTCTTCCGTGATCATGCGGCAAATATACAAATCCATAACTTTGAAAATAAAGCACATGATCAGCCGGAAACTCCTCCCACCGGAATTCTTCCCGGCAAATCTCACTCCCCGTTCGGAAGCACCCGCCTGCCTGACATCCCGCTTCGGCGCGACAGACTGCCCGACATTCCGTTTCGCCGATCACACCCTCCTGACCCAAACGATCGCCGCAGCCTACACCTGCCCGCCACATATCCCCGGCCCCGGCATCCTCACCCTCCTATCCGGCACCGGCCACTTCACCCTTGGACCTACGACGTTCCTCCTGGACCCCTCCCGCTACCTCCTCATCAACCACGACACCCGCCTTGCCATCCGTCTCACCTGCCGAAGCCTCGGCGAAGGCCGGCCTCGCCCCGACACCCAACCGCTGTTCCTGTTTTTCCGGACCGACGTCGTCAATGAAGCGCTGACCAAACAACATGCCGATTTTTGCTGGCTGGAACGCTCCCATCCCATGAACCCGGAACTCAAAGAACGCCTTGACTACCTCGTCAGCGTCGCCGGAAGCTGCAGCTACTTCAGCAACCTGAGAGCCGACGCCATGATCCGCGACATCCTGCTAAGCCTGATTCGCGACGCCCTCACCGCCGAAGCCACCGCAAAAAAGCTCGCCGTCTCCCGCCAATCCACGCGGGTTGTCCTGTACAAACGGCTGTCCCTCGCCCGCGAATGGATCCACGCCAACTACTCCACACCGGCCTCACTGGATGCCATGGCCGAAGCCGCCCAACTCAACCGCCAGCACTTCCTCCGCATGTTCCGCGACTGCTTCGGCATCACTCCCCATCAATATGTCATCGACGTCCGCCTCGCCGCCGCCCGCCAGTTACTGTCAGAAACAAAAGAACCCGTCACAACGATCTGCCGTATGACGGGTTTTGAAAGTCTGTCCTCTTTCAGCGGTCTATTCCGCCGACGCTTCGGCGCATCACCGAAAGCATATCGGCAAAGCCAAAACTAAAAATTGTCTTTAATTCTGTCGTTTTTTGCTTCAAAAAGCTTGTCATCCAGAATTTGCTTCAATTCCTCATAATCAATTTTCAGGGCGTTCGTCGAAATCCCGATAGGCATTCCAAATATCTCAAGATTTTTCCGAACGATTTTTCTCTTAAGCCAGCTCCTTTGTCTGTCAATGTAGTCTTGGGGGTTCTTTACAACCACATTTAAAAATCGCTGATTGCCTACCGCTTCCTCCCTAATTGCCGTAATATCCGACCACGGAATAAAGCCGGCGCTTACTCCACCTGAATTGTCGGTTATTCCTTCCTTCGAAATAGTTAGACCAGGTCGTTTGTCAAAGATCTTTCTTAGAATGGTAATGCCAAAAAATCCAAAAACCACAACACTCAGATAACCAGGTACGGATATTGCCCACTTGGTTCTGGCAATGACGCTAACAAACGTTCCTGGAGATATCACGAAAAATAGTCCAACAATAACGAAAACCAAAGAGGCAACAAACAACAGACCTGCTTTATGTTTGCTTATCGGTATCTCAATTGTTTCCAGACTATTCATAGCCCTTAAAATTAATTAAAAAATCGTTGAGAAATAAGATCTTATTGGTACTTTTGCATCATTTTTACCGTGCCTTCTCCTACTTCTCCGCCTGCCGAACCGCCAAGCCAACCTCCTATTATTCCACCGATTAAGGCGCCGACCGGAGCACCGATTCCACCAAAAAGAGCTCCGACCGCGAATCCAACTGTCGCACCAATCTCCGCGCCTGCAAGTCCGCCGATCGTTCCGCCGATCGCTCTACCAGTTGCCAGTTGAGCATTCACCCCAAATTCACCATCATCTTCTTCAATCCCCTCATAAATGGAAATCCCACTTAAAATCATCGTGACCAAAAATGATCCCTTGTCTATGGCTTCTCCAATCCCCGAAACTTTATAAGTCGTTATACCGGCGCGGCTACCCCCTCCCCAGCCTGAACTGTAATATTTAGGGCTAAATTCAGCACCATTATAAACCCCATTCGTCACCCTGAAAGAAGAGGTCCATCGTTCAAGTCCAGTTCCCGCTCCCCCGATGGCGTCGTTGACATGATTTATAAACTCCATTGTTTCATTAAAATCATCCCTCAGCCCCATAAGGTCCACCAATTCATTAAAAGAATATGGCGTGGTATGTGTCTCCCCGTCGCTTGTCGCCGTATATGTCACATCAAATCCACCGTCATTATTTGTCGTTGCAGATATGTTAGTTGCCTGCTTTGCCCAAGTTTGCGTGAAGAAACTTTGCACCATTACATTCGTAATGGTAATCCCATTATTGGCGGAATTATAAATAGTTGTCACTGAGCCCGGATAAATGGTCGAAATCACATTTAAAGCTTCAGTTATGTCGCCAATTGATCCATCCGGAAGAAGATACAAACCATTACCAATATACATGGGGCCACCGGGGCCATTCCCTCCAGCGGCGCCCGGGACATATCCGCCGGCACCAAATCCTCCACTACCTCGGTCATTAATGGGATCGTCGTTATCGAACATCGTATTGGGGCCATAGCTAATGTTAATCAAACTCTTGACTGGAGCTAAATAGGCACCATTTGGATCAAAATAACTGATGGGATTATCTCCGACATAGCAATACGGTGACAAATTGTATGCTCTGTCCGCCAGTGGATCAATGTTGTGCCAGACACCTAGTTGCGGATCCTGAAATCTATATCCAAAGTCGTATGCTTCAAGCCCGGTGCCATCTGAAAATTCATTAGTATTGAGCTCCTTCCCATTGTATCTGAATTTGTTTTCAGCATAGTTCGTTTTTATCGCTTTGTCACTGATCCCCTGCATCGTCAAACCAAACGGATAATAGTGATTTTCTTCCAAAAGCGGTCCCTGCTTGTGCTGCGCAGAAAGATTGTCGAAGTAGACGTTCCAGCCACTCGTTTCGTTACTTACCCAGATATACAAATACCCCGATCGGTTTAGCGCAATCGGCCCCCCGGGGGCGACTAAATTCATCGATCCGGCGGGATACGTGGAACTCGCTGCCAGCACAGATCCGCTAAGAGAGCTCACATAGTTGAACTGATCGTCAAGGAAGATCCAATTGATGTAAGCCTTCGGGTACCCGCTATGGGCGGTATCATAGCTGCTGAGGAAACTGGAAAGCCCGTTGTACACAGTACTCCCGCTTCCGGTCAGATTGCCAAGATTACCATGCGCACCACCGGTCAGGTTGACCAGTCCATTCCCAAGGGAATTAAGGACATCGCTAAACGAACTATAGTTTGTACTGCCGCCACCCGGAGCGACATAGTAGCACTGCGCGCTCAAACTGACCGTATCGCCGCTCATGACCTTCAACAGCAGGTTAGGCCCTACTTTTTGGCCGCCGGTGCTGGTCGAGTCCACAATGGAGACACTGTCATTCGGACTCGTATACATAAAGCGAAGGTTGTTTGGAATACTGGTATAATTAGGCATGTTGTTCCAGTAGGTGGTAGTATTGGCGATATTTC
>DATJWK010000099.1:0-61505 GCA_035501395.1 Puia sp.
CAGCCAGGTAATAATAAATGCTTCTTATAGGAGGGGAGAACTTTACACCCAACCGCGGTTCCAATTCCCGGAACGCATCATGAGCCATTTTTGTACTGCGCTTGTATTGTTCGAGCGCATTTTTTATCAGCGTTGGGTCATCAACGCGAGCGTAGACCTCGCTTTGGTCCGGATGTTCATCAATCCATTTCTTCAGGGCAGCCGATTCTTCCGGGTCGGCCATCTCCGGAAAAAACCTGCCTAGATAGGTTTTACCCATTAATCGACCAGCTTCGATCTCGTCCCCGATTGTACCTTCTTTCATGTCCACGATTGATTTTGAACTCCGTAATTGTACTTAGGTATATATAGAACGAATTTCTCTTTTTGTTGTGCGAAGGCGCATTTATTTTAAAATAGTTCTAATTGAAGAAACCATACGACAAAAGACCACTATCCACCTGGCCGAATAGAGCAGTGGAATAGCAAGTGCGCGCAGGGATTACCTGGCGTCTACTGTAATAAGGTCAGCGAGAAGAGAATAAGGTAATATGTCTACTTAGCGTAGTACAGAACCTCAGCCGATTCATAAAGGCCGAGGGCAATCATGGCAACAGACACCAACGCGTCTTTGCCAAGCATATCTTGCAATACAGCGACTGCTCTTAATTTATATCCTCTAACAGTATTTTCGGATATGTTTAGTTCGGCCGCTATTTCCTTGAACGAATATCCTTCCAAAAATAATTCCAGGACACGACGGTGTTGAGGACTCAAACGGGTGATTGCGTCTCGTACGGTCGCTACTATTTCGGTATAGGTGACTTCACAGTCAAGATCGGCTACCGTCTTCAAGGCTTCACGCTCCGTTCCAGTTTTTCTAAGAAACGCCACCGCTTCACCTTTTACAACGGCATACATGTAGCGTTTCAACTGATTCTCGTGTTCAAATTTCAGTTTCTCCCGGCGCTCCCACAATTGCAAAAACGCGGAATTTACGGCGTCCTTGGCTAACTCTTCATCCCCCAAATACTGCGTTGCATAAAAATAAAACTTCCCGAAATACTCATAATAGATGCGTCGATAGGTCTTCTGGCTAATTCTAATCAGACCATCGTCGTCGCGAAAGAATTCTATGTCGCTTGCTGGCATAACTCAACCTTTAAATAGCGACCGGAGTTCCCGAGGAAGGCTAGACTAAGTTTTTTCCAAGTGCCCCGAGATCCTCCAATCCAAATATGTACCTACTTTTTTAAGTTGCCGTTGCGGCCATAAAAAACCAAGGATAGATTTTACCAGCTCGCTGAATCTAATACGTCATTGCCGCCGAAACACACCACGGGAAGTGGCTTTTTCTTATTCTTACTCAGTCTAGCGAATTAATTGCGATGCATTATCCCTTGATTTAGTGATGGCTTAATGCATTAAGCACGCCATGAATTTAGGCCGAATAACCATCCTAGCCAACCAACCAACGAAAAACCCGGAATAAAAAAGGGAGCAATTTACCCCCTTTCCTGATCAATCCGACAGGATTCCGGGCAAAAGATACGTGTTTTTGCGTAAGTACAAATACCTAGAATCCTTTTAACAATTGTTTTATGGGGTCGTAGATACCGGATTGAAATACAACAATGTAGGTCTTGGCGTGATCTTGTCTTGTGGCCGTTCCTACCTACGGCGGCGGGGGAAGTACCCGATGTTGAGGTCGAAACCCCCATTTGACCGCTTGATCTGATCTCGGTTTCTCGACTGGACAAGAATGCAGCTAGCGATAACCAGCGCATAAGATATAAGGAAAAAGGAAGGCCGGTTTAGGTTGAGTAGACTGCTTCGATTGTTTTACCAGTATGGAATCAAACGACAATGGTTCATCGATAACCGATGATGTATTCCTTTCGCTTGAGGTACGCTTAATGGACCCTGAATTTCTGGAGGAACATCTGGATGCGTATAGGCGTTCCAGAACGGAAATGGACGAGGCCTATGCGCAATTGTGTAAGCGGATCCGGCGCAGGCAGCGGTCGACTTGGTTCATCAATCGCGTTAAAAGGCTGTATGCCCGTTTGATCGTTGCGCGGCGCTCCCGCCTCCCCATTGGATTACACGTTGTAAAAGATTGACCGATGAAAGAAATAATTCTTTTGCTTTTCGTTGTACTTGGGGGATGGGTCACAAAGGCTAACGCCCAAACTGAGGCGCTGGACACGGTCAAGGTGATACTCGGTGTGCAGGTTGATACCTCTAAGATTCTAAAGGATGTCCATGCCTGGGGTATTTGCACAACAGAGGAAGGCACGGATGAAGTCACCAGAGAAAGGGTCGTCAAGTATCATTGGCGAAAGTTTCTTGCTGAGGACAAGGTGACCAGGTTCGTCGGGAAAATCAAACGAATTACGGTCGATGAGATAAAAAGTATGCCATGAAATTCATGTTATTCTGTATGCCGCTGGTCATCGGCAAATTTGTCAAGGCGCAGGATACCGCGAAAGTAAGCAAGTCTCTTCCGGATCAAATTGCCCAAGCACCGACAGTCAAACTCGATCTGTCCAAAGGACCCGTTCAAATTAACTGTGCCCTTTTCTCCCTGAAAGGAGATACGATCGTCTTGGACAGTGGATTCTGCAACATTTGGGACAATGGGTCGATCCGGTACCGGGTGCGACCCAGGGTCATCACCTTCGATGGTTATCGGATTTCCCTGGATGATATAAAAAAGCTGCTTGATGATTGGGTGTTGCTTCTTATAACCCCGACCAAACCCGTTTATTAATGATAGAACCCATCACACAACGCGAACCCGCTACGATTGTCAATTGTATAGACTTTCTTGGCTTCGCCCACCGGCAATGTATAGAAAAAGCCGGGGTCGCCTTTGTCGTCGCATTTATTGCGCGAAAGGAGAGAACGGCGACGACGAAAGCAATGGATGTTCCGGGTCTACTATACCCTCGTGGGTTGACCACTGTCTTTGTCAATCGGGTCGTCGAGCGTTACTTGCTAAATGAATTTGATCTTATCAGCAGCGGGGAAAAGTCAGATGCTCAAATCCGGGATTGGCTGAAGTCTTTACTCGTTAATAGAAGAGACATGAGGGGCCGGCGAAACTGCATAGACTTTGAACAAGAAGGGACAGCAGAAAAGCATTGGTTGCTCGCCGCCGCCGGCACCTGTAACAACCGCGGATGGGAACCCTTTGTAGTAATATATGGGAAGCCACAAACTTCTGTGAAAACTTTGGTCAAGCCCGGCTGAAAGTCGGGTAAATGATCGCCTTTAACAAGTGATATCCTATATAACATAGTAATCATTAAGGAGTATTCAAGCTGATTAAATTTTTGCCGTAGTGTCGCCTCCGTTCCCGGGGGCGACGTTTTTTATGCCTGCCGGTGGACTTGGAACGGACTTTTCGCTATAACGATACCTCCCAGGTTGAATCGAGGTCTTCGTATTCCAAGGTGGCAGATGAAAGACCGATAATGCGTTGATTCTGGCAGCCACGAAATTCGGTCCGTAGCCAGGAAAAGATATTTCGCATTCCCTGGATGACTTCCAACGAAGGTGCTGCCGATTCATGTTGACTACGCGCGAAGTGCGGTACGATGAATAGCGGCGTTGATCCGTTCCCCCGTATCTGGTCGTTTACTCCCTTGATCTGACGTACGCCTTGTACGGAGGCGGTCCCCTCATCGAACAGCTCTCCCAGGTCTGAGATTTGAAAAACAAACTCCCGGGCCTCCAGAACGAATCGCTGATACGTGTCGGTAGACGGCCAGTTCTTGAATATCGTATTTATCGAGGAAGGGAGTCCCTTTGTACCCTCGTCGACGAGGAAGTCAATATTCCTGTACATCCCCTGGAAAAGTGAGAGCACCTTTGAAAAGGTCTTATACAAAAAGGGGTTGCGCCGGACAATGAAAGAGGAGTGATATCTTCTTCCGGTAAGCAAATAGAGTATAGGACCCGCCCATTGCAGGGCAGTGATGACCGGAACCCGAACCGGGCCGCCCGGGGTTGACAAATGGCCATCGATCCGCTCGTTTTTCCAAAGTTCAAAGCAGCAGTCGGCTATAACGGCGACGTCATTTGGTTGCAGCACACCCAGCGGGTTGCACCAGAAATTAGCCGTTTCATCCAGTATAGCTCCGGAATGTACCAGGTGAACCAACCGACGCGTATCCATTTGGATGGGAAGTCCGATTTTTCTCGCGCGGTTGTTGAATTTACCGGCCAGGTCCTGCACATGGGTAACAAACCTCTGTACATGATAGTCCAGATCTTCCTTCTTATTCATATGGGGAATACTTGCTTTCCTATTAGAACACCCCGTCCATTGGTTCCAACCAAGAAGCCAAAAATTTACGATCAGCGCTACCGCCTGCTTTAGCGCAATTCTCCTACGAGCAAACGTTTGCTCTATCGTTTTGAGGCCCCTTTCCTTGTCACATTTGTCTCCGAAACAAAACGGACGATACATGCTGAAGTCAATTTCCTGGTCCCAGTTCGGGCTATTCCTTCTCCTCGGTGCAATCGTGTATTACGGCTGGGTGGCGATCCGCTATTATGGCAGGGAGCTGAGAGGCTTTGCCAACCGCAAAGCTACCGAAAAAGACCCGGCCGAAGGGGCCCAATCGGCGGATGCCGCCGACACCGCTCAACCCACGCTCTTCAAAGAAGCATCCGCGGATGAATCCGCGCCGGAGTTATTCAAGGTGATGGAAAAAGTAATCACGAAGCTGAAGTCGCTGGTCGGCGAGATGACGGGAAAGGGTATCCAGCGGCAGGAGTTGCTCGACCGGCTGAAGGCGGCTTTAGCCGGTTACCACCATCTAAAGCGAACGCCCTACCAGGTGGCCATTAACAATTACATCGAACGGACCTGCCGGACAAACTTCTCGCTCCCCCTGTCGGAGGTCGACCTGGAGGAGCTGTGGAAATAAGAGCCGTCTTCCGGGATGGACTTGAACTACTCACTATTTAAAATACTCGAAAATGAGAATGACAAAACGAACGATCGGGATGGGATGTGCGCTCCTTGCGGCGACACTATGGGCACAGGAAACAATCGCGCAAACACCGGATGGGAACGCAGGGCTCACGCAGGCGGCCCAACAGGTGGCCGGTTATTTCGACCTGGGGTGTACTCTAATGTATGCTGTCGGCGCGGTGCTGGGTTTGATCGGCGCGGTACGCGTATATATCAAGTGGAATCACGGCGACCATGATGTGGCAAAGGTGGCCGCGGCGTGGTTTGGTAGCTGCATCTTCCTCGTCATTGTGGCCACCATCCTGAAAGGCTTTTTTGGAGTATCCTAATCAACCGTACCATGGCAAATCCGACGTACACGATCAACAAGGGTATTAACAAGCCGGTGGAATTCAAGGGGCTAAAAGCGCAGTATATCTGGCATCTGGGCGGCTCTGTCGTAGGCGTACTCGTGCTGTTTGCGGTCATGTATATCGTCGGGATTAGTTCTTATATCTGTCTGCCGGTGTCGTTGGGCCTGGGAGGCGTGTTGATCAGCCGGGTCTACCGCATGAGTCGGAAATACGGCCAGCATGGGTTGATGAAGCTATCGGCCCGGAAGTCGGTGCCGAAGTCGCTGTCGTCAAAGTCAAGAAAAGTATTCACCCAATTAAAAAAGATGCCATGAATGCAACACTTAGAGACCGGTTGCCGATCCTGGAAATCGACGGAGATGGCATTGTTAGTAAGATGGGGGACTGGACCGTCGGTTTTTCAGTGACCAAGCCGGAGATCTTCACCTTGTCGGCGGAGAACTACCTGGCGTTGCACCAGGCCTTTGTAAAAGCGCTGAAAGTGCTGCCGGCCGGATCGGCCTTTCATATGCAGGATACCTTCACGAAGGACAGCTACCGGGCCAATTTCGAGAAGGCGGGCGAAAGCTTCCTTGGCCGGGCAAGTGAGCGGTTTTTCAATGAAAGGGAGCTATTGCGGCATACCAGCCGGTTGTATTTGACAAAAAGGCCGGCAGGCCGCAAAGCGGCCAGCTCGGCGGTGTCGGGATTATTGCGGCGGTCGCTCGTGCCGGAGGGTACGCTGAATGTGGCCGAGCGGTTGGAATTTGAGAACGCGGTGGGGCAGTTCGTGCGGATCCTGACGGATTCCGGGATGGTGCAGCTGCAACGGCTGACGAATGAGGACCTGGGGGGATCGGAGAACCGGGTAGGCGTGATCGAGCAGTATTGCTCGTTGGCGCGGGACGAAAATGACCTGATGTTAAGAGACATCGACCTGTCGGACGGTATAAGGGTCGGGGATCAGGAGTGTCTGCTGTTTACGCTTTCGGACCCGGAGGATCTCCCCGGCGTCGTCGGCCCCCGGATCAACTATGACCGGTATAGCACCGACCGGACGAAGTTCTCGGTGGGATTCGCGGCGGGGCTGGGTCAACTCCTCTACTGCAATCATATCTACAACCAATACATCTTCGTGGACGACGTCCAGGCGACCGTCAAAAAGATGGAGGCGAAACGGCTCAGGTTGCAGTCCTTGGCGAACTATTCCCGGGAGAACGCCCTTTCCCACAAGGCAACCAATGAATTTCTCAACGAGGCGATCGGCGAGCAGCGGGACCCGGTACGGGCGCATTTCAACCTGCTGGCCTGGGCGAACAACCCGGATGAGTTGAAAGACATCCGGAACATGGGAGGGTCGGCCATGGCGGCCATGGGGGCGGTAGCGCACCAGGAGACGATCGGGGGCCCGCAGATCTGGTATGCGGGCATCCCGGGCAATGCGGGCGATTTTCCGATGAACGAGACGTTTGACACGTTTGCGGAACAGGCCTGTTGCTTTTTGACCATGGAAACGGCGTACCGGGATTCGATCAGTTCCTTCGGGATTCGGCTCGGGGACCGGCAGACGGGGAGGCCGGTTCATGTAGACATCAGCGATGAGCCGATGCGGACGGGGATTGTGACCAATCGGAACAAGATGCTGTTAGGCCCATCGGGATCTGGGAAGAGCTATTTCACCAATCACCTGCTTCGGAGCTATCATGCTCAGGGCACGCATATCGTCGTGGTGGACGTGGGGCATAGCTATCGCGGCCTTTGCGACCTGGTGGGCGGCTACTACTTCACCTATTCGGAGGAAGAGCCTATTCGGTTCAATCCCTTTGTTATCAGCGCCGGGGACAGCCTGGACACCGAGAAAAAAGAATCCATCAAGACCATGCTGCTGGCGTTGTGGAAGAAAAGCGATGAGAGCTTTAACCGATCGGAATATGTGGCCTTGTCCAATGCCCTGCAATTGTATTATGACCGGCTGAAGGAACGGCCGGAGGTCTTTCCCTGCTTCAATACCTTCTATGAATTCCTGCAATCCGACTTTTTGCAGGTCCTCGAGAATGACCGGGTGAAAGACAAGGATTTCGATGTCAGCAATTTCCTGTACGTCTTACGACCCTACTACAAAGGCGGCGAGTTCGACTACCTGCTCAATGCGACGGAAAACCTGGACCTGTTGCATCAGCCATTTATTGTCTTCGAGCTGGACAACATCAAAGATCATCCGATCCTTTTCCCGGTGGTGACGATCATCATCATGGAAGTGTTTATCAATAAAATGCGGAAACTGAAAGGCATCCGCAAGATGATCCTGATCGAGGAAGCCTGGAAAGCGATTGCCAAGGAGGGGATGGCCGAATACATCAAATATTTGTTCAAGACCGTGCGCAAGCATTTTGGGGAGGCCATGGTCGTCACCCAGGAGGTCGATGATATTATTTCTTCTCCTGTGATCAAGCAGGCGATCATCAACAACGCCGACTGCAAAATCCTCCTGGACCAACGGAAATACCAGAATAAGTTCGACCAGATCCAGGAGTTGCTTGGTCTCACGGACAAGGAAAAGGCGTTGGTGTTGTCGGTCAACAAGGCGAACGATCCCAATCGAAAATATAAGGAGGTCTTTATCAGCCTCGGGGGTGGCATGCAGTCGAAGGTATACAGGACGGAGGTCAGTATAGAGGAACACCTGGCCTATACAACGGAGGAGGCGGAGAAGGTGGAAGTGATGGCCTATGCGAAGAAATATGGAAGCAAAAGAAAAGGTATCGAGGTGCTGGCTGCCGAAAAACGGGCCGGTCTATAAAAACGTTTACGATGTACAGCATCAGAAAATTTGCAGATTGTTGGGCCGTATTCAACCTGGATACGAACGAAAGCCGGCCGCTCACAGCCGACGAGGTGGCGGTCGTAAGGAGGGAAATTCCCAGCCTGGATGATCCGGGCACGGCAGCCTACTATACGGATGAACTGAATTGTATAAGCGAAAAACCTTAGTTATGCGAAAGTCGATTCTACTGGTCATATTTCTCCCGGCGATGCTGTTGGTGCCCTGCCGGTCGCATGCGCAGATCACCGAGATCATCGGATTGATCAATTCCGTGGCCAAAAAGGTCGTCACCGCACTGGACCTGGAAGTGCAGAAGTTGCAGGAACAGACCCTGGAATTGCAGGATGCACAGAAGCAGCTGGAGAATGCGATGTCCCTTTCAGAACTGAACGGGATTACCAGTTGGATCAGCCAGGAAAAGGCACTGTTCTCCGAGTATTATCAAGAACTGTGGCAGATAAAGAACGCCATCGACACGTACCAACGGGTGAAGGATATGATCGCGAAGCAGGAGCAGCTGGTCGCGCAATACAACCAGATTTCCACGGCGATCGCGCAGGACAAGCATTTTAGTGCCGCGGAGGTGACGGAGATGAAAAACGTGCTGACGGGCATTTTCAACCAGAGTGTGGCGAACGTGAACCAGATCGCGCTGGTGATCAATGCCTTTATTACGCAAATGGAGGACGCGGACCGGCTGCGGATTATGGATGAGGCGGGGAACCGGATCGATAAGAACTATAGTGACTTGCAGGAGTTTAGCCAGCAAAGCTATCTGTTGAGCTTGCAGCGGGCCAAGGACGACGGCGATGTGAGTGCGGTTAAGGCATTGTACGGAATTCAATAAAACGAGTGAACATGAAAGCGATTTGGTTGATCGGGGTGCTTTTGGCAGTGGGGATCCAGTCCCGGGCGCAGTTTTTCAACAATTTTTTTGATCAGCATGCGACGCAGTTGAAGAACCTGGCCCAGCAGGTGGCGGAATTGGAAATTTTGCTGAAGGATGCCGAAAAGGGATACAAGGTCGTGGAAGGCGGGTTGCAGACGATACAGAGCTTAAAGAACGGCGAATTTAACCTGCACAACGCCTTTTACTCCTCTCTCGAATCGATCAATCCCGCTGTGAAGGGGATGGCGGAAGTGGCGGAGATTATCAGTATCCAGATTTCGATTGTGGAGCAGTGTTCCAAGTCACTCAAGAATTATCGGCAAAGCGCCTGGCTGCACCCGGACGAAGTGACCTACATCGGTCAGGTTTACCAGGTCATGTTGCAGGCGGGGATCCAGGACTTGAATGAGTTGATCAGCCTGACGACTGCGGACCAGTTGAAAATGGGGGATGCACAGCGGATTGCGCGGATCCAGGCCCTCGATACCGATATGCAACGTCAGCAAAGCATTGTCCGGTCGTTCAACAATGAGACGGATTTACTCTGTTTGCAGCGGGAAAAGGAAGAAGGAGATGTCAATGCCATTCGTTCGTTTTATGGCTTGCCTTAACGGGCGGCCGACTATCTAAATAGAAACCAATGAAAAAGTCGTTTTTGATCGGGGTGTTTTTGACCGTGTTCGCCTGGGGGCGCGTGGAGGCGCAGTCTTTGGCGGATGATATAACGCAGTTGACGCTGGATACCGAAAAGTTGACCCAGTTGAAGAGTATCCTGTCGGATATGTACAAAGCCTATACGATCATCTTCAAAGGCTATGAGGAGGTGAAGAGCCTGAGCCAGGGGAATTTCAGCCTGCACAAGGTATTCCTCGACGGGTTGATGGCCGTCTCGCCGGTTGTTCAGCAGTACGCGAAAATAGACGATATCATCAATAAGGAGGCCGCGCTGATAAAGGAATATAAGGCGGCAAACACCTATTTCCACAACAGCGGTCATTTCACCGATGCGGAGCTTGATTTCATGAGCAACCTCTACACGAGCTTGTTTAACGCGAGTGTGAAAAATGTGGATGAGCTCGTGATGGTGATCACCGCGGGGCAGTTGCGGATGTCGGACGCCCAGCGCCTGGCCGCCATCGACCGGATCGATCACGATATTACGGATAAACTGACCTTTTTGCGGTCATTCGATAGCAATAACTCTATTCAGGACCTACAACGGGGCAGGGATAACAATGATGTGAATTCCATGCGTTCGCTGTACGGCATCGGCAACTAATACTCGACGATATGAAAAGTAAGTATGGCATTGGCCTGCTGTTGGCAGGCGCGGGCGTCGCTTTGCCCTTTCTTTCCCAGGCGCAGGATGATCCGGGGGCGCTCCCGGGGGGGACTTCGGGTTTGCAGGGAGCATTGGAAACGGTCTACGACCATATGTCGGTTCACTTTGGGGAGCTGATCGGGGTTGGGCGGGGTATTGCGGGGTTCGGAGCGCTTTGGTACATCGCCTACCGGGTTTGGGGGCATTTGGCGCGGGCGGAGGCGATCGACTTCTTTCCCCTGTTGCGGCCATTCGCTATTGGGCTGGCCTTGATCTTTTATCCATTCTTCATCGGGTTGCTCAACGGCGTGATGCAGCCGACCGTGTCGGGGACGGCGTCCCTGGTGAACGATTCGAATACGGCGATCGCGACGCTGTTGCAGTTAAAAGAGCAGGCTTTGGAGCAGTCAACCGAATGGCAGATGTATGTGGGGCCGAGTGGTTTTGGCGATCAGGAAAAGTGGGAGCAATACAGCGGGGATGCGAGCACCGGTACTTTCTCCGGGATAACAAACGGGATAAAATTCGGTATGGCGAAGTACGCGTACGAGTTTAAGAATTCCATCAAAGTCTGGATGTCAGAGTTGCTCCAGCTTCTTTTCGAGGCGGCGGCCCTTTGCGTCAATACGGTACGCACCTTCTACCTGGTCATATTGGCGATTGTCGGGCCACTGGTCCTTGGGTTGAGTGTATTTGACGGGTTTCACTTTGTCCTGCCGGCCTGGATTGCGCGGTACATCAATGTGTTCTTATGGCTGCCGGTGGCTAACATCCTGGGTTCGGTAATCGGCCAGATCCAGGAGGAGATGATCAAGATCGATATTCAGCAGTTGCAGGCGACGGGACAAACTTCTTTTGGCGCCACGGATGCGGCGTACCTGGTGTTCCTGATTCTTGGGATTGTGGGGTATTTCACGGTGCCGTCGATCACCAATCACATCATCATGGTCTTCCCGGTGGGGGGTGCTCACTTGCAGAAGGTGACGAATGAATTTGAGAGCACGACTACGGGAGTTGTCACGGCGACCGGAGAAGGTGCAAAGGCATTGGGGTCAGCGGCGGCGAGTTTAATTATTTAATCATCGAAAATGCGAACATTCATGTTTCCAAAAACCCGAAATATCGAGTCCTCTTTCCGACTGATCCGGATGACCTGCGTCGTGTTGATTGTGGGGTGTATTCTCTTCAGTGCATTCGTTTTTATCAAGGCGGCGCAAATGGTGGAGGCATCGCAATCGCGGGTGTATATCCTGGCCAGCGGGAAAGCGTTGGAGGCCTTTGCAAGCGACCGAAAGGAGAACCTGCCGGTGGAGGCCCGGGATCATATTGCGACGTTTCACCAGGACTTCTTTAGTATGGACCCGGATGAAAAGGTGATCAATGCGAATATCACCAAGGCGCTTTACCTGGCGGACGCCTCGGCGCAACATCTGTATGAGAATTTAAAAGAGTCCGGGTACTACGGGAACATCATCTCTGCGAATATCAGCCAGCGGATTTCGATCGATAGTATCAGCCTGGACATGAATACCTACCCCTTTCACTTCCGGTGCTACGCTACGCAGACGATCACGCGGACGACGAGCATTACGACGAGAGACCTGGTGTCGGAAGGGTGGCTCCGGAATACGAGTAGATCTGATCACAACCCGCACGGGTTTCTGATCGAGCGGTGGGCGATTGTGGAGAATAAGGATTTGAAGGTGGAAACGCGGTGAGGGGGTTTCGGTTGAAGGGACAATCGGCTTAGGAAAGGAAGAATGTGAACCGATTAAAAAGGATCGATATGCTATTTCGGAGAAAAAAACGGGAATCGGGCGTGGTGCCCGGGTGGTGGATTTGGCTGGCCAGGAAAGACCGGGAGCTGAGGCTGCGGATCAGTGGGCGGATCGGTGTTGCTGCGGCGAGGCTCCCCCGGAGGAAGTTGAAAGCGTATGCCCTGGTGGTGATTGGGTTGATGTTCGCGGCCAATGTCGCCGTGTTATGGCAGTCGCTGCATGGACACGCCTCCGGCTTTTCGGCTGGCCACATCCGCGTACCTGCTCATGTCCGGGAGCCTCCCGGCGGTCGCCGGGGTCCACCGGTAGGTCAACGGTTGCCCCTGGCCGGGCTGGACAGCGTGTTGAAGGATTCGGCGGGCAAAAGGGCGTTTGACAGCCTGTTGCGGGTGAGGCCGGGGCTGGCAGATACCGTTCGGCTGCTGAGGGGATTGGATGCAACCGGCCCGTGAGCGTGGAGTAGGCTATCGAATAACAACAATTGCATCACCATCATTTAAACGACAACTATGACACAAACAGAGAATCAAGTATCGGCGGCTTTTCTGCGGAAGCGCAAAATGCTGTTATTCGTCCCGGTGCTTGTCATCCCGATGCTGACCCTGGCTTTCTATGCCCTGGGTGGCGGAAAGGGAGACACCGGCGGAAAATCGGGTATCGCGGGGTCGAAGGGCTATAACAAGAACCTTCCTACGGCCCATTTTGACAAAAAGGATCGGGCGATGGACAAGCTGGCCTTTTATCTGAAAGCGGATCTGGACTCGGCGAAGTTGGAAGAGCGGATGAAACAGGACCCCAACTATGTGAAACAATCGGGGGCGGGTGGCGTATCGGGCCCCGGACCGTTTGGCGGCAGTGCATCGCAGGGCATCCAGGGGGCGGCACCAGGTAAATGGCAGGACGCGAAGCAAGGGCGGTTATCGCTTTCGGCGGCGCCGCCGGTACTCGGCCAGGATAATTATTCCGCTCAGGCAGATGCGGTATTGCAAAAATTAGAACAGTTGAAGCGGTCGATCAGCCAGCCGGGGAATGGCGGTTTGACGGGAAGTCCGGAAGGCCCGACGCCGGGGATGGCTATGGGCGTGCCGCCGGCAGGATACCCGGGGTCGGGTCAGGGATCACAGGCGACGGGGTCCAACGTGGAAGTGATGGGTCGGATGGAAAATGTGTTGCAGAAGATGCAGCAATCGTCGTCGGCCACCAGCGACCCCCAGCTGGACAAATTAGACGGGATGTTGAACAAGCTGCTGCGGATCCAGCACCCGGAAGAGGTAGCCAAGGGAGATACGGTGGTGCCGGGCCCGCAGCCGGAGACGATGGCCATGACCGCTCCAAAGAAGGACCTGTCGGTGCAGATGCTGTCGGTCGATAGCACATCAGGTGACGACGCGGAAACGGGTTTTATCAATATCGATGACCAGGCGCCGGTGTCGATGGCGGAGAACACCATCCCGGCGGTGATCAACCAGGACCAGGTATTGACGGCCGGGGCGACGGTGGAACTGCGGTTGTCGGAGGAGGCGGTCATCGCCGGGGTGCACATCCCGAAAGACAATCTGCTCTATGGCGTGGCGTCGTTGAACGGTGAACGGCTGAACATTTCGGTCACGTCCATCCGGTATCAGCAATCGATCTATCCGGTATCGCTCCAGGTCTATGACCTGGACGGGCTGGCGGGTATCCGCATCCCGGGTGCAATCACGCGCGATGTGACGAAAGAATCGGCGGAAGAGGGTGTCAATGGCCTCGATGTTGGAGCCATGAGCCCGACGCTGGGCGGTCAGGCGGTGAATGCCGGCGTGCAGGCGACCAAGACTTTACTAAGCCGGAAGATCAAACTGGTGCGCGTGTCTCTAAAGGCCGGGTATGTCGTGCTGTTGAAGAACACAAAAAATTCAGTGCATTAAACTATTCAAGTATGAAAAAACTGTTTTGGGCCATTTCCCTATTGCTTGGCTTTTGGATGAATTCGGCTTTCGGGCAGTCCGCACCGTCCGGTTTCAGCCTGGTGCCGGCGGGCTCGCAGGTCGTGCCGGTCACGGTGAACAAAATGACGAACCTGGTCTTTCCGGTGGCGCTCGGGCCGGCGATCAAAGTAAGCCGCCAGGTCCTCGCGCAAAAGGTGAGCGGCGTGGACAACGTGATCGAGCTGAAGGCCCTTCACCGGAATTTCGAACCGACCAATTTGTCGGTGTATGGTAAAGACGGGCGGTTGTACTCCTTCGAGCTGCGGTATACCGAGGATTCTTCGGTGCTGAATTTCTATATCATCAATGACACTTTGCGTGATCATCCGGTGCGGCTGTCGGGGCTGCCGGTAGACCGGACGAGCCTGGAAGCAGATGCGGTGCTGTTGACGGCGGAACGGGGCTTCCTGCATCGGGGCGTATCGGTCGAGGAAATGCGTCTTCGGTTGAAGGGGATTTTTCTCCGGGATAGTCTGCTGTGGATGGTGTTTCGACTGACGAATCACTCTCAGGTTGGATATCATCCTGCCTATTTGCATTTCTCGATCGAGGATCGCAAAAGAGCGAAGCGGACGGCCCGGCAGGACATCGTGTTACCGCCGGTGTATGATGGGCACCCTTCTGCCGTCGGCGGGGACAGTTCGGAGGTTTTCGCGGTTGGGTTTGATCCGTTTACGCTTTCGACGTCGAAGAAACTTGTGGTAGAGGTGGCGGAGGTAAACGGGGGGCGTACGCTTTTGCTTGCCCTGAAAGCGAAGTCGTTGTTGAGGGCCAGGGGGATGAAGGAGTAAGCGGTGGCCCGCAGCGGGATCGGTGTTGTCAATTTTTAAAAAAAGTATAACCATGAAGCAACTATGTATCGTCTTTTTGGCGGCGCTTGTCGTCGTCGTTTCTTGTCAGAAAAATAGCTCGCACGGCACGGGGGGCTTGATCGGGGGCCTGTCCCCCGCCAGCGAAGTGAGCAAG
Organism: Puia sp.; assembly: GCA_035501395.1. Classification (GTDB taxonomy): domain Bacteria; phylum Bacteroidota; class Bacteroidia; order Chitinophagales; family Chitinophagaceae; genus Puia. The sequence goes on from DATJWK010000099.1 coordinate 15,044, forward strand.
TATTTGAAGGATAGCCTTGGGGCGGCATCGTTTGACAGTCTGGATTTCGGGCGGGCTGTCACAGACACGTACGATACCGGGCGGTCGTATTATGTTCGGGTGCCGTGGCGGGGTTTGGAGCTGGCGAAGCGCTTCGTGCTGGTGCGGACGGATGGCGCCTACCGGCCGATTAAGGCGGGCGTATTTTCGATCGGGGTAGATTCCATCGCGACGGATGTGCTGCCGTCGGCCTTCGGGTTCTATGGCAAAATTGAAAAATCTCATTTGAATGGCTCGGTGGAGTATCGTTCGCCGGTGACCGGCGGCTTTATTCATGCCTTTCATCCAATCAGGCGGGTTGTCCCCCTGGAAGCGGCGGTGACGAATGACCCGGCGGAGCTTCCGGAGATCATCATTTATGCCCCTGACCCGGACAATGGCTACGATATTTCATTGGAGCTACTGCTGGACGAGGGTGGCAGCGGTGGCGGAACCAGTGGCGGATCGGGGTATAGCTCGGCGTCGGGTGGCGGTAGTGGATCGGCAGGAAGTAGCTCGACGTCCACCAGTTCGTACGCGCTTAGTGAATTGAATGAATTGCAGGCAAGCAAGCCGGGGATCGATCTGTCACTATATTTTGAATGTTTTGGGAACGTCCCGGATAACAGCGCTACGACCTACCAGGCCTCTTTGCTGGTAAAAGTGCCGAATCCGGCCAACCCGGGCATCATGTGGGATCCCGGGCAGACGGACGGCGTGGGGCATACGTTTATCCAGCTCACGAAGACCAACGGCAAAAACTCGGTTACGCAGATCATCGGGTTCTATGGTGAAGGCGGACCGTATGCCGTGGTGACCGCCCTGGGATATAGCGTGCCATCGAAAATGGTGGATAATTCGGGGCATCCCTATAACGCGAAACTGACGGCCGGTCTTACTTCTTCGCAATTTTCCTATTTGCTGAACGAATTGGAGGTGGATGCGAAGAATAGCTATAACCTGTCGTCGTACAACTGTACGACTTACGCACTGGATGCTTTTAATATGGTGCTGCCGGTGGACCTCAATCCGCCGTTTTTGGCGATACCTGGGCAGCTACCCGGACAGACGCCGAATGGACTTTTCGAGGAGTTGCAGGCGATGGGGTCTGCGCCGGCGGCGAATGTGTCGGTGAGCGTGTCGAGCGCGGTGCTGACGGCGGGGAGCGGTAAGGGGGCGTGTGATTGAGCGCCTGTGGAACGGTTACGGAGACGATCAATCAAGTACTTCGTGCTTTCGAGTAGCTATAACGAATGGAGGTAATTACGGACATATTATCCTTTTTGGACCATGTACAGGAGGACCCGAGGATTTCCCCGGTGCATATCAGCCTGTACATGGCCATCCTCCATTGCTGGCGGGCACAAGGTTGTCGCAATCCGATTTGTGTGTACGCTAAAGACCTGATGCCGGTAGCGAAAATTTCGGGCGTGGCGACCTATCACCGGTCGATCCGGCAGTTGGATGAATATGGATATATCAAATATTCATCTTCGCGAAATCATGTGTTGGGGAGCCTGGTGTATTTGTTGGAATGGGAGAAAGGGCGGCAGGGGCAGTTGAAAATGTTGCAGGAGGTAGTCAGTCAAGAGAGAAAAGGCGTTTTGTGAAGCCGGTTAATACCATATACCAGGGTGATTGTCTATTCGGGTTGCGGGAATGGCCGGATGGCTTTGTTGATGCCTGCGTGACCGATCCGCCCTACGGTATCGCGTTTATGGGCAAAAAATGGGATCATCAGGTTCCGGGCGTCGACGTGTGGTCGGAGGTGCTACGAGTGCTCAAGCCGGGCGCTCACCTGCTTTGCGCCTGTGGGACTCGGACACAGCATCGGATGGCGGTAAATATCGAGGACGCGGGCTTTGAGATCAGGGATGTGATTTGTTGGCATTACGGGAGTGGGTTTCCGAAGAGTTTGGATATCAGTAAGGCGATTGATAAGGCGGCGGGGGCGGAAAGGGAAGTCATCGGAGAAAAGGGTCTTCATCCTTCCAAAGATTGGAGTAGTGACGGAAGTAAAAAATACAGGTGGGATAAGCGGCCGTTTGAAGAGGCGAATGCCCTTTATGCTGCTACCACCGAGGATGCAAAGAAATGGGAAGGCTGGGGTACGGCATTGAAGCCGGCGACCGAATTCTGGACGCTGGCGCGGAAACGGTTGGAAGGGAAGACGGTGGCCGAGAATATCGTAAGGTATGGTACGGGCGGCCTTAATATCGACGGATCTAGGATTGAATCCACGGAGAAGCTTGGGAGAATTAATAATCCTCGAGAGGAAAGGTCTGTTACATCCTTCAACCTTTCAAAAGAAAAGCAGGCATTGGCTAAGAGCGATGGGGCGGGCGGACGATTTCCCGCCAATCTTGTCCTAGACGAATTCATGGCGGCAGAGATGGACAGACAAACCGGTGTGCTGACCAGCGGAAAGCCGGCGGGCCAGCGCAACGCCCAAAACAAAATATACGGCCAGTACGGGACGGGCATGGACGTAACAGGATATGGCGACTCCGGCGGGGGCTCGCGGTTTTTCTATGTGGCCAAGGCGGACGGAGCCGAACGGGGACCTGGAAACAACCATCCGACAGTCAAGCCGCTGGCGCTGATGCAGTATTTGATCAAGCTGATTTGCCCGCTGGAGACCGGAAGACTTGTCGTTGATCCTTTTGCCGGGAGCGGTTCGACTTGTATAGCTGCCCGGCTGCTGGGTGTGGATTTTATCGGATTCGAATGGCAGATGGAGTATTTGAAGATAGCGGAAGAGCGGTTTCGACGCGAGCTGGCTTTGTTCAATGATGCGCGTGTTGTATATGCGTCACAGTCATCTTTAAACGATCAGTCATGAATTACAAATTATTGTTGCGACACTATCAGCTGGTGATGTTTCTCAGCCAGTACGATGCCTACCGGGATAAAGATGGTCAGCCGGTATTTACGATCCGGGAAAACAGCGTTTCGGGTGGTGCGTTGGCGGGTATTTCCTTCGCGCAGGTGAACCGGGCGGCGGAAGTGCTTTGCGATCTTTTCAACCTGTCAGCGGGGGATGTCGATGGGGGCTTTGATCTGTATCGCTTGCTGCAAGGTTATCTCCTGGACGAAGGAAAGCGAGAGGAAATAAATCGGGTGATTGGGGTATAGGCGTGCAGGGCGGGTGTTATCCGCTGGGCAAACGCCAGAACAAAAGGCATGGCAATGGAAACATACAATACGATCTATGTCGACCCGCCACTGGGATTCGGCAATATTCGACTGGAAGAACTTCATGAGTTGCCGGTATCTTATTTCAGTGCCGAAGACGCCATGCTATTCCTGTGGTTTCGATCGGAAGAGCTGCCGGAAAGCCTGGACGTGCTGGAGAACTGGGGGTATCGATACGTTCAGGTTTGGAGCTGGATGCGGGGCACGGTGAAGACGGATTATCCTTACGAGCACCTGGTGGAACACTTACTCGTTGGGATCCGGGGAACCGTGCGGACGGACTACGTGTCGCGCCGCAATCTTTTCGACTGCGGGCGTTCGGAAGGGCCTTTTCATCCTCAATACTTCAAGGAGTTTGCGCTGGCGGCGGCAACAAGGGCTTTCTCGCCGCCGAGGTTGCTGGATATGTTTGGGGCTTTTTGGCAACGGCGGGATCAGGACTATCGGGAGGATAATTGGCATTGGTGGCGGGGGAGTTTGAAGTATTGAGGGGGGATCCCCCCTGGGAATGGGTCCGGGTAAATCTTGGTTTGAAAACAGTTAGTAAATGAATGGGTCATGGAGTGGAACAAGGTAATTGGGTTGAATGCACTGGAAGGAATAAAGTTGTTACCCGATAACTCCGTACAATCCGTGATAACAAGTCCCCCCTATTTTCGGCAGCGAGACTATGGAGTGGCAGGACAGTGGGGGCAAGAGCCCAGTATGGATGCTTATGTCGATCATTTAATCGAGTTGTTTCGGGAAGTCAGACGGGCGCTAAAAGACGATGGGACCGTTTGGATAGTTTTGGGCGACTCCTACTCCAATTTTCATAGTGAGGGTCGAGGGCATACTAAGTCCAAAAAAGATGTTGAGGGCCCTCCCGATGGCGTATATAACGGTTGTAAACGAAAGGACCTGCTGGGAGTGCCATGGATGGTGGCTTTTGCACTGCGAAAAGACGGTTGGTATTTCCGGCAAGATATAGTCTGGTTCAAAACTAACCCAATGCCGGAAAGTGTGCAAGATCGTTGCACCCGAAGCCACGAGTACATCTTTATGTTCGCTAAGAGGCAGTCCTATTATTACGACAACCTGGCGATTGCAACTCCCTTGTCAAAGGGCACCCAAAAGCGGCTAGGACAAAATTTGAGCGGTCAACGAGGTTCTAACCGAGTGTATGGAAAAAAGAATGGTCCGATGAAGGCCGTGTATTCAACTTTGAAGGAAGATGGACACGGACGGAGACATGCAGGATTCAATGCGCGGTGGCTGGGAGCTCCGGTTACTCTGGCGAACAGGCGGAGTGTTTGGCCCATTGCGACGGCTATGTCAAAGGAAGATCATTTCGCGAGCTATCCTTCGACCATTCCGGAGTTATGTATAAAAGCGTCAACCCGGGAAAATGATGTTGTCGTCGACCCTTTTGCTGGCACAGGGACTACGTTGCTCCAAGCCTCGATCCTTGGGCGAAGGTATATAGGGTTTGATCTCAATCCTAAGTACGTTGCTATCGCGCGAAAGAGGCTAAAAAGGTTAGAGGGGCTTTTTTTTAAGGAATAAGGCGGGATTTGCAAGGGACATTCGGCTTGGGCTGGGCCTTGGTTGTTCGGCCGGAGTGGAACGGAGGCCAGATCGAACGGGAGTGGTCGGGCGAACGAGGAGGGGCGAGGTGGTGCAAAGGCTCGGGCGTGGGACGATGCCCCGACGAAGTTCTCATTATGGGCGGCGATCGGCCGCGATGATGTCGCCCGCAACGGAAGCGAGGTAACTGGACGAAGCGGAGTGGCCCGGCCCGACCTGGCGCGAGCGGAGCGAGCGCGGGAGGCGGACACGGAGCAAGGCCAGGCCGAGCGAGTGAGGAGCGTGATCGAGCGGTCGCAGGAGCCGCCCGACCGGAACCCCCGAAGCGAAAGAACCGTGCCAGAGTAGGCGGACCGGGTAGTGCAATATCAGAGCGGAGCGGAGATTTGTACGCCCGGCGGGGCACGATCGAGCGGGAGCGAGATGGTGTCCCGGCCCTGGCGCGTGTTCTTGCCGAGGGGGTGGAGGGAGACCATTAGACCTTTGCTGAATGTACCGTGGTACAGTAAAAAAGAGGAGGGAGTAAAAATGAATTCGATCAGAAAAGATCTGTCAAAGGAGTACTGGGCAGGAAAGCGGTGGCTCGCGTATGACAACTCAAAAGGTCCAGGTTGGTTAACACGGCTACGATGTTTTTGCGATTATTCCAGTGCAGTTGCTCATTGCAAAACGCAAAAAGAGAGGAACGGTGTCTTTAGGATTCGGGTTTTGGCGGAGGTGTTGGCAGGCCTGAATAACTTTAGACCTGTGGAATATACCGAAACAGAGCGCAGGATCTTAGCTGAATTGATCAACAACCGGCCAGTTTCTCCCTATAACTATATTCCGATTGAGATTGGCCTGTGTTGGCACAAATACTTTCCGTTGCTATGGAACTCTGTCTTGCATCCATTGCTTATCGTTAAAAAGTATCGTGTGCTGGCACGGTACCATGAAGCACAATATTCAAAGAGATTTCAGATCGTGGATTCTTTTGACGACCTGGATTGCGCCCTTTTAGCATTCATGGGGATTGTACGTCGATCATCCCTGGTTGACCAGAAACTGGTATTGGTTGGACAATGCAACAATGAGGTAAGCGTCCCGGGCAGTCCGAAAATGCTACCTGAAAATGGCAATTTGGTTTTCTATAAATCCAAGGCGGTCTGGTCCGCGGAGGGGGAAAATTGGGAGCCGTGTATCGAGCAGGTCCACGATCCGGCACAACCTATTCCTACACACACGCCATTATTCGCTTGCTATAACAAGTACCAGGGGATTATCCATTTCTATGATGGCGGCCTTAAACGGATTCGGCCTTCGAACAGCGCAGAACCTCTGGACCTTTCTTTTTTCGACTTTGGTCGGCGTGGCCCCTTTGTGAATTTTGAAGAAAATGGGAACCGATGAAGCGAAGTGATCTAGTGGTCATGAAAGGGGTGGCGCTATGCTATAAGCCGTATTTGAAGCCAGAGGAAGCGATGATCTATTGCAATCTCGAACATACCCAATTGGCGAAGCGGCTTGGAGAGTACGGGGTTTTCAAGACAAACAGCGGCTATTATAAAAGGGAAGATCTCGACAGAATGATGGCTGGAACGTGCCTGGAGACACACACGGGGCTTTCGGGCCCAAAGCGATAGCCCAGCCACAGTTTACCGGTCTGGAGCATTGCTGAACCGGGCATCCCAATACTTAACCGCCTTTATCTCACCCGCATCATAGTACACCAGGTACTTTCGAACCTTCTGCGGAAATTGGTCGCTTTTTATCTTATCGTTTAACGCGTTTTTTCGGTGCAAGACTTCAACAAACCAAATCATTTCGTAACCGGCGGCCTCCAGGGCCTGCAGCCATTCTATTTCTTTGACGAGCAGGAGTTCTTGCTGCTCATGCTGATCGGTTTGAATCTCATGCATGAGGCCGCAGAATTGACCAGTCGGGTTGAGAAAAATGCCATTGTCGAGTTCGACGATGTTAGTGAGTTGACGTGCAAGTTTAGATGGGATCTTCACTTCCTGCTCGCCTCTGATGGTATTGTTGGTGACGCTTACCACGCTACAGTAAATTGCTTCTTCATTGTCCGCGGACGGATAGTAGTTTTCGGACGATTTGGTTTCTGCGATCCAATTCATCCAGGTGACATCGGAAGGGTTGCTGTAGATATCGGTTGCGGGACTGGCATGCATTCCATCTATGTACTGTGCAAAATAGGAGCGTCCGGGATGGTGCAAGATTAGATCGGTAATTACCGGGACCTGGCCTTTCTTGACGATGATCCCCCGGGCGTCGATCCTGGCCACAACATATTGCTTGGGATCGTGGAGAACGGTATAGTGGTTGAGGGAAAGAAGTTTTTGGTTCGGGATCGAATCGGTGAACGCTTGTGAATCGAATATGAGCCAGTTTTTGAAATCGATGACCGGTTCGCGGTGCACGGCTTCGCGAATAGCCTGTTCAAAAGGAGCATCGCCGTTTAATTCCGGAATAAGTTCTTCCTGGATTACCCATTGCTTTTTCAAAACAAATGGCTGTGTCACCTCGTCGCCTGGCTCCGGCAGAAAATCGGCCGGATTGGGGACATCGACAATTTCCAGGTAGCTGTTGATAAATCGACCTTCATCTTTCAAAGGCACAAGATCAGAGATATAGCCCATCAGGTAGTGGACAGCGAGCCATGTGTACTTTTCCTCGAGCGTGTAGACATCGCTTTTGCTACCATGTGTCGCTTTGGTGAAACCGTTCCCATCGGTCCGGTCGAAACCAAGACTCTTAATATAGTAAATGGCGGCAGCCATAGCCCAACTGTGAGGGCCAAGCCCGTCGGCGATTCCCTCCCGGGCATAGGCCCGTAGAAAGACAGAATCGGGAGCGGGATTGTCCTCGGGTTCAATCTCGGTTGGATAGTCCAAAAAATCATCGTATGCGTCCTTAATCACATACCATGCGAGGTCATGTACAATTGGATATATTTCCTCGTGCCGTTGCTGATGGGCGGCATCATCAAGTGGAAGAAGCGGGGAGCCTGGCATTGGCCTGGGTCGGGCCTGACGGGCCTCCTCTTCAGAGATCAGCCCGAACTGCAAAGCTCTTTCGACAATGGAGCGGAATCCCTCCCGAACGATCACGTTTCGATTCCTTTCCAGGTCTGAGAAGACGTTTTGCAATGCCCATCGGGCAATGGATTCGATCGCGGATTGGTCTTTCAGCTTTCCGGCGAGGCCCAAACTGATAGAGGCAAGGTCCTCCTGAATTTGTGGGTCATTGCAATTGAATAGCTTGTTCAAGAGCAAGATATATTCTGCTGGCTGCTTCAATGCCCAGCCCGTCAGGGCGACCCGAAGCTTATGTCGCAGACGCTGGTCTAAAGTACTGAGGGCCCAACCAAAGACCAGGGGATATTCATTGTGGAGGTCATGGGGGGAAAGCTCCAGGAACTCGGCGCCGTCTGGGTCGATGACGGCCTGCAAGTCATAATTATAAAATTTTTTATTTGTTCTACGCTCGAATTCGGTAGTCGTAACGCTATCCCAACCAAGCCACAGCCGCTCCCGGGCAAAGGCCGAACCGGCACTGTTTAAAATGTCATGAAGGAAGTCGGCTCCGAAATAGTTGGCGGAAGAAGCGGCCGCAGGAAATAAGATGTTGCCGAACATTTGGTAGCGCAGTTGGGCATCGCCGGCGAAACTTTGGCGGACGCGCTCGCCATACTTGGGGTCAATACTTTTTGGCGCGTCGGCCAGCGCCGCCATCTGGTAAAAGGCAACAGCGCTTGCATTAAGCCCTTGAACCATGAATTGGCCCTCCCCGATCAGCTTCCCGTGATCATAAAACAGCGCCTTCACCGTGTTGTTGATAATTCTCTGATCGACAAATCGTTGAGTCTGGAATCGCTCAAATTCCGCTTGCGTGTCTGCCGTCGGCGCGGGTGCGACGACGAATTTTTCGGGAATTCGCTCGATGACACCGCCTTGGATATCCCTGACTAGCTTGTCGGAGATGATCAATTCCAAAATAGATTGTTGTGACAAAGAGAAAACGGATCTGGTGGTTCCCAGGATTGAACCGGTTCCAGGCAGGTCAGCACGGATTAGTACGCCATTATTTACCAGGTAGTCGATCAGACGATCGACTTGGTTCTGGTTGAGGTAGGTCCCGGTTGCACCGGTGACCATGGCGAATAGCTCTGGCATCTCAATATCGGTCTTGTCGTAGAATCCGTCGGCGATCGTTTGGAGCGCGTCGAGGACCGGTTTCCTGCTTTGGCCAACGATGGGACCGAGGGACTCCATAAACTCGCGGTTCATCCGTTCGACTTTCTTATTCAAAAGAACCTTTTCCGCGGTGTCGATCTGGTCTGTGCTGGTGAGGGTCCTCCCTTTGTATTCATCACAAAAGAGCCGCAGCGCGAAGAGGGTATCGAGACCCCGGATGAGTGTTGGATCAACCGTGATATTGAAATGCTCGGGAGCAAAATATTGCCCCATAACTTGATATACCGGGACGTCGCCTTCCTGAGGGAGTGTAACCACTTGGAAAAGAGGGGTATTCGGGGTCTTGGTTTCATCATAGTAATATGGCCTTGCACTGAATACAAAGCGTATCCGTTGATACTGCGTCGTTAAGGGAATGGTTTCACGCATTCGGTCGTACCAATCGGACCAATGAAGGGTATCCTCTTCAAGGCCGTCGATACATATCACCACCTTGGTAGGTTCCTGCTGAGGGTCTGTAAAAGGTGGAAGTAGGCCAGCCACGCGGTTATCCTGTCTTGTGGCCAGGGATTCGAGCGCGGAAAGCATTTGATTTCTATTCCAGCCTGGAGTGTCGAGGGCTTGCGCCAAGATTTCCGTCCAGGACTGGCAGCTTGTGCCCTTGGCACGGATTATAATGCCAGGCGCCCCGGAGGTGAGCTGTTGATCAATCGCGTTGGCGAGGCCGTGAGTTTTTCCGGTTCCGGAATTTCCTAGAAATAGGCGGCCGATCTGCGCGGCTTCTTCCTGGATGTCGGCAAGAACCTTATTGAAATCAATATTTCTAAGGTCAAATAGTGCATCGAGGAGGTGTTGATACGAGTTTTTTTGAACGCCTGTTGGGGTGAGGCCGGCAAGCGTATTCAAGAAGGTATCGGCGATTGGGGGCTGGGGCAATGGCCGAATATTCAGATCGCTCTGGCCTTGCTCAATGGAGGTTACGGTAGCGCGGGCGAGGGATATCCACGGCTCTATCCAGGTCCGAATCTCTGTGAGTGGCACCCTCAATGGATTGTTTCCCGGGAGGGTCTCCAAGAATTTTGGAATCAGACTATGCAAGGTAACGAGTGGGAGCAGCTTTGAATCCAGCGTTTTGACGAGACGTTCACGGAATAGTCTATTGTAGAGTACCTGTTGGACATTCTTTTGAATAATCCCTTGACCATGGAGGTCCGGGATATACCGGCTCTGTAACCAGCCGGCCCTTTGTAGGTCAAACTGGTTTTTCAGGTGCTGAAAAGAAACAAGTTCAGTGTCGAACCAGAAGCGGAAAACCCCATCATTATCCTGCTCCTGCAGTTGGAGGGCGAGGTCGTGCTCGAACCACCAAGTTATGGTCAGACCCGGGTATTGGGTATGTAGTTCATCGGTGAGGTCATCAACCCGACGTTCTTCAGTATTTACCGCTGGCCGTGGACCTTCCCCTTTCGGGCCGCGGCGGAAGGTGGTCGAATTGAGGTTGCGCGGGACACATATATAATATTGAGTAATAGCTGGCCTGATGGCCATTGCTGTGGTTACGGAATGGCGAATCTGGGCAATTTGGGCATCACCGATATTGTCAGGGAACCACTTTGACTGTATAACGTTAAGGGAAGCATCCCGAAGTTGGCCGTAGGCCTCGATGCCGCCATCGCCGCCGGCACCGTTCAAGGCCCGGAATTTTAGCAGAAGGTCTGGGTAGGTTCTGCGTAGATAACGTTCGAAAAGCTGGTTGCAGAGCGTTTCAAACGCCTGGTTATAGCTGTCGCCGTACGTGCGAAAGTGGGTCCAATCCATTCTGCCGGTTTTTGAGGTTTACGGGGTCGGGAAAAGGGTAACTAATGTAAGTAAATAAAATTACTCAGCTCCAGTATTAACAATAAACGTCCCTTAAATCAGGACGGTCCTTATGACGACACCCTGATAATATGCAAAGATTCCGACTGTCCGGTGGCCTCCGTCACCCCGCAACTTGTATAGGAGAAAGGGGATTGGGAGCAACCGGTTGCGATCCTTGATCACGCGCCGTCGTGCCGTTCAACCAGTAAACCGGGGCATCGGGAAGCTTACGGATATTTTCAGATTGATCCTTCGGGCGATGGCGCTTATATACTTCATTGACATACTTTGTGCTGGTTTGCCCGAGAAGAAGCGCCACCGTGGCGGTGTCGACATTGGCATCCTGCAATAGTATGGAGAAGCTGAGACGAGCACTATGCCAGGTTATATGCTTTTGGATCCCGGCTGCCTTGCACCAGGCATCAAGTGCCCTCAATGTTCTATCCTGGGAAGATAATTTGAACACCCGACCTTCCGTGACACCTGGCGCCAAACGTCTCCGGCGCATTTCCAGGATTGCTTTTGCAATTGGGTGAAGTGTGATCCTGTGCTCAACGGCGGTCTTTTCCTGTATAATGTAGAATACAATGGCTTCGGCGCCTATATACTTCCAGTCCAGGGGCTTGACGTCGCACCACCGCATCCCAGTATAGCAACATAGTATAAAAGCTTCACGCAAATCCTCATAGATACAAGGAGTTCTGAGGAGAGCCAGATATTCGGGAACTTCCAAGAATTCCTTTCTTTTGCGGTTCTTATTGGATTTTGCGGCCACGTCATCTGCGGGGTTGATCCTGAAATACCCCTCCTTGGTAGCTGCTTTCGCGACTCGCTTGAGTCGGGAAAAGTAATTGGCTGGTGTGTCCCCGTTGAATTTATCGAGTAAGTATTTGCGGAATCGTTCACAGAGATTTTCTGTTACATCGATGGGAGAAAGAAAGGACTTGCCCAGGAATTTTTTGAAATGGGCAAAGCAGCCCTCCAGATGACGGTTTCCTGCTTGTTTGTTATTTTCTACGAACTCGCCGAAGTAGTCGAGGAAATTTGCTTTGAACTTGTGGGTCGGCATGATTCCTGTTCCGATGGCCTGCCGTTCGAGGACAAGCTGCGCTCGCTTGGTTTCGAGTGTGGCTAACGCTTCCTTATTATAGTTCCGCTGTAGTTGATCTTTGGGCTTTACATACGTATAGATACCGGTTGCCGATCGTTCTCCCGGACCTTTTCCCCATTCTAAAGTGTAGTAAATTTTTTGCCCATTCCGCGTGGGTCTTGGTGTGATACTGACGTCCATGATTGATAGCTTTTCTGTGAGCCAGAGTGTGTGCCATCTGTGAGCCAAAAGGAGCGGAAATAAGCGGAAAAAAGCGGCATATATTGGGCTCACAAGAAAAGAAAACCCCTGATTGTCAAAGACTTACAGGGGTTTCTACGTGCCCAGGACTGGATTCGAACCAGCACACCTTACGGCGCTGCTACCTGAAAACAGTGCGTCTACCAATTTCGCCACCTGGGCTGTTTCCAATTGCCGACAGTCGGCAGTTTGGGGGGTGCAAATATAGGCAAGAATACCGCACCCTCAAAAAATATTCACTTTATCGATGCGGCCTCCTCCACTACTTCCGGTGCCTCGCCGACCGGCTTCGCCGACTTCCAGCCGATCAACAACACCCCGACGATCACGAGCACGGTACCCAGTAGCTGCTCCGCGAAAATCGGATCACCGAGGATGAAATGCGCTTGCAGGATCGTTGATACGGGTCCCACGCTTGTAACGATCGCGGCATTGTTCGCCCCGATCCGTCGCATTCCCGCCGACATCATAAAAGAAGGGATCACCGTCGCCAGCAACGCCAGGGCCAATCCATATCCCCACAGCTGCCCGCTGCCCGGGCCCGTTGGCAGCGGTGCATGCCCACCGATCGCCTGTCGCACAAAAAAATGCGTCAACACGCCGATCGTAGCGGTAAGCATGCTGTAGGTCGTGAATTTGGCCGCGCCCAGCACCGGGACCATGCGCCCCGCGCCCGAAAGATAACACGCATAGGTGATCGAACAAAGAAAGATCAGGAAACTGCCCCAATAGAAATGCGGGTTGCCGGTGTCGATCCGCAATTCGCCGAAATACGCAATGCCGATACCCGTATAGCTCAGTACCAGTGCCAGCGCCTGCGCCCTGCTGATCCGTTGCCCGAACAACATCGAATTGATCAGGACCGCAAAGCTTGGATAGAGGAAAAGGATCAGGCGCTCCAGACCCGCTGAAATATATTGCAACCCGATAAAATCAAACAGGCTGCTGAGATAATACCCAAGAAGGCCAAGCCCGATCACCCACGCCCACTGTGCCGGCTTCATCCGCACGTTGCCCGACTGCCGGCTACCCCATAAGGCCGTCAGCAAATAGAACGGTAACGAGAGCAACATCCGTAGTGCCAGCAAGGTAACTCCATCTGCCTGGGTGTTCCGGAAAGCCAGTTTTACCAGGATCGCCTTGGTCGAGAACAACACGGCTCCTGTAAACGAGATCAGAAATCCCGCAGCGACGTTTGTCCCGGCTGGTTTCATATCGCTACATTGAAGTCCCGCAGTGCGTCGTTCAAGCTGGTCTTCAAATCGGTACTCGGCTTACGCCTGCCGATGATCAACGCGCAGGTTACCTGGTATTCGCCGGCCGGGAATTTTTTTGGATATGTCCCTGGAATGACGACGCTCCGCGAAGGGACCCTTCCCTTATATTCCACCGGCTCCTTCCCGCTGACATCGATGATCCGCGTAGACTGCGTCAGCACGACATTGGCGCCCAGGACCGCTTCTTTTTCGACGACCACTCCCTCCACCACAATGCTGCGGCTCCCCAGGAAGGCCCCGTCTTCCACGATCACCGGCGAAGCTTGCAGCGGTTCGAGTACGCCGCCGATCCCCACGCCGCCGCTGAGGTGCACCCCTTTACCGATCTGCGCACAGCTGCCTACCGTTGCCCAGGTATCGACCATCGTCCCTTCGTCGACATAGGCGCCGATATTTACGTAACTGGGCATCAGGACGACATTGCGCGCCAGGTAGGCCCCATATCGCGCGACTGAATGTGGTACCGCCCGCACGCCGAGGTCCTGGTAATTTTTTTTCAGTTCCATCTTGTCATACCACTCAAATGGCGGGACTTCCCAGGTCTTCATCCGCTGAAGGGCAAAATAGAGGAGGATAGCCTGCTTCACCCATTCGTTGACGACCCACTCTCCCGACGATGACGGCGACGCTACCCGCAGCCTGCCTTTGTCCAATTCCTCCATCACCCGCAATACCGCATCGCCGTATTTGTCGTCAAATACCAATTCCCGATTGGCCCAGGCTTCCGCGATCAATTGTTGCTCGTCCATGAATTATTTTTTGGCAAACATACTAACTTTACGCCCATGGCACTTGAGCAGGATTATGAAAACGATATCGCCGGCTGTCTTTCCGTCCTTCAATCCGGAGGTCTGATCCTCTACCCCACCGACACCATCTGGGGCGTCGGCTGCGACGCCACCAACGTCGAGGCCGTGAGTAAGGTATACGCGCTTAAACGTCGAGCGGAATCCAAAAGCCTGATCGTCCTTGTCGCAGATCAACGGGACATCCTGAAATTTACTACACAGCCGGATCTGCGGATTTTCGATTTCCTGAAAACCGTCGACCGCGCCACCACTGTCATATATGAGGGCGCCATCGGGCTTGCGCCCAATCTGATCAACGCCGACGGCACCGTCGCCATTCGCCTTGTCAACGACGACTTTTGCCGGCACCTCATCAAACGCTTCCGGAAGCCGCTCGTCTCCACCTCTGCCAACATCTCCGGTGAACCCGCCCCTGCCCGGTTCAGGGAAATTGAGGCGGAGATCGGTTCGGGTGTCAATTATGTCGTTCATCACCGCCGCGACGACGAAGCGGCGCACGAGCCATCCACTATTGTAAAATGGAATCCGGACGGCAACGTAACCGTTATCCGTCCCTGAAAAGCCGTAATTTTGCACCCGTGCAGAAATTCCTGGTAATACAGACCGCGTTTATCGGTGACGTTGTCCTCGCCACCGCCCTTATCGAAAAGCTTCACGCCCGCTACCCGGACGCACACATCGACATCCTGGTCAGAAAAGGCAACGAGGGCCTGCTCGCCGGACACCCTTTCCTCCACGAAGTGCTCATATGGGACAAACGCGAACACAAGCTGCGAAATTTAAAGAGGCTCGCCGCGAGGATCCGCCTTACAAAGTATGACATCGTCATCAACGTTCAGCGGTTCGCCGCTACCGGCCTCCTCACCGCTTTCTCGGGCGCCGGACAAACGATCGGCTTTGACAAAAACCCGCTTAGCTTCCTTTTCAGCAAAAAAATCCCTCATGTCGTTAAAAACCGCCATGAGATCGAACGCAATCAACTGCTGATTGCCGCCCTCACCGACGATAAACCGGCCAAACCACGTCTTTATCCATCGAAAGCGGATAAGGAAAAAGTCGACGTCTTTAAAGCCAGACCCTATATCACCGTCTCCCCGGCCTCCGTCTGGTGGACCAAACAATACCCGAAGGAAAAATGGTCGGCCTTCCTCCGGCAGCTACCGGAAGAGTATACGGTTTACATCCTTGGCGCACCGTCGGACCGCGACCTTGGCGAAGAATTAGCAGCGGCGAGCCCCAATGCGATCAACCTCAGCGGAACGCTGACCTTTCTGCAATCCGCTGCGCTCATGAAGGACGCCGAAATGAACTATGTCAATGACTCCGCACCCCTGCATTTCGCATCCGCGGTCAACGCGCCGGTCACCGCCGTATACTGCTCCACCATCCCGGCCTTTGGTTTTGGCCCACTTAGTGACGAAAGTTTTATAGTCGAAATCGCCGAGCCCCTCGATTGTCGCCCCTGCGGTCTTCATGGGTATCGCGCCTGTCCCAAAGGCCATTTTCACTGCGCCTGGAAAATAAATGATATCCAACTTTTGCGAACTTTACCCCATGGACATCCCAATCACCGATAGAGAATCTTTTATCTTCCGCAAGATCTCCGCCGCGGCGGCAGAGTTGCAGGTGCCCTGTTACCTGATCGGCGGCTTCGTCCGCGACCGGCTTATCGGCCGACCGACAAAGGATGCCGACATTGTGTGCGCCGGCGACGGCATTAAGTTGGCGCACAAGGTGGCGGAGAGCCTTCAACCCCGGCCATCCGTTTCCTTTTTCAAAAACTTCGGCACCGCGCAGATCAAATGGGAGGATTGGGAAATTGAATTTGTCGGTGCACGAAAGGAGAGCTACCGGGCGGAGTCCAGGAACCCGGATGTCGAGCCGGGCACGATCGAAGACGATCAGCTGCGCCGGGATTTTACGATTAACGCCATGGCCATCAGCCTCGGCGCGGAAGACTACGGCAAGCTGGTAGACCCTTTCAATGGCCGCGGAGATCTGAATAGCCGGTTGATCCGCACTCCGCTTGACCCGCTCCGGACATTCAGTGACGACCCGCTTCGGATGATGCGGGCTATCCGGTTTGCGTCGCAACTTAATTTTTCGATCGATTTGCCGACACTCGACGCCATTATCGAAGACGCACCGAGGATAAAGATCGTCTCCCAGGAACGGATCACCGACGAACTCAATAAGATCATTCTTAGTCCGCGCCCCTCGATCGGATTCGATCTCCTCTATCGGACGGGGCTGTTGAAGATCATTTTTCCGCAAATGGTCGATCTTGCCGGCGCAGAGTACATCGACGGGATGGGCCATAAGGACAATTTTTACCACACCTTGCAGGTCCTCGACAATATCAGCCGGCATACCGACGACCTTTGGCTCCGCTGGGCCGCGATATTGCACGACATCGGAAAGCCGGCCACCAAACGATTCGAAAAAGACCAGGGCTGGACCTTTCATGGCCATGAAGTAGTCGGCGGGCGAATGGTCCCCCGCATTTTTGCACGACTGAAGCTGCCGCAAAACGAGAAGATGCGCTTTGTCCGCAAACTGGTCGAATACCATCTTCGTCCCATCAGCCTGACGAAGGAGAATATCACGGACTCGGCTATTCGTCGTTTGTTGTTCGATGCCGGCGACGACATCGACGCCCTGATGACGCTCTGCGAAGCGGATATCACTTCGAAGAACAAACAAAAGGTTAAACGCTACCTCGAAAACTTCGAAATGGTGCGGGAAAGGCTCAGGGAAGTCGAAGAAAACGACCGGATCCGCAATTGGCAGCCGCCCGTGACCGGCGAAATGATCATGGAAAAATTCGGCCTCACACCTGGCCCCGCCGTAGGCGTACTGAAGAATGCCATCCGTGAAGCCATCCTTGACGGAGTGATTGCAAACAACTACGAAGAAGCCTGGGAATTTATGATGAAAAAGGCGGCCAGCCTGAATTTGACGGCAGTCAGGTAGGACCGGGCCGCCCCCGGCAGTTTTGTCTTTTGCGTTTGTCTAATTTATGTATCTTGTGAACTATAGTTGGCCTTCGGCCAACTCGACCGAAGGTCAGACATTAGCGGTTTGCAGGAAATTCGCTAATTTTATTTGGAGCGAATTTCCTGCACATTTAAATTGCAAATTTGCCATGGCGATCTTGAAATTCCGGATCTATTTTGAGGAAGATGACAGCATTTACAGGGATGTGGCGGTCCGGCATACACAGAGTTTTCTGCAACTTCACCAGGTGATCCTGAAGGCCTACGAATTCGACAGCAAACACCAGGCGACATTTTATCGCAGCAACGACAACTGGCAGCGCGGCCGGGAAATTTCACTGGCGAAATATGACAAGCCCTATCGGGCGGAACCGCTTTTGATGGAGTCAACGACGATCGGCTCGGAAATTCGTGACCCCAATCAGAAATTCATCTATGTGTACGACTTCGTGAAGAACTGGAGCTTCCTGGTTGAGCTCATAAATGTCTCAAAAGAGGAGAATGGCAAACTGGACTACCCGGCTGTCGTCAAAGCCGAGGGTATCCCGCCTTCTCAATATGGAACGAAGGGATTGGTCGGCGACAAACTGACCGAAATGGAGGAGAAATACGATCTCTCCAAAGGCACCGAGGGATTTGGCGTGGTTGGTGACGAAGAAGGAGCCGAGACGGACACGGAGGAAGAAAGCGAAGAAGGGGAAGAGGGAGCCGCGGACGAAATCATCTGAAGTGACAACCGCAACCGGTGCGAGAACCTACCATTATAATTATTGTAGGACCGACTGCGGTCGGTAAGACAGCAGCCGCCATCCGGCTGGCCCGACAGGAACAAACCTCGATCATCTCGGCCGACTCCCGGCAATGCTATCTCGAATTAAATATCGGCGTCGCGAAGCCATCACCGGCCGAGCTCGATGCCGTTCATCATTATTTTATAAACTCACATTCCATTCGTCAAGAGGTGAATGCCGCCTTGTTCGAAGAGCTCGCCTTGCGATGGACGACGGAGATCTTTCAGGACAAACCCACCGCCGTCATGGTTGGGGGAACCGGTCTTTATATAAAGGCCTTCACCGATGGACTCGATGCTATTCCCGCCGTCGATCCCGCAATCCGCGGCCGGCTACAACAGCAGTTCGGGATTAACGGCATCGGCTGGCTCAGGGAGGAAGTGCGGCTGCACGATCCTGGCTATTACGCCGAAGGCGAACGACAAAATCCGCAGCGACTGCTGAGAGCCCTCGAAGTACGGCTATCCACCGGCCGGTCGATCCTTAGCTTTCGCAACGGTGTAAGCCGGCAACGACCGTTTCACATTCGCAAGATCGGTCTGGACCTTCCAAAGGAAGAGTTACACCGGCGCATCCACGCCCGCGTCGACCAAATGATCGACCAGGGGCTCCTGGCGGAAGTGAGTAATTTGTTGCCCTACCGCAACC
Source organism: Puia sp. (assembly GCA_035501395.1). Classification (GTDB taxonomy): domain Bacteria; phylum Bacteroidota; class Bacteroidia; order Chitinophagales; family Chitinophagaceae; genus Puia. The sequence goes on from DATJWK010000099.1 coordinate 33,748, forward strand.
ATAATGCGCTCCGGACCGTTGGATATCGGGAGATATTCGAGCACCTTGACGGATTGTGCTCCCTGGATGAAGCCATTGCCAATATTAAAACCAATACGCGCCGGTATGCCAAACGCCAGCTTACCTGGTTCCGGAAGGACCCCGGCATCGTGTGGAAGCACCCCGATGAAACACTACAACTAATCCGGTCATAACTATGGTAGCCAACCTTCACAAGCTCATCGCAAAGGAATTCGGAGATGATTTTTTATGGGGGGTGGCTATGGCAGCCGTACAGAACGAAGGCGCATGGAATACCGATGGAAAAGGGCTTTCGATCTGGGATACGTTCGCGCGCCGGAAGGGGAAGATCAGGGGAGGCGGCCGTCCGACCATTGCCTGCGATTTTTACCACCGGTACAAAGATGATATTCTCCTGGCCAGGGCGCTCGGCTTTTCGGTCTTCCGATTCTCGATCTCCTGGCCCCGTATCCTTCCCGAAGGGATCGGCCGGGTCAACAAGGAAGGCATCGCCTTTTATCATCGGGTGATCGACGAATGTCTCCGGTCCGGTCTCAAGCCCTATGTTACCCTCTACCACTGGGACTTGCCGATGACGCTCGAAAAGGAAGGCGGCTGGACGAGCCACCTGTTTGAAAAGTGGTTCACGCGTTTTGCTACGCTCTGTGCAGAGGAATTCGGCGACAAAGTAAAAGACTGGATCGTGTTGAATGAGCCGTTTGGCTTCACCAGCCTCGGGTATATGCTTGGCCGTCATGCACCGGGCCGAACCGGCCTTTCCAATTATCTGCCGGCAATCCACCACGCCGCCCTGGCGCAGGCAGAAGGCGGCCGGATCCTCCGGGCGATGGTGTCCGGCGCGCATATCGGGACGACTTTCTCGTGCTCTGAAGTTCTGCCTTATACGAATTCGCCGGAAGACATCCAGGCTGCCAAACGGCTGGATATCCTGATGAACCGGCTTTTTATCGAACCCGCGCTCGGCCGCGGCTATCCAAGGGAAGACTTCAAGTTCCTTGAAAAGCTGGAGTTGCATAATCGAAGCTGGAAATACACCGAGCGGATGCAGTTCAACTTCGACTTTATCGGCATCCAGAATTATTTTCCCGTCGTCGTCCGCTACAACCCGCTCATCCCGATCGTCATGGCCTCGGAAGTCCGGGCATCCACCCGCAAGGTTCCGCAGACGGCACTTGGCTGGGAGATCAACCCGGATAGTTTCTACCGGATACTCAAACGCTTCTGGCTTTATGGGGGGGTGAAAGAGATCATTGTCTCTGAAAGCGGAGCTGCCTTCAAAGATGAAGTGGTCGATGGGATGGTCGACGATCAGGACCGGATCGAATATTATCAGGGCTATCTTCTTGCCCTGTTGCGTGCAAAAAAGGAGGGAGTTAATGTGAAAGGGTTCTTCGCCTGGACGCTGACGGACAATTTCGAATGGGCGCATGGGTTCGCAGCCCGATTTGGTCTAATTCACGTCGATTTCCGGACCCAGCTGCGGACCATAAAAAGTTCCGGCTACTGGTTCCGCGACTGGCTCAGCCGATGATCGTCAGTGGAAGTCGCGGTTGATCGCCGTGCTGAATGTCTTCAGACTCCAGCCGCCTCCGACGATAATCCGCCGGATGGTCATCAGCGGATCGGTGGGATCGCGTTTGTCGGCCAGTTGAAACGCGGCGATAAAACCTCTCTTTCTCAGCTCAGGCAATGCTTCATGGTTCCACAGTCCGAAGGGAAAAGCAAAATACCGGATCTGTTTGCCGGTGATCGCTTCCAGTTGTTTTGTCGGCTTGTCGATCTGGATCACCCAGTCGTTACCCTGGTATTTCCGGACATTGTGATGATCCCAGGTGTGGCTGCCGATCACGTTACCGGCGTCCGACAATTCTTTCACTTGCTCCTTTGTCATATAATGCGGGAGGCGGTTGAGCGATACCGTCATAATAAAGAACACCCCCTTGAATCCGTACTTCTTCATTTCCGGCCATGCCACCGTGTACTGGTCTTCATCCGTATCGTCGAAGGTAAGCATGACCGGCTTGCTGGGCAGCGCGTCTCCTTTTGTCAGGTAGGCATAAAGCTGATCCGGCAGAATGGTGTGATATCCGCTGTCGGCCAGCATCTTCAATTCCGCCTTGAGGTCTGCCGGCGGCATGATATAATCCTTCGATACTTTGGAGTCGGTGGGCTTCCAGTCACGGATCTGATGATAGCAAAGGATAGGCACTTCCTTGCGACCCAGCACCACTGACGGAGCCGGAACCCCCGGCCCCTGCACCCTGGACGTATCGGACCCGGTCCCGGGCGGGTTGGCGCCGGAGGAACTGACCGGCGAATCGGAGTTTTTCATGTTGGTGGTAGCGGTCGATCCGCAAGCTGTCGCTGCAAACATTACAATTCCTAGACCAGCGCTGACAAAGTTCTTTACCATATAGAAAGTAACGGGTTTTCGATAAATTTATTTCCCCCATTTGTGCCAATCTCCCGCCAACTCTTCCAGCCATCGGCGGTCTTCGTCATCAAATTCGTTGAGCACCGTACTGTCGACATCGAGCACTCCCACTACCGAGCCCCCCTCAAATACCGGCACCACGATCTCTGAACGCGACAGGCTGCTGCAGGCTATATGACCGGGGAATTGTTCGACATCCGGTACGATCAGCGTCCGCTCTTCCTTCCAGCTGGTCCCGCACACTCCCCTGCCCTTGCTGATCCGCGTGCAGGCGACCGGTCCCTGGAAAGGTCCCACAACCAATTCTCCGTCCTTAACAAGGTAAAAGCCTACCCACAGCCAGCCGAATTGCTGGTGTAGCGCTGCGGTGATGTTTGCGAGGTTTGCAACCCGATCGGTCTCGCCTTCCACCAGCGCCCTGATCTGCGGCAGAAGGGACCGGTATTGATCGGTCTTGCTGCCTTCCGCCAAGTGAATATCTTCAGCCATCGCGGCAAATTTACAAACAAGTTTGGTATATTGAGGGATGCCCCGTTTCAACATTCATCCCGACATCGCCCTTGCACGAACGCCGCATACCGACCTTTATACGGATCCGCAACTCTTCGAGCTGATCAAGGAGAGGCTATTTGCACCTTCCTGGCAGTTCATCGGCGATACCGGACTTGTCTCCGACCCGGGCGACGCCTACCCGTTCACCTTGCTGGAGGGTTTCCTTGATGAGCCGTTGGTGCTGGTACGGGATAGTTCGGGCACGATCCGGCTCTTGTCCAATGTTTGTACCCACCGCGGGAATATCATTGTAGGCGAAAACTGCCGGCTAACCCATCTCCGTTGCCGGTATCACGGCCGGCTTTTCAATCTTGACGGCAGTTTCCGGAGTATGCCCGAATTCAGGGAAGTACGGGAGTTCCCCTCGCCCGCTGACGATCTGCACGCGCTGCCACTGGTCCGTTGGGGCAAGTGGCTGTTCACAACGCTCGGCGATTCCGCTCACGCAGACTACTGGCAGGAGATCATGCAACGGCTGCCCTGGCTTCCTTTCGACCATTATGTCCTTCACCCCGCGCATACCCGCGACTTTATCGTGGAGGCAAACTGGGCCCTTTATTGTGAAAACTACCTCGAAGGGTTCCATATTCCTTTTGTCCATGCCGGGCTTAATGCGGTGATCGACTTCGGTAACTACACGACCGAACTATTCCGCCGTTCCAGCCTGCAGCTGGGTATCGCCAAAGACGATGAAGATTGCTTTGACCTTCCGGCGGACTCGCCGGATTTTGGGAAAAAGGTGGCTGCCTACTATTTTTTTATCTTTCCGAATCTCATGTTCAACTTCTATCCATGGGGGCTGTCCGTGAATATCGTCAAACCCTTGAGCCTGCATCGGACCAAGGTCACCTTCCTGACGTATATTGCCGCTCCCGAAAGATATGAGAAAGGCGCCGGTTCCGGTCTTGATACGGTCGAAGAGGAGGATGAAGAGGTAGTCGAAGCCGTTCAGAAGGGAGTGCGGTCGCGTTTTTATGCTCACGGGCGGTATTCGGTTACACGCGAACAAGGGACACACCACTTTCATCGCATCATCGCCGGTCTGCTCGGATAATTATGGCCACCCAGCTAAAAAAGACGATCGGCCTCTGGTCCGCCACTTCGCTGGTGATCGGCAGCATCATCGGCGCCGGTATCTTTATGCGGCCGGCAACGATGGCCGGTCAGTTGGGCAGTCCCACACTCCTGCTTTCTGTTTGGGTGATCGGCGGGATCGTTTCGCTGCTGGGCGCCATGATCTATGCGGAACTGGGAACGATGTATCCGGAGACCGGCGGTCCGTATGTCTATCTGCAGGAGATGTACGGCGAACTTCCGGCGTTTCTTTACGGCTGGTCATCGCTGGTCGTGATCAACACTGCCGCGCTCGCCAGTTTTGCGTTTGTTTGCGCCGATTACGCCGGCTGGTTCGTCGATTTGCCGCGGTTCAGCATCGCCACCGAGCACTCGATAAAATGGCATATCCCATTCCTCGCCGATATCTATCCGCTGGAGAACGTTGGGACCAAATCGCTGGCCATTCTCATCCTTCTCTTTCTCACCGTAATAAACTACAGGAGCCTGCGTGGCGGCAATAGGCTGCAGGTCGTAGCCACCATCCTGAAAGCAGCAGCCCTTGTCCTTGTGATCGGCGGCATCTTGTTTTCCGGAAAAGGCCAGCCGGCCAATTTTGTCACCAATGCACCCGGTTTTCGGTCCCAGCCCTGGCTGATACTTACGGCCCTCATGGCGGCCACATCCGGCGCTTTCTCTACCTATGACGGCTGGTACAATATCAATATGATGGCGGGCGAAGTCATCAATCCTCAACGGAATATCAGCCGAAGTCTTTTTCTCGGCCTTGGCGCCTGCATCGGTATCTACCTGCTGGCCAACCTTGCCTATCTCTATGTCCTTCCCGTGAGCGTCATGTCGCACTCCACATTGGTGGCCGCCGATGCGGTCAATTCCGTGCTTGGAGATTGGGGGGCGAAACTGGCGGCGGCGCTTATCATCATCAGTTGTTTTGGGGCGGCGCAAAACAACTTTATAGCCAACACCCGCGTCACATTCCTCATGGGCCAGACCGGCGACTTTTTCCGTTGGGCAGGGCGCGTTCAACCGAAATATGGGACTCCTGGAAATGCGATGATCATTATGGGAGTGTGGAGCATGTTGTTCATACTTAGCGGATCGTTTGATATCATGGCGGATATGTTTGTGTTCATGTCCTGGGTATTTTATGGCCTGACGGCGATCGGGCTTATCCTTTTACGCCGGAGGAAGCCGGGGTTGCCGCGACCCTATTCCGTCGGAGGCTATCCCTGGCTCCCCTTACTCTTCATCCTCTTCACTCTTTTTTATCTCGTCACGACAATATATAACGATATTACCGCTTATAGCACCGGAAAGGCGCCCATCATTAATTCCGTTTTCGGGCTGGTGCTCACTGTCGCGGGTATTCCCTTTTATTGGTATTTTCAACGCCAAAAGCGGAAGACATGAGAAGACTTGCCAATTCCTTATTGACCATGATGGTCCCGGTTCTCCTTTTTGGCCAGACCGGCGATCCGCATACCGGTACTGTACGCCGCGGCCCGCGCGTTCCGGCGGGAACGGACAGCTTCTACCTGTTGAAACCGGACAAGGTTTTCGATGGAGAACAATTGCATGAAGGCTGGCAGGTACTGGTGCACGGCCGCCTCATTGAAGCGGCCGGCGCCGCCGGCTCGATGAAGGTCCCGCCCGGTACGGTGATCATCGACCTCAAAGGCGCGACGCTTCTCCCCGGCCTGATCGAAGGGCATAGTCATTTGTTCCTGCATCCGTACAATGAAGTGTCCTGGAACGATCAGGTATTGAAAGAATCCCGGGCCGAGCGGACAGCCCGTGCCGTGGTGCATGCCCGTGCCACCCTTCTGGCCGGTTTTACCACCACCCGCGATCTTGGAACGGAAGGTGCGATGTATGATGACGTCGGGCTAAAAGCGGCTATTGAAAAAGGGGTCATACCCGGACCCCGCATCTTATGTGCGACCCGTGCCATCGTCGCAACCGGCAGTTACGGCCCTAAAGAGCTGAACGGCGACGTCGAATCTCCGCATGGCGCAGCCGAAGCGGACGGCGTAGAAGGTATCACCAGGGAAGCCAGGATCCAGATCGGCAAGGGTGCCGACCTGGTCAAGGTATACGCGGATTATCGCTGGGGTGTCAATGGCGAGGCGGCGCCCACCTTCACGATCGAGGAACTAAAGAAAGTTGTTGAAGTGGCCGCCAGCAGCGGTCGTAAAGTCGCCGTACATACCACCACCACCGAAGGGATGCGACGCGCGATCGAAGCCGGAGTTTCGACCATCGAGCATGGCGATGGCGGGACCCCGGAATTGTTTGCCACCATGAAGGCCAAAGGGATCGCGCTCTGCCCGACGCTGGCTGCCGGCGATGCGATCGCGCAATATAACGGCTGGAGAAAAGGAGTCGACGCCGAACCGGATCGGATCCGGCAAAAAAGGGAAAGCTTCCGGCAGGCCCTGGCTTCGGGCGTAACCATCTGCATGGGAGGCGACGTAGGCGTTTATGCGCATGGGGACAACGCGCGTGAAATGGAGCTCATGGCTGAGTATGGCATGATCCCGCTCGACGTCCTGAAGTGCGCAACCTCGGTGAACGCGGACGTTTTCGGGATCGCCAAAATGGTTGGCCGGGTCAAGCCCGGACTTTTTGCCGACCTCGTCGTTGTAGAGGGAGATCCTTCGATCGATATCTCAAGAATTCGCAAGATCAAATGGGTCATGAAAGAAGGGGCAATCTATCGCCCTGACGGCACGATGGGACGGTAGGTCGCGTGCCCGCCGGCGCGCCGCTCATCTCGTATATCTATGGATCAGCGCCGCATGTTCGGGGAACTGAGCCGCAAGCGTTTCCCTGTCCGCCAGTTCGAAATCGGCAAAGTCAAAACCGGGCGCGACGCTGCAACCGACCAGTCCATAATCACCGCCGCCGGCAAGCGCGGATGCAAACCAGCTGCCTGCGGCTACTACCGAAAAAAATGCCGTATTCTTTTCCGGATCGGCGCCCAGATGGTGCGTCACCAGCCGCCCGTTATGCGTGATCTCATAGACAAATAGCGGATCTCCGGCGTAAAAATGCCAGCCTTCGTCGGAGGCGATGCGATGAAACGCTGAGAACTGACCCCGGCGCAACAAAAAATAGATATGAGTGGACGCGGCGCGATCCCCCTGAAAGAATAGCGGCAAGGACTGCCGGGGAATGACCAGATCCGAACGATATACCTCCCGAAATGCCCCACCCTCCACGTGACTGGTCAAATTCAGCTTATCAATCCAATAGGCGGCATCGGGTCGATTTGTCATTTGGATCCTTGTTCGATGATCACGTGCGGAGCGGCGTAGGTGTCCGACAGCGAATCTTTTATATAGGTCGTGTCCCTTGGCAGGGCCGCGATGGGGAAATACAGCTTGAACCAGGCGGAGTCTTTTTGGTCCATCCGGATGTTCAGTTGATAGCCCAACAATTGGTTGTATCTGCGGAGAGCGTGATGCTTGTTGTCGGTCGAAAGGATGATGAACCGGTACGGTATGGCGCCGACGGGCGGGTTGACAATTGCCGTAGTTGTCGGTGTCGTAACCGGAGGCGGCTGCACGGCCGGCGCCGGCGAAGGAGCAACCGGCCTTTGAACAACCTGGCCGGCGCTTACCGAATCCTTTGATCCCGGCGTCGCAACGGTTGAGGTATTTGCGGTGGTATCCGTTGACCGGGGTTTATTCGTTTTCGTTGTCGTATCCGGTAAAACGATCGCCTGCTTCTCTACCGGCTCGGAAAAACTGTTTCGTTTGTACAGGTAATATCCGCCCCACCCGATCGCCCCTATACCCGCGACGATCAGCAGCAGCAATAGTCCCTGTCTGGGGGAACCGCGACGAACTTCCCGCTCTTTCCCCGGCTCGTTATGAACCGTTCCCTCTTTTCCCGGCTCGTCGAGCCTTGCAATCATGTAATCGCCAGGGGCAAAATCGAAACCTTCTTCTTTGTTCTTGATCAGTGTCCCGATGCCTTCGATGTAAAAAGGCTTTCCGATATTCAGGAGCTGCCGCCCGGTCGTCAGATAAAAATCGAGGTCGGAGGCCGCCAGCGACTTCATTTTTCCCGTATGCTCCTTGATAAAATTAATCAGCGTGTCGTCAGCAGTACGCACCACCGCGTTCCGGAAGCGAATGCCGGTTGCAGCAACCTGGCCGATCCGGTCCGCCTCCTGCGGGATAACGGCGTCTGCGTCCAGCGTGAAACTTCCGATCCCCGGCAGGTCAAGTTTCCTTGTCTGATACAGATATTGCGACAATAATTGCGGTAATTTCAAACCATCGGATTTTAGATGGCTAAAGATAACGAAATTTGCCCCATGCTGACCCAACGGGAAAAGGATTTCGTGCGCTACTGGGAAGCCAACCGCCTCCGGCGCAAAAAAGTTGTCCGTCAATTCCTCATTGGAATTCCGGTCGGTTTGTTGTTTGTAGTCCCGATCGCGATCAATTTTTCTTCCGGTTGGGACCGGAGGGCCGAGATGGAAGCCAATGGCTCGGATTTCAATCCCATGGTCCTTTTTGTCGCCTTACTTCTGATCGTCGGATTCACCGCCATTTTTTACCAGCGGCACCGCTGGGATCAATACGAACAGCGATACCAGGAGCTTCGGTACCAGTTGCAAAAGGAAGAAGAGGAAGCGGCCGGATCGGCCCGCAAACCCCAAAACGATCCCCCGCCATCCTCAAAAAATGAATAAATTAAAAAAAAATGGATTTTTTTTAATTTCCTTGCAGCAATACCCAATCGCCCGCTGTCTATTTTATCACGGGAGATCTACCTCCTTGCCCGTGTACCCCTTTTAAGACTATCCCTTCCTTATTCTTTCCTGCTTTCGATATATATCTGCTTGATGTGCAGTAACCATGAACTACCTGCTAAGAAGCCCCTGGCCATCCGCCGGGGCTTTTTTTTGCCGCCAATGCGGTCGGAAAAAACCATTTCTTTTTAAGAGATAACGGAAAATAAGGTAGATTGCACGCGTTCTTGCTGATTCGGAACAAATTGGGTAGGAAAACGATGACTTCGTACGTGCGAGTCCTTGCATGTTGTCCGACGGGAAACTTTTATCACTAAAGCCCGAAGTAACATGAAGTTATCGAAACGATGTCGCAGCTGCGGACATAGAATGATCCCTCGTTGGTGGCCGGAAAGAAATAGATATAAATCTATTTTCCCCAAACGAAGGGAAAGGATTCTTTACTTTATCTGCCCGAATTGCCGGGCCAAGAGAAAGTAAACTGTTTTTCCGCCAGAACCGAGCCAGCAGGTCACTGCTGGTTTTTTTGTTTGCAGCCTTTTGAGGCCACATTTTTCCAGCATGCCCGAGGTATTTTCAACAAATATACACCTTTCCCGGAAACTTACAAATCTTTTACAAGTTTTCATGACCCCGATTAATTTGGCTAAAGCCGATGATGTTGATGACCAACACTTTAAGGAGTTCGAAGGGCGATTGAAAGTCGTACTTCCGGTCATGAAACTCCGTTACTCCGCAAGGGCATTAGGTATCGATGAAGCCAACTGGCATCGGTACCTGACGGGGGAATACCGGATTACCCAGGATATCATCTACAAGTTCGACATTGCCTTTCAATTTATCCTGAAAGATTATCCTGCTCATTCGGTCGGATTTTATCCAACCCGCGAGTCGGACACCCCTTACAAGGAAATTGATAAGAAACTCGCGGAGTTGGCGGCGGGTCAACAACGGCTGGAAGAGAAGATTGACACCCTTCTCCAAAAAGACCGATGAAAATTTACTGTTCCCGCGCCAGCGGGATCAGCACAAATGCCGCATCCTGCCCGATATAATTTGCATGTTCCCCGCCTATCAGTCTTGGAATGCCAAATTCAAGCGTCCCGTCATAGCAACGGATATCCTCTTCCCCGATAAACCGTCCCCGCCAGGTATGGTAGATCATCAACTTGTACCGCCCCTTCGGGATCGACCGTAATTGGACCCTGGCTCCCGCCACATCGGTTGCCGGGTTGACTACCCAGCCGAATATCAATTGGTCGCTTTTTATCGCATAGGCATTGCCTTTTGACACCCTGACCTGCGCGGGAGCGGTACCCGACAACCGCGCAAACGGAATAGAATCTGTAAACCGACGAAAGCTGCTGACCTGGTGCGTCAGGAGATTGTCGTTCAATAAATCCGAATATGCCCACCAAAAAGGCGTCATTGCGGTGCCGCTTGCGAGACAAACCCATAGCGTATTGTGGTATTGCGCCAAATATCCCGGCATCGACGGCTCATAAAAGACATGATCCCATCCCGTTTCTCCGATCAGGATCGGCTTGGAAAACTCCTTCCATAACCTCCCAACCTCCCCGGCGTAATTCATATAGCTGCTCGCCAGCGGCGAGGTAGCAGCCGAATCGACCGTGCTGCTGTTATTCACGGGCCAGCCCTGTCGCTCGTAAATCTCCCTTGCGGCCAGGTCGAAGGTCTGATACCCTTCTTTCCAATATTCCCGTACCCCGCCGCTACGCGTGCCCGTTGTGGGGCGGTGATAAGGATCGCCGGTTGAAAAATAGCCATGCACTTTCGCCGCCCATTGCGAGGCAACAGCCGTATCTCCTTTCACCCAGCCATCCGTACCGTTGATCTCATCGATAATAAACCAAATCCCCAGGGCCCGGCTATACCCCCACCGCGCGATCATATACCGATAGAGTTTTTCCTGCAATGCCCAGGCTGCCGCATTTCCGTAAAAGTCTTTTGCTGTCGTCACTTGCTGATAGGGATTCGTCTCCCACCGGATATTTCCCGCTCCCCAAACCGTTTCGGACAAATAGGCATGAAACCAGATGTTCAAACTCAGTTCGATATTTTTCTGTTCGCACAATTCCAGCAATTGATCCAACCGGCCACAAATATTCTGATCGTACCGGCCCGGTCCGGTCGCCTGCGTTTCCAACGGAGTGATAAAAGAGCTGATGAAATTCATCCCAAGCCCTTTCAATTTATCCAATTCTTCGGGTTTGACCCGACCCGCGTCGAACCCGGTATATGAATCGTTATACCACAATCCGACACCATAGAATTCCGTCCCGTCCCGGTACTGCAGATATCGCCGGTTGGGTGCGACGATGAGCGCGCCGTGGTAGCCGGACGCCACTGCCATAAAACTCCTCTTTTCGCTTGTGGCTTCTCCATTCCTGTCCCGGACCCGGATGGAATATCGCCAAACTCCGCGTTCGTCCGGCGAGAACCGGATTTTCCACGTTGCGCCGGCGGCGGCGCTGTAGAACCCGTTGATCGGCCAATGTTTCCCGGAAGGTGAGGTGAAATCGGCCGAGACGTCGATTTGATCGGGATCGAAAGGATTGGCATACTCGGCCTTTAAAGCAAGGCCGGTTTCGAATTTATCATACAATCCGACCGTATCTGAATTTTGCCGGATGACCGTAATAACCGGTTGACCGGGCAGGACGGTAAACCGGGCCAGCAAAAACAGCGCGAGGAAGGTTGGTTTCATATGACTGAATATACTCGTTTTTCCTGACCTTTAGCGGTAGTAGATAGCGGCGCTGTAACCGGGCAGGTCCACGGATCCGTCAACCGGTTGGCTCCAATCATTCACAGCTCCCACCTGAAATGCATGAAGGCCCGATGGAACGGTCAGCTTTTGCGTCACGCCGGTGCCGTTAAACGCAATCCAGATCTGCGTCCAGCTGTCTTTGACAGCAGCTCCATTTATCGAGTATATAATACATCCCCCGGGCGCCGGTTCGAAATGAATATTCGCCGCTATCTGCGCCGCGTTCGTCATCCGGAATGCGGGATGCTGCCGCCGTAACCGGATCAGCGTCTTTAAAAAATCTACATCCCCCATGCGCTCTTTCTCCAAACCCCAATGGATCTCATTGATACTATCCCCGGATTGAAAGGAGTTGTCGATCCCCCGCTTACTATGCAGGAACTCCGTCCCCTCAAACAAAAATGGAATACCCTGCGAGGTCATTATGATCGTCCACGCCAGCCGCTGCATCTTTTGGCGCTCCGCCGCGCTCGCATCCGGCCTCGACAACTGCAACTTGTCCCAAAGTGTATTGTTATCGTGACATTCGCAGTACGTGATCACCTGCGAGGGCGCCGACGCAAACGCCCCATGTGAATAGTTGACTTTACTATAATCGATCTGCGGGTGATAACAAGCCCCCACGACCCCAAACTTCACCGATTCGACATCCCCCAGATTACCCGCGACAAACCCCTTGTCATGCGCGTCGAATACGCTTCCTTTTATCCCGTCCCGGAGATCGTCGCCAAATACGGCGATCCCACGCAGGCGCGAGACATTCTTTTTTACCGCCAGCACCGAATCCGGCAGCGGGGTGTGCCCCGCTGTCCAGCCCTCTCCATACAATATGATATCCGGCCGTAGCCGGTGCAGCGAGTCCGAGATCAGGTTCATCGTCATAATGTCATGCACACCCATCAGGTCGAACCGGAACCCGTCGAGATGATATTCCTTCATCCAGTACAGCACGCTTTCGAGCATGAATTTCCGGAACATCGGCCGTTCACTGGCCGTTTCATTGCCGCATCCCGTTGCATTGGAGAAGCTGTTGTCGGGGTTGTGCCGGTAATAGTAGCCGGGCACCAACTCGTTGAAGTTGGACGTTCCGGTCAGCCCGGTATGATTATAGACCACATCCATGATGACACGAAGCCCATGTCGATGGATCGATTCGACCATCGCCTTCAGCTCGCGGATCCGCGCGGCGGCATCAACAGGATCTGAACTGTATGAACCCTCGGGGACATTATAGTTCAAGGGGTCGTAACCCCAGTTATATTGCGGGGAATCCGGCCGGCTTTCGTCGATCGAATTGAAATCGAACATAGGGAGAATGTGCAGATGCGTTACGCCCAATTCTTTCAGATGCGAAAGACCCGTCGCCAATCCGTCGCCATTTCGGGTATCCCATTCCCCAAGTCCTGCAAATTTTCCCTTATGTCGGACACCCGATCCGCCCTCGACATCGATATCGCGCAGATGCAACTCATAGATCACGGCATCGGTGGGCCGGTTCGCCGTCGAAAATGCAGGACTCCGATCCTGTTGCCACCCGGCCGGGTCCGTCTGCCGGAGATCGATCACCGCCGCACGTTTTCCGTTTACTCCGGCCGCCCGCGCATAGGGGTCCGGAACCTCCTTGCTCCACTCCCCGCCAATCCATACGCTGAATACATACCGCCAACCGTTCCAGTCGCCGGGAACCTCCGTCCACCATGTCCCATCGACCCCGCGGTCCAGTTCCACGACCTTGCCGGCAACCTTGCTGCTGTCATCGGCATACAGCAGCAAGCGCGCCCGCCCGGCGGTCGGCGCCCAAATGCGAAACACGGAAGCGGAACGCGAGTAATGAAGACCGAGATCGGCGCCGGCATACGCCGGATAGGAGTCGTAGGCAGGGAGGGTGTCGGCAAAAGCACCCAACCGAATGGCCAAAATACCGGCAAGAAGCAAATTCATGCTGCAAACATCCGTTTTTTCAGGGATCGGCGCTTTATTCGATGCGATATTTTGTGCAATAGAACTCTTCGATGATCTTCCGTTCCGCCGCCAGCGGCCAAAGTCCTTGTGTCGCGGAGTCACGCAGCGATTCCGGCTGACTCGCCGGGTTGCGCGGATTGAAGATATAGGTGTACTCCCGGACCCCGTTCGCCTTTAGCATCGGCAGGAGCCGGCGCAAGTTCGCATCCCCGGTAGCCAGAAAGAAATAGTCTCTGTCGAAGAGCCAGCCAAGCTCGTACACCATATACGGATCGGATACCACGATCACGCTGCCGTCATTTTTTTCAAATCGCTCCATGGTCGGCAGGACGCGTCCGCGATACGCCCATTCCAGGTTCTTTGCCCCGCCGCTTATCGTGTTGTGGAAAAAAGAATAGGCCGCAATCAGCAAGACCCCGGCAATTCCCCACCCTGCGATCCTGTAACGCCCTGCAAGTATTCCCCATTGCTGATCGATAAGGAAAAGAAATACGATCACGATAGGGATGAGCGGAAGAAAATAGCGCACACCCCATTGCCGGCCACCGTCATTCGGCAGAAAGAAGGGCGTCACCAGGGAGAAAACCACCACAATGGTACCCAGCAACGCCGGTCGCGGATCGTCCGGGGGCGACTGGCCCTGTTCGCCCGACGCCGCCCTTTGCTTTCGCATCCTGAACAACCGGTACAGGATCGGGAACAGCAGCAGGGTAAAGCCGAAATGCCGGAACTGCTTGTAATTGGTCATCAGGAGTACATATAGCGACTTGCGAAATCCCAGGTGATCGTCGGCGTCATTCGGGTCGACCAATTGCTGTCCATGCAAACCCATGATATTTCCGTATTCGAACTGGTTGAAAACAAGAAAAGCCGTCAGTGCGGCCAGCACACCGGCGGCAAAGGCAAGATATATGGCTCGCCGCTCCCTCCGGTAGAGGACTAATACCGCCAAACCGTACAAAAAATCCAGCATAATGGCCTCCGGCCGTAGCCATATGGCCATCCCGCTGGCCAAACCCAGCGCGAGGGCAGCGCCGGGACGCGCCGGCGGGCGCACGATGACAAACAAACCGGCGAGCAGAAGCAACGTGGCCGGCCCGTGCTCCCAAAACATCGCCCCGTAAATCGTCAGCGGTGAGCAAAAGGTCATGATAAAAAGCGCAAGGGCGATCCGTGCCGGTGAAATCCCCAGTCGCCTCAGCAGCAGCACGGTGAACACCCAAATCAGCAACATGGAAAGGATCGGCAGGACATACAATCCGCGGTAGCCCATCCACGAATACAACCAGGCGCTTGCAACCTGGAAAGCGGGAGGAAAAACGGAGACATAACCGCCGGAGGATGGGTAGACAAAAGGCGGTCGAAGCGGAAAAAAACCCGCTTGCCAGATGGATTGGACCCATCTCGGCTGAACGAGTCGAAGATATTTGTAACCATATCCTTCGGAAACCTGTTTGACCGTGATAAATTTGACCCCACCGTCGGCAGAGTAAAATACTCCGTGGTGGGCAATAGTCGTCAGAAAGGCGAGATAAAGAACGGCCGCTGCCAGGACAAGGTAAACAACGGGATAACCCCTTTTCAACGTTTTCATAAATTTAACACTCTTTGAGTCCCAGCGGGATCTGCACGGCCAGGCCGCCGTCGGAAGTCTCCTTGTATTTGCTGTTCATATCCTGCGCTGTACTCCACATCGTGCTGATCACCGCATCCAGGGATACTTTGGCAAAATCCGGCGTGCTTTGAAGCGCCAGCTGCGAAGCGGTGATCGCCTTGATCGCGCCCATCGTATTCCGTTCGATACAAGGTATTTGTACCAGCCCGCCGATCGGATCGCACGTCAACCCGAGGTGATGCTCCATGGCGATCTCTGCCGCCATCAGCGCCTGGCGCTGCGAACCTCCGACACATTCGGTCAAGGCCGCGGCAGCCATCGCCGATGACACTCCGATCTCCGCCTGACAGCCACCCATAGCTGCAGAGATCGTGGCGCCTTTTTTGAAGATGCTTCCGATCTCCGAGGCGGTGAGGATAAAAGACAGGATCTTGTTTTCCTGCAGACCGTCACAAAAGATCACGAAGTATTGCAGGACCGCCGGTATTACTCCCGCGGCGCCATTGGTGGGCGCTGTCACCACCCGGCCGAAGGAGGCGTTCTCTTCGTTCACGGCCAGCGCAAAACAACTCACCCAGTCGAGTATATATTTGAAATGGTTACCCCCGGCGCCAATGGCGGCAACCCAACCCTCAAAGTCGTCATAGACGCGCTCGCCGATGAGCCGCTTGTTGAGACTGGCGGCCCGCCGCTGCACATGCAAGCCGCCGGGCAACATCCCTTCCGAATGGCAACCACGATAGATACACTGCTGCATGGTCGACCAGATCCGGGCAACGTCCCGCCGCGTCTCCTCCTCGGGACGCCAGGCCGTCTCATTTTCAAGGACGACTTCGCTAATGCTCAGACCGGTCTTCCGGCACCAGTGCAACAGGTCGGAAGCGGTATTGATCGGGAAAGGCAATTGAACGACATCCGCCGCCTCCGTTTCCTCCCCTTCTTTTTTTACAAACCCGCCACCGATGGAATACCAGGTCTCCGCCAGCTGTCTCCCGTCATCCCAGCCGGCCAGAAAAGTCATTGCATTGGGATGATATGGCAGCGTTTCCGAATACAGGAAACGGATATCCTCTTCCGGATCGAACGCGATGGTTTGTTCTCCCCGGATCCTGAGACGGGAAGTTAACCGGACCGTCTGGATGTAGCTTTCGATCAGGCCGGTATCGAACGTGACGGGGTCTTCGCCGGCCAGTCCGAGTTGAATAGCGATGTCGGTACCGTGCCCCTTCCCGGTCTTGGCCAGGGAGCCGTACAGGAGAACGCTGACGTGCCGCAGACCCGAGAGCCCTTCCCGGGTGCGGATGGAATCTGTAAATCGTTGCGCCGCCCGCCAGGGTCCGAGGGTGTGAGAACTCGACGGACCGATTCCGATCTTGAAGATGTCCTTGACTGATATGGATTCGTGTGGCAAGTCGGCTAATTTTTAGGCAAAGGTATTGCCTTTTGGGATTCGGAGCCGCCCCAGCGGTCATTGACCCATTTCCGGCAGGGCCGCTCTACCAGGTAATATGTCACGGAGGCGATGCCGATCAACAGGAGGAGATAGACCAGGCAATACGCCAATCCCGGCCAGAAATCGATATTGAACTTCCCCCGGGCATTCCCCGTAACCCCGGGTAACCGCACTCCGTGAGAGAACGGTTCCTGGAGGAAGATCTGCATCAGATAGATCGAATAGGAGATGTCCCCGAGATATTGAAGGATCCTGCTGTTACAGACCCTGCGCAACGTTCCGGTGTTCAACGAAAAATTCAACACCAGGGAGGCGAACAGCACCACCACCAGCGCGTCGTTGACGGCGAAATGAAGTCCGGCGGCCACCAGCAGCACGACCAGGACGGTAGCGGGATCACTCCCTATGACCCGTCGTGCGCCCGACAACCGGAAGAGCTGGTACGTCACCACCCCGGCGGTGAATCCCGCGATGCCGCGCAGCCAGCCGTAGTCGAACGTAGTATTCAGGTTATGCGGCACCGGTATGGCGGGGTTCAACGGGTTCTTCCGCGGGAGCAGGAACATAATGCTGCACCATGCGGCGGCCACCCCGATAGTAAGCAGGATCGACGCCGTTTTCCGCTGCCGGCTGATCCACCATGCCAGGAGCGGAAATACCACGTAGGCGCCCCATTCCGCGCTGATACTCCAGGAAGGGATATTCCAGTTAAAGATCTTGCAGACCCCGAACGACTGCAGCAGGAATACATTCGGCAGGATATCCCGGGGCTGCTCCAGAACGATCGGTGGATTACCCCAGTTCGTGAGATACCGAACGACGATCACCAGCAGTAGTAGGGTGAACAGATGCAGCGGGTAGGTCCGCGCGAATCGCGCGACGAAGAAATGCCGGAGCGGTCCTTGCCGTATCGAGCCATCGAACGCATGGCCGTAGACATGTATCATGATAAACCCGCTTAGCACAAAAAAGAGATCCACCATCAGATAAGACTTCTCGAAGAACATCGTCGTAGCTGCCGGAACAAAGCGGCCGATGGCCATCTCGAAGTGGAATACCGCTACCAGGATCGCTGCAACACCGCGCAGCGGGGTTAAATTGGAAAGATATCCGGACTGGGCTGGCATGGGTTATCGTTTCACAAATATGGATTTCGGCTTAATTATCCTCCTTTCATTTATTCTCTCCCCATCTGGTTCAAATAGCCGACGTATTCCTTAACCACGTCTTTATTGATCCGGTAAAGCGTGCTTCGACCGTCCTTTTCCGTGATCAGCAGTTCTGCATCGACCAGTTGCTTCAAATGATGGGATACGGTGGACTGGGCCAGGTCGAACATCGATATCAACGTCGCACAGGGCATCCATCCTTCTTCATTTCTGATGGCCTCCATCATCTGGATGCGATAGGTATCGCCCAGCGCCTTGGAGATTTTCTCGATCTTTTTTACGTCAGCAAGCGGATTCATTCAGACAAATATATCGGATTTACCAAATCCGGACGTAGTCCGGTTGCAATTTTTAGCCGATAGGCAAAAATTGCAGACATGGTGATGTTGAGGTAAAAAATATTTTTCCCATGATTTTTTACCGAAATCTTACATTTATAGTCATGAGGCCCTTAACCTTGAAATTGGCATTCTGGCTGATGACCGTCCTGATCGTGAGCCGCGCATTCGCGCAGCATCCCGCTACTCATTCCAACCTGGCGCTGGTGGGCGGGAGAATTTACCCCTCACCGACCACACCTCCCATTGAGGACGGCATCATACTCGTCCGGAACGGCCGGATTATCGCAGTCGGTCCACGCGATGAGATCAAAGTCCCGGCCAACTGGCCGGTTATTGATTGCAAAGACCTTACCCTGACTGCAGGGTTCTGGAATTGCCATGTACATTTTATTGAACCGAAATGGCAGGACGCCGATCTCATGCCCGCTGCCCAGTTCAACCGGCAGATGGAACAGATGATTTCCAGTCACGGTTTCGTCTATGTTTACGATCTCGCAGAATTCTCCATCGGAAACGTCCTGCGCATCCGGAACCGGATAAAGAAAGGGGATGTCAACGGACCGGTCATTTATACAACCGGCGTTCCACTGGTTCCACAAGATGGAAATCCTTTCTACATTGCGCCGCTGAAGTTGCCCGAAGCCATCGACCCTCAACAGGCCAGCGCCCATGTCCGGCAACAAATCGATTCGGGCGCTGACGGCATCAAGATCTGGACCGGTTCACCCGTCGGCAACCGGGTCGTTTACATGCCGGACGATATTGTCCGGCAGGTCACCGAGACCGCACACCGCTTTAGGAGACCCGTCTTCGCCCACCCTACCGACACAAAAGGAGTGATGATCGCCATGACCGACGGCGTAGATATCCTCGCGCATACCGCCCCCGATGATGGCCGCCTTTGGAGTTCGGACACCATTCAGCAAATGATCGCGGCCCGTCTTGCGCTGATCCCTACGTTAAAACTCTGGAAAGACGAACTGAAAAAAAGCGGCAACAACGACTGGGCGCACCACCCGCTGGTGCTGGTTGCACAACAACAGCTTCACGATTTTTATAAGGCCGGCGGGACAGTCCTCTTCGGCACAGACGTGGGCTACCTGACGGATTATGCCACAAGCGACGAATATGTCCTGCTGGCAGGGGCGGGACTTAGCTTCAACCAGATATTGGCCATGCTAACGACCACGCCGGCGGAACGATTTGGCCAAAGCCGGCATACGGGGCGAATCGCCGTTGGAATGGACGCCGATATCGTTTTGCTGGCCGGCGACCCCGCCGTGGATATCCAGAACTTCGACAAGGTCTCCTATACTATTCATCGGGGCAAAGTCATCTTTAGCAAAATGCCGCAACGACCCTGACTAGGGTATGTAATCATTTTTCGCGCTGACCGTATGCGCGCTGAAATATCCGTATGCTCCATTACTGATATTCGAGGTCGGATTAGCCGGTGACGCCGAGGTATTGAACGAACCCGCTCCGCCGGAAGTGAACAATTGAAAGAAGTAGCTGTATACGGCAGAATCGACGCAATACATATCCACTTCCACCTGATCTCCCGGCTGCAAATACGTGCTGTCATTGAACAAAGTGTATTGGATGTAACGGCCGTCGGAGAGGCGGTCGTCAAAGACAAACAGATCCTTTGTCAGCCGAACTCCATTCAGGTATTCGATGAACTGGTAGTAGTTCTTACTGCCTTTCGGATCCTGGAAATTGGCTACGGCGCTGATTTGCTTTCGGCCAAACCCGCTGTTCGTTACAAAAGTGAGCGAGTCCAGGCTGACCCCCGCAGGCATCGTGGAGACCGCTGTATAGGTCACCCCTCCAACCGTCGCTGAAAGCCGGTAGGCGACACCCGGCACGCCCTGCAGATGGTTGGTAGCATAGGTTCCGGGAGAGATCTCCGTCAGCGTGTCGGTCTCACCGCCACCGTCGGCAATCAAAACCGCTGCACCCGTGACGGGCGGAAAGCTGTTGTCGGCATAGAAATCAACCGGCCGGTTTATCGTAACATAGTAAGGACCCGGCTCGTTCGTCACCTCTCCCTGGATCACGATCGCCGGCGGAGCATTATTGAGGGTCAGCGTGACGATCTTCTTACAGGATGGCAGCGTCATTAGCAGGAGGACGACAGCCAGCAGCTTTACACTTTTCATTTGGATCAGAATTTAAAGTTATAGGTTACGGATGGCACCCAGCGAAACAACGCGTACTGAACCGCCTGGGTCTTCGTCGGGTCCCCGGGGTCTGTTTGGAACCCGATGCTGTATGGATTTTCGCGGCCATAGGCATTGTAAATGGAGAAATTCCAGCTGCTCTCGAATTTTTTCGTCTTTTTCCCCTGCAACGTTGCGCTGAGGTCCAGGCGGTTGTACGGTGGCATCCGGTAGCCGTTCCGTTGCGCATACAGAAAGACGATCTGGCCGTCAGTTTCGTATTTTCCGCTTGGCCAGGTGACTGCATTTCCGGTATAATAGACAAAATCCCCCGACAACGTCCATTTTCGATTTAGCTTGTATATTCCCACGACGGCCAGATTGTGAGTCCGGTCCTGGTTTGCCGGGTACCAGTTGTAGTTATTTACCCCTTCGAAGCGCCGTTCGGTTCTCGACAAGGTGTAGCTGATCCAACCCGTCAGCCGGCCCACTTTCTTTTTTGCAAAGACTTCGACGCCGTAAGACCTGCCCTTCCCGAAGATCAGTTGCGACTCGACGTTCTCATTCGCAATCAATTGCGCTCCGTTCTTGTAATCGATCTGATTCTGCATATCCCGGTAATAGGCCTCCACCGAGCATTCATACCAATTGTCTTTGAAGTTCCGGAAATAACCCGCCGATACCTGATCGGCAATCTCCGGCCTGACATTGTTGCTGCTTGGTATCCATACATCGGTTGGATTCGAAGACGTCGAGTTGGACAGCAAATGCAGGTTCTGCGTCGTGCGCGTATATGCCACTTTTACGGAGCTCGACGGCGTTAGTTTAATGCTCATGGAGAAACGCGGCTCCAGGTTGAAGTAATTTTTGACGAGGTGACCGGGTCCGAAAACAGCCGTGTCGATGGTATTGCCGCTGGTATCATACGTATAGAAATTCCCCGGCCCGAAAACGGTGAAAAGGCCGGCGCGCAGCCCGTAATTGACGTTGACCCGGTCGGATATCGACAAGTCGTGGCTGACGTACGCGGCGCTTTCCAGGGAATACCTGCTCTGCACCGCCAGCGGATTGAAGCTGGAAGAGCCGGATGCCGTGATCACTCCCGGCGAGGTCGAATGGTGGTTTATGTCGACCCCGAAGTCCAGCTTATTGCTTGCATTGGCATAGTATTCCATATCTTCCTTTACGTGATAATCACGGATATAGGAAGTGACCCCGATATTGTTCTTGCCGGAATTGATCGTGATGTCGTAATAATATTTGCTGTAGATCAGTGACGTATTGGAAAATAGCCGGCTGTTAAAGAGGTGGTTCCACCGGAATGTGGCTGTCGAATTTCCGTAAACCAGCCCGAACGTATTACCCAGTCCCAATGCATCTTTGCCGAAATAACCCGAAAGATAGATACGGTCCCGGTCACCGACCTTATAGTTCGCCTTTGCATTGATGTCGTAGAAATACAGGCTGCTTCGGTTGGTGTTCGTGTCGCTGGAGAGCTTTAAAAAAAGATCGGCATAGGTCCGCCGGGCGCTGACGATAAAAGACCCGTCATCCTTTTGGATCGGGCCTTCCAGGTTCAGCCTCGAAGAGATCAGCCCGATTCCGCCGCTTACGACATAGTCTTTGATATTGCCGTCGTTCATCCGGACATCGAGGACCGAGGCCAGCCTCCCCCCGAATTCCGCGGGGATTGCGCCCTTATACAAGGTCACATCCTTGATGGCGTCCGAATTGAAAGTAGAGAAGAAGCCCAGCAGATGCGATGGATTGTAGACGGTCGCTTCATCCAGCAGGATCAGGTTCTGGTCGACGCTGCCGCCGCGGACATAAAAGCCGCTGCTGCCGTCGCCGCCCGACTGAACCCCCGGTAGCAGCTGGATCGTTTTTAAAATGTCTTTTTCCCCGAAGAGTACCGGCACATCTTTTATTTCCGTGATCGACAGCTTCTGCACGCCCATCAACGGCTTGCTCACGTTGCTCGTGCTCTTGTCGGCGGTCACCACGACCTCCTGCAGCTGCGGGGCCGCGGGCGAAAGGTTGACCTGGACAATGGTATCCCGGTTAAGGACAACACGCACCGTATCGCTGCGATAGCCGGTAAAACTGACGACCATGGAGTATTGTCCCGCGCCGGCATTGATCGAATAAAATCCATATGCATTGCTGAGAACCGCGGTATTCGGATGGCCGGCAAAAATGATGCTGGCGCCGATCAGCGTTTCACCGGTAGTCTGATCCCGCACGGTGCCGCTGACGGTATGTCTGACCTGCGCGAATGATATCGAGGGAAACGGCAGAAAGAAAAAGGAACATAGGAACAGGTGCAGCAGTTTGGTACTGATCGAAAGCATATGCAAGGATAGAAAGGATTTCGTTAAGAAATCCTTATTTTTCTCCCTTGCAAAGATCCGGCTATCCCCTTATTCCGGCATGCGCTCCTTACTCTTTCGGTTCCCCAAAGATTTCCTTCTTGTCAAGGAAATACCCCCGCCCGGTCACACCGGACACCGACCCGCAGTAATATCCGTTCCCGTCCGGCCCGACATACTTTTTTGCATATCTTATTCGCAGGGAATCCGCCATTTGCCTGCCGTCCACAACGAACTGCCCGTTGTCAAGCGCAAAATAGGTGAACCCCCCTTTATCCCTGATGATCCCGTCAGCGATCATATCGCCAATGATATTCCGGGCCGTCTGCCGCACTGCGGCCATATTCAGCGAATCGCGCGTATTCAGCGAATCCGATACGTAGCGGGTGGCCTTTTTCATCGTTGACGCTTTCTTCATCATCTGCGCTCTCTTCATCATTTCCATCTTCGGCTTCACATAGCCATCTTTCTCCTTGATGGCTACCACGTCCCCATCTTTCTCCTTCATCGCTACCACGTCGCCATCCCTCAACTTCATCGCCACTGCGTCCCGCCGCCGGATCACGACATAGTCATCGGATTCGAGATAGTCATACGCTTTCCCAAGGATCAGCTCCAACGCTTCGCGCAGCGTGCTTTCTTTTATCGTCAGCGTGACCAGGCGATCTTTTTTCAGGATGTCGCTTTGATAGCTGAATGTGAAATACCCTGATTTGGCCAGATCATTCAGCACATCCTCCAGCCGTTCATGATCCGCATGCAGCATGACCTTCTTGTTCAATATCTTGTCGCCTTGCGCATGCAGCGTCAACGGCCGGTTGGCCCACAACAATACCAGCATGGCTACACCAAGCCCGCGCGTAACTCGTCTCATAGCTTTAAAATTTTATCGGTTATTTATTGCAAAACGATCTCCGACCCTTGTCGCAGGATCGAAAGATGGAATGTCATGGCCACGATCTCCAGGATTCGGTCCGGCGATTCCTTCCGGAACACCGTCGTAAGCGGCAGGCTGCCCAGCTCGGGCCGCCCGAGCACGATCGGCGTATCATCCGCGCGGTTCATCGTCTCCACCAGCCGTCGCAACGGCGTATAGTCACAGACCAGGGGGCGCCCCAGGTAATACCCATACAGTTTGTCGCGGTTTGGTGCTTTTTTCCATCTGCCGCGGGCGGTAACGGTCAATTGCTCGCCGGCACGCACGATCATGCTGTCGCGGCCGGGAATGCTTCCTCCGACCATCACCGCACCCGTTTCCACCACCAGCTCCGTCGAATCCCCCTGCTCGTTGAGTTCAAATGAGGTACCCAATACGGTGATCTGCTGCGAGCCGGCCTGCACCACAAATGGACGGGAAGGATGATGCGCGACCAGAAAAAACCCTTCTCCCCGCAACCGCACCGTCAACCCATTCTCGGCGGTATCAGCGACCAACTCCAGCGACGCTCCCCGGTTCAGCATGACCACCGTTCCGTCGGGCAGTGTGTCGATATAGCGTCTCATTCTCGCCGACCTCAGCATCCGTGGGACTTCCGTGCCCCCCGCCACATGTTGTTTCGCGGTCCCGGCGACCACGCCCGCGGGCGGGGCCTTCCGACGATCCATCAATAAATGATATCCCCCTGTCCCCAGTAATAACAGTCCAATCATTACCGCGGCAAGCCGAAGCCAGCCGGGCGCTGTATTTTCTTTCTTCCCCTCCGGCACTTCGGCGGCGTCCCTTCTCCCCAACCTGCCCTCTAGCTTCGCCCATGCCTCCCGGGTATAAGCAGAACCCGCATCACCCGTTTCCCTGCTCGCCGCCCGCCGCCCCATTTCCCAGACGGCCTTGTATTGCTCATATCGCTGCCGGCTGGCCGCGTCCGCCTGCAGCCATCGCTTGACCTCCGCGGATTCCTCCGGAGTTGTCTCCCCTAACAAATATTTGATCAGCAGATCATCCATAGTCGATTCCACTATTTATGCTAAAAAGTCTGCCAGCTTGCGTCGCAGTATCTTTAACGCTTTCCCCATCTGGGCTTCCACCGTCTTCACCGAGATCCCCAGCTGCTCCGCAATTTCGCGATACTTGAGCTCGCTGAACCGGCTGAGCTGGAAGATCGCCCTGCATTGCTCCGGCAGCTCGTCCATCGCCCGTTGAAAACGCGCTTCCAACTGCCCCGTCTCCACCTTATCGGACGCCCGGTCGGCGGACCGGGCCGCATCCTTACCTAGCCGCGTCAACACCCCTGACCGGTAGTCCCGGCGGCTCTTCTCCCCTCGCAACCAGCTCACGCATTCATGATAGATACACCCGTATAGATAGGCCTTCACCGATATCCGGACTCTCAACTCCCGTTTTTTCTCCCAAAGACGACAAAACACCGCCTGAACCGCTTCTGCTGCCAGCTCTTCATCCCGAAGCACCGAACATGCATAGGCATACAAAGGACCATACCAGTCCACGAACAGTTTTTCAAATATCTGCTCGTCAGCTTGTACATCGGATCCGACGAAAATGAGATCGTTTGCTTCCATTTACCAGCTCCCCAATAAGACGTGTGAGACTGGATTTACCCTTATCCCGCATACCAATTTCGCAGGCGGACCTCGATACCCTTATTGCCGGCCTCTACTTTGGCCTTGAAGACGGAGACATCGCTAAAGCCTCCCTGGCCGCGATAATGATACGGGTAGACAATACGAGGTTTAAAGGCGAGCACCGCATCTGCCGCCTCATTGACATCCATGGTATAGGGCAAATTCATGCAGACAAAGGCAATATCGATGCCGGTGAGGGCACGCATTTCGGGTATGCCCTGCGTATCGCCGGAAATATAGATCTTTTTACCGCCGACGGTTAGCACGTAGCCGTTTCCGCGGCCTTTTGGATGTCGCGGATCGGTCGGGCTTGCCGGAAGATTGTACATGGGAATGGCAGCCACTCCAATACCGGAAAAGTCCTTACTGTCCCCGTTGCCGAGGACGACAACACCGGCCTTATCCGCATCGGCCATTTTGTCGACGACCGCCTTTGGAGCCACGAGCACGGTGGCGGGTTTCCGGATCGCCTGTAGGGTAGCGGGATCAAAATGATCGCCATGAATATCCGTCACGAGGATAATATCCGGAGCGGCCAAACCCTGATACTTCGCCGCGCCGCCGACGGGGTCGATATAGATCGTCCCGCCTGCGGCTGTCAGTACCATACTGGCATGATTGATCGGCTGGATGACCAACGGACTACCAGGCAAACCGACGGTGTCGGGAGCGATCCGCTGCGCAACCGCAGCCAGACCCGTAAGAAGAAGGATGAAGGAGAAAAGTGCCAATTTCATGGTATAACTAATTTTAGAGGCCCAAATCTAATGAAACTCCCCCTGTGCCGTCAATAGTTTACCGTCACGCCCGCGCCAAAACCCATATCACTGTCATAGTGTGTCGACAACCCGATATATTTGTTCAGGATATAGCGGAAACCTGCCATATATTCCCGGTCGGTGTTCGCCATAAAGTTGAACCGCAACCGGCTGGTCATCGCGATATCCTCCCGCCCGAGTTGCAGCCGGACATTTCCTTTCATATCCACCCGGGCGTCCAGCGTGAGTAACATGGGTAGTAAATACTGTACTCCTGCACAAGCTACATCCCGATGATCCTTCGTATCGGTTTGCCCGAATAAATTCTTTTCGCGTACGCCGGACCGGCGGTATCGAAAATCCCACCCGACATAGGGCAGCCAATACTGCATGCCGCCGAGGTAACGACCGAAATGACTTTCACTTTCATATCCTTTCTCCTGGTCCGTGCCCAGACGCCATTCTGTTTGGAGCCGGTATCGGGTCTGCGCCAGCGTAACTTCGCCGTCGCTTCCATTACTTTCCAACCCCACCCTCGCCATCCCCCGGATCTCCCGGTCATCCGCATATATCTTCCGCAAATTCCGGGTGAACGCCGGCGGACCTTGAACGGAATCCGGCGGACTGCCTTCATAATGGAAGATGCGCCCCATCCCGCTCATCATATGATACAGGATGTGGCAATGAAAGAACCAGTCACCGCTCTCCGTCGCTGCAAATTCAAGCGTGTCGGTCTCCATCGGCAGGATATCCACCACCTCCTTTAACGGGGCATTGTCACCCTGGCCATTCAACACCCGGAAAAAATGGCCGTGCAGATGCATCGGATGCCGCATCATCGTCCCATTGTACAGGATGATCCGGACGTTCGATCCATGGCGGATCGGGATGCGGTCGGCCTCGGAAACCACCTTATTATCGATGCTCCACACGTACCGGTTCATATTACCCGTCAGATTGAAATGCAATTCCTGCACCGGTGAATCCGGCAGGCGCGTGGATACGGGCGAGCGCAGCATGCCATAGTTTAATGTCACTCCACCCTGTTCCCGGTACATCACGGCATTCATGTCCATGGTTTGATCGCTCATAGCCATTCCCATGTCATTCATGCGGCCATTCATCGTCATCATCCCGTTCATTGCCTTCATCCCTGCAAAATAGTCCAGTGGGGGAAGTTTCTCCAGCGTATGGCGTGCACCGTCTCCCAGCCAGGCCGATACCTGCCCTGTCCGGTCCTCCGCCGTGGCCTGCAATTCATAACTGGAGGAATCGGGAACGGTTACCAGCACGTCATAGGTTTCGGAAACCCCCACGATCATCCGGTCGACCGGCACCGGGTCGACATCCTTGCCGTCGCTGGCGATGACCCGCATCTTGCCGCCGGCATACCGGAGCCAGAAATAGGTCGAGCTACTCCCGTTTATGATCCGCACTCGAACGGTGTCACCCCCATGTATGGTCGCCACCCTGTCCTCCCTCCGGCCATTTACCAGGAATCGGTCATACGCTACATCGCTTACATCCATCGGCAAGATCCGTTTCCATTCGTTGCCGAGTTTAGTGCGGAAATAACCCTGTCTGATGGCCTGACCATAGTCCTGCGTGCTATGTTTACGGATCGCATACCAGTCGGTGGCAAAGTGAAGGCTCCGCTGCACCTCCTCCGGCCGCTCATCCGTCCAGTCGCTCAACAGCATCGTATACTCCTT
>DATJWK010000100.1:0-7958 GCA_035501395.1 Puia sp.
AACTTCATGATCCAAATTCCAATTATCTGCGATTGAAAAATTAAGATATTCTCATCGATTCTCCAGCCCAATGACGGAGGTCATACCGACCGATAATATATGTCACGGTTACTGAAATAAGACAATATTACCTTTAGCCAAAAACCAATGTCTGTTTATTATAATCAGGAAATTGCTATCGCTGGCGAAGGAGCAGACCTGAGAGCCGAACTTACCATTCCGGAAGGTGCTACCGCTATCCTGATTTTCTCCCAGGCAGGCGGCAGCCGTCATAGCCGGCGCAGCCAAATCGTTGCCCAGCATCTGCAAAGAGAAGGATTCGGTACGCTTTTGCCTGATCTGCTGACCTCTGAGGAAAGTCAACGGTACGGGGCACGTTACGATGTCGGTTTGCTGACTGACCGGCTGGTCCTTGTTACGAAATCGCTCAAATCCCTTGATCTCCTGGGCCATTATCAACTTGGCTACTATGGGAGCAGTATGGGCGCTGCTGCGGCGTTGAACGCGGCGGCCAGGCTCCCGGATGTCGTCAGGGCCATCGTCTCCAGGGGAGGCCGGCCCGATCTCGCGGACTCGCTGAATCGGGTAGAGGCGCCTACGCTGCTGCTCGTTGGGGACCAGGACTCCTTCGTGCTGCAACTGAACAGGGACGCGCTGGAACAATTCTCCTGTGTCAGGCGGCTGGAAGTGATCCAGGGAGCATCGCATACCTTCGACGAACCGGGGAAAACAGAGGAAATAGATGCAATAACCACCGCCTGGTTTGTTCAACATTTGCACTCGTCATTGATTGTAAATCAATAAATGTTTATGAAATATGTTTACCGACAGGATCGATGCCGGTTTTGCACTGGCTGAAAAATTAAAGAAATACGCCCGCATGGAGGGTGTTATCCTCGCCGTTCCCAGGGGAGGGATACCGATAGGGTATGTGGTCGCGAAAAGGACAGGCTTACCGCTCGACCTGCTGATGACCAAGAAAATAGGTCACCCGCAGAACAGGGAATATGCTATCGGGGCCGTTAGCCTGACGGATAGTTTTCTTCTGCCCCATATAGGCGTCTCAGCGACCTATATAAAGGCAGAGACGGAACAAATCCGGAAAAGACTCAAGGAAATGCGACTGAAATTCATGGGGACGGCTGAGCCACTGCCGCTGAAAGACAAGACTGTAATCGTCGTCGATGACGGGGTGGCCACGGGCAATACACTGTTGAGCACCATCAACATGATCCGCAAAGAAGGGCCGGCGCGTATTGTCATTGCCGTGCCGGTCGCTTCCCGAAGCGCCGCCGAAAAATTGTCGTCGGTTGCCGATGAGTTTATTTCTGTGCTTATTCCCGATGAGTTCTATGGCGTCGGGGAATTCTATACCGATTTTCACCAGGTAACGGATGATGAGGTGCTCTACTATCTCAATGAGCTCCGGGTGTCTCCTGCTCTTCCCAAAGAAGCTGGTATTAAAATTTTCGATTATGGCAAAGCTAATCAACTATGATCTCGACGCCAGGAAGAAACTGCGGGAAGGCGTAGATCATCTGGCCAAGGCCGTTATCATCACGCTCGGCCCTCGGGGACGGAATGTAGTATTCGAAAAAATGGATGGTTCTCCCCAGATGTCCTGTGATGGGGTTACCGTAGCCAAGCAGATCGAACTGGAAGACCCTGTCGAGGAGATGGGGGTAAAGATGCTGCGGGACGTGGCGGTGCGTATCTCGGAGGCCGCAGGCGATGGAACGACGACTGCCACACTGCTGGCCAGGTCGATGATCGATCTGGGCCTGAAGAGAGTGGAGGCCGGCATCAACCCGATGGAGATAAAGAAGGGTATCGACAAGGCAGTGAAAGCGGTGAGTGAAAAGCTGAAGACGCAGGCTATTTCCGTCGGCACCGACAGCGAGAAGATCGAACAGGTGGCGAGCATCTCGGCCGGCAACAACCCGGAGATCGGGAAGCTGATTGCGGAGGCGATGAAAAAAGCGGGAAAGGAGGGTGTGATCACCATCGAGGAAGCGAAGGGATTCGAGACCTATGTGGAAGTGGTGGAGGGCATGCAATTCGACCGGGGCTATATCTCGCCCTATTTTGTGACCAATGGGGACAAAATGACCGCCATATACGAAAACCCTTATATCCTGCTCTGCGATAAGAAGATCTCGGGGATGAAAGAGCTGCTGCCCCTGCTGGACAAGGTATCCCAGTCGAACACCCCGCTGTTGATCATCGCGGAAGATGTCGAGGGAGAGGCCTTAGCGGTGCTGGTGGTCAACAAATTGCGGGGAGTGTTGAAGATCGCGGCGGTGAAAGCTCCAGGTTACGGCGACCGGCGGAAGGAAATGCTGGAAGATATCGCCGTGCTCACAGGCGGAACGGTCATCATGGAAGAGAAGGGAATCAAACTGGAGAATGCCGACATCCCACTGCTCGGCAGATGCGCAAAGTTGATCATTACAAAAGATAAGACGACGATCATCAGCGGTGCGGGAGATAAGGAGAAGATAATGGCTGCCGTCGCACAGATCAGGGAACAGCTGAAGGATACCAAATCGGACTACGACAAGGAAAAGTTGCAGGAGCGGCTGGCGAAGCTCTCCGGTGGTGTAGCGGTAGTCTATGTCGGCGCCTCGTCGGAAATTGAGATGAACGTGAAAAAGGACATTGTGGATGACGCGCTGAATGCCACCCGGGCGGCCATGGAAGAAGGGATCGTTCCCGGCGGAGGGGTGGCCTACCTGCGATGTCTTCCGGACCTGGATAAGCTTACCGATATTACCGAGGATGAAAAGGTAGGGGTGGACATTGTAAAGAAGGCTTTGGAAGAACCGCTGAAGCAGATCGTCATCAATGCCGGATTGGAACCCGCCGAGATCGTCCAAAAAGTGAAATCAGGGGAAGGAGATTTTGGCTTCAATGCCAAAACGGAGCAATTCGAAAAATTGCTGGAAACAGGTATCATCGACCCGGTGAAGGTGAGCCGGCTGGCACTGGAATATGCGGCGTCGGTCTCCGGGATGTTCATCACGACTGAATGCGTCATCGTCAAAAAGCCGGAAAAGAAAGAACCGGTAGTGATCGCCAATCCTGCTGAGATGTTGTAACGGCCATTCGGCCCCAAACCCGCTACCATGAGTAAGAAAAAGAACCCCGCCAAGCCTTCGGAGATGCCGGTTCCCGGTCCAGAGCCGGAGGTGAAGCCGGATGCACCCATGGAACCGCTTATCCCGGACCACGATCCGGAGATCAGCCCTGAGGTAGAACCGGAAGAGCCTCATCCAGGTCCGTCGGAGATACCTGCACCGGAAAAGGAAACCTGAAAAAGATAATATCATGAGACGATATTTTACCACCGAGGCGCCGTTCAATGAAGTGGAAGCTATCAGCGCCATCAAGCAGTGGAGCTATCCATTGAAGAGTAAGGCCGACCTGGGGCCGTTGCTAGACAGGATCGGAGATGCACGGATCGTCATGCTGGGTGAAGCCAGTCATGGGACGCACGAATATTATATGTGGCGGGCACATATTTCCAAACACCTGATCGAAGAAAAGGGATTCAATTTTATTGCGGTTGAGGGGGACTGGCCGGAATGTTACCGCTTGAACCGGTTTGTCAAGGGCTATGACCAGGAGAATAAGAGCGCGTTCAAGGTATTGCAAGGATTCAACCGGTGGCCAACCTGGATGTGGGCCAATTGGGAGATTGTGGCGCTGGCCGACTGGCTGCAACAACACAATGCCGGTTTGCCTGCCAATAAAAAGGCCGGTTTCTACGGCCTGGATGTGTACAGCCTTTGGGAAAGCATGGAAAACATCATGCAATATCTGAAGAAGACGGATCCTGCCGCTCTGAAAGTAGCCGAAGAAGCATTCCGCTGCTTCGAACCTTACCGGGACGAGGGCGGCGAATATGCGAGGGCGGCGCAATTCGTGCCAGACCTTTGCCAGACGGAAGTAGTAGAGCTGCTGAAGAAGGTGCAGGAACGGCTTCCGACATACAATACGGACCATGAGAATGTGTTCAGCGCCGAACAAAATGCGCTGGTGGCGGTCAACGCCGAAAAGTACTATCGGGCCATGATCGCCGGAGGGCCGCATAGCTGGAATATCCGGGACCGCCATATGGCAAATACCCTGAAGCGTCTGCTGACCTTTCATGGAGAGAATTCGAAGGCGATCGTATGGGCGCACAATACCCATGTAGGTGATGCCCGGGCCACGGATATGACAGACGAGGGAATGTATAATATCGGGGAGCTGGCGCGGCTGCAGCATCACGAAAAAGGGGTGGTGCTGGTAGGCTTTGGCTCATACAAGGGCTCCGTCATAGCCGGCAGGGGATGGGGCGCCCGAATGCAGGACATGCAACTGCCCGAAGCAAAGAAGGGAAGCTGGGAATACTTGCTGCATGAGGCCGGCAAGGGCGACAAATTACTGATCATGGATATTCTCGCGGCCAATGACATGCTGATGGAGCATCATATCGGTCACCGGGCAGTGGGTGTAGTATACAATGCGGCGTATGAGCAGTATGGCAACTACGTGCCGTCGGTCCTGCCGATGCGGTACGACGCTTTCGTCTACCTGAATGAGACCAAAGCGTTACACCCGCTGCACCTGGAACCTCATGGCCGCGAGACACCTCAGACATATCCATTTGGGGTATGATAAAAGCGAAAAAAATGGAAGCCTATACTATTTGTCAAAGCTGTGGCATGCCACTGGACCGTGCGAAAGTGTACGGTTCTGAAAAGGAAGGATCGAAAAGTTGCAAGTATTGCAGGTATTGTTATCAGGATGGCGCATTTACCAAGCCGGATACGACCTTCGACGAAATGGAACATCTTGTCCGGACCAAATTACAAAAAATGAAGACGCCTAAAAGTGTGATCACGCAGGCGGTGAATGGACTACCTTACCTGGATCGTTGGATCGGCAAAACTGTGCGTGCCTGAATGTTTTAAAATTAAACTGAACTTCAATGCTCATTATTGTAACCGGTTTGCGAGGTTCGGGGAAAACCTATTTTGCGGCCCACCGGCAGGGGTAGTTAGGGTTTGCGGCCATTCCGTCTGGGCCTTTGCAATAAGAAAGGACAGACAGCTGAAAAGGCAGGGTATCTTAAGTAAGGGTCTCATATTGAATCAGTATTACTTTTTACATCGCAATCCAGCCACCGTCGACGGCCATGGCATGGCCTGTAACGAAGGACGCGGCATCCGAACATAGCCAGACGACCGCCTCTGCCACTTCGGCGGGCTCGCCAAAGCGGCCTACGGGCTCCATATTGGTAAATTGTTGTTCTACCACCTTGTCTTTACCAGTGATGCGGTCGATCATGGCGGTTCTGATAACACCGGGGCATACCGCATTGATACGGATGCCCTGTTTGGCGTTCTCCAGGGCGGCGGTCTTTGTAAGCCCCACCACGCCGTGCTTACTGGCCACGTAAGCGGGCAGTCCGGCGAATCCCACCAGGCCCGCTACTGATGCGCAGTTGACGATGGCTCCCTTTCCCTGTCGCAACATGTGGGGCAGTTCGTGGCGCATGCAGAGCCAGATGCCGGTGAGGTTAACGGCAAGGGTCCTTTCCCAGTTCTCGAGCGTGCAATCCTGTGTTGGCGCGGATATCCCTTCAATGCCGGCATTATTGAAGGCGAAGTCCAACCTGCCGAACGTGGAAAATGTCTGATCTATCATCGCTGTTATATCGGCGGGTTTGGCCACATCACAGGGAACGAAGAGCCCTTTTGACCCTGATGCTTCGATCTGATGAAGAGTGGTTTGCTCTTTATCCTCGATACAGTCAGCAATGACGACCCGGGCGCCTCTTTTGGCGAAGGCGATGGCCGTCGCCTGTCCGATACCGAAACTGCCGCCAGTGACGAGTGCAACTTTATTGTCGAATATCTTTTCCATATGGTGTTATTAATCGATGAATGATATATTATCCTGGCGTCGTGGGTGTGGTTCGGGAGTTTCATCTGAATAGCCGAGGATGATCGAAAGCTGTACCTGCTCCGAGGGGGGAATCATCAGCCTGTCATATGCAGGGGTGTTCTCCACGTATTTTCCAAAGCCGACGGGGCAGCTACTGAGGCCGAGGGATTGGGCAGACAGCATAATGTTCTGGGCGCACATGCCGATATCAAGCGGGGCCCATTCGTTGTCCCGGGGAGCGGTGATGAATATGACGACGGGTGCGCCATGGAACACCGGGTCTTGAAAGGCGTGGAGATCGAGACCGTGGGAAAGGTGCAAAAGCCCGGCGATCTCTTTAGCTCCTTTGGCGAGACCAGCTGCTCCGGAATGCAGGGTTTCCTTGAAGACCTTTGCTCCGATTTGCCGGGAGAACAACTGGATGGTTTCCCTGTCGGTCAGGATATAAAAGTGCCATGGCTGCCGGTTCATGGCAGAGGGCGCCATACGGCCTGCA
Organism: Puia sp.; assembly: GCA_035501395.1. Classification (GTDB taxonomy): domain Bacteria; phylum Bacteroidota; class Bacteroidia; order Chitinophagales; family Chitinophagaceae; genus Puia. The sequence goes on from DATJWK010000100.1 coordinate 6,431, forward strand.
TCCAGTACGCGCTCGATCAGGGCCCGCTCGACGGGATCGGCCTTGTAAGTCCTGACGGCACGTCTTGCGAAAATGTTTTTTTCAGTTTCGGTTTGACGTGTGAGTTGTGCAGTGACAGTCGGTTCCATTTGGATAAGTTGAAAGGATTAGTAATGGGCCACGAAGATGGGTAGGCTGGTAGTTCTGGCCGTACCGCCCTCCGGCTCGTTTTCGAAAAACGAAGCAAGTAACCCCCTGCCGTAGGCGCCCATCACCAGGAAGTCGTTTTTCTTTTGCTGTAGGTAATTGAATAGGGCCAGGGTTGCTTCTTCTTCCGGCAACAGCCATTCCACGTCGCTGAAATGAATCTTCAGCCATTCGCTAACGCCTGATACCTCTTCGCTGGTAATCGCTTCACCCTTCAGGTTGATAACCTGGGCCTTTTTCAACTTCAGCTCCGGGAATAAATAGGAAAATTGCTTCATGGCAAAGAGCGAGGATTTGCCGCCATCATAGCAAAATACCACGTTGTCGATTTCTTCGAAAGTTTCCGGCGCGATGACCACGGGGCAACCTGCGTCCTGCAATATATCCTTTACGAATCTGGTGGGAGGGCCTTCGTAGGCGCCGGAGAAAGAGTTCGCATCCAGGATCAGTATGTCCGCAAATTTGCTTTCGGTCATGATGTCAAACGCCGGAACGCCTGTATTTCGATAGATGTCCGCGTCTATGCCGGCTTCTTCTGCCAGTTGCTGAAAAAGACTGACATTTTGATCCCTGGTTACTGCCCTCGCCCGGTCGTCTACTCCTTCACGGATGATCGTCGACTCCACATACTGGATATTGACAGTCACTTCTTCCTCGGAAACCAGGTTGTCCAGGAAGATGGCTGTTAGTTTAGATCCGGTAAGACTGGCCAGATAGCAGGCAAAGTCGACTGCATTTTCGTCCAGGTTCTGGCTGTCAATGGCCAGGAGAATCTTTTCCATAAAAAGGTAATTTGATTAAAGGTCGCTTAGCCAATTTTTGCTAAAGATGATTCGGGTCAAGAGGTATGCTGATTAATGTCAAAAATGTCGGGCAATACACGAAATAAGCGCATGCACCCGGGAAGGCTTAAATTTGAGAAATGGGAGAACGATGTCGAAACGGGCTTACTATCTTGTCAACGGGATAACGGTCTACCGGGTTATAGCGATTTTCGCATTGATCGTATTGATCGTGCAGCATCATTGGCATGTCTTTCGTTGGCTTTTACTGCTAAGTTTCCTGACCGATGCGCTAGACGGCTTTTTAGCACGGCGGTATCGAGTGATTAGCAAGGCCGTGGCCGTGCTGGATTCCATTGGCGACGATCTGACCGTCGCGGTAGCTATCATTGCTTTACTAAAATTTGACCCTGTAGCCCGCCCCAAAAATAAGACGGTTTAAAGGACGACTTTGAGTTAACTTTAAACAGTCAAAATGTATGAAAAAAAGCAGGTTCACCGAAACACAGATCATCAAAGCCATTAAGGAACTTGGAGCAGGAAAGGACGTCTTGGAGATA
>DATJWK010000101.1:0-23360 GCA_035501395.1 Puia sp.
GGAGTTGTTAACCATTATGGCAGCATATGAGACCAGCTATGGGAAGTGGGTATTTCCCATCGGACCATCCGCTGAGTGGATGTCGCAATTGGAAGGGAAATTAGATGCGGGTGTCGATTTGCAGGAAGTCCCGATGCCAACGGTGATGGATGATCGCAGACCAATGGTCCCCTGGAAATCCTGGATGAAAGCCGCTGCGGTAGTCGCCGTTCTTTTAGCAGGCACGTATCTGTATGTTCATCAGGGCGGCCGGAAGCCGTCGGACATAAAGGACCGGGAGAAATTGCTGGCGATGGTCATTTCTAACGCGCGGGGTGCAGCGCAGAAGGAAATTGTGTTGGAGGATGGCAGCAAGGTATGGCTGAATGCGGGATCGGTCCTGAAGTATCCGCCGCATTTTACGGGTTCGGAGCGGGTGGTGGAGCTATCGGGGGAGGCGTTCTTTGATGTGACCGGGAGTTCCCAACACCCGTTCAAGGTGCTGATCGGGGATGCGGAAGTGGATGTTTTGGGTACTTATTTTGCCATTATGGCTTATGATGACGAGCCGGCAAGCCGCACGACCCTGGTTGATGGAGCATTGAAGATCGTGATTGGTCAGAAGGAACTGCAGTTGATGCCGGGAGACGAGGTTGCGGTAATTCATGCGTCACAGGGAGTTGGCGCAGCGACGATGCGTAACTCCGGAGTGGATCCGAAGGTTGTGCGGGCCTGGCAGCATGGGATCTATATGTTTAAGAGAAAAGAGCTGCGAGAGGTTATGCGCGAGCTCGAACGAGTGTACGACGTTACTGTTCAGTATCAACCGAATGTGGGTAATCCGCCGATCAACGGAAACCTCGATCTGAACAAAGGTCTGGATATCGTATTGAAGCAACTGGAAGGTAGCGTTTCCGGCGAGAAAATAAATTTTAGACACGAAGGGAAAACCATAATAGCATCATCAGCATCATAGCATCACCGGTCTGAACCATATTACTGTCCATAGCCATTGAACCGAGTCCAAGCAGTTACAGCCGCAGTCATGGGTAGATAAATAAGTATTTATTTTATATTTACTCATGATTTGTAGGCTGTAACTTTATTGTATCAAAACTCGCTGAATGGCCTTATTCAAGCCGGCTGTCGTCCTCCTATTCGTTTGTCTGATCCAGAGCCGGTACGCCATTTGTCAGTCGCCCTCACGGATTACATTAACCGAAACAAATGCCCCTTTTTCAAAGGTCATGGATGACCTGCAGGCGCAGGCGGGTGTTCTCTATGTGGGGATGACCAACCTGGTGCAGTTGGGGCATCCCGTAAGTTTTTCAGTCAGAGATGCCACGTTAAAACAAGTGCTCGACCTTTGCTTTAAGGGTCAGCCGTTTACCTATAAGTTGGTGGAGGGGGCGGTGACGATCATACCGCTGGAGGCGGGAGACAACGGATCGGTGATACGCGGTCGCGTCTTCAACCAGAATAACGAGCCTCTGCCGCGGATAACGGTACAGGTGAAAGGCGAGGTGACATCGACGGTGGCGACAAACGACAATGGCGAGTTCCGGATCGCGACCCACGAAGCCGAGCCGGTGCTGGTCATCACCAGCGTGAACTATGAGACCCAGGAGATCCGGCCGAAGGATCGCAAGGATCTGGTCGTCCAGTTAAAGGATAAGATCAATGAGCTGAGCGATGTCGTCGTTTTGTACACCGGCTTCCAGGATGTCCATCGGAAGAACGTCACCGGCTCCTTCGACGCGATCGACAATGAGCTCCTCAACCGCCGCGTAAGCCCCAATATCCTCGACCGTCTCGATGGGATCAGCAGCGGTGTCCTTTTCAACACGAACCTCGTGTCGGGCACCAACGAGTCGACGATCACCATCCGCGGCCGAAGCACGATCTTCAGCAATCCCAACCCCCTCCTTGTCGTCGACAATTTCCCCTACAGCGGGGACATCAACAATATCAACCCCGACGATGTCGACAATATTACGATCCTCAAAGATGCCTCGTCCGCCTCGATTTGGGGCGCCCTCTCCGGCAATGGCGTGATCGTGATCACGACCAAAAAGGGCCGCCTGAACCAGAAGCCCAGGCTGGTCTTCAACACCAGCCAAACCGTCGGCGCAAAGCCGAACCTGTACTATCTGCCGATCCTGTCGAGTAGCGATTATGTGGATGTGGAGCGATACCTTTTTAATCAGGGATATTATGACAATACCTATTATGGGACCCTCCACGGCGCCCTGGCTCCGGCGGTGAACCTTCTTTATGATTCGGTTCAAGGGCTGATCCCCGCAAGCCAGGCCGCAGCACAGATCAACGCGCTGCGTTTTCAGGATTACAGACCGGGGTTAAACAAGTACTTCTATCGACCGAGCCTCAACAGCCAGGTATCGCTCAACCTCAGCGGCGGGAGCGAGCAGAGCTTATATTATCTGTCCGCGGGTTATGACCGCATTCTCAGTAACCTGGACCGCAACGAATACAACCGGGTGACGATAAATGGGAACAATACGTACTTTCTCTTGAATGGGAAGCTGGAGTTGAATACCGATCTGGCGTTTACGGCAAGCACGACGGTGAATGATAACGCCGGCATAACTGGCGTTACTTACCCTTACGCGCAGGTGGCGGACAACCACGGAAATCCGTTGGCGGTAGCTTATGGTCTAAATGAACCGTATATCGACACGGCTGGCGGAGGCCTTTTGCTGGATTGGCATTACCGGCCTTTACAAGAGTTGAATAATGCTGATAACTCCACCCGCTTGACGGATTATCGAATCAATTTTGGGGTACGCTATAACGTATGGAAGGGATTGGATATCCGGGCGTACTATCAATACGGTCGCGGTTCTTCGGACAATCCGAATTATTTCAGCGAGCGGATGTATTATACCCGCAATCTGATCAACGAATTTACCCAAGCGAACAGTGGGACGCTTAGCTACGCAGTGCCACTGGGCGGCATCCTTATTGAAAATACAGCATCCTATACGGCCAATAATGTTCGTCTGCAAATCGACTATACTGACACTCTGTCCCGGAATGGTTCGCTGAAGGCAATCGGTGGTGCTGAAGTTCGTGATATTGCCGGCGAGAATGCTACGGTCCAATTGTTCGGATACGATCCGAGCCAGGAGACGGGAGTAGCGGTCGACTATGTTAATTTTTACAATCAATATTCAAGCGGTTCCCTGGCAAAGATTCCATACATCGACCAGAGGATGGCAACCTCCGAACGTTATCTATCCTACTACGCGTCCGCAATATATACCTATTTGGGGCGATATATGTTATCGGCCACAATACGGCGGGACGAATCGAACCTTTTTGGAGTGAATGAAAACCAGAAGGGGGTACCGCTTGGTGCAGCTGGCCTCTCTTGGCAAATATCAAAGGAGCAATTCTATAAGTCAAAATGGTTGCCTTTTCTGAAGTTGCGGATTACGGATGGATACAACGGAAATGTGAACCGGTCGGTTTCGGCTTATACAACTGCAAACGTAAATCCGGCACCCAATGGCTTTGGTGCAATAAATGCCAGTATCATTAACCCGCCGAATGCAGACTTGCGGTGGGAAAAGATCCATGTTTTAAACTTTGGAGTAGACTTTGCCACCCAGGATGATCAGTTTGGCGGAACATTAGAGTATTACACCAAAATAGGACTCGATTTGATCGGGCAAAGTCCGGTCGATCCGACGACAGGCGTAACAAGCTTTACTGGCAATACGGCCAATATCAGGGACCGAGGGTTGGATTTGTCGTTCCACGCAAACAATAGGTTTGGCGCCTTCCGATGGAGCAGCATTTTGCTGTTTAGCTATGTTCGGGACAAAGTAACAAGATATAATCAAATTCAGGCTGCCGTAGCTGATTATTTAAGTGTGGGGACATTAAATCCGTTGGTAGGCCATCCACTTTATTCCGTTTATGCGCTCCGTTGGGAAGGACTGAATGATTCAACCGGCAATCCAAAGGGATATCTCAACGGTAATGGACAAATGCCTGGGCAAGTGACGGAAAATTATAATGCTGTTCTTAGTTCACCGGATCTGTCCAATTTGGTTTACAAGGGCTCGGCCAACCCCACCATTTTTGGAAATTGGCGAAATAATGTTTTCTGGCGGAAGTGGGGCCTATCGTGGAACATTGCTTATAGGTTAGGATTTGTCTTTCGACGGACTTCTATTAGCTATACGAATTTATTCGATGGCACTTCACCTGGCCATCCTGACTACGACCGGCGTTGGCAGAATCCGGGGGATGAATTGCGTACAAATGTGCCTTCGCTGCCAACCCCAAATTTCTCGACCGACCAACCTCGCGACAATTTTTATCAATATTCGGAACCTCTTGTCGAAAATGGTGACTTAATTCGATTGCAGGATGTTCAATTTACATATGATATCAGTCGGATCGGACACCCAAAATTGCCTATGGAAAACCTTCGCATCTATCTTTACGGTAACAACCTGGGAATTATTTGGAAGGCCAATCACGCAGGGGTCGACCCGGATTTCGTCAACTCGATTCCCAACCCGAGGACACTAGCCTTGGGAATTAAGGCCAGTTTTTAAAAATGGATAGACATGAAACAGTTTTCCTTTATCCAACGGACGCTTTCCTTTATAATATTTATTGCTTCGATGAGCCTGGGATGCCGCAAAGCATTCCTCGGACAAAGCCCCAGCAGCAATCTGCTTATACCCAATTCCTTGACCGTCTTTCAGGAGCTACTCGACAACCAGCAAGTGATGAATATCTCACCGGCGCTGGGTGAGATCTCGGCAGATAACTATTACCTGCTATATCCTACCTGGCTATCACTGGATACGAAAGAGTACAACGCATATGTATGGGCACCGGACCTCTATCAAGGGCAGGGGCTGGTTTCTGACTGGGATATTCCGTATCAGCAGGTGTTTTATGCGAATACCGTTTTGGAAGGTTTAGCCAATATCCAACCGGACTCGACTAACCAGGCGGGATGGAACATGCTAAAAGGTTGGGCGCTGTTTAGTCGCGCCTTTGCGTTCTATAATATTACGCAGATATTTGCTAAGCCTTACGATAGCGCAACAGCGGCAACAGATTTGGGTATCCCAATTCGGCTAAATCCTGATATCAATGCCAAAACCACGCGTGCAACGTTGATAGCGAGCTATGCACAAATTTTCAGCGATTTAAATGAGGCAGAGAAGCTTTTGCCCGCGGCGATACAGGTGAACAATCTCAACAGACCAAGCAAGCCGGCGGTCCAAGCTCTATTGGCGCGAATCTATCTCAGCGTTAAAGACTACACGGACGCGTGGAAATTTGCAGATAGTGTCCTTCGAAACTATCCCTATTTGCTTGATTATAATTCCCTCAAACTAACCGATCCGATTCCCATACACAATAACATGATCGAGATCCTTTATCAAAGCAATTTTCCACAGCCCGGAAACGGCAACACACTGGAAGGGCTCATTTGCGGCGGCTGCATAATAGATACGAACCTGATTGCGTCTTATGCTCCCAGTGACTTACGGCCATCAATCTATTATTTTCAGGAGTCGGCGGACACTTTCATTCTTAAAGGTAGCTATGCCGGGAGCATATTTCCATTTACCGGCCTGGCTACAGACGAATTATACCTGGTTCGTGCGGAGTGTAGTGCAAGGGCAGGGCTATTGACACCTGCGCTGAATGACCTGGATACACTTTTGAGTCATCGCTGGAAGACCGGGACTTTCTCGCCGGATTCAACTATTACCAGCGCGCCGCAAGCGCTGGATGCAATTCTGGCGGAGCGCCGAAAAGAACTGGCATTTAGGGGCCTTCGGTGGTCGGATTTGCGGCGATTAAATCAAGAGGGATGGGGCATCATCTTATACCGAAACATTGGCGGTCAGAGATATATGCTATCGCCCAACAGTGATTTGTATACAATGCCCATCCCGCCGGATGTCATCCAATTATCTCATATACAACAAAACCCCCGGTAGGTCGCGATACTCCGGGGGATTAAGACGTTAAAGCTACGAAGAAAATCATTTTCCTTTCTTCGGCTCCGGTTTAGTGGGGGTGGTTGTAGCTCCGATCGGAGTATAGGTGGACATTGTCTGGTAGGGAATATAGTTGTTGCCGCTTTTAGTGTAAGTACAGACGTTTGGAGACGACTCACACACGTATGTTACTCCCAACGTTCCGGCAGGCATGTAGCCTGTACCGTTATAATAATAAAGTCCACTTTGCAATGCTTTCGGCCGGCTGGCGATCGCGCCGCCGACACTGAGGAGAATTGCGAGGGTCATAAAGGTCATTTTGATCTTTTTCATACAAGATTGTGTTTGATGTTAAGGAAAATTATGGTTTTGAAGTACTTCCGGCGCTGTAGGATAATGCCTAATATGGATAGGGAGACATAGGTTATATTCAAAACAAAATGTTCGGGCCACGTCAGTTTGCTGATCACCCCGCCGCACGAACAGGGCACGTAGGCGAAAAAGTGGAAAAGAACCAGTCCGGTGTAGACGGTAAAGGCCACCATCAGGACCAGCGAAGCGTATAGCCCTATCAGTCTTGTATACTCGAAAAGCAAAGCGGCAGAAATCGAAATCTCCAATAACGGGATCGACCACACGAGGAAGGGGGTCCAGGAATTTGGCAGGGGTTGATTATTCATCTGGCCGACGAAGGTTTTGAAATCCAGGAATTTACTTATGCTCGCGTACAGGAATAGCAGTATCAGCAAGGCGCAGACACACTCCAGCGTCACTTGTTTTTTAGACATAGTTCAGTATTTATGGCGCAATTAAAGTCAAGGTAAAATAGGAAAAATAGGATTGTTGCTTGGTTGAAATTTGCCGGATGTAGTCAAGAGCGGATAGGTAGTGCTTTACGGGACGGATAAGAAAATAGTAGAAGGCGAGAAGGACAAGATTCGGGCTTGCTCAATCGTTGGAATAAATATCGTACAAAATATACGAATATTCAAAACACTTTGGGAAAATATTTTCAAAAAAGGTTAGTCACAAACGGTAGTCGCGATCGAGGGACCAGTTGAACGCGGGCAGGCGGCGCAAGATGAATTTCAGGTTCCCTGCAATATTTTTTTGAATGCTTCGTTCGAATTTTTAGCAACATGCGACACTCCATGCGAAACAAGACTCTACTCCTCTTTTTGATCACCGGACTTACCATATCGGGCTATTGCCAGGATGGGAGGACAATCGATAAAGACACCGCATTTATCCGCTCGATCCTTGAACTGCACAACGAGTATCGTTCCGCTCTCCAACTTCCGCCCTTGCAATGGTCGCCGGCATTGGCATCCGATGCATTGGCATGGGCAAAACATTTAGCCGGATCCGACAAAGGACAGCACGATCAGACGATCGTCGGCCGGGAAGGGGAAAATTTGTGGTGGGGTACGGCCAACGCTTTTTCTCTTGGCGACATGGTGGGAGCGTGGGGAGCAGAAAAAAAATTCTTTCGCGAAGGCGTCTTTCCGGATTGTCGCGCCAGTCGTTCATCCGTTGTCGGGCACTATACGCAGATGGTATGGAGGAATACGCAGACAGTCGGATGTGCACTCGCGAGCAATGGGCAGAACGATTACCTGGTGTGCCGCTACGCTGCCGCCGGAAATGTTGTAGGTCAAAAACCGTATTAAACCCGCTCATTTCGGCTGCCCTCCGGGGTTATTTTCAGGAGTCCTTTGTGGTTGTGCCCGCAGAAATCCTCACGCGCGGATGTCGCTTCGTTCCAGGATCTCATCCATGGTGATTCCGAGATGGCTCTCGTCATATACACATTCACCATTAACAATCAACAACACCTGCGGCGACTCGTGCCGGACCCTGAACGTTTGGGATATGCTATTGGAGATCGGCCGGTTACTGAGCAAGTCGAGATAATAGAAGTCGATCCTTTCCGGTTGGTCCGCGCGCTCCAACCGCTTTTTCACCAGCGCACTGGTCGAGCATCGGGTACTATGCTTGAAAATAACCTGGGGCCGGCCGGAAGACCGCTCGCAAATTTGCCGGAGTTGACTTTCGTCGCGTAAGGGTATCCAATTCATGGTTTCAATGAAGTTATAAGCCGTTATAACAGCAAACAGACAAAAAGGTTAAGCGCATGAAATAAAAAAAGGCTATCTGACGATAACCTCTGTAAAAATTTTATCCGGCAAAAGGGCGTTTAGCGGGCGCTGCCATATCCTACAAAGCCCTGGCTCATTTTGCAACCGCCACGTTCGGAAGTGCAGGATGCAAAAGCGGCAGCAGCGGCTACAGCGATAACTAAGATGACAATAGTCTTTCTCATTTTTTGTGGTATTTAAGATGAATCGATAAATTGCCTGGTTAAAAAGGAATGGACACCAGGTGATTCAAAGGAGGGGACGGATCTAACCGACGTGTTCAGGAGCTATTGCTGCCAGATTTTTGCTGTCTATTAGGGGGACTTTCGAAAGGATAGAGAAAGATTTAGCGGAACTGACACAAAGAAAAGGCAAAAAAACGGATTTTGCAAGCCCCCGGCGGGCCCCGGCGCAAAGTTTTGTTCAATTAACTGATATTGAATACCTTTTGGAGGACCAGCCCGGTCGAATATAACAAGACTGTAACAACATGAAGGTACATTTTATCGCCATCGGTGGCAGCGTCATGCACCAGCTTGCCATCGCCTTGCACCGGAAAGGGTATACGGTAACGGGAAGCGACGACGAAATCTTCGAGCCGGCCAAAAGCAACCTGGAAAAAGAAGGTCTGTTGCCGCCGGAACTCGGTTGGCATCCGGACCGGCTCAAAACGGACCTCGATGCGGTCATTTTGGGCATGCACGCGAAGGCGGACAATCCTGAACTCCAACAGGCCGAGGAACTAAGCCTTCCCATTTATTCCTTTCCCGAATATATCTACCAGGAGAGCCGGGATAAGGTGCGTGTCGTTGTCGGCGGCAGCCATGGGAAGACAACGACGACCTCCATGATCATGACCGCCTTACGGTCGGCCGGTAAGGACTTTGACTATCTGGTGGGCGCCCGGCTGGAAGGCTTTCCCCAATCGGTCAATATTACCCATGCTCCGGTGATCGTTTGCGAGGGCGACGAATACCCCGCCAGCGCACTGGAAAAAAGGCCGAAATTCCACTTCCTGTTCCCGCATATCGCCGTACTGACCGGGATCGCCTGGGACCATATCAATGTTTTCCCCACGTTCGAGATCTACCTCGAGCAGTTCAGGATCTTCCTGAGCCTTATCGAGCCCGGCGGTGTACTGATCTACAACCAAGCCGACCCGGTCCTGACGCGGCTGGTCGGAGAGCATCCGGCACCGATCCGGCGCATCGGCTACGGAATCCCGGCCCATCGGATAGAAAACGGCATAACCCTTGTTACGCTGGGCAACCAAACGGGAACGCTAAAAGTTTTCGGCGAACATAACCTCCTGAACCTGCATGCGGCATGGCTTGTCAGCCAGGAATTGGGGATGGATGCAGCCGGATTTCTGCAGGGCATGGCGAATTTCACCGGGGCGGCAAAACGGCTGGAGCTGCTGGCGAGCGCGCCGGCGGTAAACATATATCGCGACTTTGCACACGCGCCCTCTAAAGTAAAGGCGACCATCCGGGCGGTGAAGGCTCAATTTCCCGAGAGGCGGTTGATCGCCGTACTGGAATTGCATACGTATAGCAGTCTAAATGAACAATTTCTCACGGAATATCAGGGAAGTTTGGACGATGCGGATGCTGCCGCTGTATTCTATTCCCCGCACGCGCTCGAGCTGAAGCGCCTTCCACCGCTTTCGCCGGAAAAGATCGTGGCTGGCTTCGGCAAAACCGGTCTCGCGGTCATGCACAAAAAGGAAGAATTAGCCGGATGGCTGACAAAACAATCTTACAAAAATGCTAATTTGCTCCTGATGAGTTCGGGTAATTATGATGGTTTGGACATCCAGGCGCTTACCAGCCACATCACACAGTAGGAGTTTTTTTAATATCTGCAGCATGTTACAACTTACACGCCCCTTAGCGATCATTGACCTGGAGACGACTGGGGTCAATCTTGGGTCCGACCGTATCGTTGAAATCGCCATCATAAAAATACTTCCCGATGGAACCCGACAGATAAAACGCAAACTGATCAATCCCGAAATTCCGATCTCGGCTGCATCTACGGATATCCATGGCATCACGAACGAAATGTTGAAAGATGCCCCCACCTTCCGGCAGGTGGCCAATGAACTGAAACAATTCCTCGACCATTGCGATCTGGCCGGATACAACTCGAATCGCTTTGACATCCCGATGCTCGCCGAAGAGTTTCTGCGGATAGGGATGGAATTTGAAGGCAAAGGACGAAAGCTGCTGGATGTGCAGAAAATCTTTCATATGATGGAGCAACGTACGCTCAGTGCCGCCTATCGGTTTTACTGCAATAAAGAGCTGGAAGGCGCTCACGGCGCGGAAGCAGACGCGACAGCCACCTGGGATGTCCTGGTCGCGCAGGTTGTCCGATATCCCCAGCTGGGCAATAATATCGATACCATTTTAAAGCATATCGGTGAGGAGCCGATTGTCGATTTCGCGAGGCGCTTTGTGCTGGAAAACGGCGTCGAAGTGTTCAATTTCGGCAAGTATAAGGGCCGATCCGTAGCCGAAGTACTGAAGGCGGAGCCACAATACTATGATTGGATGATGAAAGGTGATTTTCCGCTGCATACAAAGCAAAAACTCACGGAAATTTTTAATAGGACGATGTTAAAAAAGGGATGAATGAAGTTCACGGTTGGCCAAAAGTTGTACTTTTGTACATTACATGGTCTACCTTAGGGTCACTTGTACATATAGATGGCCCGGCGATCCGACACATATATAAGCCATTTGGAAAAAATCGTCATCATACCGACGTACAATGAAAAGGAGAATATTGCCAGTATCCTGGAGGCAATTTTTTTGCTGGGACAAGGCTACCACGTGCTGGTGATCGACGACGGCTCCCCCGACGGAACGGCGGCTATAGTAAAAGAACTACAACGGAAATACCCCGGACAACTCTATCTCGAAGAGCGCCAGGGCAAACTGGGCCTCGGCACCGCCTATATCCATGGCTTCAAATGGGCCGTCCGTAACAACTACCAGTTCATTTTTGAAATGGACGCGGATTTTTCGCATAATCCCAAAGATCTTGAACGCCTCTATGAAGCCTGTAAATTCCAGGGCGGCGACGTTGCCGTTGGCTCCCGGTATGTCCGTGGCGGGGGGAATGTTAACTGGCCGCGGAACCGGATCCTGCTTTCCCGGGGCGGCTCCATTTATACCCGGCTGATCACGTGGATGCCGGTCCAGGATCCGACGGCAGGATTTGTTTGCTATCGGAAGGAAGTATTGGAGACGATCAATCTCGATCAGATCCAGTTTGTCGGCTATGCCTTCCAGATCGAAATGAAGTTTGCCGCCTGGAAGTTAGGATTCAAGATCAAAGAGGTCCCCATCATCTTTGAAGACCGCAAATTCGGCGTATCCAAAATGAACAAGGGTATTGTCAAGGAGGGCATCCTGGGGGTGCTCAACCTGCGCTGGCAATCCCTGTTCAAGAACTATCGCAACCGCGTAAAGAACGATACGGTCGCCATCAGCCAGTTTTCCCGGGAAGCTTCAGCGGCATCCAAATGAGGAAAGCATTCATCCAACTTCACATTGCTGTATTGCTCGCGGGTCTTACCGGTATTCTCGGTAAGCTGATCTCCCTCAACGAAGGCTTGTTGGTTTGGTACCGGTTATTTATCACGGCAATTTCATTGTGGCTGTTGGCCGCCATTCGCCGCCAGGATATCCGGATCGACCGGCGGGACCTTTGGCGTATCATCGGGATCGGTGGGATCGCGGCCATGCATTGGGTAGCCTTCTATGGCAGCATCAAATACGCGAACGTAAGCGTAGGGTTGCTTTGTTTCTCAGCCATCGGTTTTTTTACCGCGATCATCGAACCCCTGGTGCTGGGCCACAAAATGGACGTCGTGGAACTCTTGCTGGGCCTCCTGGTCATCGCGGGCATCTTTTTTATCTTCCAGGTCGATCCGCATTATAAGACCGGCATTGCGCTGGGCCTCGTGTCGTCATTGCTGGCCAGCCTTTTTCCCGTGCTCAACAAGCGGGTCCTACGCCGGGTGCCCGCGGAAACCGTGACTCTATACGAACTGAGCGGCGGCTGCGTCGTGCTGACGCTGTTCATGCCGATCTACCTGTGGTACTTTCCCGCGCCGTCGTTGCTGCCCGGACTGGCGGACCTGGGCTGGCTGTTGGTGTTGAGTTGGGCCTGTACGGTGTTGGCATTCAATTTGGGGCTGCTCGCCTTGCAAAAGATTTCGGCGTTTACCGTAAGCCTGACCTACAACCTGGAGCCGGTGTACGGCATTCTGCTGGCATTCGCGGTGTTCAGGGAGGATAAATATTTTAACAAGGGATTTTATGTCGGGCTGGCGATAATTTTGGGGTCGATCGTGTTGCAAATGGTAAGGCTAACTTTGCCAAAAAAAAAATCATGGGAAGAAAGATAGTTTGGTGTTTGGTGGTCTTGACCGCGATGAGTTTGCAAATTTCCGCCCAACGCCACTACGTGTGTTACTACGCCGCGCAGCGCCCCGTCATCGATGGTTCCGGTGACGATCCCGCCTGGCAGCAAGCCCCATGGACGGAAGACTTTGCCGACATCGAAGGCGAGGTTCGGCCGCAACCACCGCTCAGGACACGCGTCAAAATGCTTTGGGACACCGCCAACCTGTACATCTACGCGGAACTCCAGGAGCCCGACCTCTGGGGAACGCTTCGTCAGCACGATACCATCATCTATGACGACAACGATTTCGAGGTCTTCATCAACCCCGACAACACCACCCATCGGTATTTTGAACTGGAGATTAATTCACTCGGTACGGTGATGGATCTTTTTATGAACAAACCTTACCGAAATGGCGGCAAGGCACTGATGAGTTGGGACGCACAGGGGCTTCAGAGCGCAGTGGCGACGAGGGGAACGCTCAATCATCCGGGTGACGTTGACGACGGCTGGTCGGTGGAAATGGCGATACCCCTGAAGACCCTCAGCTTTTACGGCGATAGATCCGTAACAGATAGTACCCAGTGGCGAATCAATTTCTCACGCGTGGAATGGGACCGCGACGTGAAGGATGGAGCCTATCGGGTGCGGACGGACGCCGCATCGGGTCGCCGGCTGCCGGAACATAATTGGGTATGGTCGCCGCAGGGCTATATCGATATGCATATGCCGGAAAAATGGGGGTACCTGCAGTTCTCAAAACACAACGGTGGGAAAGATACGGTAACGGTAGTCGAGCCGGCGGATGAAGGGTCAAGAGAGATATTGTGGACGATCTACTATAAACAACAAAAATATTTTCGGGAGCATGGACACTATGCCGATATCCTGCGGCAGCTGGATCTGGTGGGAGGCAACGGAATCAGGCTGAAGGCTACCGATACACAATTCACCGCCGCCGTCAACACGGCCGCCGGCGAATTATCCATCGATCAGGACGGGGAAGTGAAGAACGCACGCTAAGCCGCCTTGCTGCTGATGTAACGGACCAGGCTGCGCTTGGCAATCGGCAGCAGCGTCTCGTCTACCGGGAATTTCAATTCCGTCTCAATCGAGAAGACCGCCGGATTGGGAATATCTTGTTTGCGCCGGATGAGTTCAGATTTGATATTCTCGTACGTATTGACGAGGTTGCGGTGCCAGCTGGCAATGTATTCGGTGCGAATACTGCGATACTTCTCATCGTGTTTCTCAAAAAAACTCAACCGGTATTGATACACGCGGGTATCGTGGTTGTTGCCTTCACTGAGAAAGAAATAACCTTCGTTGCTGTCCAGGGGAACAAGCCCGACCGGGTGGATAACCAGTTTTTCTTCCACAAACTCATAGATTTCTGTCCCGTTCGTGATCGTTCGCTGGATCTCGCCGGTAGCATAGTTGATGATCTCTTCCAACTCCTGCATGAGCTCGTCGTCTTCGACCATCTGCTCGAAGAGGATCTGGAGCTTTTCCAGCTGCACGCCGCTTAACTTTTTTGGGAACTGCTCCTGCAGATACTTCTTGTTCTCCCGGAACGCCGCCAGGTTGTTGTAATGGAAGATGATGTCGGCAAGCTGCGGATAGAGCTTGTTTGCGCTGAAGTACTTGTGTATCTCCTGGAGATACGCGAGAAGGGTGTATTTTTTCAGTTCAAAATCGATATAGCCATCTGCAAACCAGGTCTCGGATAGCGTCTTCATGTGGATCTTCTTTTAATGGGTGTATAGGGGGTTAGCCTATACCTAAAATACGAAGATCCATTCAAATATGCAAGACCCTTGCCAGGTTTCCCGGGGGGCCGAACTTAAAATTCCCGGTTGGTCGGGAAGTTCTCGAGCTCACGGGCGATGGCAGAAAGGAAGGTTGCCCCCAGGCTGCCGTCTATGATCCGGTGGTCGTAGGAAAGCGAGAGGTACATCATATGGCGGATGACGATGGCATCACCCTCAGCAGTCTCGAGCACGACCGGCCGCTTCTTGATCGCACCGACCGCGAGTATCGCGACCTGCGGCTGATTGATGATGGGTGTGCCCATCAGGCTGCCGAAGGTGCCTACATTGGTGAGGGTGAACGTACCACCCTGAGTGTCTTCCGGCCGGAGCTTTCCCTGGCGCGCATTGTCTGCAAGCAGATTGACCTGGCGTGCAAGCCCGGTCAGATTGAGCTGGTCCGCATTGCGGATAACGGGGACGATAAGGTTACCCGAGGGAAGGGCGGTGGCCATCCCGATATTGATGTCCTTTTTTAGAATGATCTTGTCGCCATCGAGAGAACTGTTGATCAGGGGGTACTTTTTGATGCACCGGACTACCGCCTCGATAAAGAGCGGTGTAAAGGTGAGCTTGGTATTCTCGCGTTTTTCAAAGTCCTTTTTAACTTTTTCCCGCCAGTGTACCAGGTGGGTTACGTCCGCCTCCGAGAAGCTGGTGACATGCGGACTGGTGTGCTTGCTACGAACCATATGGTCGGCGATCAGACGGCGCATCCGGTCCATTTCGATGATTTCGACATTTCCGGTGCTATAGGTTATCGGAGCGGGGGCGCTTTCCACCGGGAGCGGGGGGAGGGAAGGCCGGCCGGCCGGCTGCGAAGGCGTCGCGGTAAGATAGGACGGGCCCGCCGCGGGTTGGACGCCACTCTTGCGGTCGGCAATATATTGCAGGATGTCCTTTTTTGTAACCCGTCCTTCGGTACCGGTGCCCGATATGGATTCCAGTTCGCTGAGGGGTAACCCTTCGCTGGCGGCGATGTTTAATACCAGCGGTGAATAGAAGCGGCTGCCGGCGCCATTTCCGGATGCGACCGGTCGGGAGACCGGTGCACCTTGCGCGAAGCCGGCCTGGGCGGCCGGTGCGGGGGACGTCATCGGGACGGCGGGCGACCCCGGCGTTGCGGTTCTGCCACCTGATGCGGACGAAGCGGTCATACCGGCCGCAGCAGAAGGTTGCGCCGCCGCGCCATTCGTGCGGATGCGGGCGATGACCGAGCCGATCGGTACGACGTCATTGACCTTGAAGAGGATCTCTTCCACCGTACCCGCGGTCACTGAAGGCACCTCCGAATCGACCTTATCGGTGGCAATCTCGAGGACGCTTTCATCCTGCCGGACGGTATCGCCGGGCTGCTTGAGCCACTTTAGGATGGTGGCTTCCATAATACTTTCACCCATTTTTGGCATTACCAGGTCGACGAGCGGCATAACGAATGGTTAGATTTTTGTAAAGGTAGTTATTTTCAATGTATTGGCAGAACTGTGCGACCTACCCGGCCGACAGGATAAATTTCCTCAACTCATTCAGCGCCATGGCAGACGCCAATTCAATGTTTCGTTGCCGGTCGAATCGAAAACTAAATTTTTGCGCCGATATTCTTTGACGATTTCCAACGGCTACCCAGACGGTCCCAACGGGTTTTTCGGGGCTTCCACCCTCCGGTCCCATGATCCCCGAGGTGGCGACGACATAGTCGGTTTTCAGCGCCACCAACGCCCCCCGGACCATCGCCTCGACCGTCGGCTGGGAGACCGCCCCGCCGGAAGCCAGGATCGCCGGATCGACATGCAGTAAACCGGTCTTGACTTCATTGGCATAACTGACCACGCTGCCCTTGAAATATTGGCTGGACCCCGGAATAGAGGTGATGAGATGCGCAATATTGCCACCGGTACAACTTTCGGCGCTCCCTACGGTTTGTCCCCTGGCCTTCAACAATCGCCCCACGGCTTCCTGGATGGAGATGTCCTCATCCGTCACCAACCATTCGGCCACCAATTTTTTAAGGACCTCAAACATCTCCTGCAGCAGCCCACCGCCCGCGCCCTCTTCATCCCCCCGTACGGTCAGGCGAAGCCGCACCATCCCGTATGAAGGCAGATAAGCCAGCCGGATCGAAGCCGGAAGCGCCTCTTCAAACCTTTTGATATGTTCTGCCAGGAATGACTCTCCGATACCCGCAACCAGCAATGTCCGATGGGCGATATACGGGAGCTGGAAGCGCCGCCGGATGCGCGGGATCACCTCATCCGTCATCATCCCCTTCATTTCATGAGGCACCCCCGGCATGGACACAAAAATGCGGCCCTCTTTTTCAAACCACATTCCCGGCGCAGTACCGCGCCGGTTGGGAATGACGGTGGCGACATCCGGCACTTCCGCCTGCTGCAGGTTGCGATCGATCATCGGGCGTTGCAGCCGCGCAAAGATCTTACGCACATTGTCGAGGGCGCCTTCATCCACCACGAGCTTTCCGCCGAAATAGTCACACAGCACGGGCTTTGTAATGTCGTCGGCCGTAGGACCCAGGCCGCCGGTAATCAGGATGACCGTCGACCGGCGAAACTCCGCATCGAGCGCCGCCCAAATGTCTTCGCGGATATCCCCGACCGCTATACGGTGGCCAACCCAGATGCCGTTCCGATTCAATTCCTGTCCCATCCACGCGCTGTTGGTGTCTACAACCTGTCCGATCAGTAATTCATCTCCGATCGTGATAATACTCGCGACGATCTTTTCCATGCGGCAAAGGTAGGGAATGGAACTTTACATGAATTCGGCCTATCCTATTCCTCAAAGAAGGGCCGTAAGGTCCTGGCCATCTCGCCGGGCATAGAGGTCCGCTCAAGCGTACCCGCCTTCAAAAAATAAATGAGAACCTTTCCCGTCGTCAGGAGCTGCCCTTCTTCATTGTAGACTTCCTGGTGGAATTCGATCCGGTAGTCCACCGGCCATTTCTTCACTGCCGTTCGTACCGTGAGCAAGTCGTCGTACCGCGCCGGGCGGACGAATTTGGCGGTCCATTCGATCACCGGCATGACGATGCCGGATGCCTCGACATCCTTATAACTTAGGCCGAGCTTGCGGATGGATTCGACACGGCCTACTTCAAAATACTGGGCGTAGTTGCCATGGTAGACGACATTCATCTGGTCGGTCTCGGCATAGCGGACGCGGATCTTCGTTTCGCTCGTGAACATGGGCTGGCTACTTTTTTGATCCGGGCTGAAGCCGGATGGAGATCGTTCGTTCGATAAAGTTCGTCAGGGTAGGGGCGGCATAAATGAGCAGGGCGCCGATCGTAGCCCGGAGGGCGTCAAGAAGCAGGTAATCCCGGTAATTTCTTCGCTCGGGCTGCACCAGCCGGAGAGCGCCGCTGACCTCTGTCTTGAATTGGCCGATAACCGAATTTAACAGGTCGGGGATGTATTCGATCAGCGTATATAAGCCGAGACCGATAAAAAATACGTACAGGACCGTCATCCGGTCGAGCTTCCATTCAAGTTGATCCGGCTCTTCTGCCATCTCCGGCGCGGCAGCCGACGGTTCCTCCCCTTCCAGGAATTCCTCGTACTCCGGTCTGCTGTTACCAAGCATCGAGACGGCAATCCGTTCGCTATTCCTGATTAGAACGATACAGGCGACGACATATCCCCCCGCCTCGATCAGGCTGGGCAGGATGAAAGCTCCATAACCCGACCGGGCATAAAAAATGTCGGACGCATAAAAGGTCGCGTTAAGCACGCCCAGAAGCTCCCGGAGCGCCGCATACCCACACAGGATGGCCACGATCAGTATGGTCGTATGAAGCAAGTCGATCTTTCTCATATCAAAAAGTTAAGACAAGACCTATTTACCCATGGCTCCATCGACACTGTACTTCCCGGGTCCTGTCATCAGCAGCGCGACGAATGCCGCCAGGTACATGATGGCAGCTTGCTGGACATCCAGCGGTTGACCCTTTATCACCAAAAAGAGAACTACGGAAAAGTTTATGCACAGCACCAAGGCGGCGAAACGGGTGAAGAGCCCGAGGACAACCAACGCCGAACAGACGACTTCCGCAAAAATGCAGAGCACCAGGGACCACCGGTGACCGATGTGCATGAAATTGTAAAAGGTGAATTCATACTTGCTGAAATGCGTGATCTTATCCAGTCCGTGGATGATGAGCAGCAGCGAGCCGAAAGCCACGCGGAGTACCAGCACGCCTATATTGAACGCGCCGTCTGAATACTGCGTGGAGAAGAATTTTTTCATGTCGATTTGGGATTTTCGCTAAGATACTGGATTACGCGATTTCCACCGCTATTTCTAAAGAAATGTTAATTGATCCGGTTTTCCACATGTGTTTGGAACGATCTTTGGCTAAAGGCAAAATAATTAGAATCTTTAACACGTTGGAACAAGTGGGGATGGATAAAAATTTCTAATAATCAAGGGTGGTAAATCATTCAAACTGTTTCCAGTGAAGCATCTTGCATTCATTCTTTTCGCTCTGCTGTTTCGTATCTCATCGTTTGCCCAGCAGACTTTCTACTATAACGATCCGCAAGCCTATTTCCGGCAGGGGAAGGATTACTTCGAGCATGAATACTATAGCCTGGCCTACCCGATCTTCCGGGATCTCAAATATTCACTGCGCGAAACGGACCGGACCAACAATTCGGTTGAATACCAGGATGTAAAATACTATTACCTGGTCTGCGCCCTCGAACAAAACGACCGGGCCGCCGTGGCCGCCGCGCAAGATTATATCGATCTCGAGAACAATGCGCCACGCGTAGGCATGCTGAGCTTCCACCTGGCTGAATACTATTTCCGGCAAAAGGACTATGCCGCGGCCACAAAACTATACGAGAATGCCGATATCGAGAACCTGAGCAACCGCGATATCGCGGATATGAAATTCCACCAGGGCTATGGCTATTTCACGCAAAAGCAATTCGACAAAGCCATCCCGCTCTTCAACGCGATCCGCCAACTGCCGAAAGACCCCAATTATATCGACGCCAACTACTACTACGGGTTCATCAGCTTCTACCGGCGAGACTATAATGAGGCGCTGGCGGCTTTCACCGTAGTCCAGGATAACCCGGTCTACGAAAAGGTAGTGCCCTACTATGTCGCGAATATATACCTCGTTCAGGGGAAAAAGGACCAGGCCATCCAATATGCGGAAGCCAGGCTGAAAAAGGGGAACCAGTACTATGACGCAGAGATGCGGCAGCTTGTCGGACACGGGTACTACGAGAAGCAGGATTTCACCCATGCGCTGCCCTTCCTCGAACAATACGTCGGCCAGTCGAAAAAGGTTTCGAGGGAAGACTTATACGAGCTGTCTTATTGTTATTACCAGACAAAGAACCTGAACAAGGCGATCGAAGGATTCCGGCAACTGGGTGGCAAAGAAGATTCATTGGCCCAAAACTCCATGTACCTGCTGGGCGACGCCTACCTGAAGACCGGCCAAAAGGGCAACGCCCGGAACGCTTTCCTGTTTTGTTCCATGAACAGCAGCAACCCTAAACAGGCGGAGATCTCCAAGTTCAACTATGCAAAACTATCGTTTGAGCTGGGATACCAGGATGTCGCGCTGACGGAACTGCAGAACTTCCTGCACCGGTACCCCAATTCGGAATATGCCCAGGAAGGCAGGGAACTGCTGATCAACGTGCTGGCCGGCACCAATAATTATAGGGACGCCCTGACCCTGCTGGACAGCCTTGGCCATCCTTCGGACAACGCCCGGCGACTGATCCCGCGGATCCTCTATGGCCGTGCAACCGAACTCATCAATGACGGGTTGCTGCTGGAGGCGGACGGCCTGCTGGACAAAGCCTTAAGGGACCCCAACAACGCCTCCGTCCTTCCCTACGTCAACTTCTGGAAAGCCGAGATCGCCTACCGCCTCAATAAGATCGACGACGCCATCCGGTATTATCTCGAATACCTGAAGAACGGCGCCGTCAGCGGTGAGGTGAATCCTACCGACGCCCGCTACAATTTGGGGTACTGTTTCCTCAAAAAGGAGAACTATCGTCAGGCGCAGGGTTTCTTCGAACAGGTGGTCCGCTCACCCAGACTCGGGTCCTCGCCGCTGGAACAAGACGCCTATATCCGCGATGCGGACTGCTATTATATGGAACGCGACTATAAGACGGCGCTGACCATGTACAACAAAGTGATCGACTATTCCTGGCCGGCCGGCGACTACGCAACCTTCCAGAAGGCGATGATCG
The DNA here is from genome assembly GCA_035501395.1 of Puia sp. Taxonomy (GTDB): domain Bacteria; phylum Bacteroidota; class Bacteroidia; order Chitinophagales; family Chitinophagaceae; genus Puia. Next base: position 20,589 of record DATJWK010000101.1, read on the forward strand.
CCGGTGTCAACAACGGACGCCAGAAGATCACCCTGCTCAATACGATCAGCCGCCTCTATCCGGCTTCCAGCCTCTCCGCGGATGTAAATATGGAAGCGGCGGGGACCTATCTGGCCGAGGAACAATACCAGGAAGCCTTACCCTATCTCAAAAACGTCCTTCGATCGCCGAATGCCGACGCGCTGAAACCAAAGGCCTACCTGCAATCGGGGATCGCGCTGTACAACCTGAACAAAAGCCAGGAGGCCCTCAATCTATACGATTCCCTGTTGAAGCAATACCCTAACTCGCCGGAGGCCCAGAATGCGCTGGATAATGCAAAAGCCATTTATGTCGAACAGGGCCGGAGCGCCGAATACGTCAATTTTGCAAAAGGGATGGGGGTCGAAGTCAGCGCCACGCAGGAAGACCAACTGGCCTACGAAGAAGCGGAAGTGCAATTCAACAACGGTAATTTTGACGCGGCGGTCCAGCGGTTCGAATCCTACCTCGCCAAATTCCCGAACGGCAAGTATTCGCTGGAAGCCAACTATTACAAAAGCGAGATCTACTCCTCACGCAAGGACTGGCCAAAGGCCGTTATCGGTTATGCCGCCGTCGCCGACAAGGCGCCGAACAAGTTCGGTGAAAAGTCCCTGCTGCAGGCAGCCCGGCTTTACTATTTCAACCTGAAGGATTATGCGAATGCGGAAAAATATTTCAGCAAACTGAAGGACTTTACCTCCTCGGAGGAGAATAAAATGGAAGCGATGCGCGGTCTCCTGCGCTGCCAGTACCAATTGCAACAATGGTCGGATGCGGTGACCAACGCAAAAGACCTCCTCGGACAGAAAGGACTGAGTACGGACGATAAAGTATTGGCCAATATGGCCATCGCAAAATCCTTTGAAGCGGGAGGCGATTGCCCGTCCGCGTTGCAATACTTCCGGATCGCTGCCGATCTCACCAAATCGGCCTATGGCGCGGAAGCCCGGTATGAGATCGCCAACTGCCTCTTCAAGGGCAACCAACAGAAGGACGCGGAGAAGGCCGCCTTTGAAGTGGTGAATAAATCCGGCTCCTATGAAGAATGGGTGACAAAAGCGTACCTCCTGTTGGGAGACATCTATTTTGCGGAAAAGGACTATTTCAACGCCAAAGCAACCTTCCAAAGCGTGGCCCAGAATGCAAAGATCGAAGAGTTGCGGCTCCAGGCACAGCAGAAGCTGGCCCAGGTAACGGCTCAGGAAAACCAGAACAGTAAAGTGGATAACAAGCCAGACAGTACAAACTAAAATTCATGAACAAACGAGCAATAATACTGGTGGTTCTCGGCGTGTGGTGTACCGGATCATATGTCCGGGCACAAGACTCTACAAAGCGCAAAAGCATCGATATTACTTCCTCTTTCAAGCCGGTCCTCCGTGAAGCGGTAAAGATCAACTTCAACGCCGCCCCCCCAGCCGTGGACACTACGCATCCGCGATTGAACTACCATATCCCATCCCAGTATATGTTCCTTAGCTATCAGCCGGGGGAATTGAAGGCGGTCGCCCTGCAACGCGACACCCTGCCATCCTGGGAAAACTACAATTATATAAAACTGGGGATTGGCAACGTCGTGTTCCCGGTGGCCAACCTGGGATTCAGCTTCGGGGACGGGAAATCGACTTTTGTAAACATTTTTGCCAACCAGCTGAGCTCCCACGGCGATCTCGATAATCAGAAGAGCAGCCTGACGGACGTAAAAGTCGACGGCACATTCAAAACCGCTAACAACCTCGAATGGAACGCAAGCCTTGGCTTTAAAAATGACGAATATTACCTTTATGGCTATCCCGATACGGTAAAATATACGGCGGACCAGCTCCGGCAGACCTTCCAGACCATCACCGGCGGCCTGTCGCTCCGCAACACCGTGCCGACGGAATTCGGGCTGCTCTATCATCCCAGCCTGAAGTTCGCGGTCTTTTCGGACAACCATAGCCCGCAGGCAATGGAATCGAATTCGGTCCTGGACCTGCCGTTGGAGAAACTGATCGGAAAACAGTTTGCGTTCGATCTCGGGTTGACGGCCGACCTGACCCACTACAACCGTCCCGCGGGACCGGTGGCACAGAACAATAATCTCTACTATGTCACCCCCGGCTTCCAGGTGAAGACCTCCAATCTTTTCCTGCTGGCTTCGGTCATACCGTCCTGGGACAACCAGATCTTCCACCTGCTGCCCAATTTTGTCGCGGATATCTCGACGCCGGATCTGAAGTTCACGGTTACCCTCGGCTGGGTCGGGCACTATGACAAAGGATCCTACCAGCGCTACGAGTCGATCAACCCCTGGCTCGCGCAGCCCGACTCGTTGCAAAATACACGCGTCAGCGAATGGTATGGCGGTATCAAGGGATCGTTGGACAATCATTTCTTTTATGCGGCGAAGGTGGGTGTCGTGAGTTATGATAACATGCCGCTGTTTGTCAACGATAGCATTAACGGCGGCAGGGATTTCCAGGTGCGCTATGCGAGTTCGATGAACGCCTTCCAGGTGCACGGCGAACTGAGCTATCTGTATGGAGAGCAGTTCCAGGCGACGGTAAGCCTGAACACCAACAGATATCTGAATGTAAAAGGTCAGCCGAAAGCGTGGGGATTGCTGCCGGCGGAATTGAAGGCCAACCTGAAGTGGGAAGCATTCAAACAATTCTGGGCCAAACTGGACCTGTTTGCCTTTCAGGGCGCGCCCTACCTCGTCCAGCCATTGGGGCTTACCTTCACGGGACCAAACGGTTTCGATAT
>DATJWK010000102.1:0-39840 GCA_035501395.1 Puia sp.
TCGTGACCCAGGAGCCGATCCTGTTCAATGACACGATTGCGGCCAACATTGCGCTTGGCAAGCCGGATGCGACGCAGGAAGTGATCGTCCGGGCGGCGGAGATCGCCAATGCGCATCATTTCATCATGCAAAAAGAGGAAGGTTACGGGACAAATATCGGTGACAGGGGGGGCAAGCTGAGCGGCGGCGAGCGGCAGCGGCTGACGATCGCACGTGCGGTGCTGAAAAATCCGCCGATCCTGATCCTCGACGAAGCCACTTCCTCGCTTGATACGGAAAGCGAGCGGCTCGTGCAGGACGCGATCAACAAAATGATGGAACACCGTACCAGTATCGTGATCGCGCACCGGTTGAGCACGATCCGCCATGCCGATGAGATCGTCGTGTTGCAAAAGGGGCGGATCGTAGAGCGCGGCACCCATGACGAGCTCATGCAGCTCCGGGGTTTTTATAGCAAGCTGGTAGAGATGCAGGAAGTCAAATAGCAGGCTACCAATCCACGTCATCATCTTCGTCTCCGTCCGGGTCCGGCTCCCGTTCACTACCGCCCTTGTTCCCAACTTGGGGCACCTCCTTGTCCATTTCTTCGATATTCACCGGTCGCACCGTTTCATCGCCGATGAGCCAGCGCGAAAAATAGTCGGCCATGCGCCACCAAAAATATTCATTCATGCCGGCGTAGCCGTGCCGTTGACCGGGCAGCAGAACGAAGTCGAATCGTTTGTCGGCCCTTATCAATGCGTTGATCACCCGGATCGTGTTGCCGGGATGGACGTTGTCGTCGATGTCTCCGGTGGTAAGCAACAGGTGGCCTTTCAGGTTTTTCGCGAGATCGGCATTCTTTTCTATGGAATAGGCAAAACTGGTGTCGCCTTTATTGCTGACCATCTCTTTGACCCCGTGGTGTTTCTCGCTCCACCAGCGGTTATAGATCGAATTGTCATGGTTCCCGGAAGAGGAGACGGCCACCTTGAAAAAGTCCGGGTAAACGAGCATCGCTGCGGTGCTCATAAAACCGCCGCCGCTGTGGCCGTAGATGCCGACGCGGGCAATGTCGATGAAGGGAAACCGGTCGGCGAGCTGTTCCGCGGCCGTTTTCTTGTCGGCCAGGCCGTAGTCGCGCAGGTTACCGTATCCGTAATTATGGTACCACTTGCTTCGGGAGGGGTTGCCGCCGCGGTTCCCGATCGTTATGACGATCATTCCCAGCTGGGCGAGGCGATCCATGCGATCCATCGAGCGACCGAAGGCTTTGTTGACCGACTCGGTCTGAGGACCGGGATAGACATATTCCATGAGCGGGTACTTTCTTGCGGAGTCAAAATTGAAAGGTTTGTACATCACCCCGTAGAGATCGGTGATGCCATCGTCGGCTTTTACTTTGAACGGCTCGGGGAATTTATAGCCGGCGGCGAAAAGAGAGCTCAGATCGGCGGTCTCGAGGTCCATGATCTTTTTCCCAAGGCTGTTATATAAGGCCGACCGGGGAACGGTGTTTACACGGGAGTAGTTATCGACAAAATACTGGTGGCTGTCGTCCATGCCGGGCTGGTGATCGAAGTCCCCGCCGTCGAGCAGGGTCAGCCCCGAACCATCGAAGTTGATCTTGTACAAATGAAGATAGTAAGGGTCTTCCCCCGGTTCGCGGCCGTTGGCGGAAAAATAGAGTATCCGCCGTTTATCGTCGATCCCGATGATGTCTTCGCAGTGGAACGCGCCCCCGGTGATTTGATTGATAAGCTTACCGGCGACATCGTAAAGGTAGAAATGCGCCCAGCCGTCTTGCTCGCTCCATTCGATCAACTCTCTGCCGCCCTCCACGAGACCAGGCCGGCGCACCTCGACATAGGTATTCAGACGTTCCCGGATGAGCACCGTGGCCGCCGTATCGTCTGCACCCGCCACGCAAACATCGATCCGCTTCAGGTCGCGGCTGGTGCGGTTAAAGTAGAATTTCGTATCCGTACCTAGCCAAAGGGTCGTCCGGTAGTCATCATCCCGGCGGTCTTCCCTGGCCGGAGCGGCCCATATGGCAAGATCCTGATCCTTGAACCCCGCGGCATTGACAGCCCGGTGGGTGCGCGCGACCATATCGAAGACCAGCAGCTCTTCGACGGGAGCTTCTTTTTCGCCGGGCATCATATACTTGTAGGTCTCCAGGGTCGGTCGCGGATCGGCGACGGAATTGATCACCCACAGGTCCCGGACCTTCCGCATATCCGCACGTGACATCGCGAAATGTCTGGAATCGGGACTCCAGAAGATCTGCACGGGTTTGCGCTTGTCCTTGTTCTTTTCCTTTTCGACATTCGTCTCCCCGACACTTCCGGTAGTGCCGTTGCCGTGATAACTATAGTTTTCGACGCCGTCCGTCGTCAGGGCATGATCGACAATAGTGCTGTCGTCCTCATTGACGAGCGCTTTTTGGTAATTGGCGCGGTCCATCCAAAACAGGTTGTAATGCCGGCCGAACACGATCGTGTTGCTGTCCGGAGAAATGTTCGCCCACGCGGGTTTGTGTTTTGGCTTTTTGAAATCCTTAAGCTCGTTGAGCGTGCCGTCCGTTAGATTGTACTCGAAATAATAGATCTTTTTTTCCGGTTTTTCCGCGGAAGCGGGTTTCTTTTTTACGGTGTCTTTCTTTTCCACGTCCTGAGTACTCTTCACTTCGAACTGGATCCAGTTCTCGTCCCGTACGAATTTTAGGCTGTCAAGACCCAGGTGTTTGGAATCGAACGGGTCTTTTACGATCCGGGAGATCTCCGCCGCCAGCTTTTCGTTGTCAAAGAGCAGTTTCTTCTCCGCCTTGGACGGATCGACGATATACCACTTTTTTCCTTCCGTCGTCTCGTATGGATACCAGAAACGGTCACTTTTTTTTAGCCAATGGGGATCAACCGTGGTGCTGAAGATCATCTTCTCCAGTTTCTTCGGCGAGAAACGGGCGGCGAGGGGATAATTGGCTTTGGTTATGGGCGTTTGCTGGGCGTGGAGATCGAGGCAGACCAAAAGCAGGGCGGCAGGTAGCATCCGAAACATAAGCAGTTTGAGTTTGTCATGCAATCTTAAATCAATTTTCTTATATTGGGTATATGTACCAGATATTGCGATTTTTTCCAAGTTATTTTTATGTAATATCTATTGCATTGCAAGTGATATGTGTATTGCATTGCATTCGGAACAACAATCAGCAGCGATGGATTTATCTCATAATTTTTCTGCCTCTTGTCGGTTGCATCGCCTATTTTTTTACAGAGATCGTCAACAAGCGGGACTTTGGCAGCATTCAGTCGGGACTGGGAACGATGCTGAATCCGACCGGGCGGGTGAAAAGGCTGGAGAATAACCTTCGCTTTTCGGATACGTTTAATAACCGGGTCATGCTGGCAGACGCCTATTTGCAGCTTGGACGGGTAGACGAAGCGATCGAATTATATACCTCCAGCCTTACAGGAGCCTTCAAGGAAAATGATTATGTGTTCCGCCGGCTGATATCCGCATACTTTATAAAACAGCGCTATGAGGATTTGATCCCGCTTGCGCGTAAACTATATCAACATCCGGAATTTCAGCGGTCGGGGGCGCATATCCAGTATGCCTGTGCGCTTGCTTATAGCGGGGACGCGCATGGTGCCGAGCTGGAGTTCAAAAAACTGAAAATGCGGTTCTCGGCTTTTGAAGCAAGATATCAGTATGGGTTATTCCTTAAAAAGATGGGACGTGCGGAGGAGGCTCGTCAAATCTTTAAAGATATGACCGAGGAAGCACCGTATCTAAGTGCCCGGGAAAGGAGGTCGAATCGTGCCTGGATAATGAAGGCAAAAGTGGAACTTGGTCGCCCTACTTATTCAAACTTTGTTTAGCCTCAATGCTCAACGTCGCATGGGGCACAGCTCTAAGTCTTGCTTTATCGATTAGCTTGCCGGTGACACGGCAGATACCGTAGGTCTTGTTCTCAATGCGCATCAGGGCTTTCTCCAGATGGTCGATAAAGGTGATCTGGCGACTGGCCATCTGGCTCAATTGTTCCCTTTCCATGCTCATGCTGCCATCTTCCATCGTCATGTAGCGGGCATCGTCATTATCGCCGCCCATCTCATCCTTGCGGGTGATCAAACCTTGCAGATAAGCCAATTCCTTTTTAGCTGCATCCAATTTGCGATTGATCAATTCCCTGAATTCTCCAAGTTCTGCATCGCTGTATCTCATAATAGGTCCAGTTTGCTCCTCCTGCGGAGTGTCTAATACTGATTTTGTAAATTCCGGTTCGTATTTCCGAATCGTTTTTGTCTTTATTTCGGGGATGACCACTTTTTTCGGTGGGGCCGCCGGCTTCTTCGGTTCAGGTTTGACTGCTGCCGGTGGCGGTGGAGCAACCGGGGATTGCTGGGGTTTGACCGCGGGTTGGGTCTTCAAGGTCGGTTGGGTCTTCAGGGTCGGCTGGGTCTTCAGGGATGGCGGCGTCTTTAGCGCGGCGGGCGATGTCTTTAACGCACCCGGTTGGGTCTTTATCGCAGCAGGCTGGGTCTTCAGGGACGGCGCTGTCTTTAACGAGGGGGCCTGGTTTGATTTGGATAATGAGGCTTTGGCGACCGGGGGCTTGGAAATGGGTGAAACAGCCGTTTTTTTGGCGGGCGGTGCGGAGCGTTTGGCCGATGACGCAACCTTTTTAGCAGCCGGTTTAGCAATACTCTTAGCTGCCGGCGCCTTCTTAGCGGCCTTGCTGCTACCTGACGAGTGGGCAGGTTTTGCAGCCGCTTTCTTAGCCGGGGCTATTTTCTTGACGTGGACGGCTTTCTTAGCGGGCTTGGCCGCTTTCTTTTTGGTTGCCATACAATTAGGCTTTTTTTGAAACAAACACTTTTAAAAGAATATCATTCACTTCAATTTCAGTGCCATTAGCCGGTTCCTTCACCAATTCGATGGAATCTGCCAAAATTTCCGTACAAATATATTCATTAAAGACCGTTAAAGAATCTTTCAGCGCGGGTACGTCTGTTACTTTAACTAAAATCCGATCGGTCAGGTCGTAGCCATTGTCTTTCCGGATCTTCTGGATGCGATTGACAAACTCGCGGGCGTTGCCTTCCCGGGCGAGTTCAGGGGTAACGGTGACGTCGAGCGCAACGGTCAGGGCATTTTTGTTGGCCACCACCCACCCGGGGATATCTTCGCTGGTAATATCGACGTCATTAATCGCCAATATTAAGGGTTCTTTATCAATAAATAAAGTAATATGGCCATCTTTTTCCAATTTTGCGATGTCTTCCTGCGAAAAATTGCTTAAGACGGCGCTGACGGCCTTCATTTTGGCTCCCAGGCGCTTGCCGAGCGCAACAAAATTGGGCTTTATCCTCTTTTTTATAAAGCTTTCATTGCCAGATAGATAACTGATTTCCTTTACATTTACTTCGGCCTTGATCAGATCTTCGACCTTCTCCAGCTGTTCTTGCATCCCATTGGTCAGTATCGGGATAAGCACCTTCTGCAACGGCTGCCGGACCTTGATATTCACTTTTTTACGTAAAGAAAGGATCAGGGACGAGGCGTCCTGCGCCAGTTGCATCCGCTCCTCCAAAGGCTCGTCGATAAATCCGGGATTTGAATCGGGGAAATTGGAATGATGGACCGATGAAGCCTCTATCCTTCCGGTGACCGCATTGAGGTTGGTGAACAGCCAGTCGGAGAAGAAGGGAGAAATAGGAGCCATAAGCCGGCTGACGGTCTCAAGACACTCATAAAGGGTCTGATATGCCGAGATCTTATCGGATTCATATTCGCCTTTCCAGAAACGGCGGCGGCAAAGTCGCACATACCAATTACTTAGGTGCTCATCGACAAAATCTTCGATCAGGCGGCCCGCAACGGTTGGTTCGTAGTCGTCAAGGTTGGCTTTAACTTTGGCTATCAACGTATTGAGGGAAGACAGGATCCAGCGGTCAATTTCCGGACGATCCGCCGGCCGGAGATACGGTTCCTTAAAGGTAAATGCATCGACATTGGCATACAGCGCAAAAAACTGATAGGTGTTGTACAGCGTACCGAAGAATTTCCGTTGGACTTCGCGGATCCCTTCGATATCGAATTTCATGCTTTCCCAGGGGGAGGCATTGGTAATCAAGTACCACCGGGTCGCGTCTGCGCCGAAAAGGTCGATGGTCCGGAAAGGATCGACGACGTTCCCAAGCCGTTTGGACATTTTGTTGCCGTTCTTGTCCAGCACGAGGCCGTTGCTGACAACCGTTTTGTATGCCAGACCGGGATAACGGGATTCCAGATCGGGCCCGCCTGATCCGGCTTCGCGTAATACCTCATGCACCGGTTCTTTTATCAGGGCCGCAATGGCGTGGAGGGTATAAAACCAGCCCCGGGTTTGGTCGACCCCCTCGGCAATAAAGTCAGCGGGGTAGTTGTTCGCAAAGGTATCCTTATTCTCAAAAGGGAAATGCCATTGCGCATAAGGCATAGCGCCGCTATCGAACCAGACGTCGATCAGGTCGGGGACGCGTTTCATGGGCTGGCCCTTCGGACTTGCGAGTATGATCTCATCGACAAAGGGCTTGTGCAGATCGGCGGTAAGACGTTTTGCGAAGGCTCCGACATCTTCGCCCGGAGAAGCTTGCATAAAGCCTGCGGCCGCGGACCGATGAATCGCTTCCCGCAGCTCCGCGATTGAGCCGATACAGATCTCCTCGGAGGCATCCGCCGTGCGCCACACTGGCAAGGGCGTGCCCCAATAGCGGCTGCGGCTGAGGTTCCAGTCCACCATATTTTCAAGCCAGTTACCAAAACGCCCCTCGCCGGTTGACTTTGGCTTCCAGTTGATTGTCCGGTTAAGCTCCACCATGCGCTCTTTAAGCGCCGTGGTGCGGATAAACCAGGCGTCGAGGGGGTAATACAGGACAGGTTTGTCTGTCCGCCAGCAGTGCGGGTACGTATGCTCGTATTTTTCGATCCGGAAGGCTAAACCCTCCTTTTTCAATTTGACACAGATATCCACGTTGACGTCCACGTAATTCGGGTCGTCTTTATAGTTCTTGACATACCGGTTGCTGAATTCACCAAGCCCATCGATGAATTTCCCCTGGCGGTCGACCATGACCAGGATCCCGATCCCGTATTTTGAGCCGACCCTAAAATCGTCCGCGCCAAACGCAGGGGCGGTGTGAACGATGCCGGTACCGTCCTCGGTGGTCACAAAATCACCGGACAGGACACGAAAGGGGTCGCCGCCGGATCTTTCGGGCGCGTTTGCCTCGAAAGGCAGTAGCTGTTCGTAGCGCAACTCTTCGAGTTCAGCGCCTTTAAAGCTTGCCAGGATGGCCCAGGGAAGGATCTTTGAATCGGGAGCGACGGCTGCAAAGTCCCCGTTTTCGCCTTCGGGTTTGAAATATTTGCTTACCAGGGCCTTTGCCAGGATAACGTTGGCGGGCTCGTGCGTATATGGGTTGAGCGTTTTGACCAAAACATACTCGATCTTTGGACCGACGGTCAGGCCGAGGTTGGAGGGGAGGGTCCAGGGGGTCGTCGTCCAGGCCATGAAATATATTGGACCTTCCGCGTTCCGAAACAGGAACTCGCTCCGGCTGTCGCGCACGGCCCGGAACATAGCCACGACGGTGGTATCCTTTACATCTTTATAGCAGCCGGGTTGGTTCAGCTCGTGAGAGCTGAGGCCGGTTCCGGCAGCAGGTGAGTAAGGCTGGATACTTACGCTTTCGTATAACAGTTTTCTATTATACAATTTGGCCAAAATCCACCACAACGTTTCGATGTAGTTATTTTCGAAGGTGATATAGGGATCTTTGAGGTCGACCCAATAACCCATCTTCCGGGTAAGTTCATCCCATTTGTCCTTGTATTTCAATACTTCACGCCGACAGGTGTCATTATATTCGGCGACAGAGATCGTCTTGCCGATGTCTTCTTTTGTGATCCCGAGCATTTTTTCCACTCCCAGCTCGACAGGAAGCCCATGGGTATCCCAGCCCCCCTTTCGCCTGACCTGGAAGCCCTGCATTGTCTTATACCGGCAGACAAGGTCTTTTAGGGTCCGGCTGATGACATGATGAATGCCCGGCAAGCCATTTGCGCTGGGCGGCCCTTCGTAGAATACGAATGGGGTCGAACCTTCCCTTAGCTCCACACTTTTTTCAAAAGCGTGGTCTTTTTCCCATCTTTCGAGGATTTCCTGGCCGATCCCCGGAAGGTTAAGTTGTTGATATTCTTTATACTTTGCCATGGGGAGTGCAAAATTACGAAATTCCTCGAAAGCAGCCGCAACATGCCGGGGCGGCTGTCACAATGAGCTGGATTACGGATTGTTAAGAGTTTGCAAAAAGCCGGGAAAGAAGCTCCCGGCGGGTCAAAATATGACGCAGTTATCCACAATCACCTGGTTTTGGCACAATTTATGGAACGATATGGGGTGTAAAACCGAGATTAAAGGGGTCAACCCCCTTGAATAATAAAGATATCAAACGCTTTCTACGGTTTAGGGTTTAGGGGTTAAAAAGGGGGGTATTCCTACTCCCCTTCCTTTTAAATTTCCGGTTGATCCTTCCCTCCTGCGATGCTCCATCCTGATCCCGTGTCACCTTATTCAATGGAGATCCGTAGCCAACCCGTTTTTAATCTCTGATATTACCTGCAAAAAACCGCTCGCAAGCAACCAGTCCCGAAGATCTCAATTCCTGAACAACCACCTGAATAAATTCATTGTCGGAAAAACTTCCTTTTTATCCCCACAGGATGGATGGCCCAGTGCTATCCATTTTTTTTTGTCCGGACAACCTTATAGATCCGGATTGCACTCATCAGCAAGATGACAAAGAGAAGCAGGCCGAGCAGGCCCCATGCCCAGCTGAGGTTTTGCTTGACAACCGCAAGCATGACAATCGCAACCAGGAATATCGTTGCTACTTCATTCCAAACGCGCAATTGCCCGGAAGAATATCGGAAGACACCCCGCTTCTGTTGCCGATAGATCGCCTGAAGGGAAAAGTGATAAAAATAAAGGCCGAGGACGAAGCCCATTTTGATCCAAAGCCAGATGGGTACAGCGCCCATAAGCCAGAGCATCCATGGACCAAAGATCAAGGTCAGGATCGCGGAAGGCCAGGTGATCCCCAGCCACAGGCGTCGGATCATCAGCGAGAATTGCTTCCGCAGGACCGTGCGATCCGGTTCCGGCATGTCCCCCGCTTCCGTGTTATAGATAAATAACCGAACCATGTAAAACAGCCCGCTAAACCAGGTCACGATAAAAACAATGTGAAGCGCCTTGATATAATTGTAGGTATTCATTCCAATATCATCGACCTGTCCCCACCCGCGTAATTCCTGATCCAACCCGCCAATGTCTCTACCCACAGCGGATTGGTATTCAAACACGGTATCATCGTATACGCCTCACCCCCCGCAGCCAGGAAACTTTCCCTGCCCCTTATCGCAATCTCTTCCAGCGTCTCCAGGCAATCGCTGACGAACGCAGGGCAAAGGATCAGGAGTCGTTTGATCCCTTCCCTGGGCATCTCTTCCAGCCGGACATCGGTGAATGGTTCGAGCCACCCCTTGCCAAGTCTCGATTGAAAGGAATTACTGTATTTTCCTTCCGGGATGGAAAGAAGGCGCACCATCTCCCTGGTAGTTACAAAACATTGATGACGGTAACAAGTCGAGTGCGCGGAGGACGCCTTGTCGCAACAATCCGCGGTGCCAAGACAATGGGATCCGGTGGGATCGGTCTTGCGGATATGTCTGGCAGGAATGCCATGATATGAAAAGAGAATATGGTCGTAAGGCGCGGAGAGATACGGGCGAATCAAAGCGCTGAGCGCCCCTAAGTAGCCGGCGTCGTTGTAAAAAGGCCGGATAAAATTCAACCGGAAAGCGTATCGCCCTTTCCGGTGCACCGCCTCCGCATACTCAACGGCAGTTTCATACGAAGCCATTGCATAGTGCGGATAAAGCGGAATGGCGATCACCTCCTCTACGTCCGGCATCCGGGCGAGAACGGCCTCGTATGCCGCTTTCATGGAAGGATTGCCATACCGCATGGCGATCTCCGCGGGAGCATCCAATTGTCCTTCGAGAGCCTGCCGCAATTGTTGCGTCAGAACGATCAGCGGCGAGCCTTCCTTAGTCCAGATCGTTTCATACGCTTCGGCGGATTTCGCTGCGCGAAACGGAACAATAAGCCCGCCCACGAGAATTCTTCTGAAAAAATAAGGGTAATCGATAACCCGTTCGTCCATCAGGAACTCCATCAAGTATCGTTGCACATCCCTTGTAGCCGTTGAATCCGGCGAGCCAAGATTTAATAAGATGATGGCGCGTTTGCCGATTGGTGTCATCGTGGCGCAAAAATACGGTCCGGCTTTCGCTTCAGCCCGCCAATCGGAAGCCCGGCGCCATAAATGACAGTCTAATGACATTTAAATGCATCGAGTAGGAACTCCCGCGAGTAATTTTGCGTACTTACTTGATTATGATGTACACGAGGACCCCTGATATTGCCGGATTTTATGTCGTAGGGATAAACTACAAGAAGACTGATGCGTCGATCAGGGGTAATTTCGCCATCGGGAGCGAGCAATACGAAAAGATATTGGAGCTTGCTTCAACGTTCAATGTATCTGAGTTATTCGTCCTTTCCACCTGCAACCGCACCGAGATCTATGGTTTTGCCGATAATTCCGCCCATCTGGCCGCGCTGTTGTGCACGCAGACGTCGGGTTCGGTGGACGACTTCCTCCGGCTGGCCTATATCCGCAAAGGGACAGAGGCGATCGACCATCTTTTTGCCGTGGGCGCCGGATTGGACTCGCAGATTTTGGGAGACTATGAGATCGTCGGTCAGATAAAGCAGGCGGTAAAATTTGCGAAGGAAAGACAATATATCGGGCCTTTTCTCGAACGCCTGGTCAACTGTGTACTCCAGGCCTCCAAAGCGATAAAGAACCAGACGGAGCTGAGCGGCGGAACGGTTTCCGTCTCGTTTGCCGCTATCCAGTATATCCGGGAACGGATACCCGATTTCGGCAGCCGCCGGTTCCTGCTGATCGGGACCGGAAAGATCGGGCGCAATACATGCCGCAATATGGTGGATTACCTCGGGACCCGGAACCTGACGCTGATCAACCGCACCGAATCCAGGGCGGCGGACCTGGCCGCCGAAATCGGAGTTAAACATCTTCCGGCCGAAAAGATCGCCGAATGTGTACGCGAGGCGGATATCATCCTGGTCGCGACAAATGCGGAACACCCAACGTTGATGCGGAGCTGGGTGGAAGGATCGGGCGAAAAGCTGATCATCGATCTGTCCATACCTTGCAATGTGGAAGAATCCGCTGCGGAATTGCCCGGCGTTACACTCATCAATGTAGACGAGCTCTCCAAAATAAAGGATGAAACGTTGCAAAAAAGGGAAGCGGAAATCCCGAAGGCAAAGGTGATCATTGCCGAACACATAGCGGAGTGGATGGATTGGTACAGAATGCGCCGGCATGTCCCGGTCTTAACAGCCGTGAAGACAAAATTGAAAGAAATACATACCTGCCCCGTATTCAGCCGGCTGAGGGGAGAGCCGCTACCCGCCGGCGATGCTGTTCGGACGGACGAACAGATCCAGCGGGTGATCAATGGCATGGCCAATAAGATGCGCCGGCAAAACCAGGGGGGGTGTCAATTCATCGAAGCGATCAACGAATACATTGCCACCACGGAATAGCAGTATGCAGACCCCGATCAGGATAGGCACCCGCGAAAGCCAGCTCGCCGTCTGGCAAGCTGCCCAGGTACAACAACTGTTGGAAAAGGAAGGTGTTCCCGCCATACTTGTCCCGATCAAAAGTGAAGGAGACATCGATTTGAAGACGCCGCTATCCGCCTTCGGCGAGCCGGGCATTTTTACGCGAAGCCTTGATTTGGCCCTGCTCGGCCGTACGATCGATATGGCGGTTCATTCGATGAAGGACGTCCCAACGCAGCTGGCGGACGGCATCCGGCAGGCGGCGGTGCTCAAACGTGGTCCTGTGCATGATCTCCTCGTCTATAAAAAAGACCCTGCTTTCCTTTCAGCGAGGAACGGAGTGGCGCAGATCGCTACCAGCAGCATCCGGCGGAAAGCGCAGTGGCTCCACCGGTATCCCAACCATCAATTACACAATCTTCGCGGCAATGTCAATACGCGCCTCCGCAAACTGGCCGAAGAGCCGTGGGACGGTGCTATATTTGCGCAGGCTGGTCTCGAACGGATCAACCTGCGGCCCGAAAATAGCCTGGTGCTCGATTGGATGATGCCCGCTCCGGCCCAAGGGGCAATCGTAGTGGTGTGCCGGGAGGATGATGAAGTGAGCTTTTCGTTGTGCCGGGCGCTTGACGATCCGGACACCGCTCTATGCACAAAAATAGAACGGGATTTTCTGCGAGCCCTGCTCGGCGGATGCTCGACCCCGATCAGTGCGTTGGCGGAGATCGAAGACGGCGACCTTTACTTCAGCGGCCAGTTGTTGTCGCTGGACGGCCGCCAACTGGCGGAGATCGACAAGATCCTGCCGGCGGACATTGCTGCAGGGATAGGGAAGACGGCGGCGGCGGAGCTGTTGGAGCGAGGAGGACAGGAGATAGCAGACAGTATACGGATAAATACGCCATGAGTGGGCTGCCGCCATACCGTCTGCTGTCGACAGGAGACACTCCCGGAGAGCTTGTTGGAGAAATGACGGCGCGCGGGTTTGTAATGGATGTGGTGCCTTTTATCGGGATCGAAGCGGTGGAAATAAAGATCCCCGTCACTGACGTGGCGGTTTTTACCAGTTCAAACGCAGTGAACGCGATCAGGCCGCATGTGAAGGAGGTGGTGCCCGAATGGCGAATATATTGCATCGACGGAGCAACATTCGAAGCGGTGGCGGAGATATTTGGCGAAAGATCCGTGATGGGCAAGTCGGATTCGGCCTCGGGCCTGGCAACGCTGATCGTTCGATCGGAGACCAGCCGGAGAGGAAAGGTCGTCTTTTTTTGTGGCGACCAACGAAGGGAGGAATTGCCGTTGATACTCCGCGACGCAGGGTTGAATCTGACCGAAATGGTTGTATACCGGACCGTATTAACGCCGCACCGGCAGGAAAAGAATTATGACGGGATTGTTTTTTTCAGTCCCAGCGCAGCCGAAAGTTTTTTTTCGGTCAACCGGATCGGGAAAGATGTCCCGTTATTTGCGATCGGGCCAACTACCGCAGCGGCGATCCATATGCGTTGTAGCAATCCGGTGATCATCGGAGAGCGGCCCGATAAAGCGCTGCTGCTGCGCCGGATGACCGAATATTTTTTAACCCAATAATCGAGAAGTGACCAAACTCCGAAATGATCTCTTATTAAGAACGCTGAAGGGGGAGATAACAGCGCGCCCGCCGGTTTGGATGATGCGGCAGGCCGGTCGTTATCTTCCGGATTATGTCAGGCTGCGAAATAAATACTCCTTTTTCGAACGATGCCAGACGCCGGAGCTTGCCGCCGAAATAACGATCCAGCCCGTGGACCAGATCGGCGTGGATGCCGCCATCCTTTTCTCCGACATCCTTGTTGTTCCTCAGGCGATGGGCCTGGAGGTGCAGCTGGTGGAATCGAAGGGTCCATTGCTGCCGGAGCCGATCCGTACGGCAGGGGACCTCGGGCGGATCGTGGTCCCGGATGTAGCGGAGCGGCTTTCCTATGTATTTGACGCGATAAAGCTGACAAAATCGTATCTGAATAGCCGGGTGCCATTGATCGGATTTGCCGGCGCGCCATGGACACTGCTTTGTTATATGGTTCAGGGCCAGGGGTCTAAAACATTCGATGGTGCAAAAGCCTTTTGCTATACGCAGCCGCATGCCGCACACCGGTTATTGCAAATGACCACCGATACGACGATTGCCTACCTGAAGGGGCAGGCCGCGGCCGGTGCGGATGCGATCCAGATCTTCGACAGCTGGGGCGGACTACTGGGTCCCGACGATTTCGAACATCTGTCCCTGCGGTATATCCGCCAGATCGTCGACGCCCTCAAAGATGTAGTGCCAACGATTATTTTCGCAAAGGGCGCGTGGCATTCACTTCCGGAAATGGCGGCGACCGGCGCCCAGGGCCTCGGTATCGACTGGTGTATCCGGCCACAGATGGCCCGCCGGCTGGCGGGCGAACGAGTGGCGCTTCAGGGTAACTTCGATCCGGCCAAATTACTGGCGCCGGTACCGGTAATACAAAAAGAAGTGAAGGCGATGCTCGACGCGTTTAGGGGTTATCCGCACATTGCCAATCTGGGTCATGGGATATTGCCGGAGGTGCCGGTCGATCATGCAAAGGCATTTGTAGAGGCTGTAAAACAATATCTATGAGCATTAAGGAGCGCTGGATCGCCTATATCTATGCGTTACAGAACGACATTTGTGCAGCGCTCGCGGAAGCCGACGGCAAGGCGGGGTTTGTGACGGACCAATGGGAACGGGAAGGAGGGGGCGGAGGCCGGACAAGGACGATCGCTTCGGGAGATCTGATAGAGAAAGGTGGGGTCAATACGTCAGTCGTCTGGGGGGAAGTCACCGACCTCATGCGTACCCAACTAAAGGTGGATGGTCAAAAATGGTTTGCCGCCGGCCTTTCCCTCGTACTGCACCCCAAAAATCCGTATGTACCCACAACACATGCCAACTGGCGCTACTTTGAACTTTACACCGAAACCGATCGGTTGACCGACAGCTGGTTCGGCGGCGGGTCGGATCTCACGCCTTATTATCTGTTCGAAGAAGACGCGCGGCATTTTCACCAAACCTTCCGCGCCGCCATGGATCCCTTTGGCAACGACCTTTACCCGCGATTCAAACGATGGTGCGACGAATATTTTGTCAACAAGCACCGCGGCGATGAAATGCGCGGTATCGGCGGCGTATTCTATGACCATCTGCGGCCGGTCGATGAGACGGATGCAGAAAGGCTGTTTGCGTTTCAACGCGCCGGAGGCGACAGCTTCCTCCCCGCCTGGTTACCGATCGCTGAACGGCGCAGAGATCTCCCATATGACGAACGCGAGATCAGGTGGCAGGAGATCAGGCGGGGTCGTTACGTCGAGTTCAACCTGATCCATGACCGGGGGACTCTGTTTGGATTGAAAACAGGCGGGCGAACCGAAAGTATTTTAATGAGTCTGCCACCACGCGCACGTTGGGAATATAATTATCAACCTGAACTGGGTAGTCCCGAAGCAAACCTGTTGGACGCCTGCCTCCATCCAAGGGACTGGGCCCGGCAATAAAACAAATCCTTATGTACTTACAACGACGCAATCGGATCTTACGCCAGACGCCCGCCATCCGCGCGATGGTAGCCGAGACGGTACTCACACCGAATGATTTTATCGTCCCGCTCTTCATCGACGAAGGCACCGGCGTGAAGACGGAGATCGCTTCCATGCCCGGTTATTTCAGGCGAAGTCTCGATGGAACGATTGCGGAGGTAAAGGAATTATGGGGACTTGGGATCAGGAGCGTCCTTTTATTTGTGAAGAGCAAAGACGAACTGAAAGACAATACAGGGAAGGAGGCTTGGAATCCCGACGGGTTGATGCAACGAAGCATCAGGGGGATCAAGGACGCGGTTCCGGAGATCGTGGTCATGACGGACGTGGCACTCGATCCCTATTCATCCTACGGCCACGACGGGATCGTAGAGAATGGAGAGATCGTAAACGATCCGACGGTGGAAGCGCTGATCCGGATGAGCCTCAGTCACGCCGCTGCCGGAGCGGACTGGGTAGCGCCGAGCGACATGATGGACGGGCGGATCGGAGCGATCCGGCGTGGATTCGAGGAGAATGGCTATTCCCGAACCGGCATCATGGCCTATAGCGCAAAGTATGCTTCCTGTTTCTATGGCCCCTTCAGGGATGCGCTGGATTCCGCGCCTGGTTTTGGTGACAAGAAAACCTACCAGATGGACCCGGCTAACCGGATCGAGGCGGTCAAAGAGGCGATGATGGATGTGGAAGAAGGCGCCGATATCGTGATGGTCAAGCCTGCCCTGCCCTATCTCGATATTATCCGGGAAGTCAGGGATGCGGTAGACGTGCCGGTAAGTGCCTACAATATCAGCGGCGAGTATGCGATGATCAAGGCGGCCGCGAAGATGGGCTGGATAAATGAAGAAAAGGCGATCATCGAAACGCTGACTTCGATCAAAAGGGCCGGCGCGGACCTGATCGCCACTTATTTTGCAAAGGATGCGGTGAAACTCATAAATAATTAAGATGTATACGCGAAGCAAGGCCTTGTTCGAAAGGGCGCAGGCGAGTATCCCCGGCGGTGTTAATTCGCCGGTCAGGGCGTTCAAAAGCGTCGGCGGTACTCCGATATTCATCCGGCGTGCGGCAGGGGCATATCTGTATGATGTGGACGCCAACCGGTATATCGACTACATCGCGTCCTGGGGACCGATGATCCTGGGCCACGCCTGGGGACCGGTGGTCGAAGCCATCCGGGAATATGCGGGCTATTCGACCTCATACGGGGCTCCCACCGAACTCGAGGTTGAAATGGCCGAGCTGATCCGAAGCATGGCGCCGAATGTCGACCTTGTCCGGATGGTCAGCAGTGGTACGGAGGCCTGTATGAGCGCGATCCGGTTGGCCAGAGGGTTTACCGGGCGGAACAAGATCATCAAGTTCGAGGGGCACTATCATGGTCATGCCGATCCGTTCCTGGTGAAGGCCGGTAGCGGTGTCGCGACCTTCGACATTCAAACAGTCCCGGGAGTTACACCAGGCGTTGCCCGGGATACCCTTACATCACCATACAACGATCTGGACTCCGTCCGGCGCCTGATCGCGACGCACCCCGGCGAGATCGCCGCTATCATTGTTGAGCCGGTTGCTGGGAATATGGGATGTATCCTGCCTGCAAAAGGCTTTCTGGAAGGCCTTCGGGATCTTTGCGATGCCGAAGGAATGGTGTTGATCTTCGACGAGGTAATGACGGGGTTCCGGCTGGCGCCGGGCGGCGCGCAGCAAAGACTCGGCATTGCAGCGGACTTGATCACCTATGGAAAGGTGATCGGCGGCGGAATGCCGGTGGGAGCGTTTGGCGGCCGCCGGGAGATCATGGAGCATATCGCACCATTGGGGAAAGTTTATCAGGCAGGGACGCTGAGCGGGAATCCGATCGCGATGATCGCCGGCTTTACGGTGCTGAAGTGGTTGAACAAACATCCGGAAGTATATAAAGAATTGGAAGATAAGACATTATATTTGAAGGACGGATTGGATCGCGTTTTTGCGGCCTCGGGGGAGCCTTATCGGATCAATCAGCTTGGCTCCATGATCAGCGTTCACTTCAGCGATCATGACGTTACGGATTTTAGCTCCGCATCGAATGCGGCAAACGCAAAATTCAACTTATTTTTTCACTCGATGTTATCGCGGGGGATCTATTTGCCGCCATCCGCATTCGAAAGTTGGTTTTTGAACAACGCGTTAACGTATTCCGATTTGGATGCAACGATCGCCGCGGCGAAGGAAAGTCTACAGGAACTTTAATGGAAAAGAAGTTCACAAGGCTTCAATCCCGTGTGTTTCT
Organism: Puia sp.; assembly: GCA_035501395.1. Taxonomy (GTDB): domain Bacteria; phylum Bacteroidota; class Bacteroidia; order Chitinophagales; family Chitinophagaceae; genus Puia. The sequence continues at coordinate 17,610 of DATJWK010000102.1, forward strand.
TGAATGCGGTAGAGAAATGGGAGATGGACGAATAGCCGAGCATGACGGATACCTCCGTGACGCTTAGCCCTTTTTCGTAAAGCAGATAACGGGCATGCTCCATGCGCTGACCCTGGTAAAAGTCAAAGATGGTGGTCCCGAACATCTCCTTAAAGCCTTTTTTCAGGTAGCATTCGTTGATAGCGACTTTCCGACTAAGGGCCTTGATGGTCAGCGGTTCTCCGATCTGGCTAAGCAAGATCTCGCGGGCGCGGATGATTTTCTCCCGATCTGCCTCGTTGGCCAGGAACTTACACTGGAAACCTTCCACTTCTCTTTCCCCGATCATACACTCCAGGCTGTAAAGCAGGAGCATTTGCGTTTGTGCGTTCACGAAGATATTTTCCAGGCTGTCGGTGTAGGTATGATTAAGCAGGGCTTCGAGCACGAGGCGCGTGCGGCCGCAAAGGGAAAGTGTTTTGGAAAACGAACTCGGGTGCCGGAAATCAAGCAGTTCTTCGCTGACGGTGCTCGTAGCCTTGCGCTGCCGGACGAACTGGGAAAGATGCACGGCCTGGAAGCGAAAGCTCAGGACGTCGACGGTGCTGACCTGACCGACGCAGAAGCGCAATTCGAGGTAATTCTGGCCCGGATCGTCCTTTTTGACGTGATAGACCATCATACCGGTGTCGTCGACATTCCATTGGGGATTTCGGTCATAGCGCCGAAGCGTATACCGGACCGAGCCGGGGATCTGGCGATCCTTTTCCTGCAGGAGCCGCATGTCGTCCTGCAGAACCGGCTGGCGATAGGCTATGGTCAGGATGTCGGGAGCCACGAACATGCTGCAAACTTACATCGAAAGTCGTAGATAAATACGGCGGATGGCAACCAAGGGTTTTGTCGGCCGTTTTTTGACAAAACGGTGACGGAAATGCTCGGGAAACCGACCCAAAAAATAAACGCGAAAATGCCCCGGAAAGAGAAGATAAAAAGCGGTAAAACCCCTTATTTTTCGTAGATTTGCACACTTCATTAATTAATTGTTAACGATCCTATTCCAGTCAAAAAAATGAGTGAATCAATGCAGGAAGCAGAAGTGCTTGCAACGAACGGTTATGGCGCAGATAGTATTCAGGTTCTGGAGGGTCTGGAAGCGGTTCGGAAGCGACCGGCCATGTATATCGGGGATATCGGGGAAAAGGGTCTTCATCACCTGGTCTATGAGGTGGTCGATAACTCGATCGATGAGGCGCTGGCGGGGTATTGCAAGAACATCGTAGTGACCATTTATGAGGACAACTCCGTAGAAGTGGTCGATGACGGGCGGGGTATCCCTACCGGGATCAATACGAAAGAAAAGAAGAGCGCGCTGGAAATGGTAATGACGATCTTACATGCCGGGGGCAAATTCGACAAGAATACGTATAAAGTATCCGGCGGCCTTCACGGGGTAGGGGTCAGTTGCGTGAATGCGCTGAGCGCCGATCTCCACGTGACGGTGTACCGTGAAGGCAAGATTTTCGAACAGGAATACAAGATCGGCGTCCCGCAATATTCCGTACGGGAGATCGGGGTAAGCGACCGGACCGGAACAACGGTGCGCTTCTGGCCGGACCCGACAATCTTCATTACGCTTGAATACAAGAAGGAAACCCTCGAGGGACGGCTCCGTGAGCTGGCCTTCCTGAACCGTGGGGTGAGCATTACGCTAAATGACCTTCGGGAAAAGGAAGAGGATGGCAGCACATATAGCAAAACCTTTTACAGTCAAGGGGGAATTGTCGAATTCGTCGAGATGCTGGACAAGAATGCCAGCCGGCTGCCGCTGATCCCCAAGGTCATCTATGTGGAAGGGCGGGATGAAGTCACAAATGTGGCGGTGGAGGTGGCATTGAACTACAACGACGGGTATAGCGAACACATCTATTCCTACGTCAACAATATCAATACGATCGAAGGGGGTACCCATGTCACCGGTTTCCGCCGGGCGCTGACCCGGGTGTTCAAGGCTTATGGGGATCAGGAGCACCTTTTTGAAAAAGCGAAAGTTGAGATCGAAGGCGATGACTTTCGCGAAGGGTTGAGCACGATCATTTCGGTCAAGGTTCCGGAACCGCAATTCGAGGGCCAGACAAAAACAAAACTGGGGAACAACGAGGTCAGCGGTGTGGTGGAATCCACGGTAAGCAAAGCGCTCGTCAGTTATCTGGAAGAGAATCCGCGCGAGGCAAAAAATATCATTCAAAAGGTTATTTTGGCTGCGCAGGCCCGGGCAGCGGCGAAAAAAGCCCGGGAGCTGGTACAGCGAAAAAGCGTGTTGAGCGGCGGCGGGCTGCCGGGAAAGCTGGCGGATTGCAGTGACCGCGACCCCGATCGCTGCGAGCTTTTCCTGGTGGAAGGGGACTCCGCCGGCGGCACGGCCAAACAAGGCAGGGATCGCAGCTTTCAGGCTATTCTACCGCTTCGGGGAAAGATCCTGAACGTCGAAAAGGCAATGGAACACAAGATCTACGAGAACGAAGAGATCCGCAATATGTACACGGCGTTGGGAGTGACGGTCGGCACGCCGGAAGATCCAAAGGGGCTGAATCTGTCCAAGCTACGGTATCACAAGCTGATCATCATGACCGATGCCGATGTAGATGGTAGCCATATCGCCACCTTGATCCTGACTTTTATTTACCGTTATATGAAAGAGCTGGTGGAGCAGGGCTATGTCTATATTGCACAGCCGCCGCTTTACCTGGTGAAGAAGGGAAAAGAGCAATCGTATGCCTGGAACGAGGAGCAGCGGCGGGGATGGGTAGAACGGCTGGGTGGGGGGAAAGACGACAGCGTAACGGTGCAGCGGTACAAAGGTCTGGGTGAAATGAATTCGGATCAACTCTGGGATACAACCATGAATCCGGATACCCGAACGCTCAAACAGGTAACGATCGAAAGCGCCGCGGAAGCGGACCGCATCTTTAGTATGCTGATGGGCGATGAGGTTGCACCGCGCCGCGATTTTATCGAGTCCCATGCAAAGTATGCGAAACTCGATGTGTAGGCGCAGATAGATGCAGGGAAAGTTTTTCCCGTCCAAGTGGCTCAAAATCGGTAATATTACAAAAGTTCTTACTAATCTGACCTGCTGTGGCAGGCATTAAATCAATGAATTATGTCAAGTGTAACACTTACCGCCTACAATGTAAAGACGAAAGAGAAGAATGTGCCTATCCAGGATGCTGTTATCACGAAGACAGCCAAAGGCGCCTATATGGCACAGGGACATGACGGAAAAGGGAACAAGCTGACGACCCTGCTTGGTGAAGAAAAGGCGCTGGCCGCAATCAAGGCGGGTGTTGCCAAACAAGGATGGTAATTGACGACGATCTCCCCGATTGATTTTTCGATATCCCTTTATTTGCCGATGATGTATCGCAGGCCCACCAGAAGCTGAAAGCTGGTGAGAAGGCTTGTATTGAATTCAAATTCACTATTGTCATTTTTCTGTTCGCTCTGCACAGGTGAAGGCGACGAGACGATATAGATGTATTTGGATTTGGTATGGTCGTATTCTGCATTGAGCACGTTGGGAAACTCTACCTCCAGCTGCCAGCGGTGGCTTAGGGAATAGGCTACACCGGGGGAGAACCCCAAACCGATGGCAGCGGTATTCGAGTTCTGGTAGATCAGATTGCTTCCGGTGTCGTTGAGGATATATTTGTAGTAAGTGAACGTGAGATGGCCGTCGGCGAAGAAGTAGAAACGGCTTCCGAGGTTTTTGTATTTCCGCAGGAAAACGCCGGACTCGTAGTCGTTCTGTTTTGTCTCGGGGCTTTTCGTGTAGCCGATCCCAAGATTAAGCCCCAGGACGAGGTTATTTTGCACGGCAAGTCCTATCGAAGGGTATAGGCTTACATAAGTAGTCGTAGATTTTGGTATTGCCACACCGTTGTTGGATGTTTGGTAGGAGCTGCCGCCCACATCCAGATCACCACCGAGCAAGATGGTGCCTTTCGTAATTTGGGCACGGGACAAAAGACCGGTGAAGAGTAACGGGGAAAAGAGGAGAATTTGTTTCATAACAAAAGGTTGGTTAACGAAGAGGCAGCAAAGATTGGAAAAAAGATGCCCGCTCGTGACCCCCGGGGCCCATTTTAATGAAAGTTTAAGCTAAGCGCTCACGGTACCACGATCTTTTTCGCACCGAAGTATTTGTGGAGCGGCTCGGGTAACGCGATATGATCGGGCTGCTGATGGTTTTCCAGGAGGCAGGCGAAGATGCGGGGGAGGGCAAGCGAGCTGCCGTTCAGCGAGTGCACCAATTGTGTTTTCCCCGCGGCATCCTTGAACCGGATCTTCATGCGGTTGGTCTGGAAAGCTTCGAAATTGCTGACCGAGCTGACCTCCAGCCATTTTTCCTGGGCCGCGCTGTACACTTCGAAATCATAGGTCATGGCGGACGTAAATCCCATATCGCCGCCGCATAACCGAAGAATTCGGTAGGGAAGGTCCAGCGTCTGAAGCAATTTCTCCACGTGTTGGACCATTTCCTCCAGCACTTCGTAGCTTGCAGCAGGGTGTGCGAGCTGAACGACCTCGACCTTGTCAAACTGATGAAGCCGGTTGAGGCCGCGGACATCTTTGCCGTAGCTGCCGGCTTCGCGGCGGAAGCAGGGGGTATACGCGGTCATCCGGACCGGGAGCCGCGCTTCCTTCAGGATCTCGTCACGGTAAATATTTGTAACGGGCACTTCAGCAGTCGGGATCAGGTAGAGGTTGTCTTCATTCACGTAATACATCTGCCCTTCCTTGTCGGGGAGCTGGCCGGTTCCGCGTGCGGACGCCTCATTGACCATGATGGGGGGCTGGTATTCCGTGTAGCCGGCGGCGGTATTAAAGTCGAGAAAATACTGGATCATAGCTCGCTGCAATTTGGCGCCCTTGTCGATATAGACAGGAAACCCGCTGCCGGTGACTTTATTACCCAATTCGAAGTCGATAAGATTGTATTTTTTTGCCAGGTCCCAGTGAGGGAGCGAACCGGCAGGAAGGGCTGTGCGACGTCCACCCATCCGGATGGTGACATTGTCTTCGGGCGTCCGGCCTTTCGGGACGGATGCTGCGGGAAGATTGGGGATACGCAGGAGGGTTGCGGTGAGTTCTTCTTCGACTGCGGCTAATCGATCGGCAATAGGGCCGATCGCGGTTTTAAGGGCTGCCACTTCTTGTTTCCTTGCATCCGCTTCCTGCTTATTTCCCTTTGCCATAAGACCTCCGATCTCTTTCGAAAGGATATTGATCCGGGACTGGGTGGTATCTGATTCAAGCTGCAATTTTTTCCGTTGGTCGTCAAGGCTGACGACCGTATCGACGAGCGCTGTTTCGGTAAAATTTCGAATGGCAAGCCTTTCTTTTACAAACTCCACATTTTGGCGAATGAATGCCACCTGTAACATTTTCTGAATTTATGGCAAAAATAATATTTAATTTGGGACAAAACCTTCTATATGCTTGACCCTACCATGATCACCACCAGTGTATCGCTCGACGGTTATCGAATCGTACGAAACCTGGGTGTCGTCCGCGGCATCACCGTTCGCTCCCGAAGCGTGCTCGGCAATATTGCGGGCGGCCTGCAAACAATCTTCGGCGGCCAGATTTCCATATACATCGACCTGTGCGAAAAGACACGGGAGGAAGCATTCCAGTATATGATGCAACATGCGGCGGAGCGGGGCGCTAACGCGGTGATCAATATGCGCTATGACGCGAACGAAGTGATGAATGGGGTGACGGAAGTCCTGGCGTACGGGACCGCGGTCGAGGTGGTTAGAGCGGTATAAACTATCTTTGCGGGATGCAGGAAGCACAACACGATCTCCAGACCCGGTGGTGGAACCTGGAGGCCCGGTTAGTAGAGCGGTTTGGGAAGAAGCCCGATATGGAAACCATTTTGTTTCTTATCGGGATACAGGAATTTGGGAATATCCGCGCAAAATTTACCAAGGAAGAGAAGCAGGATCTGATGCATATCGCCGTTTGCACCTTGTTCCGGCAAAGCGGGTACTACGAGTTGGAGGAGGTAGATAAAGATGGCTGGCCGCATTTCCGGCAGTTAAAAGCTTTACCGCAAATGGGGCTGCCTGAACAGGAGAACTTCCTGAAGGATCATATTCTTTTGTACTTCGAGAACATGGAGCCCGCCGAAGAATCGGACAATCTATGATAAAACGCATCATCTGGGTTCCCCTCATATTGGCCCTTGCCTGTAATCAGCGCCTTTCTAACGGTTTAAGAAAAAATGACCTGAAAAAGGACGTCGAGATCACGACCTCCAAAGGGGTCATTGTTATCCGGTTGTCGGATTCCACGCCAAATCACCGTGACAATTTTTTGAAGTTGGTCAAAGCCGGTTTCTATGACAGCCTGCTGTTTCACCGGGTGATCCGCAATTTTATGATCCAGTCCGGAGACCCGGACAGCAAGAACGGAAAACCGGGCAAATCCCTCGGTGGCAGCGGTGGTCCGGGATATACGATACCGGCCGAGTTCAAACCTGCGCTTTTTCATAAGCGGGGTGCGGTGGGGGCGGCAAGGACCGGAGATGATGTCAACCCTGCAAGGGCCAGCAGCGGGAGCCAGTTCTACATTGTGCAGGGGCGGCGTTTTACGGATGCGGGATTGGACTCGGTGGAAACGTTCCGGCTGAAGGGCAGGAAAATCCGGGATGACGAGCGGTCCGTATATAGGCAGCTCGGCGGCGCGCCACACCTGGACCAGCAATATACCGTATTTGGAGAAGTTATCAGGGGGATGGATGTCGTGGATTCCATTGCGGCGGTCAAGACGAGCGGGCCGCCGCTTGACCGGCCGGTTGCAGAGGTTCGGATCCTGAAAATGAAGCTGATCAGGCGTTGAGACCTGCCCCCGCCTGCCGGTCGAACCGGCCTCCGGCCGCTTTTTTAGGGTTTGGTATGTCAAGGCCTTTTTGTAATCTTGCAACACAAAAAAACAAACTCAACATGAACTTTCCTGATACGTTACGCTACACCAAAGACCATGAATGGATCCGGCTGGAAAACAATAATGAGGCGGTTATCGGTATTACGGAATTTGCACAAAAGGAATTGGGAGATATCGTCTACGTGGAAGTGGAGACGATAGGAAAATCGCTGGCCGCAGAAACGGTATTCGGCACGGTCGAAGCCGTCAAGACGGTTTCCGACTTGTACCTGCCTGTCGCCGGAACCGTCCTTGCCGTAAATCCGGATCTGGCGTCAGCACCCGACCTGGTCAACTCGGACCCCTATGGTAAGGGATGGATGATCCGGATGACGGTTAAGGACCCCGCGGATATCGACAAACTGATGGATGCCGCTGCCTATGCCAACATAGTACACTGATGGGAATGCCAACCACCTATACCGAACCTGAACTAGTACTTGCCCTGAAAGAACGGAATAACCAGGCCTTCGCCTTCCTGTACGACAATTACGCCGGCGCATTGTATAGCATTATCCGCCAAATCGTTACGGATAATAACGAGCTCGCGAACGATGTCCTTCAGGAGGTATTCATCAATATCTGGCGAAAGATCGAATCCTATGATCAGACAAAGGGCCGCCTGTTCACCTGGATGTTGAACATCGCCCGGAATGCCTCCATTGATACCTTGCGGTCAAAGAGCTACCAGAATGCCCAAAAAAACCAGGAACTCCCGGATAACGTATATAAGGGAACACCCAATCAGACCGTCCAGCAAAATGTAGACAATATCGGACTGAAGAAGGTGCTGGAAAAACTGAAGCCGGACCATCGCGTCCTGGTCGACCTTGCCTATTTTAAGGGGTTTACCCATGAGGAGATCGCCGAAATGATGACGATCCCGCTTGGAACGGTAAAAACCAGGATCCGAAATGCCTTATTACAACTAAGAGAATACTTAAAGTGAATTTAAAGGACTATATAGCAAGCGGCATCATCGAGAGTTATGTGATGGGTCTGGCCAGCGAGTCGGAGCGGGCGGAGTTCGAGCAAATGTGCGCTCAGTATCCCGAGCTGGTAGCGGAACGCAGGAAATTCGAGGAAAGCCTGGAAGCGTTTGCATCCAGGCAGGCGGAACGCCCTCCCGTGGAGGTTAAGGCGAAGATTTTAGAAGCGATCGGCGGTGCCGGTCTGCGTTCGGTCTCTTCATCCAATCCATCAAAAAGAATAATCACCATGGAAAATTCAAAAAGCCAGCGCCGCAGTGGCTTGTTGCGTTTTGTTGCCGCCGCCGCCGTTATTCTCCTCATCGGGATGATTGTGTTGTATTTTCAGGCTAGTCAACAAAACAAGGAGTTGGCGAATGCCAATAAGGCCTTGGAAGATAGGGTGAACAAATCGGAGGTTGCACTCCAAAAAATGATAGACGAAATCTCCGGCCCTACCACAACGGTTGTGAATATGGTTGGCACGAAAAGAGAGCCCAAGGCCTCCGCCAATGTCTATTGGGATTCGACCAGCTCCAGCGTTTATTTGCTGGTCAAGAATATGCCGTCCCTCGCATCTGACCAGCAATACCAGCTCTGGGCTTTGATCGATAACAAGCAAAAGAATCTTGGCGTATTTGACGCGACAGACAAGAATATCATTTTGAAGATGGACAGTACGAAGAAGGCGCAGGCCTTTGCCATCACGATCGAAAAGAAAGGCGGGAGCGCCCATCCGACCCTCGACTCGTTGCAATCGGTCGGAAAAACGCAGCTGACGCAGTGATCGAATTCGACAGATCCTTACAGAAAAAAAGTCCCGTTAATCGGGACTTTTATATTTTCGCGGGTCGGCTGGCCGAAGGCCGCCGATCATTATATGCTGAATTTCCTGAGAAAATATTTTTCGTCCCTGTATATTCCACTGTTGTGGACCGCAATCGTCGGCACACTGTGCTGCTTGCCGGGCTCGATGATCCCCAGCGAATCGCGTTTCGGAATTCCGCAATTCGACAAATTCGTGCACGTGACCTTCTTCGGGGGTTTTGTTTTCCTTTGGAACCTCTATGCCTCAAGGCGGGTGAGCGACGAGGGAAGGTTGTTGAGGCTTTTCTTCCTTTGGTATGTAATAGGAAATATCTATGGCATAGGGACGGAGTACATTCAAAAATATTGGATACCGGGAAGAGACTATGATCAGGCGGATATCATCGCTGATATGATCGGTGCCGGACTGGCGTACGGACTGAGCAATCTGTGGCTTATATCCGCCTCCGCCAAGGCTACGGCGGACGAGCCGGCAGACGAGCCGGCGGACAAGTCGGCGGACGAGCCGGCGCGCAAGAAAAAATAAACCCCTGTAGAAACAGGGGTCGTAACCAAAACTAACTGCTTATGAGAAAATTGACTGCTTTATGTGAGTCAAAAGAAAAGACTGATTTAACAACAATAACGCAAAACAGGTGCCAATATTATCCCGCTTTTACACTTCCTTTCTGCATCATCACTCCAAAATTACGATCCAAATACCGGTCCGGATCTAACCCGGAAGACTAATAACATTTATTTAGCATTGCTCCTTTTAAATTAGACAATTTCCGGTTATGTAGCAAATTTTAGCACATTTATTTAAAGAACTTACACTATAATAGACGCAAAAGCGGCTGGAAAGTTTAAGTTCCGGACGTTAAAAAAATCAAAAAACGGCTAATGGGGTGAAAATCACCCAACCATCAGTTCTGGCGGGCCATTTTTTCCGCATTCTCCGCAAATTGGAGGGCGTCCAGGAATTCCTGGATGTCGCCGTTCAGGATATCATCCAGGTTGTAAACGGTAAGGCCGATCCGATGGTCGGTTACCCGGCCCTGGGGAAAGTTGTAGGTCCTGATCTTTGCGCTCCGGTCGCCTGTACTGACGAGGCTCTTCCGGTGGCGGGCGATCTCTTCCTCCTGCTTTCGGACCTGGTCTTCGTACAGTTTTGTCCGAAGCATCTGCATGGCTTTTTCGCGGTTACCCAGCTGGCTGCGCTCCGTTTGGCAGACGACCGTGACACCGGTTGGGATATGCGTCAGGAAAACCTTCGTCTCCACTTTGTTGACGTTCTGGCCACCGGCTCCTCCGCTACGGGCGGTTTCCATTTTTACGTCGCTTTCTTTCAATTCGAAGTCCACCTCGTCTGCTTCCGGCATGACAGCCACCGTTGCGGCACTGGTGTGAACCCGGCCGCTGGTCTCGGTATCGGGGACCCGTTGAACCCGGTGGACGCCGCTTTCAAATTTTAGGGTGCCGTAAACGTCGTCGCCGGTAACCTCCACTTGTACTTCCTTATACCCACCGACCGTGCCTTCACTTTCGCTCAGAATGGCTGTCTTCCAGCCCCGTCGTTCGCAGTACTTGACATACATGCGAAGGAGATCGCCGGCAAAAAGGCTGGCCTCGTCACCACCGGTACCCGCCCGGATCTCCAGGATGGCATTCTTTTCATCCTGGGGGTCTTTCGGGATCAGCAGTTGCCGGATATGGGCTTCCGTTTGTTGTATTTTCTCCTCCAGGCCGGGGATTTCCGCTTTGGCCAGCTCCTTTAGTTCGGCGTCGTCGCCATTTAGGGCTTCGCGGTCGAATTCAAGGGTATCGAGCAGGTCCTTATACTGGTTGTAGGCGATGACGATCTTTTCCACGCTGCGATATTCCTTGCTCATAGCGCTGAATTTCCGGTTATCGCTTACGATTTCCGGGTTGCTCAGGGCTACGCCAAGATCTTCGAATCTGGCCTTGATCGCTTCTAATTTATCTAGCATGGTACTTTTCTTTGGTACTTTTGCGGGCCGCGCCTGCGGCGCGGCCCGCGTCCGGACCGGCAAAATTAAATGTTTGGCAATGACTTACCGAAAATTCAAAGCCGATTATTTGTGGTTGGGGGACCGGATGGCCGATCCGGATAGTGTACTGATTACCACCGGCGAAGGGAGTGTGCAGGCGGTGGTGGCCGGAGCCGACGCGGGTGAAGGAGTGGAGGCGTTCGACGGGCTTTTGTGCCCTGGATTTGTGAATTGTCATTGCCACCTGGAACTCTCGCACCTGCGGGGAACGATACCGGAAGGGAAAGGGTTGGTGGATTTTCTGCTGGCAGTGATCGGCAGCCGGGTAGCAGGCGCCGGACCGGAAATGCAGGAAAAAGTTGCGGCGGCAATAGCGGCAGGCGAGCAGGAGATGCTGGTAAACGGGATCGTCGCGGTTGGGGATATATGCAACACCGGGGATACGCTTGGGCAAAAGAAAACAGGGCGCTTACGATATCGGAACTTCATCGAAACGATGGGTTTCGTCGAAAAAGCCGCCGCCGGCAGGTTCGCGGCAAGTCAAACAATATTTGAAGCATTTCAGCAGGGGTCCGAAGGGCCGAATTCGATCGTCCCCCATGCATCGTACTCGGTCTCGCCGGCGTTGTTCCGGCGGATAGCAGACTTCCCCGGCAACCGGTTACTTACGATCCACAATCAGGAGAGCGAAGCCGAGAACGAGTTCCTGCTTTCGGGCACCGGGGATTTTCTTCGGCTGTACAAGGCGCTGGGTTTAGATGTATCCTGGTTCCGCGGCACGGGACGACGAAGCCTGGAGGCGGTTCGTTCGTATTTCCGGCCGGGGCAGTCCCTGATCCTGGTACATAACGTGGCGACGACGGAGGATGATCTCCGCAAGCTCGCGCGCCCCGAAGGGCCCGAGCTGATTTTTTGCCTTTGTCCCAATGCCAATCTTTATATCGGGGGCATGCTTCCTGATGTCAGGTTACTGGTGGACCGCGGTTGCCGGATAGTTGTCGGTACGGATAGCCTGGCTTCCAATCACCGGCTTTGTATCCTTGAAGAGCTCAAAAGCCTGCAGCGAGCCTTTCCCTGGCTGGAGACCGGTGTCCTTCTTCGCTGGGCGACGATTGAGGGTGCCAGGGCCCTGCAAATGGAAGATGATATCGGAAGTTTTACCCCGGGAAAGGTGCCGGGAGTGCTGCTTTTGCACGAATTGAGCGGCAGCTCGCTTACGCCCGCCGCGAAGGTCAAAAGACTGGTCTAGGAAAAAACGGTCTGAAGCACGGAGAGCGTGCGCATCTCGCCAAAATCGGGGATCTGCAGGGCATAAAAGGTCCGAAACGCGTCGAGAAGCGCGCGGCGGATCTCCTGGTTGAGGCCAATCTCCTGCAATTCTTCGGGTCGCTGGACACGGAGAAGCTGTGCGGTGTGGTAACTAAGCGGACCCTCCAGCACCTGATGATGCGGCGGTAGTTCCCTTACGAACTGCCCTTCGCGCAGGTCGAGGATCGAATTCTTTTCGCTGTATATGTCCTGGATGCGAAATCCAAAGAAACCGGCGAGATGGAGGGTAAAGAAGAGCGGGAAATTGGCCAGCACGCGGCCTTCGCTGACATCGAGGCAGAGAAAGGAATCTTCCAGGAAATTAAACAGATCGGGATTTGCCTCGGGTTGTTTGAGTGACTTGATCAGAAGTTCTACCATATACATGGCGACCGCATTCTTGAAAATGTCGCTAAAAATGTTTTTATAGAGGATGGCCCAGGTAAATTCGCGGATCCGCTGCAGATTTTTCAATTCGTTGTGATAGACGAGCAGGTCGAGGATCGCCGCAGGCTGAAAAAGGCTTGCTTTCCCCGGCCCTTTTTTTGTCGACGTCCGGACTCCATTGATCAAGTAGGATTGAATTCCAAAAAGCCCGGTGTAGAGCGTCGCGATAAGGCTGGTCTCGCCATATTTCACGGTTCTCAACACGATCCCTTTGGTTTTGTGTAATTGCATTCGTCAAATTGCCGTTTATTTGTAAAAATATCTCGTCCACATGTGGGAATCCATTGCGCGGCTGATCCTCCGATACAGGTTGTTATGGCTCGTCTTATTGCTTTCCGTCACTGCTTTCATGGCTTATCACGCTTCAAAAGTTCAGCTAAGCTATGACTTTACGCGGACGATCCCTACCGACAATCCCAAATACAAAGAATACCAGGAATTCCGCCAACGTTTTGGGGATGACGGCAATTTGCTGGTAGTTGCCGTACAGACGGATAAGTTGTTCCAGCCGGATGTCTTTGCCGACTATGTGGCGATGACCGATGAATTAAAAAAGGTCAAAGGCGTGGATAATATTCTCGGCTTTACGTCTGCGGTAAATCTGATCCGGGACACTGCCGCACTGAAGTTTCGATCGGTGCCTATTTTTTCGCCGCCTTTCACCCGGGCCCGTATCGATAGCGGGAGGGCTGTGCTGCTCGGCCTCCCGTTTTACCGGGGACTTTTGTACAATCCCCGGACCAATGCCTGGCTGACGATTGTCTGGGTGAATAAGGATGTTATGAACTCCAAAAAGCGGATCGAAACGGTGGGTGCGATCACCCGGGAAATTGACCGTTTCGGATCGCTTCACAACCTCGAAATGCATTACAGCGGCCTCCCGCTGATCCGTACCCGAATGGCCGTAAAGGTGGCGCATGAGACAACATGGTTTTTACTGGGCTCGGTGGTCATCCTTTCCATCATCCTGTTCCTTTTCTTCCGGAGCGTCAGCACCGTGTTGATGTCGCTTGCCGTTGTAGTGATCGGGGTGATATTCAGCCTTGGAACCATGGATTTGTTCGGTTATAAGATTACCCTTTTGAATGCGCTTACGCCGACCCTCGTTGTGGTGATCGGGATACCCAATTGCATCTACTTTATGAACAAATACCATACGGCATACCGGGACACGGGCAACAAACAGGACGCCCTGATCCTGATGATCGGCCGGATGGGGATCGTCACCTTGTTCTGTAACCTGACTGCCGCGATTGGTTTTGGCGTGTTTGCGCTTACCCGCAGCGCTATTCTGAACGAATTCGGCGTTGTGGCGGGTATCAATATCATGCTGCTGTTCTTTATTTCGATCGTCCTGATTCCGGCAGTACTGAGTTATCTCCCGGCCCCGGTACCCGGACAAATGCGCTATCTCCAGAACCGCTGGCTGGCGGCCATCCTGCGGAAACTGGAACGTTGGACAATGCACCACCGGCGGCCTGTCTTCCTTGTAACCGGGCTGGTTTTGGTTATATCGGTAGCGGGGATGTTCCGGCTTCAGTCGGAGGGTTTTATCCTCGACGACCTGCCGAAAAACGATCCGCTGTACATCGATCTGAAGTTCTTTGAAAAAAATTTCAAGGGAGTGATGCCGCTGGAAGTCGTGATCGATACAAAGCGGAGGAAGGGCTTGCGGGCGGGGACAGTCAGGTTGCTGGACAGCGTTGAAGAGTTCTCGAAATATATTGCGGCGCGGCCGGAGATGGCAAGACCTCTTTCATTCGGGGAGGGATTGAAATTTGTGCGGCAGGCATACTATGGCGGGGATAGTTCAGCTTACGCCGTTCCGAATTCCACCGATTTCGCATTCCTGTCTCAATACCTTGGCGGTAGTGACAGTGCCGGGAAAGGGGCTTCGAAGGACAAGATGACCCAATTGCTTCATAGTTTCGTGGACACCAGCCAGCAGCGGCTTCGTATCAGTATAAACATGGCGGATATCGGGAGCAGGCAACTACCTATCGTTCTTGGGCAGTTGCAGAAAGAGGCCGGGGCTTTGTTTGATTCCTCCAAATATAAAGTGGAGTTTACCGGAACCAGCGTGACCTACCTGGAAGGAAGCAATTTCGTGATAAAGGGGTTAAGGGACAGCATTCAATGGTCGTTCCTGTTGATCGCTGCGTGTATGCTGGGCCTTTTCCGATCGGTTCGGATCCTGCTCTGTTCGTTGGTGCCGAATGTTATCCCTTTAATAGTTACTGCCGGTATCATGGGCTGGGTAGGGGTGCGGCTAAAACCGTCGACGGTTATCGTATTCAGTATCGCGCTGGGGATTGCGATCGATATAACGATCCGGTTTCTGGTAAATTACAAACAGGAGGGCGCCGGCCCCGGGGGCGCCGGCAAGGCGGTTGTAGACACGATCAATAAAACAGGGATCAGCATCATATATACCTCCCTGGTGCTGATCGCGGGATTCGTGATCTTTTGCTTTAGTGATTTTGGCGGGATTCTCGCGTTGGGATGGCTGACATCGGTGACGCTGGTAATTGCCACGTTTACGAACCTGATCTTTTTGCCGGTACTTCTGCTGACGCTGACTAGATCTCGACAAGACCGTTCTTGATCGCAAACATCACCAGGCCTACGCGGGTACGCACTTTAAGCTTTTCAAACAAGGTATTCCGGTAGTTGTCGACTGTTCGGGGGCTGATGAACATCTTGTCTGCAATGTCTTTATAGGAAAGCTCGGAGCAGACAAGCCGCAGGAATTCCTTCTCCTTATCGTTTAGAACGATCGGATCCTCCGGGTTACCGAGGTCCTTATGAAGACCGCTGATGATCTTGCCTGAAATATATTCGGAGAGATAAAAATCCTTTTTCATGATCGAATCCAGCGCCAGTTTCAATTCTTCCGGTTCGATATTTTTCAGGATATACCCTTTGGCGCCCAGCCGCAGCATCCGGATAATCGTGTTTTCGTCGCTGAACATAGAGAGTGCGAGGACCTTCACCTGGGGGTAGTTCTTGTGAAGCCAGCGAACGGTCTCATAGCCATCCATGTCCGGCATATTGACGTCAAGGAGGATAATGTCGGGTATGACGTGCTGGGTGATCTTGGTTTTTATATCCTTTCCATTGTCACCTTCAAAAAGAACGGCATAGTTTTCAAAGGAGCCGATCAGTTTTGCAAGCGCTTTTCTCAATAGACTATGATCATCTACAATTCCTACCTGTATTTTCTTTGTTGCTACGGCCATAATGAATTAATTGAATCGCTTCCCGCTACATATATTCCATTTATAAGGGGACTTCCACCTGAATGGAGGTTCCCTTACCCGGCTGACTTTGAACGCTGATCTGAGCACCGATCAGCGAGGCGCGGTTAGTCATGCTCTTCAGGCCAATTCCGCTGGACGAGGACGCCTGGGCGCGTTTCCTGTCTACATCGAAACCGACGCCATTGTCCTCTACCTGCAGAACAAATTTATTATCAATTGAGTAATTAACCGCAATATTTGCCCGCGTGGCCTTGGAATGTTTCAGAATATTGTTCAGCATCTCCTGGAACATGCGATAAAGAAATATAGACCGTTGATCTTCAAGCCGGTATTCGGTACCGTTCACGGAAAAGTCCACTTCCAGCAATCCGGTGCGGCGAAGACTTTCCAAGTCGAACCGAATGGCTTCCACAAGGCCGATTTGGGCAATGCGGTCGGTATGAAGGCTTTTGGTCAGATTGCCCATGTCGTATATGACCTTGTTCAGCATCTGGCGGCTGTTCATGACGCTCTCGTAGGCCGGGTGTTCTTTATCAAGGGGAAGGACGGAAAGGGATAGTTTTACCACGGACAATACCTGGCCGATATTGTCGTGGAGCTCCATGGCAATGGTTTTAAAAGTAGTTTCCTGGATCTCCAACTGCGACCGCAGCAGCTCCTGCTGGTATTCATCTTTGATGCGGACCAATTGTTGTTCCTGGCGATGTTGGCGTCTTTGGTATAGGAAGATCATTGTCACGATGAAGCCGACCAGCAACAACGCAACGGCCGTTGCAATGAGGATGACTACATAGTATTCCTGATTTTGAGTCGGCATAAAAAGGCGATAGTGAAGGATAAATATAGCAAGATATTCACTGAATCAAGGATAATGGCCAAAACCTTTATCATCTGGAGGTCACGGGTAACGAAATTGATAAAAGCATAGGTAGGAAAAGTCACTACGTAGTAAATTAATAGCCCGGAGCAAATCCAGAAAGCAGGTTGGCTGGTCAGTTTTACGTAATAGGTATGCTGAAATAGTTCCCAGAAATAGTAAATGCAGGCCCCAACGACAAATAAACAGCCCAGAGAATAAGCCATTGACTGGAAGACAGAGAATTTTTGCTGAAGAAAAATATTGATTGCAAGAACGGCGGGAAGTATAAGGATAAGATACAAAAGAACCCGTTTTGCTTTTGGCCGATGGATAAATCCCCTTATGACGTAAAGGTAAAAACAAAAGGAAACAACCGAAGACAGGCTGCTTAGTAATAGATTGTTTATAAAATGAAGTGCCTGGTAGCCGGCGAGCAGCTCTACCGTGCAGTCAACAATGAGGTAGATTGAAAATAGCCGAAGATAAAGTGGTGCCGGGCGTTGCAAAAAGGAGGTTAAACTGAAAAGAAAGCAAATTCCAGCGGCGATAGGGATGAGAAAATATAAGAAAGGAGACATTTGCAGGCAAGATAGCGGATTTTGTGCTTTTCTATAAACAGAGCCGCCCTGCGTTTAGCAGGGCGGCGTACTCAAGGAATAAGGCGGCCCGAAGGCAATGGTATTTGGAAAACAGGCAATTGATTAAATGATGGACATTCCTTTATCACCGCGGTCGATGATCGTGGCGGATCCGAGGATCTCATTTCCGGATTTGCTGATACCGGTGCCGCAGATGGGAGGGCAAGGCAGGGTTCCGAAGGAGGCTACCAGCTCGGGTTTTCCGTTCTTGAAGCTGAACAACTCCTTGCTGGTGTTATGAGTGCCATCGCTGCTGCGATTGCCGACCATTACCAGTGTCTGACGGCCTTCCAAATTGGGTTGTGGGGCGTTATCTGCTGAAAATACGCCGAAATGAAAACGGACGCCATTACCACCATTTGCTTTTACGGTGCCGAGGAAATCTTCGAGGTCCTCGACCGAGAACCAAACGCTCAGGGAGTCGGCTTTACCAATGCGTTCAGAATTTTCTGCCCATCTTTCCTGCTTGTAACCGCGAATGAGTGTGTCTACGTCCTGCTTACTAGCATTTTTCCCCGCATTTACGGATTTTTTTTCAATTGTGTTCATGGCTGATTGTTTTAGAATGATGAAGAATAATTTGCTTTTGTAAAAGTATTCTTCAAAGGATTAGGCAGCCATGCGCAAGCTCCGTATAATCAAATGATTATAAATTAATATTATCCGTAAAATAAAGGGGATCAAATAGTCACGAATCAAATATCATTAAAAAAACGTCTTTTGTGCAAAAAAAATACCGTGAAATTTTCGGATAAGTCAACGTGAATTACGCAGGTGAATTCTGCGTCTTTTGCGCAAAAAAATAACGTCTCTTTTTCCGGTCGTTATTTGGCCGAAAATAAAATATTTATAGGACATTTAATAGCGAGGTTGCGAAAGAGTCCCGTTTTTAATAATTTAATATCCTTTATTCGGTTGCGCAAAAAAGGAAATTTCCTCTGATCATTTATTCATAATAAGCAACAGCATACATAACCATTAACACCTTATCCTGTTAGTTTTTAAGCGTGTATGGGTATGTATGCTGATGTTTTATCCTGCCATGCCCCCAGGTCGCATATAATGCATTTATGCACATGAGGAAACGCTATCTAACGCTTACCGCTGTTGCCATTCAAAACGACCGGATTCAACTTGCCATAGGTGAGTTGGGTCCGGAATTGCATTAGCCTCCGGACGGTTGCTGGTACTTTCGTACTTTTGCGGCGCAAACCAGCAAAATAACTTCATGAACAAGCCTATCAAGTCTGCGCTGATCTCGGTATTTTATAAGGATGGTCTCGAACCCATTGTAAAAAAGCTCCGGGAGCTCGGCGTGACGATCTACTCCACCGGCGGAACGCAACAATTCATTGAGAAGCAAGGCGTCAGCTGTATTCCGGTGGAGTCGCTCACCTCCTACCCTTCCATTCTCGGCGGGCGGGTTAAGACCCTTCACCCATCGGTTTTCGGCGGCATTCTGGGCCGGCGCGACAATTCCACAGACCAGGAGGAGATGGAGCGTTATCATATCCCGGCGATCGACCTCGTGGTCGTCGACCTGTACCCCTTTGAGGAGACCGTTGCCAGCACGAGCGATGATAAAGCCATTATTGAAAAGATCGACGTCGGCGGTCCTTCGATGATCCGGGCGGCGGCCAAGAACCACAACGATGTCGCGGTCGTTGCGGCCAGGTCGGAATACGGCTTTCTGCTGAAGCTATTGGCGGAACAGAACGGAACAACGACGCTGGAACAGCGGCGGCTGCTTGCCGCCAGGGCATTCGAGATCTGTGCGCATTATGACGTGGCGATAGCGCGGTATTTCAATTCCTCGGCTCCAGGCTATTTTCTTGAGTCCGTCCCCCAACCAAAGGCATTGCGGTATGGTGAGAATCCTCATCAGGCCGCCAGCTATTTTGGAAAGCTGGACGAGCTATTTGAACAGGTCCACGGGAAAGAGCTTTCCTACAATAACCTGGTCGATGTAGACGCGGCCGTTCAACTGGTGGGAGAATTCAAGGACGCAGACCCGGTATTTGCGATCATCAAACATACGAATCCCTGCGGGGTCGCCATACGGCCGGGCCTAAAACAGGCCTGGGACAGCGCGTTGGCCGGCGATCCGGAGAGTGCCTTTGGCGGAGTGCTCGCTTGCAACCGCCCCGTTGACAAAGCCACAGCGGCGGCGATCAACGAAATCTTTTTTGAAGTGCTGATAGCGCCTGCATTCGATGCCGACGCGCTCGAGATCCTGCGAACCAAAAAGAACCGGATCCTGCTGGTTCAGAAAAGAGCGGTTTCCCCGTCCGTACAATACCGGTCGCTGCTGGGCGGCGTACTACAACAGCAGTCGGATATCGGCAACTACACCGAGTGGAAGGAAGCCGGCGGCCGGCCCGCGACGGAGGCTGAACGCCAGGATCTCATCTTTGCGAACCTGGTTTGCAAGCATCTTAAATCCAACGCGATCGCGCTGGTCAGGAACCGCCAGCTGATCGGCAAAGGATGCGGCCAGACCAGTCGAATCGACTCGGTGCGTCAGGCGATTTCGAAAGCAGCCCAGTTCAATTTTGACCTGGAGGGGGCCGTGCTGGCGAGCGATGCATTCTTTCCATTCAATGACAGCGTGCAGATCGCGCATGCGGCGGGTGTAGTGGCGTTTATTCAGCCGGGTGGTTCGATCCGGGACAAGGATTCGATAGATTACGCAATGCAGAACAATTTGGTTATGGTGATCACCGGAATGAGGCACTTTAAACACTAAAACGCCCGCCTGGCGTTTTACATATCCCAATACACTTCCTGCTTCAAAAATGTCTCATATACCTCCCGCCAGCCGCGGAATTCCGGGTCCCGGCCGAGAATGGAATTGTGCCAGATCGTGATCATCAGCCCGTTAACCTTACGGATGCGGCGATAGTAAGCCATAAGTTCGGTCATGGCGCCCGCAGCGGTGGACCGTTGTTCATAAAAAGAGTTGGCGTCCATAAAACAAAAGGGAAAGAGGCGTAGCGTTGTTGTCTCTTCCTTTTCAAGATCATACCAATAAAATGAGGATGCTACCGACGCCCGGAACCCGTTGACGCTGCCATAGCCCATCGAATAGTCCTGATCGATCCCGCAACGAAGGAGCCGGCGGAAGGTCACGGGCAAGGCAAACCGGATATAGTGTTGCCGGCTTCTCGTGATGGGCTGCCCGCTTACATATTCCATCCACTCGATCTCTTCCTTCAGCAAGTACTCCTCGTCGCCGCTTCGCCACGAGGGGTGGGCGCCGATCCGGGAGCCCGAAGCGTGATAGCGGATCAATTCCTGCAAACCTGTTGCAGTGATCGGGATATTTCTATCGACCCCGTTTTGGCGTGCAGCCGCAAGAAAGAAATAATAAGGCCGCATGCGGCAATACAAATGAAGCGAATCAAGCCATTCATAGACATCAAAGGGGTCTTGTTCGCGACCCCGAAGGACGGCCACCCGTTCCCTCACACTGGCCCATTTACCGGTGGCAAGCGCTTTTAGCGCCCCTCCCATATTGCGTCTCCATCCCTTATTGAGGTAGGACCAGGCGGTGTCGATGTCATAGGTTGGAATGAATTTAAACATGGGATTATGGAACCCCAATTCGGGGAAGCACCTCGACAGTTCACGCTTTACTTGCTGCAACCAGTTATTGATCAGTGGTTGTTCCAAAAATCCCTCTTTAAAGGCCAGGGAATGGGTATGCGCAAACCGGCCGTATTCATCCTTCGGATGCGGAAGATATTCTTCGTAACGTGACAACAGATAAAAGGCCGCAGCGAAAACATCGAATGGAAGATCCCCTTCTGTCGGAAAGAATGCCTTCTGTTCGTCGTGAACGGTAGTGACTATAGGGAAGGAATGGATGTCGTTCTCGAAAAGCAGTGGGTGTGGACGAATACGGAATGAACCGGGGAACTCTTCCGTGGAATAATTTATCCGGGGGCCGGTCGATGCTGAAAAGAGGGTCCTGTCGGCGGTGATGCCGATTGCTGCCGGATCGTCAAACAACTCTTTGCTGAAGAAATCAATAATATAACAAAGCCTGGGGGTGATATGGGTACTGAACAACAGCATCGTCAGATCCGTTCCGCTCGCCACCGCTCGTTGAAGGTCTTTGGCGCAAAATCCAGGGCTCCGCGGTGAGCCGTCCAGGCCTTAAATGCTTTGTTGACCAGCCAGTTCTTTTGATTGGCGCTCCCCATATTCATTATTTTCCGGCTCATACTTGCCTTGCACCAGATCCGCCAGGCTAATTTCTCCTGCCAACTCGTATAGCCGCTTTTAACTGCTTCGTAGCGATTGTCGAGCAGGAGTTCGTGAAGATTGATCTTTACCGAGCAAACCTCTGTGCAATTACCGCACAGCGACGAAGCATAGCTTAGATGCTTCCATTCCCCTATGTCTTTAAGATGAGGAGTGATTACCGATCCGATCGGCCCCGAGTAGGTAGTTCCATAACTATGGCCGCCGATATTTTTGTAAATAGGGCAGGCGTTGAGACAGGCGCCGCAGCGGATACAATACAAGCTCTCGCGCGCCTTGGCATTGGCGAGGATATTTGTCCGGCCGTTATCCAGGAGGATAAGGATCATCTCGTCCGGGCCGTCCGCCTCGCCCGGCTGGCGGGGACCGGTAATGATCGTGTTGTAAGCGGTTATTCGTTGACCGGTGCCATAAGTGGCCAGAAGAGGCCAAAAAAGGCCAAGGTCCGCAAGGGTCGGAATGATTTTCTCGATACCGGCGACCACGATATGTGTCTTGGGAAACGCCGCGCTAAGCCTGGCATTGCCTTCATTTTCAGTCACCGCGATGCCTCCGATGTCGGATATGATGAAATTTGCGCCGGTGATGCCGATCTCCGCCTGGACATATTTCTTCCTTAACCTTTCACGAGCCACGAGTGTCAGTTGTTCCGGGCTAAGGCCGGGCTTTGTATTCAGTTTTTCGTAGAATAGTT
>DATJWK010000103.1:0-11249 GCA_035501395.1 Puia sp.
AATTTTTATAAGATGTTGCTGGCGGATGTTTTGTTTTTGGCTATTGTAGTATACCTGGGATACCGGTTCATTTTCAATTTTCTCCTGCCCATTGTCCGGACGACGCACCATGTCCGGAAACAGTTCAGGCAGAATTTTGGCGAGCCTGGTTCTCCGGATCCTACGAATGGGACAAAACCGACGCCCGGCGGCGGAGCGAAGCGATCCTATAAGCCGCCGGCGGAGGACTATATCGAATTTGAGGAAGTGAAGAAATGAACATCGCCCCGAACGGCATCGGAACTTCTTCACTTACCACTGAAAATCAAGCAGACTGATACCCGGCCGGAGAAAAAGACCTTTGAGCCCCGCCTGTTCGGCTCCTTCCACATTCACGATCGCATCGTCTACAAAGAGCGTCTCCTTTCCGATCAATCCATTTTCCTTCAGGATCAACCCGAACGACTCGGGGTCGGGTTTGCGCATGCCCATCAGGTGGGAATAGTAGGTCTTTTCGAAATAGTCTTCCAGTGATCCGCCGCCGACGCTTTCCGTCCAGATCCGCCGCAGGGCCGCGAGGTGCAGGGAATTGGTATTGGAAAACAGGAAAAGCCGGTAGGTGCGGCGAAGGCCTTTCAACAGCTGGAGACGTTCGGCGGGAAAATCCAGGAGAAGCGCATTCCAACTGTCAATGATCGCCTGATCGGAGACATGCGAGAGACCGGCGAGCTGGCGGATGGACTGGATAAATTCCCCGTCCGTGATCTTGCCGACTTCATAGTCTTTAAAGAAGGAGGCGGCAAAGCCGTGACCGAAGTAGTCGCGAAAATTCTTTACCCCCAGCGCGGTGAAGGCTTCCTCGGTTCGTCGGTTATCGAGGTTGATGATAACGCCGCCAAGGTCGAAGATGATGTTTTTGATGTCTTTCATATTTCAAGGTAGAAGAGTAAACGTCGCTTCCTTAACGTCGCTGGAACTACCGCCGATAAAGAGCTGAAACTCGCCGGGTTCATAGACGAATCGCAGCTTGTCGTTATAGAAGCGGAGGTCCTCGGCGCTAAGGGTAAAGCTGATCTTTTTTGATTCCCCCGCTTTGAGGAAGACCTGCTGAAAGCCTTTCAACTCCTTCACGGGTCGCACAACGGAACCGACCAGGTCGCGGACATAAAGCTGCGCCGTCTCCCGGCCGTCGAAATGGCCGGTATTGGTCAGCGTGACCGTTGCCGTTAGCTTTTCGCCGGGTTTGAACGCCGGAGAGCTGAGCGCGATATCGCCGTAAGAAAAGCGGGTATAGCTTAGGCCGTACCCAAACGGGAATCGCGGGCTGTTCAGGAGATCGATATACGCCGACACATAGAAGAGCTCCGAGTCGTTCTTTGCGGGGCGACCGGTAGAAAAATGGTTATAGTAGATCGGGATCTGGCCTTCCGCCCGGGGAAAGCTGATCGGCAGCTTCCCCGAAGGGTTGTAGTCGCCGAAAAGAACGTCGGCCATGGCATTGCCGGCGCGGGTACCCAGCCACCAGGTATAAAGGATGGCGGGTACGTGATCCGCGGTCCAGTTGAAGATAAGCGGTCTGCCGGCGCTGATCATCACCACGACGGGTTTGCCGGTGGCCTGGATCGCGCGGATCAACGCTTCCTGCACACCGGGCAGGTGCAGATTGCTTCGGCTTTTCGCCTCGCCGCTCATATCCGGCGCTTCGCCGACATTCATGATGACGACATCCGCCTGGCTCGCGGCCGCGATGGCTTCCGCAAAGCCGGCGGTGGAACTGTCATCGATTCCGCAACCTCTTGCATATAGCAGGCGGGTAGTCGCACTGACCTTCCGCGAAATGCCTTCCCAGGGCGTAACGATGCGCGCCGTATCATCGGGCCACGAATAGGACCAAAACCCAAGATTTTCCCGGACAGCCCTGATCAGCGGACCGATCAGCGCAATCGTCGCGGTGGTTTTCGGGAGCGGTAGCAGGTGGTTATCGTTCTTTAGCAATACAATGCTCTTCTCCGCCATCGTTTGTTCAGCCGCCAGGTTCTGCTGGTTGTCCCATTGTTGCGCGGCCCGTTGCGGGTTGCAATACCGGAACGGGTCGTCAAAAAGGCCGAGCTCGAATTTCTTTGTAAGGATACGTCTCACGGCGTCGTCGATGAGCGCCATACGCACCTTTCCGTCCCGCACCAGCTTCGCGAGATTGCCGATATAGCTGCGACTTTCCATGTCCATATCACAGCCGGCGGTAACGGCCTCCAGCGCGGCCTCATAATTGTTGGCGGCAAATCCATGCGGGATCATTTCGCCGACGGAACCCCAGTCGCTGACGACAAAGCCCTTGAATTTCCACTTGCCTTTGAGGATCTCCCGCTGCAAAAGAACACTCCCCGTTGCAGGGATCCCGTTCAGGCTGTTAAAGGAATTCATAAATGTGGCGGCGCCCGCATCCAACGCAGCCTTGAAGGGCGGGAGGTATATTTCCCACAGGGTCTGGAGGCTCATATCCACGGCATTGTAATCCCTTCCGCCGATGGCCGCGCCATAGGCGGCGAAATGTTTTGCGCAGGCCATGATGGCGTCGGTGTCCCCGGGATGCTTGCCCTGGAAACCCATGACCCGGGCGCGGGCAATCTGGGAGCCCAGCCACGGGTCTTCCCCCGCTCCCTCCATCACGCGGCCCCAGCGCGGATCCCGGGCGATGTCCACCATGGGCGCAAACGTCCAGTGCACGCCGGCCGCGGCCGACTCGGTCGCGGCTATCCGGGCGGATTGCTGAATGGCCGCCAGATCCCAGGACGCGGCTTCGCCGAGGGGGATGGGGAACGTAGTGCGATAGCCATGGATGATGTCCTGGCCGAAGAGCAGCGGGATCTTGAGACGCGACTGCATCGCCATTTCCTGCAGTTCGCGGGTATGGTCCACACCGGTGACGTTGAGCATGGAGCCCAGCATGCCCTTCCTGATCTGGTTTTGCTTGTCGCCATCTTTTGTGATCGGGCCGGTGGCGTCCCAGTCGCCGTTATATTGGTTCATCTGACCGACCTTTTCATCGAGGGTCATGAGGCGGAGAACCGAGTCGACCTTTTGTGAAACGGTCTTCTTCTGCGCCGGGGCGGCGCACACGGACAGTACCAGGGTTGCAGCCAGGATGCAGGTCTTCATACGTCCTTTTATTATTTCGTCCAATTGACGTTGGCGGAAAGGACATCGCGGGAGTTGCCCCCGATCATAATGGAGAAATCACCCGGCTCCCAATCATATTTCAACTCGTTGTTGTAGAATTTCAGGTCATCCGGCGTGATAGTGAACGATACGTTGCGGCTCTCACCCGCTTTGAGGCCGATCTTCTGAAATCCTTTCAGCTCCTTCACCGGCCGGGTGATGCTGCCGACGAGATCGCGGATATAAAGCTGGACGACTTCCTTACCGTCAACGGCGCCGTCGTTTGTTACGGTAACGGTGGCGGTCAGATGCTGGTTACCGCTCAGCCTGCTGCTGCTTAGGGTCAGCCCGCTGTAACGGAAATGGGCGTAGCTAAGACCGAAGCCAAAGGGATATACCGGGTCATTCGATACGTCGAGGTAGTTCGAGCGGAATTTCTGGAACCAGGGACCTTCGAGCGGGCGGCCGGTGTTCATGTGGTTGTAATACAGGGGCACCTGACCTACGTTTTGTGGCCAGGTGGTGGTCAGCTTTCCCGAGGGATTTACATCCCCGAACAATACGTCGGCGATGGCATGGCCGGCCTCCGTACCGCCGAACCAAACATTTAGGATAGCAGGCACTTCGTCATTTTCCCATTTGATCGCAAGCGGACGGCCGGTGAACAATACGAGAACAACGGGCTTGCCGGTCTTCAGCAGGGCCGCCAGCAGATCCTGCTGCGCCTGCGGGATCCCGATATTACTCCTGCTGCTGGATTCGCCGCTCATTTCATCCGATTCCCCTAGCGCGGCTACGATAACGTCGGCCTTTGCCGCGACGGCAAGAGCGTCCTGAATGATGGCCGTGGCCGGCCGGTGATCTTGCGGGATGCCCTTGCCAAACATCTCTGCGCGTTGCTCGAAAAGGCTGTCGTAGTCGAGGTTGGAGCCCTGGCTGTAAACGATATTGACCCCATTGCCCGCCGCTTCTTTCAACCCGTCCATGAGCGAAACGGCCTTCGACGCATCGGTGGCGACCGCCCAGGTCCCTACCATGTTTATCCGGTTATTGCCTAACGGGCCGACCACCGCGATCGTGCCGCTCTTTTTCAGGGGCAGGATATTGCCCTGGTTCTTGAGCAGCACAAAACAATCCGAAGCGATCTTCCTCGCCGCAGCCCGGTTGGCGGGAGTAAAAATCTCCGTGGCCGCGCGCTGCTCGTTGCAATATTTGTACGGGTCTTTGAAGAGGCCGAGTTTATATTTTGCTTCCAGCACCCGGCGACACGCCCGGTCGATATCTGCCATGGTTACTTTGCCTTCCTGCAACGATTTCTTAAGGGTTGTCAGGAACCCTTCGCCGACCATATCCATATCGATCCCCGCTTTCAGCGCCAGTGCGGAGACCGCTTGCAGGTCGCCAAGACCATGAGACACCAGTTCGTTGATCCCGGTGTAGTCGGTGACCACGAAGCCTTTGAATCCCCAACGCTTCCGCAGCACGTCGGTTTGAAGAAATCTGTTGGCGGTGGCCGGGATACCGTTGACATCATTGAAGGAGGCCATGACACTGCCGACGCCCGCGTCTACGGCTGCTTTATAGGGCGGGAGATATTCGTTGAACATGCGGGTAAGGCTCATGTCCGTGGTGTTGTAGTCGCGGCCGGCTTCGGCAGCGCCGTAGAGCGCATAGTGCTTTACGCACGCCATAATGTCGGTGTTGCCTTTCAGGTTTTCCTGGTATCCCTTGACCATGGCGGCGGCGCATTGCGAGCCGAGATAAGGATCTTCACCGTTGCCTTCGGCGATCCGGCCCCAACGCGGGTCGCGGGCGATATCCACCATGGGAGAGAAGGTCCAGCAGATACCGTCGGCGCTGGCCTCCGTAGCCGCGATGCGGGCGCTTTGCTCTACCTCCGCCATATCCCACGTGCAACTGAGACCAAGCGGGATCGGGAACTCGGTTTCGTAACCGTGGATGACATCCATGCCGAAGATGAGCGGGATCTTAAGCCGGCTTTGTTCAACGGCGATCTTCTGCACCTCTTTGATCTTGGCGACCGATTTGATATTGAACAGACCCCCCACTTTCCCTTCCGAGATCTTTTTTGCGATGTCGGAGCTGCGGGCCTGGCCGGTGGTAATATCACCGGCGCCGGGCAGATTGAGCTGGCCGAGTTTTTCGTCGAGCGTCATTTTGGCCATGAGACCCGAGACGAATGTCTGCATGGTGTTGTCCTGGGCGGTTAGCGCGGAAAATGAAAACAGGAGAATGGCAAGAATGGATGTGCGTAACATGGTAGATAGTATGTAATTTTCCCCCGGGCTCCGCCCGGGTTGGTTAGTTTACTTTGAGAACGGCAGTACGGGAAGATACGCCATTTTCATTGATGGATTCGATTGAAAAGTAATAGGGCTTTTCCAGGTCCATGAGCTTGAACCAATACTCGTTTGCATCATAGACGAGGATATTGTTATATAGTTTGTCCGGGGCGGTGCCGTAGTAGAGCGTATAGCCGTATGCGTTATCCACAGGGCGCCACTTGATCCAGGCGCTGCGCCGGTCCTTTTCTGTCCGGAGAACGACAAGGTCCTTTACGGTATCGGGTACCGGGCCGTCCCCGTTGCCGAACACGCGCAGGCCGCTGATCGCGAACTTTCCCGAAGGCATGTGCCGGTTGACGAGTTTGATATATCGGGTGCGGACCGGTTGAGGCAGTTCGATATAGTCGTGCGGAACGTCTGTTTTGTTGCCGCTTTTGTCCATGAGCACGGTCCACTTTTTCCCGTCGGCTGAACCGTAAAGGATATATTGATGAAAGATGTCGGTTTGTTTGCCGAGGAATGTCGCGTCCTGGTCGGCGTAATTGATCTGGATCGCATGGACGGTGGCGAGGGCCCCGAGATCCGATGTGATCCATTCACCGTTGTCGCCGGTAGCAGCGCTCCAGTATGTCTTGATGTCTTCGTCGACCGCGTCATTGGGTGGATGGGCGGAGCCAAGGGTCGATGAGACGGCTACAGGCCGCTTATAATTTAACAACATCCAGCCCGTAAACGCGCCCGTCAGCTCATGCGGATAATCGCCATAGGCCGTGTTACAGTACATCACATCATCCTTGTCAAAACCCGCAGGCCAGATGCCGATGCGGCGTTCGAAGTTGTTCTTTACCGCAATGGTGATCGTGCTCACATGCCAGTAGCCGCCTTCCCGATCCTGAAAGGTAGCGCCATGGCCCGCCCCCCGGGCAAATCCGCCCGGCTTGAAGGACAGCGGATCGGACTGGGGTATCCAGTTGTTCCCGATCGGTTGGTCTCCCACCACTACCCCGTCGGCATATCCGCTGAATTCAGTTCCCGGTGCTCCGTACTGGAGATAGTATTTTCCATGGTGTTTCGTCATCCACGAACCTTCGATAAACGGGTCGAGGAAAGTATTGTCATGGTACTCGCCAAATCGCTGCCACCCGTAGCGCCAGTCCTGCAACCGGTAGGTCTCCTGGCGGGTGCCGATAGGCCGGAAAGTGGCGCGGTCCAGCTCGATACTATAGAGCGGATAGCTGTTGCTGCTTCCGTTATACATGTAAAGACGGCCGTCATCGTCCGTAAAAAAGGCGGGGTCCCAACCGCCGATCTCAAACGAGTCGACGAGCGGTTTCCAGACGTTGGATTTCGGGTCGGTACTCATCCAAAGCGTAAACTGGCGGGTATACGTCGAGCCGAAGACGATCATCGTGTCACCGATGATGCCTACAGCCGGGGCGCAAAGCTCGTCGTATCCTTTATTCCACGGGCGCAGGAAACGCCGCGACAGGAACTGCCAGTGCAGCATGTCGTGGCTCCACCAATAGCCCCACTGGTTGGTGCTGAACAGATAATAGTCGCCTTTATAATTAACGATCACGGGGTCGGCGGTCGCCCGGTGACGGCCCCACTCGCTAAAGTTGGGAATGGGCGTGTACCCGTAATCGAGATTGACCGGGTTACAATAAGTTCTCTCCTGGCCGTTCGCGCACGCGCAAGCCATTACCAATAGCAGTACAGCAGTCCGTTTCACTGTGATCATTATTTGAGCGCTTCGTCCTTGTCTTTTTCGAGAAATCCGGCCGATTCCTGCACCCCCCTGGTGTCCCATTCCATCAAGGCTTCATCCGGCACGACCTGAACAGGCGTGGTGTGCGATCCATTCGGTTCGTTATACCCTACATTGTCTTGCCGGTTGTATACGGAGATCAGCGACCATCGTGCCGTTTCGGACAAATTGGCTTCCGACCGGTGAAGGAGGTTACTGTGAAAGAAAAGGGCGTCCCCGGGCTCCAGCTCGACATATATCAACGGCATGGTCTTTAGCGCGAGATCGACATAATGCTGGGAGGCGCCGACCTGTTCCCCGGCGAAACCGTGTTCGATCCTGCCCATCTTGTGCGAGCCTTCGATTACCTGCAGGCAGCCATTCTGCCTGTTCGCTTTTGTGATGGCCACCATGATCGAGATCATCTCATCCGGGAGGAGGAATTCGTTCTTGTACCAGTACCCGTAGTCCTGGTGCCATTCCCAGGCGCCGCCGACCCGGGGTTCCTTTTGCATCAGCTTGCTATGAAAATGGCAGATGGCGGAGCTTCCGTCGAGAAGAGCATTGGCGGAGTCGACCATACGCCTGCTGCGGGTAAGCAAGCCATAGGCATCGTCGCCGGGATTATACCAGAGGGTGAGTTTTGTCTTCTTCCCCGTCTGGTCGTTGAGATCGAAGGCATGTTTCCGCAGGAGGTCATCACCGGTGGCGATAGCATACAATTTTCCGATCTCGTCGGAGCTCAGAAATTTCCGGACGATCAGGTAGCCGTCCCGTTCGTAGTCGGCCACTTGTTGTGCGGTGAGGTGAAAATCCTTCATAATCTTTGTTTTACTTGTTTTCAAATACGCCGTCGACCCGTCCGGCCTAAAGGTAAAACAAACACATAGAAGTTCTCGACACTAAGGCAAATTTGGCCCTGAAAAACCCAGATTCTTCATCCCTTTTTGTATTTCCGGGCAACTCATAAACAAGTTCCATAAGAGCCCGCTTCGATAGTTTTCGATCATCACGACCTCGGGACCCTGGTCGATCGCCAGGTAGTCGTTGTCGAACCAAACCTTCGACAGGTTGAAGGCATCGATGAAACCGTATTGACCCCAGATCTTATCGCCTAATTTATAGTAAAAAAAACGCAGCGCGTTCATCGATTCCGCCGGCGTATAGGGTAATGAGGAGATCGCGGCAGTCGGGGTGATGACGCCATCATCGTTGCCTGGCGCGTGCGCGGAGTACCCCGCGTTGTCGTCACTGGCGGTCAGACCCCAGCAGTTGCTGCCATAGCCGTTGAATCCTTCCGGGTTCCGTACACAGTACGTATAGTTGATGAGGGCGTGGGCGGTGTCCTGGGTCCGGTAGTTCGCGTAGGCGTCCGAAAGGCCGTTGGGGTTTATTCCCAGGAATGAGTAGTGGGCAAAGAACAATGGTCCGCCGTAGGCGGGTCCGAGCGGCAGCGTAATCCCATAGTAGGCGTTTCCATTCTTTTCAGCGCCATTTCGCGCCCAGCCATTGTCATAGACGATCTTTGGGATCGCAAAGCTGTCCGTTGGCGCAGACGCCGCGAGCACATACGCGATCAACGCTTCACTCCAGCCGCTTACCTGGACATTAATCGCGAAATTATAGGTCGGGCTCCAGTTCCAATAGAGGACGTTTTGGCCATTCTGGCGGTACCAGTTCCAGTCAACTTTACTGTAAATCGTATTGATCGCCGAACGCAGGCTGATCTCATCGGGGTCTGTCGTGCTGTTGAAATACTGCCGGGCACAGAGAAGCCCCGCGATCAGGTAAGACGTTTCGACAATATCGCCGCCATCATCCTGCGTCCCGAACGGAATCGTGGCGCCGGTTGAACCATTGATCCAGTGAGAGAACGCGCCATGAAAGGTGGTGGCCGAACCGCCAAGGAAATCGACGATAGTGCTGATGCGGCCAAGCGCCTGCGAGCGGGTGATAAAACCCCGTTCGGCCGCGGCCAGCATCGACATAACTCCGAATCCCGACCCACCGGTCGTGACCTGCGTCTGCGACGTTCGTTCCTTCGCCATTCCGCTGTTTTGATCCGCACCCGACCAAAAATAATTGAAGGTTTGTTGTTCAACGAGGGTCAGCAGCGCACTGTCGGAGATCCGGGGAAATTTATCGCTCGAATCGATGGACGTGACAAAATTGACCTGCACCGGATTTTTCAGGGAAGAGTCTGCTTCCGAACGAACCTGGCTGCCTACCGTAAGTGAATAGCCTGTCAAATGACCCAGCGTCGTTTTCGGCTGGACGACCAGGACGGAGTCGTTATCCGCATAGGCAATCCCGACGTTCACTGCTCCCGCGGGAGAAGAGAGCGAAACATTACCGGGGACGGTGGTCGTATCTACCGGCGCTGAAAAAACAATCCGCACAACGGGAAGGCTGTCCGTGTTATATACGGTTCTCCCGGCGTACGCGCTATCGTCGATGGTAGCGGATATGAAGCTAAAGGCGACGGCCGGAGACCGGGCCGGCCCTGCATTTTTTTTACAGCCGGACAACAGGAAAAAAACAAGGGCTGCCGCCTGCGCGGCAGCCGCTTTATTCCGAAACATCATAATATCTTTTTCACGGCTATCTGCCCGCCTTCCCGTTCAGGTAAAGACCCGCCACCTCTTGCTGGGACAGGGCCTTGTTATACACCCTGAATTCATCCAGTTGCCCCCGGAAGGTGTTCTTGTTCGCCGACTGTCCAAATAGCTGGTCGGGCCAACTGCCGATGACGATCGTCTGCGGGGGATCGGAGTTAAACCCGATATTGCCAAGCGGCGTCGTGGCCGTGCCGTCGGTCCACATTGGATTGGGCGTTATATATTTGCCATTCGAGAATGCGGTGGATGTACCCATGGGGATGCCATTCTGATAGACCGTGTAGACGGAGGTCCCGCCATTGTAGGTGATCACTTCATGAACCCATTTTCCAACCGCCATGGTATCAAAAGTTTCCGGGACAAAGAGCTGGTAGGCCGGACTGTTGAGATCGTTGAAGCCGGTATGGATCCGGATGGAGTCGGCAGACCCTGCCAGCGTATCCGAGAAGGGTTCGATTTCGGTCAGTAATTCATCCTGGGTACTGGCGCCTTCCATAAAGAAAATACCCTGGGTGATGGTATCCTGACTGGCCACTTTGAACCAGAAGGACTCGGAATAGCTGCCGATATTTTGATACTGGCCGCCATTGTTGGGTAGCGTGAAGGTTAGATATGTTCCGGCTGAACCTGTGTAAGAATTTCCTCTTACTCCCGAGGCCGTATAGGAGGGAGAGCCCGTAGCGGTTGCGGTCAGATTTCCTTTGTGATCATTGCCGTCCGCGTCGAAAGGCCAGTAACCGATAAGGTTGGAGGAAGCAACGGAATCGGATGATACATAACCCCCGAGAGGCGTGACCGGGGTGCCGCCTCCGCTACCGCTCGACTTCTTGGAGCAGGCGGGAATTCCGAAGGACAGAGCTGCTATCGCTCCGGTGGCGGCCATTAGTCGAAAAATTGTTATTTTTTTCATACTGTCTGATTTTGACTTTTGTGGTTTAAATGCGTGATTCAAAATTGATACCTGGCTCTAATACCCGTTATTTTGTCTCAACCGTCCACCCGATAAGGCTATTTCGGATGACGGTATAGGAAGGAGCTCATTCTTACCAGCGGTAAAGCTTTTGCCCGCAGCGGTCATGACCTGCGCAGCCCTGCCCTGGCGGACTATATCCCAAAAACGGTCGTGTTCCATGGCTAACTCCACCCGGCGTTCATTCCAGATGGCGGTCTGCAGATCGGCCTGGGATGCCGCCGTGGTTGGCCCGAGACCCGCGCGGGCCCGCACCTGGTTAAGGAGTGCAATTGCCGCGCCCGACTGTCCCAGCGCATTGTCGGCTTCCGCTTTTATCAGTAGGACCTCGGCATAGCGAAGTAGGTGGACATTTTTTGGACAAAGACCACGGTTCGAGTTGAACGTCTCGACCTGAGGCCTTGTACTGCCCGGCGGGATCTCGCTGTGATACGCCTTATAGTTATAATACGTATGCTGGCCGACAAGCGACG
>DATJWK010000104.1:0-41168 GCA_035501395.1 Puia sp.
TGATGATCCCGCCGCCTTTCGCTGCGTATTCGTTGGCAACGAGATTGAGGATCGATACGGCGCCGACAAAGTTAACCTGTAGTATCTTTTCACATTCGGACCAGTCGGATTCGGCCAGTTGCTGGTCGCCGAGGTAGCCAAAGACGCAGATGGTGACGTCAGGGCGGACGGGGAGACTGCCGTAGAACGCCTCGTGCGTGGCGGGCCGGGCGGCATCGAATTCATGCAGCGTGCAGGTAACCGAATGGCGGATCACCAGGTCGGACTGCAGGGGCAGGAGGCGGCGGGCGTTACGTGCGGCCAGCTGGATGTCATAACGTGCGGCGGCAAATTTCCGTGCAATGGCAACAGCCATATCCGAAGTTGCTCCCAATATGAGTAGTGTCGGCATGATGGGTCAGTCGAATTATTTAAACCAGTGTGAGTCCCTGAAATAGAGGATTACAAAAAAACTGGCTATCCATAGCAGCAATGTTACCTGGATAAAACGGTCTTTATACAGGATCTTTGTGGGCGAGCCCGCGTCGGCCGCGATGTAAATGATCTGCAAATATCGCATAATTCCCGCCATTACAAAAACGCCGGTATAGTAGAGCCGGTAAGTGCCCATGTTGCTGATCGTCTTCGGGTCCATGCAATACATCAGATAGGCGACGATGATGATGGCGGAGACGAGAGCCAGCAGGACATTCAGCAATTCGAGGTTATAACCTTTTATCGATTTACGCATGTCGGTTCCGGTGCTCAGTTTCAGCAGCACGTCGTCGCGGCGTTTGCCGATGGCCATGAAGATGGCCAGGAGGAAGACCATAATTACGATCCATTCGGAAAGCGGCACGTAGGAGATGACCGAGCCCGCCTTGATGCGCAAAACAAAGCCGGCGGCGAGCAGGACCAGGTCGAGGATTGCGATGGATTTGAGGCCGAGCGAGTAGCCGAGGTTGACGAGAAAATAAATGCCCAGCACGAATGCGAACTTGTCGCGGATAAACCAGGCCATGGTGAAACCGGCGATGAGCAGTATAGCGCAAATGATGAGGGCGGAAGAAGGGGAAACGGCGCCGGAGGCCAGCGGGCGTTTACACTTGACGGGATGTTTGCGGTCGTCTTCGCGATCCCGATAATCATTGATGATGTAGATACTGCTCGCGACACAGGAAAAGGCGATAAAACCCAAAGCGACTAAGATCAGCAGGTGACGATCAGTGAATTTTCGGCCGAAAAACAATGGGAGGAACAGGAACAAATTCTTCGCCCAATCCTTTGGTCTTAACAGCTTAAGGTATTCCAAAACACTTATTTTTAGTGCGAAAAATTCGCGTTGGAAAATTTAGCGAATTTTTCGTGAAGCGCTAATGTCTGACCTGTCGGTCAAACCGGCCGGAGGCCGGTTTTTGTGCAACAAAATACAAACAAAAACACAAAATGTATAATATTGCGTTTAAATAATAATAGGTTAATTTACGTTATGCCCCGATACCTGACCTCCCGGGCCGAAGTATTGATCATCGTGCTCTTGGCCTGTGTTCCGTTGTTCATTCACCTGCCGTATCGCGTAAATATTTTCTTGTCGTGGGAAGGGGCATATCGCATGAGCAAAGGGCAAATGCCTTTCCGGGATTTTGGCACTCCACTGGGAGGGATGTATTGGGTGATACCGGCTGTTTTCTTCAAATTGTTCGGACCAAAGATGATCACGCTGGTGAAGGCGCAGGTCTTTATCAACATCGTTTCCGGCCTTGCGTTCCGATCCATACTTCAAAGCCTGTCGGTAAACAAGGGGGTCCGGCTGGCTTCGGTTATATTGTTTTGTCTGTCCTATTCTTTTTTCAATTTCTGGCCGTGGTACAACCATTCGGTAATCGTCGCTGAGCTGGTAGCGTTAGCCTGTCTATTGCAATATCTGTGCCCCGATGCGACAGACGAGGTGATCGGGCACGGCGGGCGGCGATGGGGGTGGCTGGTCGCGGCGGGATTCTTCACGGTGCTGTCGTTCCTGACGAAACAGGATGGGGGCGGTCTGGCGTTCGCGGTGGCTGCCGGAACGACCGGCGTTTACGGATGGTTGTATGGCCGCTGGAAGCCGTTCCTGATCTATGCGGGAAGCTTTGCGGTGATATTGGCCGGGGTGGTATTGCTCCTGTCGCCATACGGGTTCGGGTACTGGTTCAACCACGGTCAGGCGCCGCATTCTTCACGCGTTTCCGGTTTTGATATCGCAACGGAATTTTTCGGGTCTTCGCAGTGGATAAAATTTTACTGCTTCTTGATCGTGTTGCTGACGATGGTGCGATATCGGAGCATAGCGGCGTTAAAGGCCGATCCGCGCGGGGTATTGATGCTGACGCTGACCCTCGGGATACTGGCCGAAGCGGCGATCCTTCAGGTGACCAGCTATACGCCGCCGGACAACAACATATTCTTTCACAGTTTCGCCTTCGCCTGTATATTATCCTTGCTGGGGCCTCTCTTGCCGGTGCAGCTGGAGCGCCCGTGGATATCCGTTCTTTTGGTGGCGGGCATCCTGTTGTGGTGGAGCGGGGTATGGTGGAAGTATGCCCAGCGGTTCACAGCCGGTCATGCGGTGGCGGGGCTCAGGCTATCGCCGGGCGGAGAGAACGTGGTCGGCAAAGACAATTACATGATCAACCCGGATACGACGACGGATGTGCCGGCGGAGCAGTGGATAGAATGCGGGTTACCGGCGTTCCGGAAGATCACGATGCCGCCGTCGACTGCCCGGGGGATCCAGCGGTTGATGAAGATGGACCTGGTGGCGCACAACAAAGGCGATCTTAAGGTGTTGAATATGTCGGAGCTGACACCGCTGGCGGCGGAGATCCCGTATACGCCCGAACGAAACGGCCGTCTGCCCTTGTGGTATCATCTGGGGGTAGGGATGTTCAACAGACAGGCGGACACATTCGAGTCCAGGATCAGGGATCACTATTATGATCTTGTGCTATTTGAATATTTACCGACACTAAATAACTTCTATCCGTTCAGGGTGCGGGATTCACTATTGCTGCACTATCGGTTGGTGGATTCCATGATGGCGCCAAGGCGGGGGCTCGAGACGAGGGGTACGATCGAAGTATATGTCAAACATGTCCCATAGTTTACTGTCCAGTCCCATCGAATATCTCAAAGGGGTGGGGCCGCAGCGTGCGGAGCTTTTGAAAAAGGAGCTCGGGATATTCACGTTCCAGGATCTCCTGGAGCTGTATCCGTACCGGCATGTGGACAGGACCCAGATCAACCTGGTGCACGATATCCGGCCGGACATGGAATTCGTACAGGTGGCCGGCAGAGTGGTGAGTGCAGATGTGGTCGGAGACCGGAGGGCCCGAAGGCTGGTTGCGGAGCTCAGGGATCCAACGGGAGTATTGCAGCTGGTATGGTTTCAAGGCATTGCCGGGATGCAGAAATTGATCCGGCCGGGCGGGGAGTACCTGGTCTTCGGGCGCCTCAGCTTTTACCAGGGAGCGCCCCAGCTTACACATCCGGAGGTCGAGGTCAGGGCGCCCGGGGCGGAACAGCGGCGCGAATTCCTGGAGCCGGTCTATCCCAGTACGGAGAAGCTAAAGGCGAGGGGTCTGGGAGGACGACAGTTGGGGAAGTTGACTCAAACTCTTCTTAATCTATTGAAGGAGAGAGATTTGCCAGAGAATCTACCGGAGGACCTGATGGAATATCCCGATCCGGTTACCGGTCGGAAAGGGCGCTGGATATCGCGGTTCGAGGCGTTTCGGCAGATCCATTTTCCGCAGAATCCGGACATGTTCCGGCAAGCGGTATACCGGATAAAGTTCGAGGAATTGTTTGTGGCGCAACTCCGGCTCGGGTTGATCAAATCGAAGCGGCACCGGTCGTCGAAGGGGGTGATTTTTGAAAAGGTCGGCGAATTGTTCAACGGATTCTATGCGCATCATTTGCCATTCAAGCTGACAGGCGCCCAGAAACGGGTGTTAAAAGACATCCGGAGGGATACGGCTGCGGGACGGCAGATGAACCGGCTGCTCCAGGGGGACGTCGGCAGCGGAAAGACGATCGTAGCGCTTCTCGCGATGTTATTGGCCGTCGATAACGGCTACCAGGCCTGCCTGATGGCGCCGACAGAAATTCTCGCGCGGCAGCATTTTGAAGGGATATCGGCGCTGTTGAAAGGGCTGCCGGTGGAGGTCAGGTTGCTCACGGGATCCTCCAGATCAAAGGCACGAAAGGAGGTCCTTGAGCTCGCGGCAGCGGGCCGGTTGCAGATCCTGATCGGAACGCATGCCGTGCTGGAAGAGACCGTGCAGTTCCGTCGTCTCGGGCTGGCCATCGTGGATGAGCAGCATCGGTTCGGGGTTGCGCAGCGGGCCAGGCTATGGGCAAAGGCCGAGGTGGCGCCACATGTCCTGGTGATGACCGCCACGCCGATCCCGCGCACGTTGGCGATGACGGCATACGGCGATTTGGACTATAGCGTGATGGACGAATTGCCTCCCGGAAGGCAACCAATATCCACGGTTCATCGTTACGA
The DNA here is from genome assembly GCA_035501395.1 of Puia sp. Taxonomy (GTDB): domain Bacteria; phylum Bacteroidota; class Bacteroidia; order Chitinophagales; family Chitinophagaceae; genus Puia. The sequence continues at coordinate 4,526 of DATJWK010000104.1, forward strand.
AGACAGAAGGCCGCAGGTGATGGATTTCGTCCGCCACGAGCTGGGGAAGGGCAGGCAGGCATACATTATTTTCCCACTGATAGAGGAATCGGAAAAGGTTGATTATGAAAACCTTATGAAAGGATATGAAAACGTAAAGGCCTGGTTTCCGGAGCCCAGATACTGGATCAGCATGGTGCATGGACGGCAGACCAACGAAGAGCGGGATACGAATATGGTGCGATTCGTCCGGCGGGACACGCAGATCATGGTGGCCACGACCGTGATCGAGGTGGGCGTGAATGTTCCGAACGCAACCGTGATGGTGGTGGAAAGCGCGGAAAAATTCGGGTTGTCACAGCTTCACCAGTTACGCGGCCGGGTCGGAAGAGGAGCGGAAAAGAGCTTTTGCATCTTATTAACAAGCCCGAAACTCGGGCAGGAAGCGAGGGAGCGAATGACGATCCTGACGGAGACGGATAATGGCTTTAAAATTGCGGAAAAAGACCTTGAAATCCGCGGCCCGGGCGATATCGAAGGGACCAGGCAAAGTGGCCTTCTGAACTTCAAGCTGGCCAATCTCTTAGAGGACCGGGTTTGGCTCGAATTGGCGGGGGCGGCGGTTACGGCGTTGCTGCGGGACGATCCGGAATTATCGGCCGAAAAAAATCGGCGGCTTCGCGAATTCCTGCAGTTGCAAAGAGGCAAGACAGCCTGGAGTAAAATTTCGTAATTTACAGAAGTACGCTTTATAGGATACAAATTTACCAGTGAAACTCAACAAATTGGGAAGAGCAGGCCTATTCGTTACGTGGTTCACACTAACTGCCCTACATCTCTCAGCTCAATCCGGAGGCTATTCCTATCTCGAGTTTGTTGAGAATAAAGGGCAATGGGATCATTCGGTTCCTTTCCAGGCGCGGATGCCGACCGGTAGTATTTTCATGCAACATAAGGGGTTTACGGTATTGCTGGAGGACACGTCCGACCTGCTGCGGATCGGCGAGCTGCTCCATGGAGATTTTGAGCGGGCCAGGGTGCCTTCACCGACTTATCCGAGCCATCCGGGGGGTGGGTGGGCGATCGGCGGCAACCCTTCCGCCGGATCCGCCAAAGGGGCTGTGGCCGCAAATTCGATTTCGCCCGCTGCGACCACGGTGCCGATATCCCGGCAAATACTTCCTCCCGGTCAGGGGGGTGGCGCCCGCGGTGCGTCAAACGATCCTTTTCTGCTCCATTTGCATAGCTACCGGGTAAGTTTTGTGGGAGCGAATGACAGCGTACGGGTCATGCCGGATAAGGCGGTGGCGGGCTATAACAACTATTTTATCGGCGACAGAAAGAACTGGGCGGCCCGGTGCCGGATCTACCAGGGTCTTCTTTACAAGGATATGTATCCCGGCATCGACATTCACTACCACACGGATGTGGGTACGTTGAAATATGATATCGTCGTGCATCCGGGAGCCGATCCCAATCAGGTCGTTCTTCAATATGAGGGGCAAACGAAGCTGAGTGTGCGGAAGAACCGGGTGTATATCCAGACGTCGGTCGGGACCGTCCAGGAGCTCGAGCCGCACTCCTATCAGGTGAACGCATCGGGAAGGTCGGAGGTCCAGTGTAAATACACGCTCTTGCCGGGCAACCGCATCCGGTTTTCGGTCGCCGGTTATTCGCCGGACGCAACGCTTGTGATCGACCCGACGGAGTCTTTCTGTTCGTTCACCGGCAGCAGATCCGACAATTGGGGGTATACGGCGACCTACGACGGATCGGGCAATCTTTACCTCGGGGGCATTGTGCTGGATGAGAGCGATATTTCTGGTACCAACGGAAGCGGGTATCTCGTGAGCCCGGGCGCCTTTCAAACGACGTTTCAGGGCGGTGACGGGAGCGAAGGCGGCCCTTCGGGCGGCGGATATCAGTATGATGTGGGGATCATGAAATTGAACACCAGCGGTGCGAACCGGATATTCGCCACCTATCTCGGCGGCTCGGGAGATGAGCAACCCCATAGCATGATCGTCGACAACAACGGGGACCTGATCGTGACGGGCCGCACCAGTTCGCCAAACTTCCCGCTTAACTCGAAGGGTGCGAATCCCACGTTGTATGGGCCGGGCGGAGGTTTTGACATTTTCGTCACCAAGTTCACACCCGACGGGACCGGGTTGATTGGCAGCCGCCGGATCGGCGGGACAGCCAATGACGGGGTCAACTATGAGCCAAAATACGTGGTGGAGGGTGCGCATGACCTGCGGCTCAACTACGGGGACGATGGCCGCAGCGAAGTGATCCTGGATGGCGCGGGAAATATCTACCTGGCGGCGTGCACGCAGTCCACCGATTTCCCGGTGACGCCGGGTGTATTCCAGCCGGCGCCGGTCAATGGCGGCGGGGGGCAGGACGGGGTGCTGCTGAAATTGAGCCCGGATCTCAACAACGTGTTGTTCAGTTCGTATATCGGCGGGGAGAACCTGGATGTGGCTACGGTGCTGGCGTTGAGCCCGGCTGACAATACGATCTGGGTGGCCGGTGGCACATTGAGTACACAGTTTCCGGGTACCGGCAATGCGCCGGTCGTGCAGGCTTCCAGTGCAGGCGGGATCGACGGCTTCATCGCGCAGGTTAGCAATGACGGCAGTACACTGATCAGGGCAAGCTATTATGGGAGCAACCTGACCGATATGATCTATGGTATCGACTTTGACAAAAAGGGGTACCCGTATGTGATGGGGACGACCAGCGGGTTGATCCCGGCGGTAAATTCGCCGTTCAATGCGGGCGGCAACCAGGCCTCGGGAAAACAGTTCATCACCAAATTCCAACGCGACTTGTCGGGGATCGTATATTCGGCCAATTTCGGGCCGGCGGGACAGCCGTATCCATCTATCTCGCCGACGGCTTTTCTGGTTGACCGTTGTGAGAATGTATATGTATCCGGATGGGGCGGAGGTCCGAATATCTATGAACGGTATACCGGGAACGACGGCAGCAACGGAGTCGGTACGAACGGGCTCACCGCGACGGGCGATGCGCTGCGCGGCACGACGGATAACAATGACTTTTATTTCTTCGTGCTGCAGAAGAATGCGGCGAGCCAGCTGTACGGATCGTTTTTCGGCCAGGTAGGCGGGGTATATGGCGACCATGTGGATGGGGGAACGAGCCGGTATGACGCACAGGGCGTGATCTATGAGGCGATATGCGCCAATTGTTACGGCGGAGCGCAGTTCCCCACGACGATCGGCGTATTTGCGCCGACCAACGGGACCAGCAACGGCCGGCAAACGACAGGGTGTAATGAGGCCGGCGTCAAGATCGCCTTCAATTTTGCCGGGGTGGCCGCGGGTCTCAAGACGGTCACGCACGGCAGGGGAGACAGCGTGGGTTGTATCCCGCTTTCGGTGTCGCTCTCCGATACGATCCGCAATGCCAAAAGCTATATCTGGAATTTTGGGGACGGTTCGGGTAATATCCCAACCACCAACTACCAGATGAACCACACGTACAATATCACCGGTACATTCCTGGTGACGCTGATCGCGATCGACTCCAATAGTTGTAATGTGGCGGACACGGCGTATCGCGAGATCGTCGTCAAGAACAACCCGGCAACATTGAATTTCGATTTTACCAAGATCCCGCCTTGTACGTCGCTGAGCTATGTCTTCACCAATCTGTCCACATCTCCGCCGGGATTGCCGTTCGGGGACTCTTCGTTCCTCTGGAATTTCGGCGACGGCACATCGCCGGCGCCGGACGGACCGACGCCCATCACGCACTCTTTTGCGTCACCGGGCGCCTACAATGTGACATTATCGCTGATCGACACCAACTACTGTAATTATCCGCTCGATACCACGCGGTTGGTGAATGTGGCCCAGAATGTCAAAGCACAGTTTGTTACGCCGGCCATCGGTTGTGCGCCGGATTCGGCGATGTTCAACAACACGTCAATCGGCGGTGAGACATACTATTGGAATTTCGGGGATGGGAGCGGGATCGATTCAACGGACATCTCGCCGGTGCACTACTATCCCGATCCGGGACCTTACACGATCACCCTGATCGCGGTTAATCCGAACACCTGTAATGTCCGGGATACGACCAGCACGACGATTACGTTGTATACCAAGCCTGCGGCCGACTTCACATACCAGCCGCTACCGTCCCAGGTCAACACGCCAACGGTATTTGCGCCGACTTCTTCCCCCGCCGTCCAGTTTCTGTGGCTGTTCGGGGACGGGACGTCGGAGGTAAAGACCGCGCCGGACACGGTTGTCCACCAATATGTCCGGACCGACACGTTCAATGTTTGTCTGCTGGTGACGAATGCCGAGGGCTGTACCGACACGGTTTGTCATCCCGTAGCGGCGCTGATCAATCCGTTGCTGGACGTGCCCAATGCGTTCACGCCGGGCAGGTTCGGTACCAATGCGATCGTCAAGGTGGTGGGATTCGGCATCGTGCATATGACCTGGCGGATATACAATCGCTGGGGCCAGGCCGTCTTCCAAAGTGATGACCCGAATATTGGCTGGGACGGGTATTACCGCGGGGTGTTGCAACCAATGGATGTGTATGCGTATACGCTGGAGGTGGAATTCTCCGACGGGACGCATGCAACCAAGAAGGGAGATATCACGCTGATCCGGTAGATGAAATAAAAACACGATTTTGAAAAGAGGATACCATATTTTCATCATATTAGTGCTGGTCTGTCTGCGCGGGCTGGGCCAGCAGGGCTTTTCCAATATTGAATTTGTCGAGAACAAGGGGCAGTGGGATCCCCGTGTCAGGTTTATGGGAGAGATCGGCATCGGGAATCTGTACCTCGAAAAGAGCGGATTCACGACGTTGTTATATCATCCGGACGACCTGGCGCGACTGACATCGGAGCGGCATGGGATGCCGGCTCCCGGCCCGGGAAAAGAGGGCGTGGCGGGGAAGGGGTCTGCGGAAGTCACGGTGGCGGGAAAAGCCGGGATGGGCCGGCGCGAAGGCGCGAACGATATGCTCCGCTCGCATGCCTACCGGGTCCAGTTCGTCGGCGCCAATGAGGATGCGACGATCACTCCGGATAAACCATTGCCGGGGTACAACAGTTATTTTATCGGGAACGATCCCGCCAGGTGGGCTTCGCAGTGCAAGGTCTACCAGGGCGTCACCTATCACGACCTCTATCCCGGCATCGATATCCGGTACTACACGAACAACGGGCAGCTCAAATACGACCTGATCATTCATCCCGGGGCGGATGTAAGCCGGATCCGCATGCGGTACGTGGGCGTCGACCGGCTCGTCAGGAAAAAGGAGCGGCTGGTTGCGTCAACCTCTGTTGGCGATATCACTTCGCTGGAGCCATACAGTTATACCTTCGATCCCCAACGGGGCAAGACGGATATACGTTGCCGTTATATAATCAAAGACAACAATACGGTCACTTTCGACGTGCAGGACCACGACCCGGGGGCGACGCTTATCATCGATCCTACGCTGGTTTTCTGTACGTTTACCGGAAGCAAGGTCAGCAACTGGGGTTTTACGGCAACGCCCGGACCGGACGGCAGCTTCTTCGCCGGCGGGATCGTTTTCGGCAACGCCTATCCGTACAATACCGGTCAATTGCAGCCGCACTATGGCGGGGATCCGTTCGATGTGGGCATCATCAAGTTCTCGCCGAACGGTGGCAACAAAGTGTATGCGGCCTATCTGGGTGGCAGCAACTCCGAAACGCCGCACAGCATGATCGCCGATGCGCAAGGTAACCTGGTCGTTATGGGGCGGACCTATTCCACCGACTTCCCGTTCAAGAGCACCGCGGGCATGGGTGGCGGGGCGGACATTTTCGTGGCAAAGATCAATGCGGCGGGTACCGGCCTGATCGGTTGTATGCGGATAGGCGGCTCCCAGGATGACGGCGTCAACGTGGAAGATCAGCTCAGGAATCACAATGAGCGGGCAAACAGCCTGATCCGGAATTATGGGGATGACTCCCGAAGCGAGGTTATCCTGGATGGGGGTGGCAACATCCTGGTAGCGGCCAGTACGAAGTCCGGGGCGCCGACGGTTGCCCAGGGCTCATTCCCGATCGTTGGCCCGGTCTTCCAGCCCACATATGGCGGCGGTGCGCAGGATGCGGTGGTCATGAAGATAGATCCGGGCTGTTCAAATCTGATCTGGAGCAGTTTTTTCGGGGGAACGGGACCCGATGGAGCGTTTGTGTTACGGCAGGATCCGCTGACGGGCGACATTTTTATTGCCGGCGCGACTGCGAGTACCGATCTGCCTGGCGACAAGACGGGTGTCATCCAGCCTGTCTTCACCGGCGGTATTTGCGATGGCTTTGTCGCGGAGATCTCCGCTGACGGGACAAGGTTGATAAGATCGACCTACCTGGGAACCACCGATGGCGAGTCGATTTACGGTATCCAATTCGACAAACATGGATTTCCATATGTGATGGGAACAACGAATGGGCAGTGGCCGGTGGTCAATGCTCCGTACTCGGTCGCCGGCGCCCGGCAGTTTGTCAGCAAGCTGAAACCGGATCTTTCAGGATTTGTGTATTCGACGACCTTTGGGACATCATCGGGTGCAGCGCATGGGCTGCCGAATATTTCACCGGTTGCCTTCCTGGTCGATCGCTGTGAGAACATCTACGTCAGCGGGTGGGGAGGCTGGATCATCGGGGGTGAGACCGATCCGTACGGGTTGGCGGGAACGTCGGGGATGCCGGTGACGCCGGATGCGATCAAGGGGGTAAGCGACAACCGGGACTTCTATTTTATCGTCATTCAAAAGAACTCGGCGAGCCTGTTGTACGGGACCTTTTTCGGGCAAACCGATAACAGCAAGAGTATCAGCGAGCATGTGGATGGCGGGACCAGCCGGTACGATCAGAACGGGGTCATCTATCAGGGAATTTGTGCCAATTGCAACGGGGGGGCCAGCAGTCCTTTCCCGACGACGGTGGGGGTCTGGGCGCCGGCCAATGGCGCGGGCGGGAATGGCTGCAATGAAGCGGCGGTAAAGATCGCCTTCAATTTTGCGGGAGTGGCGGCAGGCCTGCAGGTCAGCGCGAACGGGCGGCTGTGGGATACGTCGGGCTGCGTCCCGTTGCTGGCGGACTTCCGCGATACGGTCCGCAACGCCAAATCCTATATCTGGAATTTTGGTGATGGCGGCGGAGATACGGCGACGACGGGCTACGAGGTGCAGCATACGTATAACAGACCGGGAGTATATACCATTATGCTGATTGCGATAGATTCCAACAGCTGCAATGTGGCGGACACGACTTACCGGCACGTGATTGCGCGAACGGATAAGGCGCCGGTGGATTTCGCCTACGTGAAAGATCAAAGCCAGCCCTGCACTTCACTCTCGTATGACTTCACGAACCTGTCTGTCGCGCCGCAGGGGAAGCCTTTCGGCCCGGCGTCCTTTATCTGGGATTTCGGGGACGGTACACCGCAGTTGACCGACGGGTCCGGGCCGGTAACGCATGCTTTCCAGACTCCGGGAACCTATATCATCAACCTGATCATGGACGATACGTCCTACTGCAATTACCCGGATACCGCGAACAAGACCCTCCGGGTGTCGCCGCTGGCGAAGGCGCAATTCGTGACGCCGGCCACGGGCTGTGCGCCCGATTCGGCCGCATTTAACAACACATCGCTTGGCGGACTTTCGTTCACCTGGAATTTCGGCGATGGTTCTGCGCCGGACACCGAAATCAACCCGATCCACCTTTATAAGGATCCGGGAACATATACCGTCAGCCTGCTGGAATTGGATTCGACTACTTGTAATCAGCGGGATTCGACCACATTCACCATCGTTATCAGCGGCAAGCCCACCTCGGGATTCACCTATACGCCGGAAACTCCGGTTGCCAATACGCCCTTTGTCTTTATCAACGGGTCGGTTGGGGCGATCACGTACAAGTGGCTTTTCGGCGATGGAGACTCGGCCGTCCGGAATACGATGGATACCGTCGAGCATATATACAACAAGACGGATACGTTCAATGTCTGTCTCCTGGCGACCAATTCGGCGGGGTGTACGGATACGGCTTGCCACCCGATAGCCGCACTCATCAACCCGTTGCTGGATGTACCGAATGCCTTTACGCCGGGTCGGTTTGGAGCCAATTCGGTCGTCCGGGTGATGGGATTTGGCATTACGCATATGGATTTCCGCATATACAACCGTTGGGGAAGGCTCGTCTTCCAGTCGACCGATCCAAATATCGGGTGGGATGGATATTATCAGGGGCAGATCCAGCCGATGGATGTCTATGCCTATACCCTGGAGGCGGATTTCTCGAATGGAAAGCACGTAACTAAAAAAGGAGATATAACTTTGATCCGGTGACAACCAAATTCAAGTAATCGACGTTACTAAAAAAATGAGGGGATTCAGACACATATTGATTACCGGCTGCTGTATCATCGGGAGCATAGTAAAGGTCGCGGGGCAGGACCTTCACTTTTCCCAGTGGTTCAATTCTCCGCTGGTGACGAATCCTGCCAATACCGGGTTTATTCCGGATGCGGACTATCGCCTGGGAGCCAATTACCGAAATCAATGGTCCAGCGTCATGTCGGTCCCGTATCAGACGATGAGTATCTGGGGGGACGCGCAGGTTTTCCGCAACCGGATTGAAAATGGCTGGATGGGGTTGGGTGGCGCCATATTGAAAGATGATGCGGGTTCGGGGACGCTGACGTCGACGGAAGTTTATGGCTCGGTGGCCTATCACCAGATGGTCGGGTATGCGAGCCTGATCACGCTTGGATTCAACGCAGGGTATATCAATAAGCGGATCAATACGACGGGGCTGAAGTTTCCGGATCAGTTCGACGGAAAGTTCTTCGACAATTCATTGCCGACGAGTGTACAGATCAACCAGCCGGACGTTAATTTCTTTGACCTGCAGATCGGGATGAACTATGCCTGGTTCCCGACGAGCAATCTGTACCTGAACGGAGGCTTCTCCATTCAGCATATCAACCGGGCACACGAGTCATTCTTTACGACACAACCGACGGGTTTCGACAGCCGCATTCCGGAGCGTTATATCGCGTTTGTGAATGCGAGCATCAAGGTAAACGACCAGGTAATCCTCAACCCCGGAGGATATTATTCGGTCGACGCGGGAGCACAGGAAGTTTCCCTTGGGTTAAATGCGCAGTATGACCTCATGGATAATGGCGATCAGCAGGTCATCGGCGGCCTGTATTACCGGGCCGGTGATGCGGTCATTCCAATGATCGGCTTCGTTTACCACAATCTCAAAATCTCGTTTACATACGATGCGACCACTTCGTCGCTGAAGAACTATAATAACGGCTATGGGGCCTTCGAGTTCGCACTGGAGAGCCAGGGATTCTACAGTCAATACAATGGAAATCGCCGGCAATCGCTGTGTCCTTCTTTCAAACAATGATGGGTCAAATCACAATAATCACCGATTTATTGCATTTTTGTATTATGAAAAGAAAATACCTGTTTCTATTGCTTGGCATGTCGATGATGGCGGTCGCGGTTGTCGCACAGGATCATATGCCCAATCGGGTCAATACCTATACCGACGAAGGCGACGGCACCGGATTTCGAAAACAGAATCTTTTTATCGGCGGCAGCCTGGGGCTTGGATTCGCGTCAGACCAATTCACCGTCGGCGTCAACCCGGAGGTCGGCTATTCCCTCAACCGGTGGCTCGACGCGGGGGTGATCGTCAATTTCACCTATAATTCGGTCAGTCCCGACCCCTATGGTTATTATAATCCGGATCTCGGCGAGAAGGAGTTTATCTATGGCGGCGGACTGTTTGCGCGCGCATATGTATTGCCATTTCTTTTCCTGACGGCGCAGCCGGAGATCAACTGGACGCACGATACGCAGAAGTATGGGGGGACCAGCGGGCCGTCCTATGTGCTCAATGTAAATGCGCCGAGTCTGCTGGTCGGCATCGGGTACGGGCATCGGATGATCGGGGAAGGGACTTTTTATCTTGCGTTGATGTTCGATGTGCTGGGCAATACGAATTCACCCTACAATGACGTATATGGACATCCGTTGCCGGTGATACGCGCGGGATTCGACCTTTTTCCGCACAAACGTTAGGTAAGTCAGCCCAGGCGGTTGAAGATCTCCACGGGTGTCTCGCAAACGATCATCCGCTCTTCGATCCTGTCGTGCAAAAATCCCTCTTTTTCCAGTTGGTGAAGGTGGTGCAGCAGGTGGTTGTAAAAGCCGGCCGAGTTGAGGATATAGATCTTTTTGTTGTGGATCCGGAGTTGGTTCCAGGTCAGCAGCTCAAAGAACTCATCAAGCGTTCCGAAGCCGCCGGGGAGGATAATGGCGGCGTCACACCGGTCGTACATCATTTTTTTGCGGGTATGCATATCCGGTACGATCGCCAGCTGGGTGAGGCCTCTGTGGTGGTGTTCCCTGTCGGTAAGCATCTCCGGGATGATACCCATGACGTCGACGCCTTCGGCCAGGGCGGTGTCGGCCATCAACCCCATCAGTCCCCTGCTCCCGCCGCCGTAGATGAGTTTCAGTTTCAGGATGCCGATATATTTCGCCAGCTCGACCGTGTGTCGCGAGAAGAGGGGGTTGTTGCCATTTTTTGAGCCGCAGAAGACGGCGACGGAGCGGATATGCATATTAAAATTAAAATTCAGTGATTTTCGTGGTATTTCCTAAATTGGCCTATGGCCCCATCGTTGTTGTTTTCCTTTGTCATCGGCTACTTCCTGTTGTTGCTGTTTGTTGCGTGGCGGACCTCGCGGCACGCCAACAATGATTCCTTTTTTATCGGTAACCGGAATTCGAACTGGATGCTGGTGGCGTTTGGGATGATCGGGACGTCGCTTTCCGGGGTTACGTTCGTTTCAGTACCCGGGACGGTGGGCGCCATCGGGGATGACGGATTAAAGGCATTCGGCTATTTCCAGGTGGTTATCGGTAATTGGCTGGGTTTCCTGCTGGTAGCGTTCGTTTTGCTGCCGTTATACTACCGGTTCAACCTAACCTCTATTTACCGTTATTTGAACGGCCGTTTTGGGACGGTGGCGTACCGGACAGGTGCACTCTTTTTTATTTTATCGCGGACGGTGGGTGCAACCGCGAGGTTATACCTCGTCATCAATATCCTCTATATATTTATTTTGAAAGATCTGGGAGTTTCGTTTGGCCTGACGACCGGAGTGATCCTGCTGATGATCCTGCTGTATACGTTTGAAGGCGGGGTCAAGACCATCGTGTATACGGACACCCTGCAGACGACGTGTATGTTGCTCGGGCTTGTCGTTTGTATCGTGTACATTCTGCAACATCTGGGACTTACGGTTGGCGCCGCCTGGAGTGCGTTGGAGGCAAAGGGGCTCACCCGGATATTTCACACGGACATAAACAGCAAGAATTTTTTCCCCAAGCAAATAGTCGGCGGGATGTTCATTGCTATCGCCATGACGGGCCTGGACCAGGAGATGATGCAAAAGAATATCAGCGTCAGGAATGTGCGCGATTCCAAAAAGAATATGGTGGTGTTCACCTTTGTATTTGCGCTGGTGAGTTTTCTCTTTCTTTTGCTGGGCGGATTGTTGTATTTATTCGCTATGAACCAGGGGGTCAAGGTCGTCGGGGACGGCTTGTTTCCGACCATGGCGTTGCATTATCTGCCCAGGGCCGTGGCGATCATCTTTATCATTGCGCTGATCTCGGCTTTATTTCCCAGTGCGGATGGGGCGTTGACCGCGCTGACCTCTTCTTTTTGTATCGATATGCTGGACCTGCGCAACCGGCAGGGGATGGACGAGCGGCAGAAACGGAAAGTGCGGATGGGCGTACATCTGGGGTTTGCGATTGTTTTTTTGCTATGTATCCTTGTGTTCAAGGCGGTAAACAATCCGTCGACGATCGGCGTCATCCTGGATCTGGCGGGTTATACCTATGGCCCGTTGCTGGGATTGTTCTCGTTCGGGATCTTTACCCGGCGGGAGTTGCCGAATAGCTGGCTGGTGACGGCATGGTGCCTGTTGGCGCCGGCGGTTTGCTGGGTGGTCAGTCAAAACGCGGCGAAATGGTTAGGGGGCTACCAGATCGGGATCGAGTTATTGCTGCTCAATGGGATTTTGACTTTTGCCGGATTGGCGGCAATGTCCCGGCGACCCACCTCCGCCAAGGCTACGGCCGGCAACGCGGTTTAGGTATATTTGCAAAAAGATCTTATGGATTTGATCGAACCTTTAGCCCAGGCCTATGCACAAAGATACTCATCGCCTACCGGAGCCCTGCTGGAGGAAATCGCGGCGTATACCGAGGCGAATCACCCGGACGCGCATATGTTAAGCGGCCCGTTGCAGGGTAAGTTCCTCCAGATCGTCAGCAGGCTGATGCGGCCGCGACGGATCCTTGAGATCGGCACCTTTATGGGGTATAGTGCACTGTGTTTGGCGGCGGGTCTGGAGGAGGACGGGAAGCTCCACACGATCGAATTGCGGGATGAGGACGCTGATCTGGCGGCGGGCAATTTTCGCCGGGCAAAATGGCAGGATCGGATAATATTGCATCGGGGAAATGCGTTAGCGATCATTCCGACCCTCGACGAGATCTGGGACCTGGTATTTATCGATGCCGACAAGGTTGGGTATACCGACTACTATAAGATGGTGATGCCCAGGGTAAGGAGCGGAGGGTTAGTGCTGGCTGACAATGTTTTATTCCACGGGCAGGTTCTACAGCCGAACGTCGAGGGAAAGAGCGCCAGGGCGATCCAGGCATTTAATGAAATGGTCGCCGCGGATAAGACGGTTGAAAAGGTGATGCTCACCGTTCGGGATGGCTTATTTGTTATTCAAAAGAAATAAACCGGGGTAATGACCAAAATAAACCGGGTAATGATCAAAATGAACCGGGCGATGATCGGGAAGTGGCTGTTGGTCGGAGTTGGATGGATGGCGGTTGGTCACCGGGCATCGGCCCAGGTCAGCGCGAACGGAGTAAATTATGTCAATACATACAAGGCGCTGGCCATTGCCGAGGAGCAGCGATCGGGGGTCCCGGCGTCGATCACCCTGGCGCAGGGGCTTCATGAATCGGAAGCCGGGACGAGCGAACTGGCCAAAAACTCCAACAACCATTTTGGGATCAAGTGTAAGGAAGATTGGAAAGGTGCGGTTTTTTACCATGATGATGATAGCCGCCAGGAGTGTTTTCGCAGTTACGCCACCGCGGCGGATTCATACCGGGATCATTCCGATTTTTTGCGCCGGAGCACACGGTATGCATTTTTGTTCCAGCTGGACCCAACGGATTTTGAAGGGTGGGCGTATGGATTAAAGAAGGCGGGGTATGCGACGAATATCCGGTATTCGCAGATCCTGATCAAATTGATAAAAGACTACCGGTTGCAGCAATATACGCTGATCGCGGTAGGGAAGATGCAGGCATCGGATGAGGCCGTGTTGACGGTTCCGGGGGAAACGAACAGCGCAAAAGTTCCCAACCTGTCCGCCGCAAGTTCTGACACGTCTTTGGTCGTGGTCAGCAGATCCGATTCCCCGGCGGCAGCACCGGAGAATGCCTATCCCGAGGGGGAGTTCATGATCAACCGCACGCGGGTGGTGTTTGTGCATGCCGGGGTGTCGCTGCTGTCGATCGCGACCCGGTATGATGTCGCCCTGGGGCGGTTGCTGGAGTTTAATGAGCTGAAAGAACAGGACGTGCTCGCCCGGGGGCAGTTGATGTTTTTACAGCGGAAGCGAAGGGCCGGGTCGACAGAATATCACATGGTCCGGGAGGGGGAAGGGATATACGATATTGCGCAGGCCGAAGGAGTACGGTTGCAGGATCTATTGGAAATGAATCAGTTGTCGATTGGCGAGCAACCGGCTGCCGGGGAACGGATCTATTTGCAGCGTTCGGCGCCGGTCAGGCCCAAGCTGGTTTCGAATTAAGCGTTATGACGAGAATACGGGTACACGACAAGAATTTTGAGCCTTATTTGTCAGCGGAGCGGATAGCGGAGAAGATCCGGGAGGTGGCGGCCCGGTTGAACGAGGACTATGCGGAAAAGCGGCCCTTGTTCATCGCCATTCTGAACGGGGCTTTTATGTTTGCCAGTGATCTGTTCAAGGAGATCCGCATTGAAGCCGAGATCAGTTTCATCAAACTGGCATCCTATAAAGGCACCAAGTCCTCCGGGCATGTGATCACGGCGATCGGGCTGGATATGGATCTGATCGGCCGGCATGTGGTGATCATCGAGGACATTGTGGATACGGGGAAGACGCTAAGTGAGTTTCTGCCACAGCTGGAGCATCAGCAGCCGGCTTCGATGAAGATCGCTGCGTTGCTACACAAGCCGGAGGCGACGGTCTACCCAATCGAGGTGGATTACCTGGGATTTTCCGTGCCAAACAAGTTCCTGCTTGGGTATGGACTTGATTACGATGGACTTGGGAGGAACATTCCGTCCATCTATCACCTGGTGGAGTAGGGGATTTTCCGGTATGTTGGGGGGATTTTTCAGATAGGGCTTGACAAAGAGTAAAGAACGCATTAATTTTAATCAAAATATCCGATTGAAAAGTGCACTTTTGCTGCTGCTGGGTTCTCTGCTATTCTCGGTTGCCCGTGGACAATACTACTTGCGCGGCGAGATACGGGATGAGAACAATAGCCTCATGCCAAATGTGAAGATACGGCTCCTCTCCAGCGGATACCTCTATTATTCCGGCAACACCGGAGCGTTCGGAATACCGATCGCGCAGCCGATCGATTCACTTACTTTGACGGCGGACGGCTATGAGGACAGGACGGTTCGGGTAGATGCGAGCGAATATCAAACGATCCGGTTGAAGCCGATCTTTCGGAATAGCACGGCCGGGCCGTCTTCGAAAGGACTGATGTCGCTGACCAAGGATTGGCGACCGTTGAGCAGGCGGGACTGGACCGTGGCCGGGGAGACGTATAGTTCGCTGGTTGAAAATGCTTTTATTCCCGCCATAAAATATCCGGAAACCGGGTTTGCGGTCCGGATCGACAAAGCTTCTTACAGCAATATCCGGCGTTTCCTCAACATGGGCAGCACGATTCCGCCGGATGCCGTCCGGATCGAGGAGTTGCTGAACTACTTCAATTTTGGTTATACGGCCCCGCCCACGGATAGCTGCTTTACGCTGAATTCCCATCTTTCGGAATGTCCCTGGAACCAGGAAGATAGACTCCTGTTTCTCCAGGTTTGTGCACGGAAGCTTGACCCCGCGCGAATTCCACCCGCCAACCTGGTGTTTCTCATCGATGTATCGGGGTCGATGGACCTACCCAATAAACTCCCCCTGATCAAATCCGCTTTTAACCTGTTAGTCAATAACTTACGTGAAATCGATACGGTGACCATCGTCACCTACGGGAATATGGTCGGCGTGTGGTTGCCGCCGACGGCCGGGAATGAAAAGAAGAAGATCCTGCAATCGATCGAAGATCTGACACCCGGCGGGGCAACGCCCGGTGAAGCGGGGATCCGCGCGGCGTACCGGGTTGCCAAAAGTCAGCTGATAAAAGGTGGAAATAACCGGGTGATCCTGGCTACGGATGGAGATTTCAATGAGGGGGAAACATCGGAAGAGGAGTTGGAGAAACTGGTGACGCAGTATAAGGATTGGGGGGTGTATCTGACGTGCCTGGGGGTAGGGATGGGCAACTACAAGGATTCCAAGCTCGAAACGCTGGCGAAGAAAGGGAACGGGAATTTTGCCTACCTGGATGACGAGCAGGAGGCGGAAAAGGTGTTGGTGAGGGAGTTTACACAGACGATGTATGCGGTGGCCGACGATGCCTACCTGAATATTGTTTTTAATCCCGCCGTGATAAAAGACTATCGGCTGATCGGCTTTGACAACAAGGCGAAGATGCTGTCGGATTCGACCAGCGGGATCCAGGGCGGGGAAGTCGGTTCCGGTCATTCGTTGCTGGCCTTGTTCGAGCTGACGCCGGTGAGCGCGGATAGTACGCCGGGCGGGGCAACCGACCGGTTAGCGAAGGTTGTACTTAACTATAAGCTGCCGCATGATTCCGTGGAACGGGTGACCTGCTATACTTGTCCGAACCGTCTGATCGCGTTCCACGATCTGCAACCTTGCTATCGATTCGCCTCTTCGATTGCTCTCTTCGGCGGGTTACTGAAAAAATCGCCGTTCATGAAGCAGGGGGATTGGAAGGAGGTAATCGAGATTGCGCAGGAGTCCCGGGACCCCGATGATGGGATGCAGCAGGAGTTTATCGGGCTGATTGAAAAGGCGCAGCGGATCTATAAAAGGAGCAAGCGGCCGAAAATTCAGGACTAAAGCCGGAGCCGCGTTTAGGAAAACATCTCCCTCACTTTATCAAAAAAGCTACGCTCATTTTTATCCGGCTTTGGCTGAAAATTCGGTGAGTCGGCTAATTTCTCCAGCAGGTCTTTTTCCTCGGGTGTCAGGTGCTGCGGTGTCCACACGTTGACATGGATCAGCTGGTCACCCTTCTCATAGGAATTGACGCCGGGGAAGCCTTTGCCTTTCAGGCGGAAGATCTTGCCGCTTTGCGTGCCGGCGGGGATCTTGATCTTGGCTTTGCCGTCGATGGTGGGAACTTCCGCCTGCAGGCCGAAGACCGCATCCATAAAGGAGATGTGAAGCTCGTATGCGACATTGAGGCCGTCGCGATGGAGCTCGGGATGTTGTTCTTCTTCAATCAGGATGATCAGGTCCCCGGGACTGCCACCTCTTTCGCCGGCGTTCCCTCTGCCGCCGACGCTAAGCTGCATGCCTTCCTGTACGCCCGCGGGGATGTCGAGGGTTACGGTCTCTTCGCCGTAGACGCGGCCTTCGCCCTTACAAACGGCGCATTTGGCGGTAACGATAGAGCCTTCGCCGTTGCAGGTTGGGCAGGTGGTGACCGTCTGCATTTGACCCAGGAACGTATTGCTTACGCGACGCACCTGACCGCTGCCGCCGCAAGTCGAACAAGTCTGGATGCTGCTCCGGTCTTTTGCGCCGGTTCCGCTGCACGTGGTGCAGGAAACGTATTTCTTAACCTTGATATTCTTGGTGACGCCCTTGGCGATCTCCTCGTAATTGAGTTTGATCTTCACGCGCAGGTTGCTGCCTTTTACACCACGGGAACGGGGGCCTCCGCCGCCACGACGGCCACCGAAAAAGCTGCCAAAGAGGTCGTCGCCGAAGATATCACCGAACTGGCTGAAGATGTCGTCCATATTCATGCCGCCGCCGGGCCCACGGCCGTTATTGCTAAGGCCTGCGTGCCCGTATCGGTCATATTGAGCCCGTTTGTCGGTATCGCTGAGGACTTCGTATGCTTCTGCGGCCTCTTTGAATTTGTCTTCCGCAACCTTATCGCCGGGGTTCCGGTCGGGGTGGTATTGCATGGCCACTTTACGATAACTCTTCTTAATCTCGTCGGCCGACGCGCCTTTTGAAAGGCCCAGCACTTCGTAGTAGTCTCTTTTGGACATGGGATGATTCCGATGGCTTTTATTTGCCCACCACCACCTTCGCGTGGCGGATGAGTTTGTCGTTCAGGTAATAACCCTTTTGGATTTCGTCGATCACTTTTCCTTTCAGCGACGGGTCGGGTACGGGCACCTCGGTTATGGCCTCATGCTTTTCGACATCGAAGTCAGTGTCGATGCTATCCATCGCTTTAAGACCTCTCGCCAGCAACGTCGCACGCAGTTTGGAGAAGACAAGCTGAACGCCCTCGCGCACCTGGTCGATATTCGCGGCGGACCAAAGTTGTTTCTCCGCACGGTCGCAGTCGTCGAGGACATCAAGCAGGGCAAGGATCACCTCTTTTCCGGCCGTCTGGCGCAGTTCAAGGCTTTCGCGGGCGCTGCGCTTCCGGAAATTATCAAATTCGGCAAAAAGCCGAAGGTATTTGTCTTTCTGCTCCTGGAGCTCTTCGCGAAGCCGATCCAGCTCTTCGTCGGTTGCACTCATTTCGCTGAGATGAGTGGTACCGGCAATATTTTCATCGGTATTCAGATCGTCTGACGTATCGGGTCCATTATCTTTCCTGTTCATCTCTGACATAGACATAAAAATTAGCGTAAATATAAGCAAGTCAATATTCTTGCCAACCCTCCCGATGAGACAAAATGTCCTGTAAAATCCCCGCGGCTGGCAGACCGGCGGATAAAATAAGGTGGTTCAGTTCGAGTTTAACGCTAAATTAGCGGTACCAAATCAATAGGAATATCGAATAAGTAATGAATTGGATATCAATCATGTATGGCGGAACGGCGCTTTGGGCGACGGCTGCCTGCTCAAAGGGCGCGCATCGGGCCATTTCAACGGGTTCGCAGCCCGTGATAAAGGTGGCGAGTGTTGCCGCCACCCGGCCGGCACAAACCGGCTCGCTGCGCTTTTATTTTGTTCTGGATGCGACCAGCACGCGGGCGGCGTCGGTGCAATATGCAACAACGGATGGCACGGCAAAGGCGGGGGTAGACTATACCCCGGTCAACGGGACGGCGAACATCCCCGCGGGGCAGACCCAGGCCTATCTCGATGTGCCGGTGACGGGGGACAGCCTGCGGCGGCCGGATCAAACGTTCTATTTGCAACTTAGTTCGCCGGTCAATTGCACGCTGGACAGTTCGCAGGCAACCGCGACGATCGTCAATTCCAATCTGCCGTACCTGCCAACCGACACCACCGGTTATTCGACACCTGCCAGCTATGCCGGATATCATCTGGCGTGGAGCGATGAATTCAGCGGCAATGTGCTGGATCGGCAAAACTGGACATTTGATATCGGGAACAACAATGGGTGGGGCAACCAGGAGCTCGAGTATTATACGTCCAGTACGAACAACGCTTTTGTGTCTTCGGGCAATCTGGTCATCGAAGCGCGAAAGGAATCCATCAACGGATCCGGCTATAGTTCGGCGAGGCTGAAAACGGAAGGTATTCAACAATTTACCTATGGGCGGATCGATATCCGGGCCAGGCTGCCGGTGGGGCATGGTATGTGGCCGGCGTTGTGGATGTTGGGATCCGATATCACGACCTTGTCGTGGCCGGGTTGCGGGGAGACCGATATCATGGAATTGATCGGGAGCAATCCGAACAGGGTTACCGGTTCGATGCACTGGCAGAATTCGGATGGCTCGGAGGGCACGTATAATAATAATTACTACCTTCCCACCGGCGATTTCTCGCAGCGATTTCATGTATACAGCCTGTTGTGGCAACACGATACCGTTCAGTTCTTTGTGGATGACAGTCTGTATGTCAATGGCGGCATCAATAATGTGACGAGCGGGGCATATCCATTCAACCTGCCGTTCTTCTTTATCTTCAATGTGGCGGTTGGCGGCAGTTGGCCGGGTCCGCCGGACAATACAACGGTCTTTCCCCAACGGATGTTCGTGGACTATGTACGGGTGTTTCAGCGATAGGATCGAATAAAGACGGAAAATATGAAAACGAAATTCAGCAGTTGGCTTTTCGGTTCGGCGGTGATGATAGCGAGTGCGTGCTCCTGTGGCAAGAGCAATGGCGGGTCGGGTAAGACCACTCCGCCCGACACTACGACCGGAACGCCGGCGACTTCGCAGGTTGCGTTTTGGCTGACCAACCCCGATAAGAGCGCGTTACTGAAAAAGCAAAGTACGGTATTGAATTTTTCCGCCGGGACGCCGGTGCAACCCACGATCACAGTGGACACGACCACGACCTATCAGACGATGGACGGCTTCGGTTACACGTTGACGGGAGGGAGCGCCCAACTGATCTACGGATTGCCGGCGGAGCAACGGCATGCCCTGGAGAACGAGCTGTTCACAACGGACAGCACCTATATCGGGGTCAGCTATCTGCGGCTTACGATGGGTGCGTCGGATATGAGCGCGAGGGTTTTCTCGTATGACGACAATGCCAGTCCTTCCCAACCGGACACGACGTTGGCGAATTTCTCCTTGTCGGATGATAGTGTCAGCCTCGTTCCCTTGCTAAAGGAGATCCTGGCGATAAGGCCGAATATAAAACTGCTGGCGACGCCGTGGTCGCCGCCGGCTTGGATGAAGGACAATGACAAATCATCCGGCGGTTCGTTGTTGCCGCAGTACTACGGGGTGTATGCGCAGTATTTTGTCAGGTATATCCAGGCGATGCAGGCAGCCGGCATTCATATCGATGCGATCACCCCGCAGAATGAGCCGCTGAATGCCAACAATAATCCGGCGTGTGTGATGCCCGACACGGCGGAGGATATTTTTATCAGGAACTATCTGGGGCCGGCCTTTCAGTCGGCCAGACTGACCACCAAGATCATTGTCTATGATCACAATTGCGATCAGCCCGGCTATCCGGAGTATATACTCGCTGACGCGGCGGCGGCGCAATATGTGGATGGCTCGGCCTTTCATCTGTATGCGGGCAGTATTTCCGCCTTATCGGGAGTGCATACGTTATTTCCGGACAAGAACCTGTATTTCACCGAGCAATATGTAGGCGCTCCGAGCAATTTCCAGGGCGACATGGAATGGGCGGTCCGGAACCTCATCATCGCCGCGCCAAGGAATTGGAGCAGGAATGTACTGGAGTGGAACCTGGCGGCGGACCAGAATCTGGGGCCGCATACGGTCGGGGGCTGCAGCACGTGCCTCGGGGCCTATACGGTCAACGGAACCTCCGTCACCAGGAATACCTCCTACTATATTATCGCGCATGCAAGCAAGTTTGTCCTGCCGGGATCGGTGCGGGTAGGGTCCGACAACAACGGGAATCTATTGAATGTTGCGTTTTTGCGGCCGGATGGAAAAAAAGTATTGATCGTGCTAAACGATCAGGCAAATTCGCAGACCTTCGGTGTGCAATTCAACGGGCAGAGTTTTTCGGTGAGTCTGGAGGGATATGCCGTGGGAACGTTTATTTGGTGACGGGGTGGTATTTGGCAGCCGCGTGGTACCTTTGCGGCCATGACAAAAGTATATTTGAAGAAGAAGGTCAGCCGGCGGGTGGAGAGCGGACATCCCTGGATCTTTGCCAATGAGGCCGGGCTGGTCGAAGGGGAAGTGAACGGAGGAGACACGGTCGACGTCTTTACCCATGACAGGAAATTTATCGGACGCGGATATATCAACCCAAAATCGCAGATCCTGGTGCGATTGCTGACGCGGGACCGTTCGCAGGCGATCGATGAGGCATTCTTCCTGGGCCGGCTGCAGCAAGCATGGGCGTACCGCCAGCGAATTGGTTACACTGAAAATTGCCGGTTGGTATTTGGCGAGGCGGACGACCTGCCGGCGCTGGTCATCGACAAATTCAATGACTATTTCGTGATTCAGACGTTGGCGCTGGGCATGGACCGGTGGAAACCGGCTATTGCCGGGGCGCTGGAAAAGATCTTCCGGCCAAAAGGCATTTACGAGCGAAACGATGTCCCGGTCCGGGAACTCGAAGGTCTGGCGCAGGTCAAAGGATTCCTTTCTGCGCCGTTTGATCCCCGGATCGTGATCCGGGAGAACGGATTGGAGATGGAGGTTGACCTCGAGAACGGGCAAAAGACGGGTTATTTCCTCGACCAGCATGACAACCGGCGGGCGATCCGGCATATCGTGAAAGGTGCGGATGTGCTCGGGGCATTTTGTTATACCGGAAGCTTCGAGACGCATGCCGGATACTATGGTGCGAAGTCGGTCCTGGGGCTGGATATTTCGGAGGCCGCGGTGGCCCAGGCACGGCGCAACGCAGCGCTCAACGGGTTGAGTGCAGTTTGCCGGTATGAGGCGGTGAATGCGTTTGATGTCCTCAAACAATGGAGTAAGGACGGAAGGCAGTATGACGTGGTGATGCTCGACCCGCCGGCGTTTACGAAGAGCCGTGAGACGATCGAGAAGGCGATTACGGGATATAAGGAGATCAATTTACGTGGCATGAAGCTGGTAAGGCGTGGCGGGTTCCTGGTTACATCCTCCTGTACGAACCTGGTCAGCCCCGAGCTGTTCCTGGAGACGATACAAATGGCGGCGAAGGATGCGCGGCGCCGGCTCCGGCAGGTGACGTTCCGGGCACAGGCGAGCGACCATCCCATCATTGCGGGATGGGAGAATACGAATTACCTGAAATTTCTGATCGTCCAGGTAATGTGATTATTTGTTCAACTGGAAAATACCGGAATCGATGATGCGGTTGGATTGATCGCGGAGCTGAAAGGTGTAGAGCCCGCGGGTAAGATCGCTGAGGTTGACCGTATAGTGGTCCACCATTTCCGGGATGTCTTTGACCAGCTTACCTAAAAAGCTGAAAATCTCTAACTTATAAGAGGTATTGGGTTCCTTGTCGATTTCGAATGTGATGTAGGAAACGGCCGGGTTCGGGTAGAATTTCTTGACCACTTTATGTTCCGGGTCGGATAAAGGACCCCGTACCTGGCTTTTAGCCCGGGTGGCTGTCAGTAAGATGATGGATACCAGGATGTAAAGAATCCTCATGCCTGGGTATTTTTTACATGTGTTTCCAAATAATCAGTTTCCTTTAAATATACAAAAAAGATGCCTAAGAAAATGCTAAATATCGATAAACGTTAATAATTGTAAAATTATTGCATTGATTATCAATTATTTAATTTCTTCAAGCGTCTTCCGAATGGCGTCGAAGTCGGGAAGTTCGGTCGCTGTTTCCAGCACTTCGGCGTAGCGGATAATCCCCTGTTTGTCCACCACAAATGCGGATCGTTTTGACACCCCGTGCATGTCGAATACGAAATTATCGTAGAGGGCGCCGTATGCGGCGGAGGTCGTTTTATTAAAGTCGCTGAGGAGCGGGAAATTGAGATGTTGATCCTCTTTATATCTGGCCAGGGTAAAGACCGAATCCACGCTGATCCCCAGGACCTGCGCATTTGCACCCTCATACAACGCAATATTGTCGCGCGTGCTGCAAAGTTCTTTGGTACAGGTGCCCGTGAACGCCTGTGGAAAAAAAAGCAGGAGAACGTTTTTTCCCGCGAAGTCGCTAAGGGATACTTTCTGTTTGTCCGAATTGTACAGGGTAAAGTCTGGCGCGGTCTGGCCGAGCTTTATCGGTGTGCTGCTCATGTTGCGTTTTTAGATGGCAAAAGTAATCGTTTTTAGAATTTCGGGCAGAGGTATCGCGGGTTTTCATGTTGGAGAAACCCGATATAGGCAAGGGAAAGCTCGAATCCCCCACGACCTTCACTTACCGTCTGCAGGGACGAGATATTGACATCGTAGCTCAGCCCTACGGTAAAGGCGTTTGATTCCAGCCGGATCACCGGAACGATGGCGTCGCCCCAGCGAAGATAGGAGCCGAGATTAAAGACATAGGTCCCATTGTCTCCTTCCTCCCCCAGCCGGTAGGAAACCATAACGCCACCGATGGTCTCCCGGAAGGAGCCCTGCCGGGAGTGATCGGCTTCGATGGTAAAGCCGAGATAATCATTGATAATGGTGTGAATGCCCGCGGAGAAGACGATCTTCGGATCGAGTTCGATGGTCGGATTCTGGTAAAACGAATTCTTTGGCCGGTTCAGATGAAAATATGCGGCGCCGAGATACAGCGTGTTCTTATAATCGGCGCCAAAGGCGGTATTGAAACTCATGCCCAATGCGCCGTCGATATAATGGGTACTGGGAGTTAAAATGGTTTCGCCGTTTGGTAGCGCCGGGTCGTAGGCGGTCCCGTTGTACTGGCTATTGGTGGTCACCTTGGACATGTCGAGTGTCTTTTGCACGATGCCGCCCATGAAGCCAACGGAGAGGTACATAGGCTTGATATTGCTCAGGGATTTATGGTAGTTGAGGGCAGGCATGGCTTCCGTGGTGGTAAGTGCCGCCGTGCCGGCTTTGTCGTAGAGAATTTCAATGCCGGTGGTCAGATAGTCGTTTGCCTTGCCGATGTTCCATTTATATTCACCGCTGAGGGAGCCCGTCCGATAGGCGTTGTTGAAACTGTTCCACTGGTCGCGGAATAAGGTCTGGATGCGATAGTCGCCGGTGAAGATGCCCGCCAGCGCGGGATTGCGGAGAAGGGGCGCTTCATAGAACTGCGAGAAATGGATATCCTGGGCCCGGATACGGACTGTCGGGAGCAGCAGGACCCCGAGGAGCACAAGAAGCGGTAAGCCTTTTTTCACATTCATGTCGTCAGTTCATATTCGTTTTTTCGTTTTCCGGGCATTTACCGGATCAGCGTCACATTTCCGTGAAGCGGAACGACCTGGGCGTTATTGCAAATCACTTCCACCATGTAGACATAGGCATCCATCGGGGCGGGTTTACCGTTAAACGTTCCGTCCCAGCCCATGGTCTCCGAGTTAGCCGGGAAGTTCTTGCGCTGGAAGACGATTTGTCCCCAGCGATTGAATATCGTCATCGACTGGATATTGTAAAGACCGGTGCCCCGCGGATAGAAATAATCGTTGACCCCGTCACCATTTGGCGAGAAGGTGTTGGGAAGGAAATAGTTCTCCTCGTTGCAAATGGTATTGATCAGGATGGAGGCGGTATCGGTGCAATGGTTGGAATCGGTAACCAGCACCGAATAGGTCTGGGCAAAGATCAGCGTGGCTGCCGGGTTGGGACAGTCGGTGCAATTGAGATTTGCGGCGGGGGTCCAGGCCCATGCGGAAACGTTGGGACTATAGGTGAAGGGGATGGTCACGGGGACGCCCACCGGCGTCGAGATCGCTTTGGGACCCTGGATGACGGGGTTCGGATTGACGGTGATGGCCGAGGTGGTGGTGTCGGCGCAGCCCAGGGAGACGTACGCCCTCAGGGTAACGTTGTAAGTCCCTGCGCCCGCCTGCACCAGTGGATCCTGGACGTTGGAGGTCTGGCCGTCGCCAAAATCCCAGTGCCAGAAAATGGTGTCGGGGTCGGGAACGGCAAGTTTGCCCAGGAACTGCACAAGGCCGGCGCACATATTCCCGGTGTCGGAGATGACGGGCTGAGGTGTCTGGTAGATGCGGATCGTATCGGTATAGCTCGCGGTGCAATTGGCGAGGGTGACAACCGTCAGGGTAGCCAGTTGGAAGCCCGGGGTGCTGTAGTAATGGGTCGTGTCGAACGGGTTGGTTTGCGGCGGCTGCTCGGATGTGCTTGTGCCGTCGCCCCAGCTAAAGGTCTTGGTCAGGACCCCGTTGTTGGAAATGGTAAAATCGTTAAAGGCCACGACACCGGTATCGCAAAAGGCGGCGGGCGTCGCCGTAAAGAACGGAACGGCGCCGAGCACGGTCAATGGCGTATAAACGATTGGGACGATGCAACCGGTGGCGTCGGTAAGGTAGAGGATCGGAGTAAAAGTAGTGGGACTTCGGTACGTATGGACAGGGGCGCCATTCTGAGAGGAATCGGCGGTATTGTCGCCGAAATTCAGGGTAAACACGGTGTAGGGCGGCGGGACGATGTCAAACCGGGCGACGACGGAATCGCATGCTGACTGCGGGGTAAAGGTGAAGACCGTGGTGTTCGGGTTGGCGAGGTAGACCTTCCGGCTGGTGGAATCGAGGCAGCCGCCGGGACCCTGGACGACGAGCGTTGCGGTAAAGGTATCCAGGCTGTTATAGAAATGCGAAGTATTTGCCAGCGTCGATGTGGTGCCGTCGCCGAACTCCCAGTAAAGCGAGTCATAATACTGCCCGGTTGCGGTGAATATGGCTTGCAGCGGAACGCAGATCCCGGTGGTATCTGCGATGGTAAAAGCTGCGATCGGCGACTCGATCCGCAGATTTTCCAGGGTGTCGGCGGTGCAGCCGTATTTGTCGGTGATGGTGAGGGTGACGGGATAGGTGACATTGCTTGCCGCAGGGAAAGTGTGGGTGGGCGTGGAGGAGATCGTGCCGTCGCCGAAGTTCCAGGATTCGGTGAGGCCATATCCTTCCGAAAGGTCGGTGAACGTCAGTGCAGTATTTGGACAATAGAAGCTATCGGGCGCGAGGAACAATGCGTGGGGCGAGGTGATCTGCACCGCATTCTTGACGGTCCCGGAGCCACTGCACCCGCCATCGTCGGTTACGACCTCGATCACGGTATATGACCCGGTATCGGCGTATTGATGGGCGAACGGCGGGCTGCTGTAGGTGCTTACCGTGCTATCGCCGAAATACCAGACATATCCGGTGATCTTCGTGCCAAGGGCAGAAGGCGTCGAATTGTCCGTAAAGGGGATGGCGCTGTTCACGCAGCCGCCGGGTGGCATGGCGAATTTGACGGTCGGGGCCGTTATAGTGATCGCGGTCGGGTTTGAGGTATACTGGCAGCCGTTCTGGTCGGTCACGGTCAGGGTTGTATTGTAGATCCCGACACCATTGATATGCGTGGTAAACATGGAGTCGCCGGGGTCATTAAAACCCGGGCCGAAAGACCAGACATATCCGGTAATGGGAGCGCCCGCCGGAACCGCGGTAGAAGTCGATGTCAACGTAAAGTTGTGTTGGTTGCACACGGGGTTTTGCGAGACGGTGAAGGACGCGTTTATGTTGTCCAGAACGAGCGTTTTATAGGCATAGGCGGTGCAACCCTGGTAAGTAACCTCGAGAGTGACTGGATAGGTGCCGGGGCCAGCATAGGGGTATGGGGGTGGAGTGTAGGGGGCAGCTGTAATTGGGCCGGAATTTGTTCCATCACCATAATACCAGATGTAAGTAATAGGACCTACGGGAGTTACCGGAAGGGTGGAATCGAGGAACGAGACCACCAGATTATTCTTGATTAGCGGGTTGTTGGCGGCGCAGTTGACGACAAAGCCGAATTTAGGGATTGGCGGGTTAATGGTCACCAGTTGGTTTGCCGAGGACAGGCAGCCGCCGACGTTGACGGTAAGGACAACCTCCCTGCCGCCAAATTTGGTAAAGACATGCATTGCCGATTGACCGCTGTCGGTTGCGGTGCCGTCGCCAAAGGTCCAGTACCATTGATCGGCCAGAGTTGGCGTCGTGAAGGTGACACTGGCGGTGCCGCAGATTGGGGAAATTGGGCTATACGAGAAGGTGGGCATTACCGGGGTGCCGACCTGGATAGCGTTGGTAAAGGTTTGACTGGCGGAACAGCCGCTGGCCGTTTGGATGGTCAGGGAGATCGTATAGAAGCCGGTTGCGGGGTAGGTAAAGGTTGGATTGGCGCCGGTGGCCGTGGATGGATTGGCGCCGGGAGCGCTCCAGGAGTAGCTTGTTACAGGCTCGCTGCTCGTGACCGAATAGCTCGGAGTGAAGGCCTGACCTTCGCAAGCCCCCTGGCTCGCAAAGTTGATGGTTGGAGGGGTGATGTTCACCTCCTTGGTCATGGTGGTCGAGCCGGTGCATCCGGCGGCGGTGGTGGCGGTAAGGGTCACGTCGAAGGTGCCGGTACTCGTATAGGTGTGCAGTGGGTTTTGCTGGTTGGAATTGGGGGTGCCATCACCAAAGTTCCAGGTCCATTGCGTGGGAACGGGTGCGGTCTGATCGTTGAACTGGACCGCGAGGGGGGCCTGACAGGCGGCGACCGGAGCGGCGGTGAAGGCGGGAACGAGGTTGCCGCCGATGTTGATCGTGCTGGTAGCGGTTGTGGTACAGTTGGCGTAGGTGTTCGTCAGGGTGACGGTATACACGCCGGCTGCGGTATAGGTATGGGTGGTATTCGGCTGATTGGATCCGGACGTTCCGTCACCGAAGTTCCAGGTTGAAGAGACAGGAGCGGGGCTGGTGCCGTTGGAAAAGCTGACGGGGGTATTGATACAGCCGGCGGCGGGGGCCGTGATCACCGGGGTATTTGAAGACAGCGGTACGGTTTGGGTGATCGTATCGGCGCAGCCAAGGCTGCTTTGGGCGATCAGGGTTACCGGATAGCTGCCCGCCGCGGGATAGGAAATACCCGCGGGGCTGGCTGCGGTGGAGCTGGCCGGGGCGGCCCCGGCGCCAAAGTTCCAGGTATAGGTCAGATTGCCCGGACCGGCGGTCTGATTGAGAAAATCCAGAGAAAAAGGTGCGGTGCAGGAGTTACCGGTCTCCGACCAGGTGAAATTGGTCTGCACGCCGGAAACGAGGCGCAATGTCCGGCCATAGGTCGCCGAATTGGAGCAGCCGCCGGAGTTGGTAACGTCGAGCGAGATCGTATAATAGCCGGTTTGCGTATACTGGTGCTGGGGCGTCGGCCCGTTGCCCGTAGTACCGTCCCCAAAGTTCCATAAGTAATTGGTTATGGTTCCCTGGCCCGGCTGGGAGAATTGCTGGAAAGAGATGATCGCGGGGGCGCAGGCCAGATGAAGGTCGAGACCAAAGGAGACGATTGGGGAAGCGTAAACGGTGATATAGTTGCTGTCGCGGGTGGCGCCCGCGCCGCTGGCATTCTTAACGATCAGCGTTACGGTATAGGTGCCGGGTTTTGAGTAGGTGACCGTCGGAGTTGGTGAACCGGAGGCGGTTTGGCCGTTGCCAAAGTCCCATTCCCAGAAGGTGGGTTTATTGCTGGACTGGTCCCTGAATTGGACGGACAGGGGAGCGCAGCCCGAGGTGACGCTTGCCGTGAATTGGGCTACGGGTGCTTGCGCGCGTATACGGTTTCCGAGCAGACAAAGGAGGCCGGTTAGAATGAATAGTTTTCCGTTCAACGAAAGGGTCTTTAGGTATTTCGATATAAATGGTGGCGTAGCCCGTCAGGCGACTGCCAGCTCAAGATAGGAAACAGGACGGTCTTTGCTAAGAAGGTGGATTATTGTTTTTTCAGCTGCAGATAATTCATCGTATGGTTGACCGTATCGTTGCATTGCGCGGATACACTGTCGGTATAGCTATCGTCGATGTACCAGGTCTCGTTCAGCTGGTTGAGCGGATATCCGGCGCCCGGAAAGTCGGAAGTGATCGTCCGGGCGTCGACATTGACCAACCATTCCCCGGGCACGGAATCCGTATTGAGAATCCCTGTTACGGTATTGTTCGCATCAAATTTAAAGACATAACCGGTAAAAGCGGCCGTGATATTGCTGTCATTTTGCTCATACACAGTCACATACCAAAGCCCGTTCGTTACATCTGAAATTACTTGCTTTTGTACCTTATTCTGAATAAGCTTTTTACAAGATGCAAGAAGGATGCCGGATAAAAGGAGAAAATAGAGGTACTTCATAGTATCAGCTTTACACTAAAATATACGAGACTTTAGCCGGAAAAGTCATAAATAATAACGTATTTATTGCGCAAATAGTCTAAAAAAAACCGGATATCGAGGCCCTTGCCGGTGGCATTTTGGCAGAGCTGTTCACTGGTAAACCGGCGTCCATGGCGGTGGATGTGTTCGCGAAGCCACTCCAGGAGCGGGGCCGTCTCGCCCCGCTCCAGCGATTTGCCTATATTATCTTGACTTGCAGCGTATTCGAAGAATTGGGCCGCATAAAAACTGCCCAGGCTATAGGTAGGGAAATAGCCAAAGCTGCCATGGCTCCAGTGTACATCCTGCAGGCAGCCGTTTTTGTCGTCGGGGACGTTTACTCCCAGCCAGGAAGCATAGTTCTCTTTCCACCAGCCGGGAATGTCGGAGACCGCCAGGGAGCCTTCGATGAGCCGTTTTTCGAGCTCATACCGGATCATCACGTGAAAATGATAGGAGACCTCATCGGCTTCGGTACGGATCAGCGATGGGGTGACCTTGTTGATCGCTTTGTAGAAATGTTCGATACCCAGCGAGGCGAATTCGCCCAGCGGCAGCCCATAGTATTGCGGTGGCAGACCCTGTTCATAGAGTGCATGACCCGTCTCATGGATGCAGCTCCACGTCATGTGGTTGAAGTTATTCTCGTCGATGCGTGTCGTGATCCGTACATCGCGGGCGCTAAAGCTGGTCGTGAATGGATGTTCGGAGAGGTCCTGACGACCGGCTTCAAAGTCGAATCCCAGCTGCCGGATGATGCCGAGACCGAATTCCCATTGGAGATTACGGGGATAGTGACGGTGGAGAAAGCTGTCGTCGACCTGGGGGCGGTTCGCGATGCGATCCAGAAGATCCTTGAGTGGGCTGCGGACCGAGTGGAAGACGTGATCGAGGAGGGAGGTGGTGCAACCTTTTTCAAAATTATCGAGAAGCGCGTTATATGGATGCTGTTCGTAGCCGGCAAGCCCGGCCTCTTCTTTTTTCAGGTCGACGAGCTGTTGCAAGTCTTCTTTAAAGATGGCGAAGGAGTTTGCGGCGCGCGCCTGCAGCCAGCTATGGAAGGCGCGGGAACTCGTCTCGCTCAACCGACTGACGAAGGCTGGGCTGAACTTCTTTTGTTTGTTAAAATCTTCGAGGCTCAGCTCGACGTTGCGCCGTTGATCGTCGGCCAGATCTCCCCGTTGTTGCAGCTCGTGCATCAGGTCGCCGAGTGCCGGAGCGGTTTGCCATTCGTGGGCGATCTCGGAAAGGCTTGCCAGTTGTCTGCTGCGCGCAGCCGCGCCTTTTGGCGGCAAGTAGGTTTCCTGATCCCATTCGAGCACGGCCGCGGAATATTTGACATCCGCTATTTTCTGCATCCGGTCGACATATGTGCCATAAAGCTCAGGCGTCGGTCTTGTTAAAGTCATTTTAACATTTTTTCTGAAAGTGGAATGGAAAACGCGATAATTTAGCTGAATGAACAAATATCGATTTTTCCTTGCCGCCATTTTCTTTTTTCCGCATTTTCTCCGTGGTCAGAAGATCGATTCGATGCTGAATATATATGCGACCAGATATCCACAGGAGAAGATCCACCTGCAGCTGGACAAAAAGATTTATCGGCCGGGGGAGACGGTATGGTTCAAGGCGTATATCTTTTCGGGCGCCGATCCGTCGCTGCTAAGCAGGAATTTCTATGCGGAGCTGTCGGACCCTTCCGGTAAGATCCTGGAGCGCAAGATCTACCCCGTTACCGAATCGAGTACGGCGGGCAACTTCGACCTGCCGAAAAAGATCGAAGGCCGGCACTTGCATCTGCGGGCCTATACGACGTGGATGACCAATTTTGACACCGCGTTTTATTACGAAAGGGATATCCATATTTATGACGACAAACTGGATTCCGCGGGGACGGTCACCATCGTACCGCGGGAGGCGAAATTGCAGCTATTTCCGGAAGGCGGGGAGCTGATCGCCGGGGTCGAGACGATGGTAGCCTTCAAAGCGAATGACCAGTTCGGCCTTCCGGTTAAGGCGAAGGGAGTAATCGTGGACCGTACGGGCAAGGAAGTGTCGTCGTGGGAATCGGTCCATGATGGGATGGGTAAATTCCTGCTGACACCCGACAAGGGGGATTCACTGACGGCCGTTTGGAAGGACGAACAAGGGGTCGTACACCGAACGGGATTGCCGGCGCCAAGAGCCACCGGAGCGGTGTTGCGGGCAATCACGGCGAACCAGAAAGTCCTGTTCTCGGTGGCGCGATCGGCGGACGGCGGTCCGGAGTTAAAACGGCTGACGATCATCGGACATATGCATCAGCATTTGATTTATATGGCCAGGATAAACCTGGATGATAATTTTATGAGCGGAGGTACGATCCCGACCGGCCAGCTACCAAGCGGGGTGATGGTGCTGACGCTGTTCAATGCGAACATGGCGCCCGTGGCGGAACGGGCTGTTTTCGTCAACAATCATGAATACCGGTTCAGCCCCGAGATTTCAGTTCAAATAAAAGGGGTGAACAAGCGCGGCAAGAATACGCTGATCATCGATGTGCCGGATACGGTGAAATCCAATCTGTCGATGGCGGTGACCGATGCCACGGCTGACGGTGAATTTCCGAACGACGAGAATATCATTTCGCGGCTATTGCTGACCGGTGAGATCCGGGGACAGGTGCACGATCCGTATTTTTATTTTTCCGGTACGGCCGACAGTCTGGCGGGGATGCTCGACCTGGTGATGATGACGCATGGTTGGCGCCGGATCAAATGGGAAGCGTTGGCAAAAGGCCAGTTGCCGGTGATCAAAAACCCGGAACAGGAGTATCTGGCGATGAAAATAGATGTCCTTGGCGTGGATCCCTATAAGATCCCGAAAGATGAATCGATCAATGTGATCCTGGCCCGCAAGGACTCCAGCAAGCAGCTGTTGTCCGTGCCACACCTCTCCGGGTCGAGGTTCGGGGTGTCGGGGCTGGTATTTTTCGACACGGTAAAGGCGTTTTATTCCTTCAATACCAACCGGGCGCTCGCCGATCAGGCGGCGGTCACCTTCAACAACGGCCTGGTGCGGGGGCCGAAGGCCGCGAAGCCCCCGTATGCCGGTTTCGACGGATGGACGGCGGAAGATTCGCTGTACCTGGCGCGCAACCGTTATATCCGGAAGGAAGAGATCCGGGTCCAGCCGATCGAGGACGCACGGGTGAAGACGTTGCAGGAGGCGGTTGTCATCGGCCATCAAAAAACGGAGAAGGAAAAGCTGGATGAACGATATGCTTCGGGTTTGTTTGCCGGTGGAGATGCACAGGTCTTCGATCTGATCAACGATGCGTTCGCAAATGCCTATCCGGATATCTTCACGTTTTTACAGGGAAAAGTGGCGGGTCTCCAGATCACCACCGGTTCCGGACCCGGCGGGACGCCGTCGTTGAGCTGGCGCGGCGGCAGGCCGTCACTTTACCTTAATGAGATGCAGGTAGATGCCCAGCAGCTTCAAAACATATCCGTTCCGGATATCGCGATGGTTAAAGTATTCCGGCCGGGGTCGGGTGTAGGTTTTGGCGGCGGTTCGGGTGGTACCATTGCGGTATATACGAAGAAGGGAGGCGATAGCCGGATAAACGATGACAATATCAAGGGATTGCCAAGGGCCATTTTGGCCGGTTATTCGATGCCGCGGGAATTCTACTCGCCGAACTATCTCGAGAATAATGCCGCCAATGCGCAGGAGGATCTGCGGACTACTTTATATTGGAAGCCTTATGTGATGACGGACAAGGAGACGAGACGGGTCACGGTAGACTTTTTCAACAACGACATTTCGAAAAAGCTGCGGGTAGTTCTCGAGGGGATCGATGAGGACGGTAAACTCGCGCATATCGAAACGATCATTCAATAAGCCATGCGTATAGCGGAGATCATCGGTCATCTGGAAGTGCTGGCGCCGCCGGCCGTCCAGGAGCATTATGATAATGCCGGGTTGCTGACCGGCCATGCCGGCTGGGAATGCCCGGGAGCGCTGGTCGCGCTGGATGCGACGGAGGAGGTGGTGATGGAAGCGGCGGCGAGCGGATGCAACCTGGTCGTCGCGCATCACCCGATCGTTTTCGGCGGTCTGAAGAAGATCACCGGCCGGAACTATGTCGAAAAGGCGGTTATCGCGGCCATAAAAAACGATATCGCGATCTATGCGATCCACACCAATCTCGACAATATGGTGACAAAGGGAGTGAACGGAAGGATCGCGGATATGCTGGGGCTGGTCGCCAGGCGGGTGCTGGCGGCGAAAGAGTCGACGCTGTGCAAATTGTATTGTTTCGTACCCATCGGCCAGCTGGAGGCGGTGCGGTCGGCCATGTTTGCGGCGGGTGCCGGGCATATCGGCAATTACAGCGAGTGCAGCTACAGCGTGGAGGGGATGGGGACATTCAAAGCGGGAGAGGGAACGCAGCCTTTTGTAGGAGCGGTCGGGCGGCGGCATGAAGAGAAAGAGGCGCGGCTGGAGGTGATCCTGCCGGTCATGTTACAGCGGCAGGTGGTGGCGGCGATGGTGGCGGCGCACCCCTATGAGGAGGTGGCATACGACCTGGTGCCGCTGATCAATCCGCATGGCGGGATCGGGGCCGGATTGGTCGGAGAGCTGCCCTCGCCGACGGAGGAGGAGGCCTTTCTGGACCGGCTGACTTCGATCTTCCGGGTGCCGGTCGTCCGGCATACGCGGCTGACAGGAAAGCCGGTGAAAACGGTGGCCGTCTGCGGCGGTGCTGGCAGTTCATTCATTTCCAACGCATTATCATCGGGGGCAACTTTTTATCTTACCTCCGATGTTAAATATCATGAGTTTTTTGATGCGAATGACCGCCTGGTGATCGCGGACATCGGGCATTTTGAGAGCGAGCAATTCACGATCGATCTATTAGTGCAGGTTTTGCAGGAAAAATTCAGTAATTTTGCCGTCCTTAAATCGGGTGTCCGAACGAATCCGGTACATTATCACCTTTCGCCCGGGAACCGAATCATATAAATTAAATTATGTCAAACGTAAAAGAATTCTCTGTCGAGGAAAAACTCGCCTCACTCGTGACCCTCCAAAAAATAGAATCGAAGTTGGACGAGTACAAAATCCTGAAGGGGGAACTGCCCATGGAGGTAAGTGACCTCGAGGATGAGATCCAGGGTCTGCATTCGCGTCAAACGCGGGTTGAGGAAGAGATCAACGGGATACAGGAATTCATCAATCAGAAGAAGGAAGCGATCAAGGAAGCCGATGCGCTGATCAAGAAATACGACAAGCAAAGCCAGAATGTGAAGAACAGCCGCGAATTCGAGGCCATCAACAAGGAGATCGAGATGCAGCAGCTGGAAGTGAAGCTGGCGGAGAAGCACATCAAGGATGCCAATGAGGAGATTGCGGAGAAGGTGCAGCTGCTGGAGAAAGCAAAGAAAAATATTGCGACGAAGGAGTCGGTGCTAAAGAACAAGAAGGACGAGCTCGACAAGATCATCGCCACGACGGAAAAGGAAGAAAAGCATTTTGTCAAATTGTCGACGGACGCGCGGGAGAAGGTAGAGCCGCGGTTGCTGCACTCCTATGACCGCATCCGGGGCAATTACCGGAACGGTCTGGCGGTTGTGCCGGTGTTGCGGGACGCCTGCGGCGGATGTTTTAACGCCATTCCGCCCCAACGGCAAAGCGAGATCCGTCAGCGCAAGAAGATCATTGTTTGTGAGAACTGCGGCCGGATCCTGGTTGACAATGAACTGAATGACTCCATCGAAGTCAAGTAAGGTCCGTGATGGTCCGTTGGACGCTTCTGGCTGCTTTACTGTTTGCGGTTCCGGGTTACGGACAGCAACATTTCGATTTCAATCCAGGCTGTCGTCAGGCATACCGCGCAATCGTGCAACTGCGGTTGGAAGAAGGTGAGCAGTTGCTGGCGGCCGAACGAAAGCGCGATCCGGACAATCTTATTCCGGATTTCCTGGCCAACTACATCGATTTTTTTCAACTTTTTTTTAATGAGAATTCGGCCGACTATCCCGCAGTGAAAACCCGGTTCGAGCGGCGGCTTGAACGGATGGGAGAGGGACCGGAGATTTCGCCCTTCATCCTCTTTACACGCAGCGTGATCCATTTCCAGTGGGCCGCGATCAAGGTCAAACTCGGCAGTAACCTCGACGCGGGGCTGGAGTTCCGGCGATCGTTCCTGGAGAGCCAGGCATGCCGGCAAAAATTTCCATCCTTTGGGCCGGCGCTGATGTTGAGCGGGGCGATGAAAGTAGTGGCAAGCACGATTCCGGATGGGTATAAGTGGCTAAGCAATCTTTTGGGAATTCGCGGGAGTGTGAAAGAGGGGATGGGGGAGCTTGGTCAATTCCTCGGCATGGAGGATGAATGGTCGGTATTATTCCGGGACGAGGCCAATTTTTATTTTCTCTATTTACAGTTTTACATCCTCAATCAGCACGAGCAGGTCTTCGCTTATATCCGCCGGCACAACCTGGACGTCCGCAACAATTATCTCTATGCTTATCTGTATGCCAATCTTTGCATCAATGATCAGCAGTCGGCATTAGCCGCTCAAATCATAGAAGGCAGGAGCAAGGCGGCGGGATACCTTGACATGCCGGTCTGGGATCTGGAGATGGGTTATGCCGCATTGAATCATCTGGAGGATGCCACGCCGGTCTATCTCGAACGATTCCTCCGGCGGTTCAAAGGCCGGTTCTATGTAAAGGATGCCCTCGAAAAGCTCAGTTGGTACTATTATCTGAAAGGGAACCAGGTGGCGGCGGATTCGCTAAGGCGGGAAGTGATCAGGCGGGGTTCGGCGGAGGCGGATGCGGACCGGCAGGCGATGGCCGCGGCCCGGAAAGCGGTGTGGCCGGATAAGGTTTTATTGCAGGCCAGGTTGCTGACCGACGGGGGATATTTTACCGAGGCGCTCCGGTCGCTGCAAGGGGTCAGCACATCCGCCTATTCCCGGCCGGACGAACGCTGCGAGCTGGCTTACCGGCTCGGACGTATTTATGACGGGTTGGGCAGAAAGGACGATGCGATCTCCGCGTATCTGACCACGATAAAAACGGGCGCGGGGTTGCGGGAATATTATGCCGCGCGGGCGGCGCTGCAGGCGGGGTATATTTATGAGGAGCGCGGGGATTGTGAGCGGGCAATGGAATTCTTTCAAAAGTGTTTGTCGTTAAAGGATCATGACTACAAAAACTCGTTGGATCAACGGGCGAAATCCGGTATCGCCCGTTGCCGGGGCGAATAACCGAAAAATTATTTTTCCGGCTATTTTTTGCCGAAATCTTAAATTGGTCCCATGTTACAGCGGATCCAAATTCAGAATTATGCCATCATCGATGAGCTCAGCATTGAGTTCGCGGCGGGGATGAATGTGATCACGGGGGAGACGGGGGCCGGCAAGTCGATCCTGATGGGGGCTTTGTCGCTGATCCTTGGAGACCGCGCGGATACGTCGGTGCTTTTGGCGGATAACAAAAA
>DATJWK010000105.1:0-5599 GCA_035501395.1 Puia sp.
CGCTCGCAGTCGATGATATGCTGCAGGAGTTCCCGCAACGTCCACTTTCCTTCCGCATACGCATAGTCGTATTTCTTGCGCGGAATGCTGTCAAGCAGTTTGTTGAATTGCCGCGTGTTCCTGTCGATCGCGTCGCGGAAGTCGTTTTCCCTGACCAGGTCCAGATAACGCTGGTAGGTATCGGCTTTGATAATTTCAGATTTGGGGATCATAGTCCCCTAATTTACTAATCTTTTTTGTTGGTGAGGGTCGAGGACGACGTTTTTTTAACGTTGAGCGTAGACGCAACTTTGAGCGCCTGATACGCATTCACGATCCCGCCGGAGATCGAAAGATCCGAAAGGCTGACCTGGTCATCCTCTCCGCCGGGTTTCCTGACCTTTGCCGGCAGCGGCGTGGCCCCTTTCATGATACAATACTTGACTTGTTGCGGGGTCAGATTGGGATAATATTCCAGGACAAGCGCAGCTACTCCGGTAACGACCGGCGCCGCCATGCTTGTGCCCTGCAGGTTTTCGTACTTGTTGCCGCCGGGTACCGTGGAATAGATACGGGTGCCGGGAGCGAAGACATCGACCTCGTTCTTTCCGTAGTTGGAGAACGACGCCGTATAGCTGGCAAAGCCAGGCTCAGCAAGCGGATCGCTGCTCGCGCCGACCGTGATCCAGTTGGACGCCGTATATGTCGAATGGCGGAAATGCGGGTTAGGGAAATTATCCACCGTGTCGACATCGGCAGCGTCATTGCCTGCTGCATGGACCAACAGCACTCCTTTGCTTTCCGCATATTTCACCGCGGAGTCGACCCAGGGCTTCTCCGGCGAGAGGTTCTTGCCAAAACTCATATTGATTACGCGCGCCCCGTTGTCCACCGCATATCGGATGGCCAGCGCGATATCCTTGTCATGCTCATCCCCGTTAGGTACTGCGCGGATCATCATGATCCGGACGTTGTCGTCGATGCCGTCCATCCCCTTCCCGTTATTCCGCTCGGCCGCGATGATCCCGGAAACATGCGTACCGTGCATCGGTTCCCCGGCCATAATATCGTTGTTACCATAGTACCGGTCGTTGAAATCCGCTTCATTATCGCCGACGATCTGGTGGCGCAGGTCCTCGGGAGCATATTTCTTCGTCGCCTCCTTCTTCTCCTCCGACTCGACCTCTTCCGTGAATTCCGACAAGAATTGCTTATTCGTCATGTCCATGATCTTGTTGGCTTTGAAGAGATAAATGATCACCGCCTTTGCGCTGCGGCTTTCCGTGGACTTGACCTGGAAAGTGTCGAGGTCGTTGCCGGTATACTCCGGTTTGCCCATCGCCTGCCGGAGAATACTGTCGCTCTTGATACAAGCCTGCAAAGCGCGATGCAGTGTAACGATGTCGACTTCGTTGTCCGAACCTTCACCCATGATCGTCTTGCGCGCCTTAAGCCACCAATGGTATTCCTCCTTTTCTTCCGGGCTGAGCGCCGCGGTGTCGACCGCTGTACTGTCGAACTTCGACTTGAACATATAATATACCCGCGCCTCTTCCTGCGAGTCGTCTTTTACATTCTTCCC
Organism: Puia sp.; assembly: GCA_035501395.1. Lineage (GTDB taxonomy): Bacteria > Bacteroidota > Bacteroidia > Chitinophagales > Chitinophagaceae > Puia. Next base: position 1,562 of record DATJWK010000105.1, read on the forward strand.
ATCCTTTCCACCGATGAAATTCCAACCGTGTACATCGTCTACATAACCATTGTGGTCGTCATCGATCCCGTTCCCGGGAATTTCGCCCGGATTCGTCCACAGGATGCCTTTCAGGTCTTCATGCGTGGTGTCCACACCGGAGTCGATGACCGCCACGATCACTGTTTTGCTTTTTAGCTTTTTCTGGTGTACGAACTCGTATGCCTTATTGAGACTGATCCCATAGTATCCGTCTTGTTCCTTATCCAGCAGGTGCCACCCTTTCGGCAGATCTTTCCTGGCGGAATTCCCCTGGGCGAACATGGTAAAAGGCAAACAAGCGGTTAGGACCAACAACATCCAATTCCTCAGGCGACCTGGGCGACAAATCATGTGTGTTTCGTTTTTTAGTTATAAGTATAAGCGCGCAAAATAGCAAAACCCCCGCCAATCGGCCCCATATATTACAGGAACGGTTCTATCAAGTTGTTAAAATTATCGCGTACCGATACTGAGCTTGAACTCCACCCGCCGGTTTGCCGCACGACCTGCCACCGTACGGTTATCCGCCACGGGCCGGCTGGAGCCGTACCCGACCGAGGTCAGCCGGTCAGGGGAAATGCCCCGCTTTTCAAGGTAGACCCGGATTGCATCCGCCCTCCGCTGCGATAACACCATATTTTTAGCCCTAATGCCCGAATTGTCGGTATGCCCCTCAATCGTAAGGTGCCATTCCGGATGCGCCAGCATCCGGGCCGCCAGGGTATCGAGTGCGCTGAATGAGCTGTCCCGGAATCGATCGCTGCTGCTATTGAATAGCACATTGCGGGCGATATAATTGATTGCAATACTATCCTCCCGCCGGATCGTAAGGACAGGGGCCACCGGCGGCGCGACGATCACCACAGGCGGCGGAGGCAGCGGGCAGCCATGATTGGATGCGGGCCCGACGCTATCCGGACATTGGTCCTCCTCATCGTTCACCCCATCCCCATCGCGGTCCGGGATCGGACAGCCATGATACCGCGCCAGACCCGCCACGGTGGGGCAGGAATCGTGCTCGTCATCAATGCCGTCGTGGTCGGTATCCGGTACCGGACAGCCATGATATCTCGCAAACCCCGGCTTAAGCGGACAGGCATCTTCGCTGTCTGGGATCCCATCCTTGTCCGTATCCTTCTTTTTAACCGGCGGTGCTGTTCCCTGACCGGTGATCCAAATCCCAAGCGAAGCTCCAAAGACCGTATTATGGAACGTTCCGGGGTAGTCAGCGGTGTACATGTTGGTGAGCCCCCGACTGTAATAAATGTTCAGCATCAGGTTGCCCAGCTCGAATCCGGCCCTGCCGTTGAGGCCGATATCCACTGTTTTATAGGCATCCCGGGCCTTGCCGACCGGGACGGGATCGGTCTCGCTGTTGTATTGTTCCGACTGGCCGGCGGTCAAACTTTGGGTGGTGGTGTTCCCGCTGTTGAAGAAGGCTACATAAGGACCTGCACTAAAAAAAAGACAATTCCGCCCCCCGGAAGTCAGCGCGATCTTGTAGGTGACATTGAGCGGGATCTCGACATAGCCGAGATTGACGGAAGTCTTGTTATAGATCGTATCGGTGGCGAGTGCGGTGATCGAATCGTTATTCCGGTCATACTGGCGCCCCTTGGTAATGTATGTGATGGCCGGTTGAAAGTAGAATCCGGAGTGCCCGAACGGCACTTCGACGATCACCCCCAGCTGAAACCCGGTCTGTGAACGAAGGAACCGCTTCACAGCCGTATCCCATCCAGGTAGGCTATTGGTCTCCAGTATGTTAGAGGAGTGAAGTCCGCCGAGGATCCCCAGCCGGACCTGGGCCTGAATGCCTCCGCTGTCTAAGACGGCAGCGAAAATCAACCCAACGACAATGACTTTTCTCCAAACAGGCAGCCCGGCATTCATAAATATTGGAATCTGTTCTCTTTAACGCGTATTCCGGGCGATTATTTTCTCCTAAAACTCAAACTTTATCCCCTGAGCCAGTGGCAGTTGCCGCGAATAGTTTATCGTATTGGTTTGCCGCCGCATATACGACTTCCACGCATCACTCCCGCTCTCACGTCCGCCGCCCGTTTCCTTTTCCCCGCCAAACGCACCGCCGATCTCCGCACCCGACGTGCCGATATTGACATTGGCGATCCCGCAGTCGCTCCCGGCAGCCGAAAGAAACTGCTCGGCCTCCCGTAAATTCAGCGTCATGATCGATGACGACAGTCCTTGCGGCACGTCATTCTGGATCCCGATCGCATCGTCCAGTGTCTTATAGCGCAACAGATACAAAATGGGCGCAAATGTCTCCTCCTGCACGATCGGATAGCCGGGTTCGGCCTCGGCAATCGCCGGCGTTACATAACAACCGCTTTCAAACCCATCGCCTTGTAAGACCTTACCGTCGATCAGGAACCGGCAGCCTTGCTGTTTTCCCCTCTCGATCGCTTTTGAATAGGCAGCAACCGCATCTTTGTCGATCAGTGGCCCGACATGGTTGGTTGCCTGCAACGGATCGCCGATCCGAAGCTGCCGGAATGCCGCCACCAGCTTTTCCTTAACCTGTTCATAGATCTCGTCGTGGATGATCAGCCGCCGCGTTGTCGTACACCGCTGGCCTGCCGTACCGACCGCACCGAATACGGCTCCCGGTATCGCGATATCGAGGTCCGCATCCCTGGAGATGATGATCGCATTGTTGCCCCCCAGTTCCAGCAACGCCCGGCCGAGTCGCGCGGCCATCGCCTGACCGATCGCTTTCCCCATCCGCGTGCTGCCGGTAGCCGAGATCATCGGGATGCGGCGGTCCGCCGTCATCCACTCGCCCGCCTCGCGCGCACCGGTAATCAGGCAGGAAACGCCTTCCGGCACCTGGTTGGCTGCGAATACCTCCGCCACGATCCGCTGGCAAGCCAGCGCGCACAACGGCGTTTTTTCCGACCCTTTCCAGATGCAGGTGTCGCCGCAAACCCAGGCGATCATACTATTCCAGCTCCATACTGCCACCGGGAAATTAAAAGCGGAGATAATCCCGACCACCCCCAGCGGGTGCCACTGCTCATACATCCGGTGCCCCGGCCGTTCGCTATGCATCGTCAGTCCATGCAGCTGCCGTGACAGCCCCACCGCGAAATCGCAGATATCGATCATTTCCTGCACTTCTCCATATCCCTCCTGCAGGCTCTTGCCCATTTCATAGGACACCAGCCGCCCCAGCACTTCCTTATCGCGCCGCAACGCCTCGCCGAGCTGCCGGACGACCTCACCCCGCCGCGGCGCCGGCCATGTGCGCCACACGGTAAAGGCCTGCTGCGCAGCCGACACCACCCTGTCATACGCGGCCTTATCGGTCATTGTCACTTGCGCGATCCGCCGGCCATCGACGGGCGAGAACGACTCAAGCAACTGGCCACCCGATTCGATCCACTGCGTCCCCGTCGACGTGCCCGGGTTCGCTGATTTTATGTGTAACGCTTCAAGAAATTGCATAAAAAAAGCTTGCGATTGAAGAATCGCAAGCAATTTAGGAAAAAACTAACCACCAACCAGTGGCCTCAACCTTAACTTAAAATCTACTATGAAAAAACTGGTCCTGCCGGCATCTACCTTGCCGGCATAAAATACTACGTAAGTTTACGTAAAAAGGTTGCCTCCGGCGTCCGCATCCACCCGCCGGCCTTCCCGACGGAGCTTCGGCCCGGGTGGGAACTTCAACACGGGCGGGCCTCAATTCAATTTGTTTTCCATCGCCGCAAAAAAACTATCGCTGTAGCTAACGCCGATGGGTATTTCCTTGTCCGCGATCTTGATCTTGCTTTTGCTGATATGCTCGATCTTGCTGATCGGAACGATATAGGAGCGATGAGCCCGGATGAATTCCCTCGCCGGCAACTTCTGCGAGATGGTCTTTAGAGTCATGAGGGTCAGGATCGACTTCCCCGGAAGATAGATCTTGATATAATCGTCGAGCCCCTCGATATACAGGATTTCCTTGAGGTTGATCTTCACCATCTGGTAATCGGACTTGACAAAAATATA
>DATJWK010000106.1:0-8595 GCA_035501395.1 Puia sp.
TGCGTTTTCGCCGGCGCCCGGTTTATCTCGTCGATCAGCACGATATTACTGAAAATGGGCCCCTGCTTGAACTGAAAGTTGCTTTCCCTGGGATTGAACACGGATGTTCCAATTACATCGCTTGGCATCAGGTCCGGGGTGAATTGTATCCTGGAAAACGCAACGGAGATGACCTTACTGAGCAATTTTGCCGTCAGGGTCTTTGCCACCCCCGGTACACCCTCGATGAGGATGTGTCCGTCGGCCAATATACCGGCCAACAGCAGCTCGATCATCTGGTCCTGTCCGACGATCACCTTGCCGATCTCCGCCTTCAACTCCTCCACAGCCGTTTGCAAATCCGCCAGATCCGTCCGCTGTTCGAATAGATTCTCTTCCATGTTATGCTATTTTATAAAATGCTTCCAATTGACGATGAAAATCCATGAGCTCTTCATCCGGCACGTACGCCTTCGACGGCAGCACGCGCATATACCCGATCAATCGCGACAACACCTCATGCTGATAACCGGTACGATGGGCGATCCGCGTTACGAGATCCTCGTCCAGTGCCGTTGCGTTGAGATTGTAACGCGTCCGGACCAGATCCTGGAAATGGATAACCATCTTGGTGGCCAGGTTGTGATTGTCCCGGCGTTGAAAATACAGCCGGCCGATTGTCAGCACAAATTCCAGGGAGGTGTTTTTGAGCGGAGTGATAACCGGTATCGGGCGCTGCCGCCGCTTGGACTCGAAAAGATATACCAGCAGGATCAGCGCCAACATCAGCCAGAATGCCCAGGCCAGCGATTTTTGGCTTAACAGGTAGGCGAGGCTGCTGAAGACGCCGCCCCCTCGCGAACCCCGGCTGCCGTAGACATAATATTCATCCCAAAGGATCGACTGCAAATCGCCCGGGAGATATGACAAGGCGCTTTGGTAATAGGAGATGTTGTTCTTATGCAGTAAAAAGAAATTGCTGAATGCCAGCGGCGCAAAGTGCAGATAGATCGTCCCGCCGCCCTTGTAGCTAAACCGGACAAAATCCGGCCGGCCATGACGGTCCCACCCGAGAATGGTTGTATACCGCAAATTGCAGCTGTCGATCCAGCCATCATACGAGTCCCCGGGATAGGCAAAAGAAAGTGAGTCACCGGTCCCCGGCTGGCGAAGATTGAGTTGCAGGCTATCCATCGACAGTGTCATAAAGTTAAAGGAAGCCTTTACCCCCAAGGCATGCAAAAGCGAATCGCCGAACCATCTGGCGGAGATAAACATATGGTTGCCCTGACCAACAAAATCCAGCATGGAATTGATCTCGGCCGGGCTGGGATCTATCGCTTTGACGATAATGATCGATGCCGTTTTCCCGTCCCCTGTCGGCAGTTTCTCGGTTGATTTATTAAAATAACTGACGGTCGCATCGGGGAACAGCGAACCCAGCCCCTCAAACGCGACCTTTGTTCCATACGGTAGCTTGTCCTGACGCCGCAAAGTCACCCGCCGATTGATCTCTTTTCGGGGCGTGACGGAACAGGAAGCCAGCGGCAACATCAACCAGATCCAAAAAGAAAGTCCGGCGCTGCGTATGGTCATGACTGGACTGTTTTATAAAAATCATCGAAATACCGTTTCAGCCGCAGGAATCGTTGCTCATCCAATGGAAAGTTGCCATAGACTACCCGCTCATGGATCGTCGTAAGATCCCGGAATGGCGGCCCCTGCGGCGAGGAACTAAGCTGTCGCCAGTAATCATGGTTGGTAGCCTCCGGGTGGAGGCGGATCATGCCCTTCTGTTCCAGAAGACCCAGGCTCTTCAGATACAAATACCGGACGGCGTGTTGATATTCGCCGGCCAGGACGGACTGTTTCAGCCGTTCGTCCAGGTCCTCTTCCGTCGCGCCGGCTACATCATTCTTTCGCGATTCGCCGATCCGCCTTGGTCGCCGGTAAAAAAAAGCAAGATTATTGCTCGCTACGATCCGGATAATCGCATATAACAGCACGGCCCCAAACACGATCAGGATGAAGACCTCGAATCCTTTGCTTCCCAGGAGCTGCGACAGCCAGGACTCTTTTGGCTGCTCCTGCTCCTCTTTGCGCCGGGTCCAGTAGGCCGGGTCGTTGGCATAGGCAAAGGCTTCATCGCTTCTGAGCCGGTGGACAAAGGTATCGGGCAATACGCGGAGGATGTCGGGTCGCGGGGGCTTCACAGCGTTATTCGTTCCGGCGTCCGAATCGGTCGCAGCTGCGGCGGCTGCCGGACCCTGCCCCACAACAACCGTATCGCCGGTTTGGGCCGCCGCCCGACAGCACAAAAAAAGTCCCAGAAAAAACACAGCGATGCGAACCTGGCATTGCTTTATCATAAAGCGCCGGATTTTTTATGAAGCTGTGCCGGATAGATAACGAAATACCAAACGATAAACGTAAGCGAAACGGCGAGGATCGAAACACTGAGCCAGACCGGCATGGTTGAATATCGGGTAATAAAACCTTCTATAAACGCAGCAACCAGGAAAATCGGCACCAGCCCCACCATCATCTTTAGCCCATCCTTCGCCCCGCGTTTCAGCGAATTTACCCGCTTGTGCGTCCCGGGAAAAAGAATGCTGTTACCCAGCACCAGCCCGGCGCCGCCCGCGATGATGATCGAAGAGATCTCCAGCGTACCGTGGAGCCAGATCACAAGTACCGACTTCCATCCCAGCCCTTGCGCAAAAAAGAAATATTGAAACGCTCCAACCATCACGCCGTTCTCAAACAAAAAAAGAACGGTCCCCAGACCCAAAAGAAAACCAACGACGAATATGATAAACGCGACTTTAACATTGTTGAGCGCGATCGCCAGGAACATGCTGAACTGGTTCCCCTGCTTATACACGCCGAACGGGTCACCCTTGGCGATATTTTCCTGTGTCATTTCGACATAGGAATCACCCAACACTCCACGCACAAAACTTTCGTCATGCGCCGCCGAAAACGCCGCGAAGATGGCAAACAACATAAAAATGAGAAAAGAATAAAGGACTTCCCTGCGGTAACGATAGATGACCTGGGGCAGCTCGGTTTTCCAAAATCGCAGGATCCGGGATGACTCCTCCTTTTTGTTTCTGTAAATTCCCAGGTAGATCCGCGATGCAAGTCCGTTTAGATACTGCGTGACGCGGCTGTGCGGATAAAAAGTTTTGGCGTAGCCAAGGTCGTTAACCAGTTCTGTAAATTGACCGGCCATCTCGTCGGGGTCACTCGCAGGTTCATATTGATATTGCTTCCACTTATCAATATTTTTTTTAATAAAAAGCCCTTCTCTCATAGTTTAGATTTGCTAAATTTACGGAAATCCAGAAAACAAGTACCTAATTATGCTCCAGGTCAAGCTCGATACCGGTTTCAATATTGAAGTAGATTTCCTGGTCGCCCCCTTCATCAAACGTTTAATTGCCGTTATTATTGACTGGGCTATCATCATCGCCTATTTCGTTATGGTGAACAAGTTGATGCGTCTTGGCTCGGATATGCTTGATTACCCTTTGTGGCTGCTGATCCTGATCGGCCTGCCGTATCTCTTTTACTTCCCGGCAAGTGAAATATTCATGAATGGTCAGACCGTCGGCAAAAAAGCGATGCGGATAAAGGTGATCTCTGCCGACGGGGGCCAGCCCTCGGTCAGCCAATATCTCATCCGGTGGCTCTTCAAAATGATCGATCTGCCCTGGTGGATCCTGCCGGCCGTAGCGTTTGGCGAACTGCCCTGGTGGTCGGCCATTTTCCTGTTTGGAGGTATAGGCTGCCTCATTGGAACTCCATATACCCAACGGATCGGCGACATTGTTGCGGGGACTATTCTGATCGACACCCGGAACCGAACCTCCTGGGAAGATACGGTATTCACCGAACTGGCGGACAACTATCAACCCCGTTATCCCCAGGTCATGCAATTGAGCGACAAAGACATTAACACCCTCAAAGGGATAATCAATGCTGTCCGGAGAAAAAGTGACTACGACCTTTCGATCCGGATCGCGGCCCGTATCCGGTCAAAGTTGCATATCGAGGACGATCAGGACTCGCTTGAATTTCTGCAAACCTTGCTGAAAGACTACAACTATTATTCCACGCGGTAACGGTATGTACCCGGCAAACTACCTTCCTGCAAGCCCCGCGAGCCCGATCAGGATAGCCAGCACAAGGATCGCGAGCACAATGATCAGGATGATCCCCAGGATCTTGAAATAAATACGCAAACTGTTAAAACCCTCATTGACCTTTAGGGCATCCATCGACTTTACGCCCCGGTCGATACCTACCGCAAAGCGATATAAGAAGTAATTGATGGCGCCCCCGATGATCACGGTCAGAAAGGTTCCCAGCAAATTCGATGTCCGGCTGAAGGTGACCGAAGAAGACCCTTCGTCAAGCGATTTCGAGTGGCCGAACAGGGCAGCCGCCAAAGCGAATACATAGCCAATAAACGCGCAGATGGATATGATCTTTGCCCAAAGCGAAAGTTGCCGAAGCGTATCCAGTCCCGCGGTGTCAAAGGAGAGATTGAAAAAATTATCAAGGTCGGTTCCGGGTTCGGAAGACGGGGTAGATTGATTTTCCATGACATGAATGTTTAGATGAATGCGGCGACCGCGGAGAGGATCGTCAATAGCAAATAAAGGATCGCAATGATCCCGTTGATCAGGAAATATGTTTTGAGACTCCTGAGCCCCCGGTTGAAGGTAGCCTGATCCTGTGTATCGATACCCCGGCGGGTGAGCGTCGAGAACCGGTAAAGCATAATGACAACAAAGATCAGGATGGCCAGGATTATAACGACAAAGGCGATAACCAGCCCGAGAACGCCAACCCCCTCGAGGCCATACATTTGCTGGACAAGCGCCGCGATAAAACTGCTCCCCACCAACACGGCGAGGAGATAGATGCCGAGACCGATTATGCCCACGATCGCGAGGAATTTGGACCAGCGAACGGTTTCCTGCAAGGTCTGGCCGCCGTCATAATCCAGGTGCATTTCCAGGAAGCCGGCACCACCGGGAGCGTTCGGAAGGGGTCTTTGGGATTGATTTTCCATTAATCGACTATTTTATGGTTTAGGACTTTGTCCCTGTAAAATACAAAAACTATCGAGGCGGCCAAAAAGTAGTCAAAACTTTGGAAATCACCTAATCACTTAAACATTGCAACCGCTATCGCGGATCAATACGCCCGGGCAAACAGCACCCGCTGCGAGCTGGGCTTACCCGAATAGATGCAGGTCCCCTCTTCGGCCGCAGACTCCAACATTCCCTTTCCATTCACTCCCTCCAGCGGAATACAACGGATGGTGGCTTTTGTCCTCCCCTTGATGGCCTCCTCCGTCTCCGTTGTCCCATCCCAATGGGCCAGGATGAATCCACCCTTTTCATCCAGCAACCGCTCGAATTCGGCCATCGTATCGGCCCGGGTAATATGGGCATCCCGGTAGGAGAGCGCTTTCCGGTACATCGCCTCCTGGATCTCTTCCAACAGTTCCTTTACATGGTCGGCCAGCCCATCCAACGGGCGGGTCGTTTTGTCCCTGGTGTCGCGGCGCGCCACTTCCGCGCTGTTGTTATCCAGGTCGCGAAGACCCATGGCGATGCGAACCGGCACGCCCTTTAACTCGTACTCGGCGAATTTGAACCCGGGTCTGTTGTTGTCATTGTCGTCAAACTTTACGCTGATCCCGGCAGCTTTCAATTGCGCGGCCAGTTGGCGCCCCTTTGCGTCCAGCTGATCTTTTCTTTCCTGCCCTTTATAGATCGGCACGATAACCGCTTGCAGCGGCGCAATTCGCGGCGGCAATATCAATCCGTCGTCATCGCTATGCGCCATCACCAGGCCGCCGATCAGCCGGGTGCTTACTCCCCAGCTGGTAGCCCATACGTATTCCATCTGGTTGTTCCTGTCGGAGAATTTGACCTCAAACGCCCGGGCAAAATTCTGGCCCAGGAAATGGGAGGTTCCCGCCTGTAATGCTTTACCGTCCTGCATGAGCGCTTCGATACAATAGGTATCCACCGCGCCTGCGAACCGTTCGTTTGGCGTTTTAACCCCGCGGATCACCGGCAAAGCCATATAATCTTCCGCGAATCGCGCGTATACATCGAGCATTTGTCGCGTCTCTGCGACAGCTTCTTCCGCCGTCGCGTGCGCAGTGTGTCCTTCCTGCCACAGGAATTCCGTCGTCCGCAGAAAGAGCCTGGTCCGCATTTCCCAGCGAACGACATTTGCCCACTGGTTGATCAGCAGCGGCAGGTCCCGGTAACTTTTGATCCAATCCCGGTAAGTATTCCAGATGATCGTTTCACTCGTCGGCCGGATGATGAGCTCCTCCTCGAGCTTGGCCGTCGGATCCACCACCACGCCGCCGCCGTTGGGATCGTTCATAAGCCGGTAGTGGGTAACCACCGCACATTCCTTGGCAAACCCCTCCACGTGTGCCGCCTCTTTACTTAAAAAGCTTTTAGGGATGAACAGCGGAAAATAGGCGTTCACATGGCCGGTGTCCTTGAACATCCGGTCCAGTTGGTCACGCATTTTCTCCCAAAGGGCAAAACCGTACGGTTTGATCACCATACATCCTTTTACCTCCGAATGGTCGGCCAGACCTCCCTTGATCACCAGGTCATTATACCACTGCGAATAATCCTGGTCCCGATTCGTGATTTCCTTGCTCATTTTACTTGTTAATCAGTTTTTAACAATAAAAAGTTAACCTTTCCTTAAAAAGCCTCGTTATATTATTGTAACTTTACTTGAGCCTGCTATATCGCGCTGTAAAGGAGCGCAAATTTAGCAACTTCGAATTGAAAATAATTAACTCGCCGTCATGAAACAGCTATATACCTTTACCTTCCTCGCGCTGGCCGCCGTTGTCGGACTGAGCAGCTGCTCTTCTTCAAAGAATGCCCAGAACGGCCCGGACATGTATTCTTCCGGGAAAACCAACGGCTCCGACTACGTGGCCGCCGCTCCCAATGACCAGTATGTGCAGATGAAATCCCAGGATTATGACCGTTGGTCTTATTTTGACGATTACAACGCATACGACGCCTATTACGCGCCCGCTCCTATGTACTACGCCGGCGGCGTAGGCTTTGGCTACAATGGTTTTGGTATCCCGATGTATTATCCCGGTTATTACGGTTTGGGCTACAACCCCTTCGGCCCGAGCTTTGGGTTTGGATTCGGCGATCCCTACCTGGCCTGGAATAACTACTTTATCTGGAACACCTGGTATAATCCCTATTTCTACAATCCTTATTATGGCGGCGGTGTCGTAGCGGTGGGTAAGTCTCCTACTTCGATCTACAATAACCTCCGGCCGTTCAATGCGACCAATTACAAGAGCGGGCTTGCGCATTACGGGGTAACCGGCAACTCACGCAACGTTGTCTATCGTCCCGGAATGAGGTCGACGACCGCCTACAATTCCAATGTGACGACCCGCAACCCCGGCGCTTTCCGGCCGGCCAATAACAATAATACATTCCGGAACTACAACGCGCCTTCGCGCTCATACAACCCTCCCGCCCGTAGTTATTCGCCGTCTTTTGGCAATGGCGGCGGTGGCGGCGGATTCAGGGGCGGTGGCTTCAGACACTAGGCGAAACGCGTTTAACCGATATGATAGGGCCGGTCTGCGACCGGCCTCTTTTTTTACTTCAACATTTCTTTTATGACGGGCGCCAGGAGACGCGCCCAAAGGGCATATTCCTTTCCCGAGAAGTGAAGGCCGTCGCCGGCGACAAGCGTCGGATCGGTAGCTGCCTTCCGGCTCTCCGTCGTCACGTCGATATACTTTGCCAGGTATTTTCGCGCCACCGAAGCGTTGATCCGGTTGAAGGAATCGATCTGGGCGGCGATTAGGGCTGTATCCCCTTCGCGTCCGAAGGGTGTGACCGAATAATCCGGGATCGACAGGACCACCACGCGGCCCGGCCTCCCCCCTGCCAAACAGATACACTGACGCAGCAATATTTCGAATTGCTCCGCATACTCCGCCTGGCTTCTTCCCTGGAACTGGTTGTTCACCCCGATTAACAGACTCACCACGTCGTACGTGCGCGACGGATCTTTGGACCGTAGCGCCTCGAGCAGATTACCGGTGGTCCATCCGGTTGCCGCAACGATCTCCGGATCTCCGCGGATCCGGCATTCCTTTTCGGCCATCAGCCGTCGCACCTGCGCGGGATAGCGCTCGGCCGGATCGACCGCCTCCCCGATCGTATAGGAATCTCCCAATGCCAGATATGTTGCCTCCGGCTTCGCCGCCAGCCCACGACCATCTTGCGCGCGCCGGTTCGGCAGCGGTTTTCGCCCCATTAGCGCCATGCCCCATCCCATGACAACGAAAACACCGATCAATATGAGCTTAAGCCGGGGCATGCTGTATATACGTAAACAAAGAGCCCCGCGGATGCGGGGCTCTTACTATTTGTACAAAGACCATTAATAATCCATTCCGCCCATGCCCGGTGCACCGCCGGGATGCGCATGAGGCTCTTCCTTCTTGGGCTTGTCGGCAACCACACATTCCGTGGTCAGCAACATCCCCGCAATGGAAGCGGCATTCTCCAGCGC
>DATJWK010000107.1:0-32160 GCA_035501395.1 Puia sp.
TGTAATAGAAAGTGTATCGGTCCACGGGCCCTCTGTGACGATCAAGTCACACCATAACGTGGGAGGTCTTCCCGGGAAGATGCACCTCGGGCTGATCGAGCCGCTGCGTTATCTGTTCAAGGATGAGGTGCGGCGGGTAGGCGCCGAGCTGGGTATTCCGGATGATCTGCTGCAACGGCACCCCTTCCCGGGTCCGGGGTTGGCAATCCGCATCCTGGGAGAGGTGACGCCGGAGAAGGTCCGGTTATTGCAAGAGGCGGATGAGGTGTTTGTGCGGGGATTAAAGGAGCACCATCTCTACTCGAGCGTTTGGCAGGCAGGGGCGATCCTCTTGCCGGTGAAAAGTGTGGGCGTAATGGGCGACGAGCGTACGTATGAATTCACGGTGGCGTTGCGGGCAGTGACCTCTGTGGATGGAATGACAGCGGACTGGGCGCATCTGCCGTATACGTTCCTTGCGGATATTTCGGGTCAGATCATCAATAGCGTGAAAGGGGTCAACCGGGTCGTATATGATATCAGTAGCAAGCCCCCGGCGACAATCGAGTGGGAATAGGGCGACGAATGAAAATATATCTCCGATATTCTTTGTTGGTGATCTTCTCCATGCGGCTTCATGCTCAGGATACAGCCATGGTGAGGGTGAACGGCAATACCCGCCATTCGGTGGCTGTATTTTTGCCGTTGTACCTGGATTCCGCTTTCGATGGGACGGGTAATTACCGATACGACAATAATTTTCCCAAATTTATCAACCCCGGGCTTGAATTCTATGAGGGGGCGGAGCTGGCACTCGACTCCATGGAAAAGGAAGGAGTAAGACTGGATGTCCGCATCTACGACACGAAGTCGGCTTCGCGTTCGATCCGGGAGGTGGTGACGGATTCAGTTTTCGATAGTACGGAGCTGATCGTCGGCGCCGTCACGAATGCCGGAGAAGAGCAGCAACTGGCGGCGGCAGCGTTAAAACGCCGGGTCCCTTTTATCAATGTGAACTTTCCAAACGATGCGGGGATCACGGCCAATCCGAACCTGGTCATCCTCAACTCCACGTTGCGGGCGCACTGTGAGGCTATCTACCGATACCTGCAACGCAACTATCCGACCAGGCGGTTGGTATATTTTCGCCGAAAGGGTACGCAGGAGGACCGTTTAAAGGGATATTTTGCCGATTTGGATCACAGCACGGCGGGGGTACCGCTGAAGATCCAATATGTGACGCTGGATGAGAATTTCGATCAGGGTGCGGTAGGTGCATCGCTGGACAGCACGGAGCAGACGATATGCATCGCCGGGAGCCTGGATGAAGGCTTTGGGCTGCGACTGGCGGGGGTGCTTACCTACATGAAGAGTTATCCGACCACACTGATCGGGATGCCGACCTGGGACAATATCGACTTTTCCAGGCCGGAGGTGGCGGGGAAAGAAATAGTTTATACGACACCGTTTTATATTAATCCGGCCGATTCGCTCGTCAGGGGGATCAGCCAATACTACAAGGGTCGCTTCTACAGCCGGCCGAGCGATATGGTTTTCCGGGGCTACGAATGTTTCTACCGGTTCGGGCATCTGCTGTCACTGCACGGACGGGACCTCAGCGGGAATATCGGCGAGAAAAAATTCAAGGTATTCAATGACTTCAATATAGAGCCGGTCTTTCTGAACCGGCAGACGATGGTCCTGGACTACCTGGAGAACAAGAAGCTGTATTTTATCCATAAGACGGATGGGAATGTGAATTCGGTGAATTAGGCGGATCGACGGGAGTGAGACCGTGGTGAATAAGGAGGCCGATGGAAAAGCGACTGCGGAGAATCAGCGTTATGATCGAGTTTACTGACAAGGGTTTGTATTGCACGGCAGGGGGATTTTTTATCGACCCGTGGAAGTCGGTTGAGCGGGCGGTGATCACGCATGCGCATAGCGACCATGCGCGGGCCGGCAGTGCGGCCTATTTGTGCCATCGCCTGACGGTTCCATTGCTGGAATTGCGGCTTGGGCCGGGGTCTTACCAGGGTGTGGAATGGGGAGAAACGATCGACATGAACGGCGTTCGGGTGAGTTTGCATCCGGCCGGCCATATAATCGGGTCGTCGCAAGTTCGGGTGGAATACCGCGGTCAGGTGTGGGTAGTCAGCGGAGACTATAAAACAGCGGACGATGGCTTGAGTGGTGCGTTCGAGCCGGTCCGGTGTCACGTTTTCGTAACGGAGTCGACGTTTGGCTTGCCGATCTATCATTGGAAACCGCAGGACGCGATCTATGCGTCGGTCCGCGAGTGGGTTGCGGGGAACCGGGGTCTTGGAAGGACATCGGTGCTGATCGCCTACAGCCTTGGGAAGGCACAGCGCCTGTTGACTTGCCTGGCGCCGGTGGGGGCGACGGTCTATGTCCATGGAGCTATCTGGAATGTCCATCAGACATTGGTGAAGGCCGGGGTGGTATTGCCCCCGGTGGTACGGGTGGAGCCGGAAATGTCGTCAGCGGTTTTCCGCGGTCAGGTGGTGATTGCGCCGTCGGGCGCGGAGAGCTCGCCCTGGATGAGGCGATTCCTGCCTTATTCGGTGGGTGTTTGCAGTGGTTGGATGCAAGTGCGGGGAAATGTCCGGCGGCGGAATGCGGACGCCGGCTTTGCATTGAGCGATCATGCGGATTGGAATGGCCTGCTGGCCGCGGTGCGGGATACGGGCGCGGAAAAGGTGTACGTAACGCACGGGTTTCAGGCGGCGTTATCCAGGTATTTGAGTGAGGGGGGACTTAGCGCAGCGGAAATTAGAACGGAATATGGTGAGGATGAGGAGGTAAGCGAGAAGGAAGGCGCGGTCGAAAGCGCGGCGGAGGGGACGGTCGAACGCAAGAGCGAAGGGTCGGTCGATAGCGCGACGGAGGGCGCGGATAATGGAGAAAGTTAACGGCATGCGGCTTTTTGCGGAACTCGCGGTAAAGCTCGGGGCCAGCACGAGAACAAATGACCGGCTCGGGTTGCTGGAGCAATATTTTTCATCCGCTGCCGATGTGGACAAGGTTTGGGTGATCGCAATGTTCAGCGGCCGACGGCCCAGGCGAACGGTGAATACGACGATGTTATGGGAGTGGTGCCGTGAATTGACGGGGTTACCGGGTTGGCTGTTCGAGGAGAGTTATCACACGGTGGGGGACCTGGCGGAAACGATCGCGTTGCTCTTACCCGGGGGTGGCGATTTGGCGAAGCCGGCGGAGACCCGCGATGTTGGGGATCCGGGGGAGAGCTTGGCGTACTACCTGATCCGGCTCGGTGAATTGAGTAAAGAAGATGAGGCAGGGAAAAAAGCGTTTGTACAGCGATGTTGGGCGGTGATGGGAAGCGAGGAACGTTGGGTGTTCAACAAACTGATCACCGGCGGGTTTCGGATCGGGATTTCCCGGCAGACGGTGGTGAATGCGCTTGCGCGGGCGACGGGCGCGGATGCTTCGGTCGTGGCGCATCGGATCAGCGGGGAGTGGGATCCGGTGACTACCGAATATGCCGCGCTGGTCAGCGGTGAAGGCGGTGGGAGTGAACTCTCGAGGCCGTATCCTTTCTATCTCGCCTATGCGCTGGATGAGGATTTGTCGGTATTGGGGAGACCGGAGGAATGGCAGGCGGAGTGGAAATGGGACGGGATCCGGGGGCAGGTTGTCCGACGGGGAGATTCGCTTTTTGTGTGGAGCCGGGGCGAGGAATTGATGACAGAAAAATTCCCGGAGTACCAGGCGTTTCTGCCCCTGCTGAAGCCGGGGACGGTGCTGGATGGAGAAATTATTGGTTTAAAAGACCCGGCATTCACCGGCGCTCCGGCGGGCGGATCGGGTGTGCTGCCCTTTGCAGCGTTGCAAACGAGGATCGGGAGGAAAAACGTGACAAGGAAAAACCTCAGCGAAGTACCGGTAGGGTTTATCGCATATGATCTTCTGGAGTATGACGGTAAGGATTGGCGGGAGCGAACGTTAGAGGAGCGACGGGTGAAACTGGCGGAGCTGGTCATGATAGCCGGGCATCCATTGCTGCGCCTGTCGCCGGTGGTTGAATTCAACAGTTGGGAAGAGCTTACCGCCGCGCGGACCAGGGCTCGGGACGTGGGTAGCGAGGGGATCATGCTCAAGCGGAAGACCTCGGTCTACCAGGCGGGTCGGCGGCGTGGAGACTGGTGGAAATGGAAGATCGATCCGCTGGTGATCGATGCGGTGATGGTCTATGCGCAGAAGGGGCATGGACGGAGGAGCAACCTGTACACGGATTATACGTTTGCGGTCCGTGACGGCGAGCAACTGGTGACGTTTACAAAGGCGTATTCGGGGCTGACCGACAAGGAGATCGCGGAAGTAGATGCGTTCGTGCGCCGGAATTCGCTGGAGAAGTTCGGCCCCGTGCGGACGGTAAAGCCGGAATTGGTTTTCGAGATTGCCTTTGAAGGCATTGCGCCGTCGACACGGCATAAATCCGGTGTGGCACTCCGGTTTCCACGAATCAACCGGTGGAGGCGGGATAAGTCGGTGGCGGAGATCGATACCATCGGCAATCTCAAAAAAATGCTGGAGTTGTATGGGAAATGAGGGGTTGGCGTAAATTTAGTCCATGAAAAAATTGTTGGTCATCGGGGGAATAGGTGTTGCGGCGCTTGCTTTTACGACATGGGAAGGGGACCGGCCGGTGCCGATACCGGCAAGTCCGCAACGGAGCGGGGATGCGGCGGCTGGCTACAAGTACCTGACGACGGGGGATTATATCAAGAGCGGGATACCTTATGACTATTTCCTGATGGGTTTTGGGCGAACGACCGCTAATTACCTGCATCGGGATAGCCCCAATGCGGTGATCAGCCATGAATATACGGCAGTGAAATCGTCCAATGGGGAGACGGTGGTTGCGCCGAATTGCCTGGAATGCCACGCGCAGCTCTTCGATGGTCGTCTTTATATCGGACTTGGCAATACGTTTATCGATTTCACGGACCGGAAGAAATTGAACCCGGCGGGCGCGGCGACGGCGCGGGCGATACTGGAGCGAGGTGATCCAAAAAAATACGATGCGGCAGCGGCATTTCTGACTGCGATGGCGACCATCGGCGGGCGGCTCTATACCGAGGTCAGAGGTGTCAATTCAGCGGACAGGCTGGCCGATCTGCTGGTTGCGCACCGCGATCCGCAAACGTTGCGGTGGAGCTCCGACCCGGTGATCGATGTCTCCGGTTCGGTGGTCCCGACCGACGTGCCTCCGTGGTGGGTCCTGAAGAAGAAGAATGCGATGTTCTACACCGGGTTCGGCAGAGGCGATTTTGGCCGGTTCCTCATGGCGTCAAATCTGCTGACGGTAAGGGACAGCGCGGAAGCGCATGAGGTGGACGGGCACATGGGGGATGTGCTTGCATATATCAATTCCTTGCAGCCCCCTAAATACCCCTAC
This sequence comes from Puia sp., assembly GCA_035501395.1. Classification (GTDB taxonomy): domain Bacteria; phylum Bacteroidota; class Bacteroidia; order Chitinophagales; family Chitinophagaceae; genus Puia. The sequence continues at coordinate 5,423 of DATJWK010000107.1, forward strand.
GGCATCGACGGGGCTCTCGCGCGGCGAGGCGGCGCGATCTTTCTTGAACGGTGTTCAACATGTCACGGTTCAGGGGATGAATATCCAAATCTGATGATCCCGGAATCCCTGGTCGGGACGGATTCGTTGTTGTACAACAACAATTATCAAAGCCCACAGTTTATCGAGTGGTTCAACCGAAGTTGGTTTGCGCAGGGTGAGCATCCGGCCCGGCTGCAGCCTTTTGACGGGTATATCGCACCACCGCTGGACGGCATCTGGATGACGGCCCCTTATCTTCACAACGGATCGGTCCCAACCCTTGAGGCGCTGTTGAACAGCCGGGAGCGGCCCCGTTATTGGGTAAGGGATTTTGCGCATCCGCAGTACGATTACGCAAAGGTGGGGTGGAAGTATACGGAGGACACCGCGGGCAAGCAGGCGACCAACATATATAACACTACGCTGCCGGGCTATGGGAATTATGGCCACCGGTTCGGAGATGCGTTAAGCGCTGCAGACCGTAAGGCGGTTATCGAATATTTGAAGACGTTGTAGGTTGGCTTTCGGGTGGGCTGCCGGAGGCCCGAAGTTTTATATAGATCATGTCTCCGCCGCCGTGGTAGAGGGAAAAATCTTCTGGCCCGCCGTCCGCGATATAGACGTTGCTGACGTAAAAATTGTTGGTCAGGGAAAATTGCCGGTTGTCATTGCCGATGGAAAAGGTGAGGTAGGCGCTGAACCGGATCGGAGAGTTGGCTTCGTCATATGCCCGCTGTTTGAATCTGACATAGTTGACTCCGTTCCGCTCGGCGAGTTTTTGTCCGGGAATGGTATCGGACAGGTCGATCTCCATCGGCCCGGTCGCCGCCAGGTCCGGGAGGTCGTTAACGATCTCGGCGCCGGGAGGTATAAAGCCCGCGCTGTCGGGGAGAGCAAAAGAGGCGACGAAGTTCCGGGTATACCGGTAGGCATTGACCGAGTGGCCGTGGATAACGACATCTTTATTTAGAAAGCTGGTCGAACGGCGATCGCGGACAAACGCCGATCGCCGCCAGTTGATAGCGAGGGGTTGGCTTGTTTTGTTAAAGATGTGGATAGCTACCTGGCCGCCCTTGCCGGCGATATCATAGGTCAGCCGCAAGGTGTCGTTCTCGAAGACCAACTGGTTGCGGTCATTCCGGGTGAGCCGGGAAGAGGTGACGATCATGTATTGCCAGGGGTTGCAGCCGTGTAGGAACAAAAGGATAAAAGCGATGGGAATAAGGCGTAGCATAGGTTGCGTCAATTTTTGGACAAATTAGAACGAGGCGGGGGAATGTGCTGTTAAACAATAGTTGTATGCTTGTTAAGTGTTGGTTATGCAAAAGATGGAAGCAACGGAAGGGTATCGGGTGATCCGGGAGTGGATGGGCTCGCAGGGGCGTGAACCCTTTGCGTTTCAGGAGGAAGCCTGGGAACATATCCTGGCGGGTGAATCGGGGTTGGTGAATGCGCCGACGGGCTGCGGGAAAACGTTTTCTGTCTTCCTGGGTGCGCTCATTGACTTTATCAACGGTCATCCGGATGATTGGCGGAAACGCGGCGGGCTCGGGTTGCAATTGCTGTGGATCTCTCCCCTTCGCGCGTTGGCGAAGGATATCGGCCGGGCGATGGAGGAAGTGATGGCGGGGTTGGGGATGCGCTGGCAGGTTGGAATTCGGAATGGAGATACGGAAATGAGCGAACGGCAGCGGCAGAAACGGCGGATGCCCGAAGTACTCATCATCACCCCGGAAAGCCTGCATCTGCTGTTGGCTCAGAAAGGCTATGCGGACGTGTTCGCATCACTGAAGGTGATTGCGGTAGATGAGTGGCATGAGCTGTTGGGAAGCAAGCGCGGCGTCCAGGTTGAACTTGGGCTGTCGCGGATCGTTGGAGTGAAGAAGGGCCGGTGTTCGATTATCGGGATCAGCGCGACCATCGGCAATTTGGAGCAGGCCGGTGAGGTGTTGCTTGCATGCCTGGGCGGCCGCGGCTTTATAGTCCGCGCGTTGATCGACAAACCGATCCATGTCGAGTCGATTATTCCGGACGAGATCGAGAAATATCCCTGGGCAGGGCATTTGGGGCTAAAGCTCATCCATAAGGTGATCCCGATCCTCGAGGAGAGTAAAACAACGCTCATCTTTATCAATACGCGCGGGATGAGCGAGACCTGGTACCAGTCGTTGTTGACGGTAGCGCCGGAACTGGCGGGGGCGATTGCCTTGCATCACGGATCGATCGATATGGCCTTGCGCACATGGGTGGAGGAGGCGTTGCATGAGGGAAAATTAAAAGCCGTGGTTTGCACGGCGAGCCTCGATTTGGGGGTAGACTTCCGGCCGGTGGAAACAGTGGTGCAGGTCGGCAGCCCCAAAGGGGTGGCGCGATTCCTTCAACGGGCGGGGCGGAGCGGCCATCAACCCGGGCAGGTTAGTAAAATTTACTTTCTACCGACACATTCGCTCGAATTGGTAGAGGCTGCGGCATTAAAAGAAGCCATTCACGAAGGCTTGATCGAGGGCCGGGAGCCGATGTTGCTTTGTTACGATGTGTTGATCCAGTATCTGGCGACGCTTGCCATATCCGAGGGGTTCCTGCCGGAAGTGGTGTTCCCGGAGATCAGGTCAACGTATTGCTACCGGGAGATGACGACGGAGGAATGGCGGGAAATACTGCATTTTATCACGGAAGGCGGATCCGCCTTGCAGCAATATGACGAGTTCAGGAAAGTGGAGATCATGCCGGATGGACTGTACAAGATCAACAGCCGCAGGGTGGCGATGCGGCACCGGCTGCATATCGGGACGATCGTGAGTGATGCGATGCTGAAGGTGCGATTCGTGCATGGGGGATATGTGGGTGTGATCGAAGAATATTTCGTGTCGCGGATGGAGCCGGGGGATGTGTTCACGCTGGCGGGGCGAGTGGTGGAATTTGTGATGATCAGGGAGATGACGGTATTGGTTCGAAAGTCGAATGCCAGGAAGTCGAGAGTGCCCAGCTGGAATGGCGGGAGGATGCCCTTGTCGGCGAATCTGGGAATGATGTTGAGGCGCAAGCTGGACGAAGCGTCCGCCTGCGGAGGCGATAAGGAAATCGAATTGAAAGTACTGGAGCCGCTATTTGAGTTGCAGGCGGCGTTGTCGTATATGCCGAAAGAAAGTGAGTTACTTATCGAGCAGATCGAAACAAAGGACGGGTATCATTTGTTCGCCTACCCGTTTGAAGGTAGGCTGGTTCATGAAGCAATGGCGGCGCTATTGGCGTACCGGATCAGCCGGATGATGCCGATCAGTTTTTCGTTTGCAATGAATGACTATGGATTCGAGTTGTTGAGCGATCAGCCGATCCCGTTGGATGACGGCAACTGTTATGAGCTGTTCAGTCCGGATGATCTGACGGCGGATATTCAGCGAAGTGTCAACAGCGCCGAGATGGCGAGGCGAAAGTTCAGGGACATCGCGGTGATCGGCGGGCTGGTCTTCCAGGGCTATCCGGGCGAGCATACGAAGGCACGGCATTTGCAGTCCTCGGCTTCATTGTTGTTCAACGTCTTTGCGGAATACGATCCAAACAACCTCCTGATCCGGCAGGCCTACAATGAAGTAATGGAACAGCAGATGGAAGAGCGGCGGTTACGGCACATGCTGGAGCGGATCGCGCGTGGCAAGATCGTGCTGCGGTGGCCCGCACAGTTGACACCCTTCTGCTTCCCGTTGAAGGTGGATAGCATGCGGGAGGATATGTCCTCGGAGAAACTGGAAGATCGGGTGCGGCGCATGCAGGCTCAGCTACGTTAACCGGGGATTTTATTTCATATATTTTAATTGGGTGGCGTAGAGGATCGCGAAGACGAGGGTGATTATAATGGCAAAAATGTAGCCAAAGGAAGCGAATGTGTCAAACCCGATAAAAATTCCGGTGACATAGCCCACTACGTCTCCCAGGATATAGATGGAGAATCCCGCCTTTTTCAACTTGCGCATTTGCAAGGCACCGAAAAAACAGAGAAAGCAGGCCAGCAGGGTAATGATGAAAATGGGGAGTCGGTTGTCGAGCATGGCGCGGGCCGTTTCGACCGGATGAGGCCCTGCCATTTTTTTGGCCCAATCCGGCGCGGTGTCCAGAGTTTCCTGCGCTTTCAGGGTTCGTTCGTAGTTGGCCTGGGCGCCAAAGAATCCTAAGAAGGCGAAAACGCATCCGATCCCATTGGCGATAAAGGTCAGCCAGGTGAGGACGTTGAGGGTGGTGGGAAGTTTGGCGCCTGGTTCGCCGAGCCAGTTGTCGTCGGCGGGGTTGTTGGTTGGAGTGGAAGTAGCCATGTGTTAAATTTGGTCCGACTAATGTAAGGAAATATTGGATACATTTGCGCATCCGTTATTCCCCGGGTCCATGCAGCCAGCATTTCCATATCATTTAAGGGGTCAGCAGCTTTGGTTATCGCCGCACCGATGTTTGTATTGGGAGGAGGAGCGGGCTTTGATCTTGTCCGACCTTCATTTCGGAAAAACGGGGCATTTCCGGAAGGCGGGGATAGGGGTGCCGCAGTCGGTATACCGGGAGGACCTCCTGCGGTTACTGTCGCTTATTCAATACTTTCAGCCGAGGGAGCTATTGATCGTTGGAGACTTGTTTCATAGCCGGGAGAATAAGGAACTCGATTTATTCCTGCGGTGGCGGGATGATTTTCCGGATCTTCTGTTCCGGTTGGTGCTGGGAAATCATGATATTTTAAGAGCGGGCTGGTATGAAAAGGCGGGGATAGCCGTATGTGAGGAGGTGTTGCGAATCGGGGATTTTGCGTTTGTGCATGACATTGAGGACATCGCCGACGAGGATGGACAGCAGCCTTATTACTTCTCCGGACATGTGCATCCCGGTATCCGGGTCAACGGGATTGGCAAGCAGAGTCTTCAGTTTCCATGCTTTTATTTTGGCGGCGCATATGCGATATTGCCGGCATTCGGGCGCTTCACGGGAACGGTTTCGATCGATCCGGGGAAGGAGTCGAATGTGTTCGCGATTTTACCGCAAACCGGGCGTGAGCGTCGCGCCGCGAGTATTTTTCAGATCCAATAGCAGTTATTTCAGGATCCAGAGGTAACCGGGATGAACGATCCGGAAGGCATTCATGACTTTTTTCGCGGAGGGGTAGCCGTGGAGATACTTAATTCATCTTCTTTTTCAAAGTGGTTACCTGTTCCTGAAGGTTGCTGACGAGGCTGGCCAGTTGATTGACGTCCCAGCGCTGTTGGGTATTTGCCTTACTGATGATCATCTGCGCTTTCCAGACTTCCAGCACATCTTCGGTGTTGACGTTATACGGTTGATATGCCGTATTGTCACTGACCAGGGTGAATTTGTTCTTCGATTTGTTATTTTTTACGACACGCTTGTAGACGATGCCTTCGTTTCGGGAAACGACCACATAGGTCTGGTTGGTTTTAACCTCTTCGAGATCGTCTATCTTTTCGCCGACGATGACGGACCCGCTGGGCGTGGGCAGCATCGAGTCGCCGACGATCTCGAATGCACGGTAGTTGCCGGGAGCGAGCATGGGGAGGGTAAATGTATTTAGCTCATCGAGGAACTCGGGGTCGGCGTAGCCGGCCAGGTAACCGGCGGCTGCTTTGACGGGCACGAGCTGGATCTCATTGGAGGCGGCTACGAGCTTTTGCGCGCGGCGTTTGCTGAGGTAGCTGCCGCCCCTGCTGTCGGCCAGCTCCTTTCGAAGGAGCTCATCCAGGGTCAGCTTGAACATGTCGCTGACGGTTTCGAGGACTTCAAGCCGGGGTTCGGCCCTTTCTTCTTCATAGGCGCCGAGAAGCGAGCGTTTGATACCTAATTTGGCGGCGAATTCTTCCTGGGTCCAACCCCGTAGTTTGCGGAGGTATTTAAGATTTTGGCCTGCGACTGACATAAGCTAATGAATTTAGTACTAAGATACTAATTTTTTTACCGGAGCAAAAACTTTTTTCATGCGGTGCGCCCCACCCCCCTTCCTCGCTCCTACCCTTCGCTCCCGCTCGGGTACTTCGCAAACGGCCCTCCGGGCCGTTTTTTGTCGTACATTTGCCTTCCTGCCAATTTGGCTTTAAGGCAAGGATAGCATCATATTTGGAATGGTATCGCTGGGAAAACCATAAAATCATTAATACTGAACGAATTATGTCAGGTATTTTCTCCATATTTTTCGGTTCGAACAAGTCGGAAAAAGATATCAGGCGAATATCGCCGCTGGTGGGAGAGATCAATCAGCATTTTGCTGCTTATCAGGCTCTCAGCAATGACGAACTGCGCGCAAAAACGCTGGAGTTCAAGGGCCGGATCAGGGATCATTTGCAACAAATAGACGAGCAGATCGCGGAGCTCAATGCCAGGGCGGAAGATCTGCCTTTTAACGACATTGGAGGAAAGGATGTCATTTACCAGGAAATCGACGGGCTCAAAAAGAAGCGGGACGAAGCGATCGAGGAGGTGCTAAAAACAATTTTGCCGGAGGCTTTTGCGGTAGTAAAGGAGACGGCGCGTCGGTTTAAAGATAACCTGGAAGTGGCGGCCACGGCGACGGAGTTGGACCGGAATCTCTCGGTCAAAAAAGAGCATATCCGGATCGAAGGAGATCAGGCAATATACAAAAACAGCTGGACGGCGGCCGGAAGCCCCATCACCTGGAATATGGTCCATTATGACGTGCAGCTTATCGGCGGCACGGTGCTGCACCAGGGCAAGATCGCGGAAATGGCGACGGGGGAAGGTAAAACGCTGGTGTCAACGCTGCCGGCCTATTTGAATGCGCTCGCGGGGGAAGGGGTTCATATTGTAACCGTAAACGACTATCTGTCCCGGCGCGACTCGGAATGGAACGGACCGATCTTCGAATGGCTCGGGCTGACGGTGGATTGTATCGACAAGCACGAACCGAACAGCGAGTCGCGGCGGAAGGCTTATCTCGCGGATATCACTTACGGCACCAACAACGAATTTGGCTTCGACTATCTGCGGGATAATATGGTGCATTCGCCCGAGGAAATGGTACAGCGCAAACATCATTTTGCAATGGTGGATGAGGTGGATAGTGTGTTGATTGACGACGCGCGGACGCCGCTGATCATCTCCGGTCCCGTGCCAAAAGGCGACGACCAGCAGTACCATATCCTAAAAGGTCGCGTGGAAAAACTGTTTGACGCCCAGCGAAGGGTGACCAATCAGTTTCTGATCGAAGCCAAAAAAAAATTTGCCGAGGGTAATGACGATGCGAAGGACGGCGGGCTGGCATTGATGCGGGCGTACCGTGGCCTTCCAAAGTCGGGGCCGCTGATCAAATTCCTCAGCGAACCGGGGATAAAGGTCAGGCTGCAAAAGACGGAAAACTATTACCTCGCCGATCAGCAAAAGGAGATGCCAAAAGTGGATGCGGAGCTGTATTTCCACATCGACGAAAAAAATAACCAGGTAGACCTTACCGACAAGGGGATCCAGATGATCACCCGGGAAGGCGAGGACCCGGAATTCTTTGTCCTGCCGGATATCGCGATCAAACTGGCCGATATCGAGAAGGAGACGATACCCACCGAAGAAAAGCTGCAGCGCAAGGAAGCATTGCTGAATGAATATTCGGTAAAAGCGGACCGGATCCACACCGTGCAGCAGCTGCTGAAAGCTTATACGCTTTTTGACAAGGATGTGGAATATGTGGTGCTGGACGGGCAGGTCAAGATCGTCGACGAGCAAACAGGTCGTATCCTCGACGGGCGCCGGTACAGCGATGGGTTGCACCAGGCCATCGAGGCGAAGGAAAATGTGAAGATCGAGGCCGCGACTCAAACCTATGCGACGATCACGCTGCAAAACTATTTCCGGATGTATCACAAGCTGGCCGGGATGACCGGTACGGCGGAGACGGAAGCATCGGAGTTATGGGACATTTACAAATTGGACGTCGTGACGATTCCCACGAATGTGCCGGCGATCCGGATCGATGCCCAGGACCTCGTCTATAAAACAAAGCGGGAAAAGTACAAAGCGGTGATCGATGAGATCGACCGGTTGCGGCAGGCGGGGCGGCCTTCGCTGGTTGGTACGACATCGGTGGAAGTGAGCGAATTGCTCAGCAAGATGCTGCAGGTCAAGAAGATCCCGCATAACGTTTTGAACGCTAAACAACATGCCAGGGAAGCACAGATCGTGGCGGAAGCCGGTTTGGCAGGCGCCGTGACGATCGCGACGAATATGGCCGGTCGTGGTACGGACATCAAACTGGGCCCGGGTGTGAAGGAAGCGGGTGGACTGGCGATCATCGGTACGGAGCGGCATGAAAGCCGGCGCGTAGACCGCCAGCTCAGGGGGCGTGCTGCGCGGCAGGGTGATCCGGGCACATCACAGTTCTATGTGTCGCTGGAGGATGACCTGATGCGGATGTTCGGGAGCGACCGCATCGCTTCGCTGATGGACCGGATGGGGTATAAGGAAGGCGAGGTGATCCAGCACAGCATGGTAACGAAAAGCATCGAGCGGGCGCAGAAGAAGGTGGAGGAAAACAATTTCGGTATCCGGAAGCGTTTGCTGGAATACGATGACGTGATGAACAAACAGCGGAATGTCGTTTATAAGAAACGCAATCACGCGTTGTTTGGCGACCGCCTGCAACTCGATCTGGATAATGCGTTCTATATCGTTGCGGAGGGACTGATCAATTCGTTCCGTGAAGGAGATGACTATGAAGGGTTCAAATTGTCTACGATCGTCAATTTCGGGATAGATACACGGATCGGAGAGGATGAGTTCCTGAAGGGCGACGCCAATGATCTGGCGGAGAAGCTGTATCAGGAGGCGACGCAAAACTATGAGCATAAATTGGATGAGCTCCGCAAGCAGGCGATGCCGGTTTTTGCCAATATCCGGGCGACACAGGGCAGCCACGTCGAAAATGTGGTTGTTCCATTTACCGATGGAAAGAAGCGGACCAATGTGATCGCGAACCTCAACAAGACGTTGAGCAGCGAAGGACGGGAGTTGACCAATGCGGTCGAGCGGCAAATTACGCTGGCCATCATCGATGAGGCATGGAAGGAGCATTTGAGAGGCATGGACGATCTGAAGCAAAGCGTACAGACGGCTTATCTCGAGCAGAAAGACCCGCTGGTGATCTATAAGGTGGAAGCATTCGAATTGTTCCGGCGGATGGACAGCGATGTCAACCGGGACATTATTAGTTTCCTTTGTCATTGCGGGATCCATTCCGGTCATCATCAATCGGGCATAAAGGAAGGCCGCGAGCAGCGGACCGATATGAGTAAGCTCCGGGTTCGGAAGGATGAGATGGCGGGAGCGGGCGTAGGTGCAGCTCCGGGGCCGCGCACTGCCGGAGGTCCGATGGGTAGTGGGCCGATGGGCGGGCCTTCGGGAGTCGGTACGTCGGGAGGGCCGGATGGGATGCCTGGCGGCGAATATCATGATCCGTCAGTCCCCGTTAAACAGGAGCCGATCAAAGTAGGACCAAAGATCGGGCGCAATGACCCATGTCCGTGCGGGAGCGGAAAGAAATATAAGAATTGTCATGGGCGCGAAGGGGCCTAAGATTGGCAGGAATGAGCGTAAGATTGCCGGGTTATTGGCGATCATTCTCATCTGTGGCCCGCCGGCGCGGGCGCAGGAAGTGGCGAGAACACCGCCCATGGGCTGGAACAGCTATAATTGTTATGGTTCGACCGTTCATGAAGACGAGATAAAAGCGAATGCGGTTTACATGGGGTGCGGGATCTCTGGAAACGGGCCGATGAAGGCCGGTTTGAAAATGGGTATAAGATACGGATCCCGGCGCATGGGGCCATGCTCTTGAAGCTATCGGGTAGTCAGGGTCACGCGGCGCCTATCGCATTGTAAAGGTCACGCGGCGCCTATCGCATTGTAAAGGGCACGCGGAGCCTATCGCGTTGTAAGGGTCACGCGGAGAAGGGTCGGCAGGAGGCCGGGAGTTGCTGCGAGGTCGAAGGCCGGGCCGCCCCAGTCTGTCTCGTCGCCGTTGAGAATGCGACGCGGGTGGAAGCTACCGTTATCAAAACTTCCTTCCTCCACCTTTAAATATTGCCAGGCTTTTGTACTGTCGGCGCCGGTCGGATGAAAAGTGATCCGGCAGAGCGTGCCGGTGATCAGAAACGTATTACGATCCAGTTGGATGACCAATGCCATACCAAGGGGCGAATAGTTCGGGCGCATGGGGCTTCTTCCGGTACCAAAGGTTACCGTCGCGCGCCAGTGCTCGAGGTCGATGGATCGGGAGGTGTGATCCTCCGGTTCGGTCACCGCGCTGGTCTTTCCTGCCGCATCCCATTCTGCAAGCTGCGCGCTCATGGTGGCGAGGAGGGCATATTGATTCGCCATTTGAGGAAATAAAGAGGGTCCATCGATCCCGAAGAAGGCGAAGCCGATGCCGCCGTGCGCGAGTACCGGATAGAGATATCTCAACTTTTCGTCGGAGAGGCCGGCTTCCGGCACGAAGAGCGCATTGTCGGGGCGGGCGTAGAGATCGATAACCCTCAGGATCTTTTCGTTACCGTCAAGATAGATATCGGGGGACAGGATATCGATTGCAGGGGCGGCGACTTTCCAGATCGGGATGACATTGTCAGTTGGGCCGCCGCTTTCGTACGTGTTGGCGGCCGGATGGGTCAGCGGGTCGCGGAGCGCAGCGTTTACGTATAGGGGTAAGGGGTATTCGGCTTTTCCTGCGGCGGCGACCTCGCCGACAAAGGAGGCGACATGCCAGGCCTGGAAATATTCGTCGGCGTCGGCTCCGAATACCTGCGACCAGGTGCCTGGCTTGGCGTTGGTATGCCCCAGAGCGGCAAGGATGGCCGGTTGGACCAGGGCCTTCGGTACGGATTGCGTGAAGAGTCGTTGGGCGGCAGGGCCGTAGTCGCGAACGGTTCCCCAGGCGCCGGGTTCGTTCTCTACCTGTACCATGATCACCGTGCGCTGCGGGTCGGCCTTTTTCAAATAGCGCATCACGGTTGCGAAGGCGGTCTTATCTGCGGCCAGGGTGGCAGGCGCGATAGGCGATGGGGTATCCATCGCGTTGCCGTTGCTGCCGGTCGAGTTCGGGTACCGGTCGGGGTGCAGCTTCATCCAGGAGGGCATGTAGTGATTGCTCCCATTCTTCCACGTGGCGAACCAGAGCAACACAAGGCGGATGTGGTGGTTGCGGGCCTGGTCGAGCAGGGTATCGATGGAGGAGAAATCAAATTCGCCTTGTTCGGGTTCGATCTGCTCCCAGTAGATGGGAACTTCAAGCGTGTTGGCGTGAAGGGATTCGATGGCGGTCCAAACCTTTGGCAGGGTGGCCGGCCAGGCGCTCGAGTTATGAGACTGACCGCCAAGGATCAGGTAGGGCTTTCCGTCGACCAGGAGTTGGTGGCGGCCGCTCTTTTCGACAAGTGTCGGAAGAGGTGTTTGGGTCTTTGCAGTCAGGGCGAGAAGGGTCAGGCCGGCGAAGAAGAGTCTGGTCATTGCGGGAAGCTGTTTGTACGGCAAGTTCATGACTTTTTCGTACATTTCGTTATGATCAGGGAGACTCTCTTCAAAACTCATGAGCACCCCACCCACGGATTCCGCCTCCGCGGGCACGAGGTCAAACGGATCGAGACGTTTACCGACGCTGTCTTTGCATTTGCGGTCACCTTGCTTATCGTATCGCTCGAAGTCCCCAGGAATTTCGAGGACCTCATGATCTCCATGCGGGGCTTTTTTGCCTTTGCGGCATGTTTCGCTCTCCTGATGCTGGTCTGGCATGAGCAGCATGTTTTTTTCCGCCGGTATGCCCTGGATGATCCCTGGACGGTCGTGCTGAATTGCATACTGATCTTTATCGTCCTTTTCTATGTATATCCGCTGAAGTTCCTTTTTTCCCTTTGGTTTAGCCCCATGATCTACCCTGCCGGCAAGAACCCCTTCTCAATACGGAACGATCAGGTACCGCTATTGTTTGGGGTCTTCGGAATCGGGTTTGTCATCATTTATTCCATTTTCTTTTTCCTGTATTGGCGCGCGTTGAAAAAGAAGGGTCATTTGCAGCTTAGTACGCTGGAAGTGTTTGACACAAAAACAAAAGTATATGCCCAGCTTATGATGGTGGGTATCGGGATCGGCGCCTTGATCATTGCGCTGGCCACGCCGATAAGGATTGCCGTGTTTTCGGGGATGTTTTATTTCGTCATAGGACCGGCATATATGCTGTTGTACGGGCGGCGGGCAGTGCTTCGGAAACGAATCAAATCGTAAGTTATGCGATTGGCCGCTTTAATTATCCTGGCCCTCTCGCAGTGCGGCATTGCCATGTGCCAGCAACAATATTTCTTTCAGCACATCACTCCGGAAGATGGCCTGGTTGCAACCCCAAACATAAATATTTACCAGGATAAGGAAGGATATTACTGGTTAAGTTCGGCGCTTGGGCTGCAGCGATATGACGGACGCTATTTTGTAACCTACCGGTTCACCTATAAGAAAAAGGGCGACTACGCTGACAACGGTGCCGTCAGGCCGGTTGAAGACCGGGAAGGAAATATCTGGACCTGGAACAAGGAAGGGATTTGCATTCTCAGGAAAAAAAAGGCAAGCCTCGAGCGGCTATACCTTCCCGACGCCGCAGACAGCAACACAAGCAATATCTGTAATGTCCTCAAAAGTACGGACGGCAGGCTGTGGATCATCACAAGCAAGAACATCTTATTATTCGATGATTCGGTGCAACAACCGAAAGCTGTCTATCTTGGCTCCGACGCCTTTATGCATGCCGTTTATGATCCGGGGCGGAACGGGATTTGGGTCGTGGTTGCAAATCCGCCACATCCGTTCCGTTTCTTTGATTGCCATTCGCGGCAAATGAGTCCTCCGACGAAGTTTAGCATCGACGGGCTTTTTGGCTACTACAATCCGCTTTCGCTTTTGAAATTCGACCGGGAGAATCACTTATGGATCTCGAATTACCTGGGAGACCTTTGCCGGTACGATCTGACTTTAAACCAGCCAACCTTTTTTGATGTCTTGCACCAGCGGCATTGGGGGAGTGCCAAGATACCGAATTCCGCCATATTCGACCTGGCAGACGATGGCTCCTCCATTTGGTTTTCTTCCGACAACTACTCCGGTATCATGATTTACTCGAAGACCACGGGCAATTTTTCCGTCATACCAAGTGACAACAGCAGCCAAAGCGGCTTGCATTTCCAAAGCGAGTGTAACAATATGTTCCTGGATAAGGAAGACAATATCTGGGTAAACACGGATATGGGATTGAATATATTTAACCCCAAGCGGCAACGGTTCAAATACCTTGCGGTCCCTGGCCCCTCCGGCGATCTGCCATTCAGCCATGACGTAACGTCTTTTCTGCAGACCGCTAACCGGGAGATCTGGATAAGCACCTGGGGCAGCGGAATATTCCGGTACGACAGTAATCTCAGGTTGCTGCAAAACTATGTACACCGGGACAACGACCCCTTCTCCCTTGGCGAGCCGCTGAATAAGACATGGTCACTGGCGGAAGATACCGCCGGTAAAATCGTGGCCGGCTGCCAGTACGCTATGCTTTCGGTATTGGATCCCGCGACGGGTCGGTTTAACAACCGGATTGTCAGCCAATTTGCAAATAGAACGATCATGTCGGTAGCGAGGGATAAACAGAACAATTTCTGGTTTGGCCTGCATAGCGGCGCTCTCGGCAAGTGGGATGTAAGGCAAAATAAGATTTTTACGATCGACAACCTGTATAGCAAAAATGAAAAAATCAATCATGGTATCGATGGCTTGTTTGTTGACAGCGATGGGCAATTGTGGTGTTCGGCAGGCGATGATGCCGTCAAATATGCCAACACCTGGAATAACCTCGTGGTGCGAACGGGCATAAAAGGATTTCATGCGCTGGCGCTGTCGGAGTTAGGGGACTCGCTGATCCTTGGCGGCAGCTACGGTAACGGGCTCTTTGTTTATAACAAATACACCAAAGCGCTTCGGTTCTTTACCACAGAGGATGGGTTGACTTCCAATATCGTGTTCAACGGCCTGGCCGATGCAGACCATAACATCTGGTTGGTTACGAACGAATCGATCGAACGGTTGAATCTCCACACGGGTACGATTACCAGGTTCGGGTCTGAAGACGGGATCCGCGACCATGTTTTCCTTCGGGCTGCGTATAAATTGAAAAATGGCACTTTGCTGGTGGCCGCCAATTCAGGCGTCATTTATTTTGATCCGGCGACTATCGGGCCGGACCCCCCACCCGTCCCGGTAACGGTGACCGGCATCCGGATCGGGCAGCAATCCTTGCCGGTGGACTCCCTGCTCCAACGGGAAAGTGTCGACGTTCCCTACAACAAAAACCCGATTGCCATCGACTACGGTTCCCTCACCTTCAACGATCGGAACAGTCTTGACTATTTTTACAAACTGGATGGTGTAGACACAGGGTGGGTCGCGGCAGGAAAGGCGCGGTCCGTGTTATACGCCAATATCGCCAGCGGCCACTACCAATTCCGGGTGAAGTCGCAGAACCGGGAAGGTGTTATGTCGCCGTTCACCGCAATAAATATTTATATCCATCCGCCGTGGTGGGAAACTTGGTGGTCTTATCTCCTCTGGTTGTCTTTAGCGGGTATAATGGCACTGGCGGTTTACCGGTATCACCGGAATACCAGCGACCACCTCGCCGCCATCCGACAGAAAATTGCTTCCGATCTGCACGACGATATCGGGTCGACATTGAACAGCATTTCCGTCTACAGTGAAGTGGCCGGCCAGCAGCTTGACCGTAACAAGGAAAACGCGGTGCAGTTGTTAAAAAAAATGGGTGCGGCGTCCCGTGGAATGATCGACAACATGAACGATATCGTCTGGGCCATCAATCCAAAAAACGACCAATTCGAGAATGTGATCGAGCGGATGCAATTCTTTGCGGCGGAGTTGTTGTCCGGCAAGAATATGCTGTTGGCTTTTAATGTCGATGAGAAGTCAAAAAAGGTAAAACTCTCCATGGAAAGAAGAAAGAATTTTTACCTCATCTTCAAGGAAGCCGTCACGAATGCCTATAAGTATTCAAATGCGAAGAACGTAAAAGTAAATATTGAATCAGAATACGGCTGGTTGAATATGCGGATCGGCGATGACGGGTTGGGATTCGATCCTGCCGGAAGGCATCCGGCCGGCAACGGGTTGAAGAATATGCGGTCGCGAAGTGAAGAGATCGGGGCCGATCTGAAAATAACGAGCGTTCCCGGAAAAGGGACCACCGTTCAGTTCAGGATGAGTGTATGACAAAAACTACCCAATGATGTAGGCATTTGGAATATAGGGGGAGTGAAATTTGACCATATGGGAAAAGACATCGCTGTCGCAATTTTTGAAGATAACTATTTGCTGCGGGACAGCTATTTTCAGCTGATCAACGGCACCCCGGGATTTTCATGTGTCGGCGCTTTCGACAGCGCTGCCGAACTGGAGTTTAAGCTCCGCCGCTGCCGGCCGGACGTCGTAGTAATGGATATCGACATGCCCGGCATCAACGGCATCGAGGCTGTTAAGATCATCAAAGAGCAATTTCCGTCCATCCATGTCATGATGCAAACGGTGTTCGAAGATGAAGACAAGATCTTTCACGCCATACAAGCGGGGGCCGAAGGTTATATTTTGAAGAAAACGCCGCCCGCGAAGATGCTCGACGCTATTGTGGAGGTCAACGAGGGGGGCGCACCGATGACACCCAGCGTCGCCTCCAAAACGCTAAAGCTTTTCCGTACCGCGGTCGGGCCTTCACCGGCCGCCAATGACCAAAATCTGACCGAAAGGCAAAAGGAGATCCTGGAGTGCATCGTACATGGAATGAGCTATAAGCTGATTGCGGAAAAGTTATTTGTCTCGGTCGACACGGTTCGCTATCATGTGAAGAATATCTATCAAATACTACACGTCCATTCGCGGTATGAGCTGTTGAACAGAAATAAGCGGTGATGTACCGGCTCCCGCTACACGGACCCCGCAAATACTACATGGTGATGTAGTCCGATCTTCTTAAATTCTATTAATCTTTAGCTAACCGTCCATCGGATATGGAAAACACTCTAAGATATCTTATCGTCGAAGATGATGATTTCGACCGGTTAAGTGTAGAAAGCGAAGCGGATAAATTTCCTTTTTTGACGAAAATCGCCGCATGCCGTCATCCGTTGGAAGCGGCGGAGCTGATCGAACAACACAGACCGGACATTCTCTTCCTTGATGTTGAGATGCCGGGGATGAGCGGCATCGACCTCTTGCGGTTATTGCGCGGACAGTCCTTCCTGGTTGTCTATATTACGTCGCATCCTGAATTTGCGGTGGAGGGGTTCGAGCTGGCGGCGTTCGACTACCTCGTCAAGCCGCTGACAGCGGAGCGGTTTGCGCGGTGTGTGCTGCGGCTTCGGGATTTTGCGGGGATGCGTGAGAAGGCCTGCGCCTTTGAAAAAGAGCAGGAGGCCGGGGCCATCACCATCAAGCAGGGGCATGACAAGGTGAGGCTGCAGCTGGGCGACATACAATATCTCGAGGCGATGAAGGACTATACCCGGGTAGTGACGACAGACCGGCAGTATTTGGTGCTCACGACGCTGAGCGACCTTTTGGAAAAGGTTCCTGCGGAGAAGTTTGTACGGATTCACCGAAGCTATGCGGTGGCCCGGGATAAGGTGACAGCGGTGCACGGCAACAAGCTGAAGTTGGCAGCTGCGGAGCTGCCCGTTGGGAAGCTATACCGGCATGCGGTGAAAGGAATGCTGGCGGTAATTCTCGTGTTGCTGCAGGTTTGCGGGATGGCGCAGGGGTACAAGGAAAAGATGGCCGCCCTGACAGCGCGCGGCGATTCATTGCGACTGGATGCCGCGGCAAGCCACTCCCGGCTGAAGCAGGTGGGGCTGGACGGATTGCGGTTGGCGAAGGAAGGCGATTTTGATCATCGGTCGAGGTTTGCGACGTTTGTCGCGCTGGGATATTATTATGAGACGCATTTTGACAGCGCTCAATATTATTTTTACCAGAGTCTTTATGCTGCGCAGCGGGGCCATCTAACCAGGCTGATCGAACGGGCCTGTGTGACGCTGATCCCGGTGAATTTTCAGTTGCAGCAGATAGAGAAAACTGATAGCTGCAAGAACATTTTGCAATCGATCGTCGATACGACGCGGGACCGGCGGATGCTTGAAGACGGCTATTACGCACTGGGCGGGTATTACCAATACAAAGCATATTACAGTACGGCGCAAGATTATTTTATCCGGAGCATCGAGCTGCGGGAAAAAGAGGTCGATACGACGTCGGACCCGCGGATGAAATTCGATTTCGCCATTCAATGCGATATGTTGTCGAAGCTGTACCTGAACACGCAGATGACCGACAAGAGTCTGGAAGCTCTTCGCAAGGGGCAGCGGTTCGCCTCGATTTCGCCAAATGTAAGGAACAGATTGGTGAGCTCCTTTGTAGAGGCGTTTAGTACCTCGGGTCATATTGATTCGGCGTTATCGTACAACCATCAATTGGAAACCGATGTCGCAAATCCGCTGTTGTTTCCTTCGGAAGTTGTGTCTTCCGGGCTGAACATTGCGATTTACTATCTCGATCAGGGCGAATACGACGAGGCGCTACCCTATATCAGCAAAGCCGAAACCGTGGCGACGAAGGTGCAGTCGCCGTTGTTGAATTTCCAGGTCCAAATGACCAGGGCGCGATACCTGATTGGAAAGCGTGCCTATCCACAGGCGATTTCGATGCTGCAGTTGTCGTTGCCGGTAGCGAAACAACTCGATAAGGAATTGTATTCGAATGACCTGAAGTACATGGCACAGGCGCAGGATGGCAAGGGGGACCTGGCGGCAGCGCTGCGGTATTACAAGCAATATGTGGAGGTACAGGATACGCTCAATAAGGAAAAGCTGTCGCGGACCTTTGCCGATCTCGAGACCCACTATCAAACGCATGAAAAGGAGCTCCGGATCGAGGCGCTGGACCGGGAGAACCAGGTCAATGTGCTGCAGCTGAAAAATGCTTCCCAGACGAAGTTGATGCTGGTGCTTGGCCTGGCGGCCCTTGGAGTGATCTCGTTGTTGCTTTATTTCTTTTACCGCAACAAGGTAAGACTTAATCGTGAGCTGGCGAAGGCAAACGATACCAAGGCGCGGCTCTTCGGGATTATCGGCCACGACCTGCGGTCACCGGTCGGGAAGATCGTGCGCATGCTGCAACTGCAAAAGGAGCGGCCGGAGCTGTTCACACCGGAGGCCCGGAAGGCTCATGAGGAAAGTTTGAAAAAGGCGTCGGAGCATGTTCTGGAGACGATGGAGGATTTGCTGATCTGGAGCAAGAGCCAGATGGCGCATTTTCATCCGGAGTATCGACGGGTGGCTATCCGGGAGATTCTTGACAAAGAGATCACGTTGATGCAGGATCAGCTGGAGGAGAAGCAGGTGACGGTGGTCGATGACGTGGCGCCGGGACTGACAAGGGAATCGGATGAAAATTTCCTGTCGGTGATCATTCGCAATTTGCTGCAGAATGCGGTACGGCATAGTGACGGCGACCGGCGGGTTTTTGTTGCAGGGACGGATTCTGAAGTGACAATAACGAACCCGACCACCACAGCAAATGCCACCGTCCTGAATCAACGGCTTTCCCAGGGTCGGGTCGACAGCGGGACGTCGGGGCTGGGGCTGCAGCTGGCTTCCGATCTGGCAGGGCGGATCGGGGCAAAACTATATTTCAGAGGGGAGGCGGGTGTATCGTTGACGGCGGTGTTAAGCTGGGCGTGATATCTGTCGTCCAACGATTATTTGAAGACGTTCGTCGAGTATTCCGGCGGACGTTTTTTTATGCTCGCAATTTTGGCTGGACAACTCAGGGATATGCCAGCAACAAAACGGACAACTTGGATCGAATGGTTACTGCTTGTGCTGGCGATCCTTTTCTTTATAAGCGCACTTCTAATCATCATTTGACCATGAAACGGATTACCTTTTTTGCAATCGCTTTCGGCCTGATGGCGGCCGGCCTGCCGGACACCGCCAGGGCACAGTTCCTCAAGAGCTTAACGAACAATATCAAGCAGACCCTGCAAAACCGCGCTAATGGCAAGGCGAACCAGACTACCAATCAATTGCTCGACAAGGTGGATAGCGCGACGAAGTTCCACGGGACGTCCACGACTGGTGGGCCGAAGACCGGTACCACCGGGGTGACGGCGGGACCGGGGATGACGGGCAATTCCGCGGCGGCCGGGGGTGGTATTCCGGTGTTAGGCGGCGCGGCCGGCGGGGCGGCCGATACGAGCGGGTTCGCCCGGGTTCTCGGTGCATTTGCCAGGACAGCGCAGGACAATCCGAACGACACCAACCAGGCAGACCTGGTGATGAAATCGTTGGGCCGGATGGCGGGCGGGGATGAGGTTTCAGCGCAGGATTCAGCGGCGGCAATCAAGTCCTTTATGACAGCCAGCGGAGGGAGCGGGTATTATTATGAAACGGCGATCACGGTCACTTCGAAGCGCGGCAATACCAGGGATACTGCCCTCATGTGGCTTACGAACAGCGGAGAAGGGCGGTCGGAGATGCGTATCCCCATGCCGGGAGTTCAGATGCCGAGGATGATCGTCGTCGGGCACCTGGCGCAGCCGAAATATTCCGTCATCCTGGATGCTCAGGGAAAGACATACACGCTCAATGTGATTGATACTGCGTTTCTCAATTCTTCCGAAGGCGGCTACCAGGTCACCCGGATCGGGACGGAAACGGTCAGCGGTTACTCCTGCATCCATTCGCGGCTGGTCAATACGACAGGTTCGGGCGCCTTTAAAATCACCAACACGTATGACGTCTGGACAAGCACGGCGGTACCGGGGTATGCATTGTTTAGCAGGATGCTGAGCCTGGCAGGATCGCAGGGAGGGATATTTGGTTCCCTTGCCAGGGCGGGTGCAGGCGGATTTCTCGTCAAGATGACGGCGGGTGGAGGTTCGGCCGATTATTCGATGACCGAGGTACTTGTCCATGCTCAGGCAAAGAACTGTTCGCCGTCGCTATTTGAGATTCCCGCCGGGTATACCAATTCAGAAACTTCGATGGCGCAGCGGCTCCTTTCAGGGTCGGGTCCGGCGAAACATTGAATCAACATGGCGTCATGGTAAACAGACTGACTATATTTACACTTATGTTGCTATCGGTGATGTATAGCCGGGCACAGGATATCGGGAACCTGAAGGGACAGAAGGCGTTCGTCCTTCACGGCTCGCTGGGGGCGGAAGCGGACTTCTATCGATCGAACGAGTCCTATCCGACACGGCCGCCATTCGCCTGGAATGTCAACGGGAACCTCACTCCTACCCTGTATGGCGTGAGTTTGCCCCTTGCCTTTGTTGTCACGCAGTTCGGCAAGAGCTATGCAAGCCCATTCACTTACATTGGGATCAGTCCTTCATATAAATGGGTCAAGCTCCATCTGGGATACCGGACGATATTGTTTTCGCAACTGGTGTTCGCCGGTCAGAGTTTTCTCGGCGCCGGGATCGAGCTAAGTCCAAAGAGGTTCTATTTCGGCGGATGGTATGGGTTGTTGAACAGGGCGGTACAGGAAGACACCAGCTTTGCCCACCCGATAGAACCGCAATACCGGCGGATAGGCTATGGTTTCAAGATCGGGGTGGGTAGCCAAAAAAATAATGTAAGTATCTCGTTTTTTCACGCCAAGGATGACAGCGGTTCGATCCGGCGGCTACAGGACAGCCTGACGACCGTTTTACCGCAAGAGAACAGTGTCGTAGGGAGCTCGTGGCATTTTACTTTCTTTCACCGGCTGGTCTGGACGGGCGATCTGGCAGCGGGGCTTCTCAACCGTGATCAGTCATACCAGGAGATCGACAGTGTTGGTTATTTCAAAATCCCGACACTGATGAAAAAGCTTATGCCGATCAACTACAGTTCGGTTTTTTCCTATGCAGGGCAGTCACAGTTCTCGCTGACCTGGAAGACGATCAATGCGTCGGCCGGTTATCGCCGGATCGCACCGGATTTTGTGTCGCTGGGTGTGCCATATATGTTAAATGACCTCGAAATGGTCAACGGCGCTTTCGGCGGGAATTTTTATAAAGGCCGGCTAAACGCTAACCTCGCTTTTACTACCCAACACAATAATCTTTCGCATATGCTGGCGTCAACGCTGTTGACGCGAACCGGCAATCTGGCGCTGAATGCATTTGTATCGGCGCATTTCAATCTCAACGCAACCGTTACCGGAGTACAGGTCTATCAACGGAACGGGGCGACCCAACTTAGCGATTCGGTGCGTATGAATCAGCTCATGGTCGCGGTCACGGTCACTCCCACCTTGAATTTTACCGGGAATGACTATCAGCATACTATTAATGCGAGTATCAGCTATACGAACCTCGATGATCACAACCCGGCGACGGCAGCATTGACAGGGGGGGACAATGTCTCTGCCTCGCTGAACTATCAACTGTATTTCGCGCATGCATTCTGGGGGGTGAACACGTCGCTATTGTACAGTCAATACGGGCAGGGAGACAACAGGTACCAGTCGACGGGGGTGAATGCCGGAGCGAACGCGCAGGTGCTCGGCGGTCATCGCCTCGCATTGCAGGGTACAGTCGGTTATTTCCTCAACAAGTACACGAGTTCGCCAACCGGGAACAACACTACATTTTCCTTTAGCGGCAATTATACGCTGCCTCATCATACAGCGGGGATCTATCTCAACTATGTGCTGACACCGCCGATCAACCTGAACCCTTTGACAACCATTTACCATGTTCCGATCGCCGTGAATTCGAAAAATTTCGCGGGTGGGATTACGTATGGGTTTCACTTTTAAAACGTCTTATGCTGCGACTATTTGCTTTTTGCTCACTGTTGTTGTTTCTCGCTACCTCCGGGCGGGCGCAGTTCACCGTCGGCGTTCAGGTCAATGTCGTGCAGCCCGTGCCGCCCTATCTTCCGCAGCTCAAAGCGGATATCATGGGGAATCGCAGCGGTCCCCTGAACCAGGACATCAGCAGTCATTTATCGATCCTCTTACGCTATACCGGACGGAGTCAGCAGCGGATAAAGCTTGCCGGCAGCATCGAACGCATTTCGCCGGCCGTAATGGGTGTGTCGCTGCGGCCGGATTTTCAACCTGCTCAGCCTATATTACTCGGCCCGCAGCAGCCGATGATCAGCCTGACGCGGGACATGTTGCAGACGGCGTTTGGAAACTTCACGGAGAATTCTCTGGTATACACCAATTGCGATCTCAATTCGCTACGCCAGAACGGGATCGACTTCAAGCTGCCGGAGGGGACGTACCGGGTTTGCGTCACTGCTTATGATTATGACCGGCCTGGTTTTTCGGCGCCGTTGTCGCCGCCGGGCACCGGATGTGCCTATTTCACGATCTGTTATACGGCTTCCGCGCCGCAGCTGATCCTGCCGGTGAGCACGTTTGTCAACGCCACGGGTGGATTTCAGGACCTCACGCCACATTCCAACCTCGTTCAATTCACCTGGACCCCACCCGCCACGACTTGCGGGTTACCGATGGGTCCCTTGACCTATGAGCTGGAGATCCGCCGGGTTTTTGCCGGGCAGACCGTGACAGATGCGGAAAACAACCCCTATGTTTTTCATCAACAAAATATTCCCGCCACGACATTCCTGCTCGACACGTTGAAATACGGGCAAGTGCTGGCGCCTGGGCAACAATATATCGTGCGGGTTAAGGCGAATTTTATCCCGATGGTCGGCAGTCCGCTCGAAATTGCCAACCAGGGCTGGAGCGAGGTCGGAGCATTCACCTGGGCGCCGGTGACGTATTTCCCAACGACGGGCCTGGCGGCGAATCTACCTGATCAAGGCAAGCCGGTGCCGCCGGGATCGACGATCCAACCGGGGGGATATATCAATGAGCCGTATACGCCCGTGATGGCTTGTGCGGCGGCAAAACCGGTGAGCAATACGGCGGCCTACGGCGGTGCTCTGGCGGGTTTGCAGGTGACGATCGACGGGTTTGCGATGACTATTTCAGGTTCCAGTGCCAATACGGACGGCAGTTACAAGGGGACGGGATATATCATTTGGTCGCCGTTCGGGACCCAAGTGAAGCTGGCCGTCAGCTTTGACAGTCTGCGGGTCAACACGGACAAGGTCGTGTACGCCGGCGAGGCATTAACGACAACGGATGCGGGTTTCCCGGGGTGGTCCGTATTTGGGGGACTTGATCCGGTCGGCCAGCTCACCGGTCTCGATGACGGCGCACTTAGCGCGATCCGAACCAGGATGAATGATGGAGCACATCTGCTCAATGGAGAACATGGCGGCAGCGCGTTGGGATTCCCGCTGGGGGTTTCGACAACGCTTGGCGGCTCGCCATTCACGCTGGCGGTGATGGGAGTCAGCTTCCGGTCGTCCTGTACGAATATGTCCATTCTTTTTGATTTGAATGTTCCTGATCTGGGTGGGTGGCTGCCGCTGGCGGGGACAGGGGTGTCGATCGGGACCAGCTCGCTGTTGTCAGCGGGATCAAGACCGGTGTTATACTTGCCAAAGGATAAGGCATATAATGCCGGTGGAATGAATTTCGACTTTAACGCGTGTCCGGGTACTGGCGGCAGTGCTGTCGATACGTCGAAGGGGACTTATGCGACTTGGGATCCGGGCAGCGGGCTCGGAAATGTCGTTGTCAATGCCGATATCCAATTCCAGAATAAGGCCGGGATCGTAGCGGTGGATGCGGCGGACAAGCGGCTGACGACGCCGGCTTCGATCCATGCGCGGTTCAACTTTGCGGACTGGAATGACTGGGTGGCAACTGCGACGCTAAACAATGATTTCGAACTGGCCGGGCTACCGGGGTTCCCGATCCATTCCGATGGGTTGTACTTCGATCATTCGACAAAACAGAATCCCGCGGGGATCGCTTTCCCGGGAGGGTATGTGGGTTCGGAGGATGCGGGTTTCGAAGGGCTTTATATTCCGTCGCTTTCCATGTCGCTGCCGGCAACCTTCCAAAACTTTTCGGGCGCGAAGCCCGGGGCGATCAATTTTTCGGGTTTTATTCTTGATAACAGCGGGGTGACGACTCAGATCAGTGCGACAAATGTGATGGACATCAGCACCGGAAATCTGGGCGGCTGGGCGTTCTCCATCGACAAGATAGGTATCGCCGTCGTGCAAAATAATTTTCAGAGCGGCATGTCGATGACGGGGAAGATCCGTCTACCGATCAGCAGCGACGGGCTGGCATACACGTGTGCCCTGAATAGCGCTGATGGAAAATTAGATTATCAGTTTGTCGTGCAGCCCAGCGGAAGTCTTAATATACCGTTGTGGATGGCGCAGCTCAATCTCGATCCGAACTCATCGCTGGTCATTTCGACCGATGCCACGGGAATGGTGGTGAAGACGCATTTGAATGGAAATATCGGGATCACGATCCAAAGATCGGGGATGCCCAAAGTCACGTTGCCGGGGCTGACGTTCCAGGACATGGCGATGGCGAACCGGGCGGATACCTCGGCAGGTGCGGGTGCGGGTTTCTTTTTTACCCCCGGAAAGTGGAGTTTGGGCGGCGGGGCGCCGATTCCAGCGAGTCTGACGGCTACTTCGGGTTTAGAGGGAGCGGTCGCGTCGGGGCCGAACGGCGGTGATGCGGGCGCGGAAGATGAGTCGTCACAGGGGTCGATTGCGGGTTTCAGTCTGGCTTTATCGGATTTCACCCCGTATTTTAAACCAAAGAGCCTGACCGATATGGAGGCCGGCGTCTATTTCAATGTGAAGATCGGGATCGGCTTTGGAGATGCGTCGATCGTGAGTGGCGGTGCACGGCTGGGAATCCTCGGAGATATCCGCGTGCCGGGTAATGCGGCCGCGAGCGCAAGCTTTGACAAAATAGATTGTGATTCAGTCGGGATCGATGGAGAAGTAGGGCCGGTGACGGTCAAAGGGAGCCTGATCTTCCGAAACGATGATCCGACCTACGGTGATGGGATCAGCGGCACGCTGAGCGCGAATTTTGTATTCGCGCAGTTAAATGCCGCGGCACAGTTTGGAACGACCGCCGGGTCGGGTGGTTTCCATTATTGGGCGATCGGCGGGAGTGTCTACGTACCGGCGGGCATTGTTATCGGACCCGGGTTGACGGTCAACGGGTTTGGCGGCGGTGCGTTTCATAATATGACATTGACCCCGCCGAGCGATGATGAGATCCGAAGTCATCCGTCGACAAATCCGGGCACCATCCCGATGGTGCCGCAACTGAATACGGATGGGATCCAGGCCCAGCTGCTAATCGCGGTGCTCCAGCCGGACATCTGCAACGCCTCGGTAACACTTACCGGGACGATCGTCAATGGCGGTCTCGGGCAGCTGCGGATGGATGGGTCAGGTTATATCGTTACGAACGCTCCGGACAATTCCAACGCCCTGGTCAATGGGACCATGACGATGGTGTATGATTTTGTGCAACGGACATATGATCTGACCGTCGGGGTTGATGTGCGGTTCCTCGTGGCGACGGCAAGCGGCACATTATGGATGCATGGCGGTCCCGACGGTGACTTTTTGTATGTCGGGCAACCCGATCAGGATAAGCGGATTTCGCTTGAACTCATTAAGATCGGCAGTCCCGGGGATGTATTGTATGTCGATCTCGGAGCCACCGCGTATTTTGATGCCGGCACCGAACTGCCTGCGTTCCCCCCGTTACCGGACAAAGTAGCAAGTCTGCAGGGAGACAAGAGTGGCAGCGACAATTCGGTCACGACGATGCTGCACATTATCGGCACCGCCAATCCACCCAACCCGGGATTTATGTTTGGCGCTGAAGTACATGGCAATATCCATCTCAGCCTACTTTTCCTCTATGCGCAGGTGAGTGCGGAACTTGGATTCGATGTGGCACTCGAGCATGTCACGAATCCGCCCGGGGGATGCGTGCAGCCGGATGGGAGCTTTGGGTTGAACAACTGGTATGGCATGGGGCAATTCTATGCCTGGTTCAGTCTCGATGTCGGGCTGCACGTCGACGCATGGTTCTTTCATGGCGATGTCGACCTTGTCAGCTATGAGGCTATGTGCGCCTTGCAGGCTGGGTTGCCGAATCCCAGCTGGGTGGCCGGCACGGTACATGTGCAGGGCTCGGCGCTCGGCGGTCTGGTAAGCGTCAGCGGGGACTTCCCATTCAGTTTCGGCGAGCAATGCAATATACCTTTCAACCCGCTCGACGACATCCAGATGATCACGGACATCGGGCCTAAAGACAGCGCCACCGTTTTCGCCGATCCGTCGGCGGCCTACAGTGTGCCGATGAACGACCAGGATTATCCGATCCAGGTGCCGGCAGACAAGGATCACGCTAATCCCTACACGCGGACATTCCGCTTCTCGGTGGCCCAATTCAAACTATTCAAAGAGGAGCCGGATGGAAGCGATTCGCTGACAGCAGGGGAAGGGTATAGTGGCGGGTTTGCGATGACAGCCGACGGACTGGGTAGCTCGTTATATCCTTCAACTATGCTCCAGCCGCATACGCGGTATAAGATGTATATCCAGTGCCAGGTTCGGGAGTCGGTGAACAATACGCTCGTAACTCCGGCCGGGTCTTCCGGGTATCAGGATACCACCTATTATTTTACGACCGGGTCGGCGCCGGATCATATCGTACCG
>DATJWK010000108.1:0-51143 GCA_035501395.1 Puia sp.
CAGTCGATCCCGCGGGCGATCTTTTCAATCGAATCGGCGGAATAGCCGATGGCATAGAGGCCGCCGAGGATGCTGCCCATGCTGGTGCCGGTAATATAGTCGATCCGGAGACCTGCGGAGTCTATCGCCTTGAGAATGCCGATATGGGCCAGCCCTTTTGCGCCGCCGCCGCTCAGTACCAAGCCGATCTTTGGCCTGCCGCCCGGCGGAAGTTGGCCGGAGACAGACGCCGCCAGGATCAAAAAGAGAATTAATAAGCCACTTCTCATGGTATCAAAGCGTCTTCTCCAATTCGACGATCTTGTCGAAGACTTGTTCATACTGACGGTTTGCTTTCCGGAGTTCGTCGTCGGTCTTCTTATATTCGGTTTCCGCCGTTATGAATTTATTTTTATCAGAATACGTCGAGGGATCGGCGAGAGATGCTTCCAGCCGGGATTTTTGTGCAGTAAGGCCCGCGATCTTTGTTTCCAGCTCCTGGAAAAGGCGTTGCTGGCGCTGGAGCTCCTTCTTTGCCTCTTTGTTGATGGGGGCGGGGGCCTCCGGTTTGGGAGGCGGAAGGGGAGAAGGAGCGGGGGGTGGTGTCACGGCCTGCTGTGTGGCGCGCCGTTCATTCCATTCTACCCATTCTTCATAGGTGCCCTTGAACTCGCGGATCCCGTGATGGTCGATCTCCCAGATCTTGTTGGCGGTTTTTGATATAAAATAACGGTCATGGCTCACCAGCAGATAGCTGCCTTCATATTTATTAAGTGCTTCGATCAGCAGCTCGCAGGAATGCATGTCGAGGTGGTTGGTCGGCTCATCAAGCAGAAGGAAATTCGCTTTGCTGATAATCGTTTTCGCGAGCGCGACCCGGGCTTTCTCGCCGCCGCTCAGCACCTTGATCTTTTTCTCCACATCGTCGCCGCTGAACAGAAAGCACCCAAGCAGCGCGCGGAGTTCGAGGTCCGTCTTCTGGCTTCCACACAGCTGCATTTCCTCCAGCAGCGTATTATTGACATCCAGCGCCTCCAACTGATGTTGCGCATAGAAGCTCTCTTCCACGTTATGACCCCAGATACGTTCCCCCGTGAATGGTTCGGTCCCCGCTATCATCCGCAGGAGGGTGGACTTGCCCTTCCCGTTGGCGCCGATCAGGGCAATCTTATCTCCGCGGTCGATCTCCGCCGAAGCGTTCTCTACGATCGTCAGGGGGCCGAATTTCTTCGTGGCGTGTTTGAGGGTTGCCAGGATGCGGCCGGGGGTTTTGTCGATCCGGAAGTTGATGCGGATATTGGGCCGCTCGATCTCGACGTCTTCTATTCGCTCGATCTTTTCCAATCGTTTCATGGCCGACTGGGCTGCTGCCGCCTTGGTGGCTTTGGCGCGGAAACGCTCGATAAAACGTTCCTGCTGCCGGATATACTCCTGTTGGTTCTCGAACGCCCGCTGCTGGAGCTCGATGCGCTGGACTTTTTCGGTTTCGTAGAAACTATAGTTGCCGTTGTAGATGTGCAATTCCTTTTGATAGAGCTCGACAATCCTGGTCACCATACGATTCAGGAAGTACTTATCATGGCTTACGATGACTACCGAACCCTGGTAGTGCTGGAGGTATTTTTCCAGCCATTCGATCGAAGGCAGGTCCATGTGGTTGGTCGGTTCGTCGAGGAGGAGCAGGTCGGGCTTTTGCAGGATCATCCGGGCCAGGAGCACGCGCATCCGCCAACCACCGCTAAACTCGCGAAAGGGCCTGGACAGATCCGAATTCGAAAACCCCAACCCTTGCAGGATCTCTTCCGATCGGTTCCGGATGGTGTAGCCGTCGAGGGTATCCATCTCGTGCAGTGCGTCGGTATACTGATGCAGGAGCGTTTCGTTGTCGGGATCGTTCTCCAGTTGTTTACCCAGCAAATCGATTTCCTTTTCCAGCTCCTGAACCCGTTCGAATGCCGTCATGGCAACCTCCAGGATAGAACCGTTTGTATCAAAACTCAACAGGTCCTGATGGAGATAGCCGATCGTGGTGCTGCGGCTTCGTTCGACGGTGCCGGCGGAAGGGAGATACTCCCCGGCGAATAATTTCAACAAGGTGGATTTTCCGGTTCCGTTATAGCCGATCAGGCCGATGCGCTCATTGGGCTGGATATGCCAGGTGGCGTCCTTTACGATCACCCTGGCGCCGAATTCGAAGGTTACGTTCTGTAGTCCTGCTAACATGAATTTTTACAAAATGGTATGCAAATTTAGCCCAGTGGCTTACCTTCGGCAAAACTTTCTTTCATGCGGAAACTGGTTATACTGATCATTATTATTCTTGTGGCCGGGTTGCTGGTGTATAAGTTGTTGTCGGACAAAAAAACCCAGCCCGGTCTCCCGCCGGATCAGGCATTAAGGATCAGTAAAAACTCCACCCGATTCGACTCGGCGTTTGCCGGGCTTATGACGGAATACTTTTCGGTCAGGGATGCCCTCGTGGACTGGGATACGGTCAAGGCCGACCAGGCGGCGTCGCGGGTGGCGTCCAGCGCGGACAGTTTGCCGCTTCGATTGTTAAAGGCGGACAGCGGCATCGTGATGACGGCGAAGAGTCTGGCGGCGAGTATGGAGGCGGAGGCGAAAGGGTTTGTCGGTGAAACGGGAATCGCCGGCCGGCGGCATTCCTTCGACATGCTGACAAGCGAGCTCTATGACCTGGTAAGGGCGGTGCAGTATGACGGTGAGAAATTATATCATATTAAATGTCCGATGGCATTCGGGGATTCGGCCGAAGGATTCTGGCTCAGCAATACTCCCGCGATCGTCAATCCGTATTTGGGCAAGAAGCACCCGACATACGGGTCCAAGATGCTAACCTGCGGGGAAGTGACCGATTCGCTCGATTTTGGCAAAAAGTAGCCAGCGCCGCCCCGCGAAGCGGGGCGGCGGCGTGCATCAGGGCTTATATACAAACCGGATGGTCGCGCTATTCTGCTCGCTGGAAGACATAAATGCCTTGTATTTCTCCTCCCCGGACGTCACCATCAGCAAAGCGGTATTGGGTGGGATATCCCCGAGGTTATCCGCATACATCACCAGCTCATACACGACATTGGGGAAGGCGTTGAAATGAATGGTCAATGGCCGGTCGGTGAGCATCTGGCGGTATAGCAGCAGTTTATCGTTGATGAGTACGGTAACGGTATCATGATCGATAATCGCGTCGTCATACAGGTCGATCTTTACGTCGGCACTGTGGAGGGTAACGGTCTTGATCAGGTTCTGTTCCCGTGGCTGCAGGTGAAGGGTTTTCTGGAGGGCGATGAGCGTATCCGATTGTTCGATATCAGTGGGAAAGTCCGACCGGGTGGCCCGTTTAAGCCTGATCTGTCCGGGCGGACAGACCAGTTTCTTGTCGGAGTATACGCCTTTCCAATCGCCGTTAAGTTCTTCCTGGTCGCCGTTCTTCGAATAGTTAAGATCGTACGTCTTAATACAGGCCTCGCATTCGACGGGGATCACGGCTTGCAACACCCGGTTCTCGATCAATACCAGTCGATGGGTCTTCGGGTTGTAGCGGCCGGTGAAGCTCATTTTGACAAAATGCTCCCGGTCAAAATAGTCATATGCTTTTCCTGTAAGATGGTCATCGCTAAAATTGATCTGCAGCTCGAGGTAGTATTGCGGGTAGCAGCCGCCGGGGCCTTGCGTCAGCGTTCCTTTCCAGATCCCGTTTAGGTCTTCGCCGCGGCCGATGCCGGTGAGGGTCAGCAGGACCGGCAGAAGGAGACTGCGCATATCAGTTTGGTTTTACGTACTTAAAAGTGACGGTGGCGTTCCGCAGCAGGCTGGAACTGATATTCACCTTATATTCCTTGTCTCCGGCCTTTACGATCATCAGCGAGGTGTTCGGCGGGATCGTCCCTTCGTTGTCCGCTACCATCACCAGTTCATGATAGTCATTGTCTTCATCCAGATGCAGGGTAAGTACAAGGGGTCTGTCTGTCAGCATCGCATGGTCGATCACCCTTTTGTTGTCCAGGTATACCGAGACGGTGTCATTGTCGATGATGCCGTCGTCATAGATGTTCAGCACGACTTCACGGGTATTCACTGTCAGCGAGCGGACGAGCGTGTTGGAGCGATCGAGCAGAATGCGTGGAGTTATGGTCGGGAATTTATGGCTCAGGCCGGTTCCGCTGTCCGCCATCGGATTCGTCGACGACCGCTGCGGTATGGATGCGCGTGCCAGCGCCGGCGCTGTCGGAGCGGGGGTTTGCGGCCGGTGTGTTGCCGGTTTCGGGGTATGGCGGGCGACCGCGCTATCGGGATGACGGCCGGCGGTCAGGAGGCGGTTCGAAACCGGAGGCTTCGCGGCCCGCTTGCGGGTTAAGCCGGCAAGACGCGTGCTGTCCGCGTGGGGAGGTGCTATCCTGCGGATAGGCGGCGCTTTGACCTCCGGTTTTTCCCTTGCAAGCTCCTCCCGCTTCAATTCCTTTTTCCGTTCGACCAGAAAAGGCTCTTCATAAAAGTCGGACGTAGGTACTTTCCGGAGAAAGACGGTACCGTGACCGCAGTTGGAAGAATCCTTGACATTCATGCTGACGTATTTCCCTTCGAGAAATTCTTCGTCGCCGGATTTGGTGTACTGGAGGAAGCACGTCATGATACAAACAATATCGCCGAATTGCTGCCGGACCTCGAGGAGTTTGCCTTCCTGCAAGATTACCTTTCCGGTTTTCTGGTTGACGGTACCTGCGGCAGCGGCTTTGCCATAGAATATCGACGAGAGATACGAATACGTGACGCCTTCGAATTTTTTGTCATTTTGGGCGATCTGAACTTCAAACTTATACCGGTTGTAGATATCGAATAGCGAGGAGTGTACCCCCTGCCCCGAGCTGAAATGACCCTGCCAGACGCCGGTCAGGTCCTGAGCGCAGGCAAACAGCGGTGTAATGAAAAGGAGAAAGGTCAATAATCTCTGCATGTCCTACGGTGTCCTTTTTGGCAAATTAAATAAATAATCGGTTTTAGACCCTACCATTTGTCAAATCAGGGTGGTCCCGGCACCTTCAGATTGACAAGAGTTTGTTAATTTTGCACCCTTATGATCAAGATCACTTTTCCGGATGGCGCCGTCAGAGAATATAAAAGCGGCGTCACCGCGCTGGAAATCGCGCGGTCCATCAGTGAGGGGTTGGCGAGAAAAGTTCTCGCCGCCAACGTCAATGGGCAGGTATGGGATGCGACGCGTCCGATCACTACGGATGCCACCCTGAAACTATTGACCTGGTCGGATGCGGAAGGCAAATCGACTTTCTGGCATTCTTCCGCCCACCTGATGGCGGAGGCGGTGGAATCCTTATTTCCCGGCGCCAAATTTTGGGTCGGTCCGGCCGTCGACACCGGCGGCTTCTACTACGATATGGACCTGGGCGGACGCCAGATCACCGAGGACGATCTTCGCAAGCTGGAGGTAAAAATGGCCGAGCTGACAAAGGCGGGTGAGATCTATCGCCGAAAAGAGATCAGCAAAGCGGAAGCGGTCAAATACTTTTCGGAAAAGGGGGATGAGTACAAACTCGACCTGCTGGAGAATTTGCAGGACGGGCAGATCACGTTCTATACCCAGGGAAATTTTACCGACCTCTGCCGCGGCCCGCATATTCCGAATACGGGGTTTATCAAAGCGGTGCGGCTGACTAACATTGCCGGCGCCTATTGGAAAGGTGATGTGCAGAATAAGCAGCTGACCCGGATATACGGCGTGACCTTCCCGTCGCAGAAAGAACTGGACGAATATTTGCAGATGCTGGAGGAGGCGAAAAAAAGGGATCACCGGAAACTGGGAAAGGAGCTGGGCATTTTTACGTTTGACGACCAGGTTGGGCCGGGTCTTCCGCTTTGGATGCCAAACGGGGCTGTGGTGATCGAACAACTCGAGCGGCTGGCCAAGGACACCGAGGAAAAGGCCGGATACAAGCGGGTCGTTACCCCAAATATCGCCAAGGAAAGCCTGTACATTACGAGCGGTCACTTGCCTTATTATCAGGAGAGTATGTTCCCGCCGATGGAATTGGAAGGGGAGAAATACTATCTGAAAGCGATGAATTGTCCGCATCACCATAAGATATACGCAGCTGAACAGAAGTCATATAAGGACCTCCCGTACCGGCTGGCGGAATATGGGACCTGTTACCGGTACGAGCAAAGCGGTGAGTTGTTTGGACTGATGCGTGTCCGTTGTCTTCACATGAACGATGCGCATATTTATTGCAGTAAAGACCAGTTCTATGAAGAGTTCCGGGCGGTCAACGAGATGTACCTGAAATACTTTTCGATCTTCGGGGTGGAGAAATACATCATGCGGTTCAGTACGCACGAGCCCTCCAAATTGGGTAAAAAATATATCGACGAGCCCGAACTTTGGAAAGAAACGGAGGCGTTGGTTCGGGATGTGCTGATCCGGACGAACACTCCGTACGTGGAAGTGCCGGATGAAGCGGCCTTCTACGGCCCCAAGATCGATGTCCAGATCTGGAGCGCTATCGGCCGGGAGTTCACATTGGCGACCAACCAGGTGGACTTTGCCCAGGGCAAGCGGTTCCGGCTGGAATATACCAATAAGGACAACCACGTGGAGACCCCGCTGATCATCCATCGGGCGCCGCTGGGCACCCATGAACGTTTTATCGGCTTCCTGCTGGAGCATTATGCGGGCAAATTTCCGGTCTGGCTGGCTCCTTTGCAGGTAAAGATCCTGCCGATCACCGATAAGTCGCTGGAATATGCACAAAGTCTTTCAGGTATGCTTAAAAATGCGGATATTCGTGTGGAGGTGGATGACCGCAGTGAGAAAATCGGCAAGAAGATCCGGGATACGGAGCTGGCCAGGGTTCCTTACATGTTGGTGGTCGGAGAAAAGGAAATGAATGACCGGAAAGTAGCCGTCAGACGCCAGGGCAAAGGCGACCTGGGGGTCAAGGGCATCGAGGAGTTCATTGCCGATGTGCAGCACGAGATCAAAGAACGCGTCCCTAATCCCTAAGGGCGTGAATAAAAGAAAATAAAAAAATTTTACGGCTTCCCCCAGGGAAGGAGGCCGGGTTTAAAAACAGTAAATGGCATTTCCACCAAGACCACCAAGACCCCCAAGAGGGAATTTTAATCCACGATTCAGAAAAGAGCAGCAACAAGAGCACCGTACCAATCATATGATCAGGGTTCCGCAGGTGCGACTGGTAGGCGACAATGTAGAAGTTGGCGTGTATTCGGTGCAGGAAGCCCTGAAGATGGCGCAGGACCAGGGTCTCGACCTTGTCGAAATCTCCCCCAATGCCGATCCCCCCGTTTGTAAGATCATCGACTATAATAAGTTCCTTTACGAAAAGAAGCGGAAGGAAAAGGAGATGAAGGCCAAGAGCAAGGCCTCCGAAGTGAAGGAGATCCGGTTCACCCCGAATACGGACGACCATGATTTCGACTTCAAGGCGAAACATGCCGAGAAGTTCCTGAAGGAAGGGAATAAGGTGAAGGCATATGTTCAGTTCAAGGGCCGGGCGATCCAGTTCAAGGAACGGGGCGAGTTGCTGCTGCTGAAGTTTGCCGAGCGGCTCAATGACTCCGGGGTGCTGGAGGGCATGCCCAAGATGGAAGGCAAGCGAATGCTGGCCATTTGGGCTCCCAAACCGCAGAAAAAGAAGGAAAAGGACAAAACCGCATAAATTTTTGGCCAGATTTGGGAAAAAGCCGCAATATTGCGGCTTTTTTCATAGCTTTGCAGCCCCAAATGGCTCCATAAGTGGTCACCCGTGTGATCCGCCAGCAGGGAATCAAGCAAAAATGCATCCCCAATGCCAAAGGTTAGAACGAATTCGAGTGCCAAAAAGCGGTTCAAAGTAACGGGCACCGGCAAAATTACCCACCAAAAAGCGTTCAAGCGTCACATTCTTACGAAGAAATCCAAAAAGCGCAAGCGCCTGATGCGCAAGAAAGGCGAAGTTTCGGCGGCCAATCTGGATTTTGTAAAAAGGCTCCTGAGGCTTAAATAATTTTTCTAACTTATTCAAACTTGTAAGATATGCCACGTTCTGTAAACGCCGTTGCTTCCCGCGCCCGCCGGAAACGCATTCTGAAAGAGGCAAAGGGATTCTACGGCAAACGTAAAAATGTATACACCGTAGCCAAAAACGTCCTCGAGAAGGGTCTTCAATACCGTTATGTCGGCCGGAAACTGAAGAAGAGGGAATACCGGACGCTGTGGATTGCGCGGATCAATGCCGCCGTTCGGGCGGAAGGGCTGACCTACTCGGTCTTTATCCATAAACTGGCTCAGAAAGGGATCGGTCTTGACCGGAAGGTACTGGCTGACCTGGCGATGAACGAGCCGGAAACGTTTAAAAAGCTGGTAGCTTCGGTAAAATGACAAAATAATAAAGATTGTTCGCCAGGAACGCCCCCGGAAGGGGGCGTTCTTAATTTGCGGGAGTTGATACGTTTTTTTATATATTTTTGCGCCATTAATTCCCACAATTACTTTAACCATTAAATTCACACGAAACTGGATCAGGCACAGCAGAACAACACGTACACCGACCTGGTGACACAAACGTTCAACTTCCCGCAGGAAGGTTTCGAAGTCAAGGACCACTATCTCCAATTTAACGGGCTCGATCTGAAAACGCTGATTGACAAATATGGTACACCCCTCAAGCTAACCTATTTGCCAAAGATCGGAATGCAGATCAACAAGGCGAAGAAGATGTTTGCCGCGGCGATCAAGAAGCATCGCTACGAAGGAAAATATTTTTACTGCTACTGTACAAAGAGCTCGCATTTCTCCTTTATCGTAGAAGAGGCGCTAAAGAACGATATCCACCTGGAAACATCCTACGCGTATGACATCGAGATCATCAAAAAGCTTTATGCGCGTAAAAAGATCACCAAGGATACCTATATCATCTGCAACGGGTTCAAGCAGAAGACCTATACGAGCAGGATCGCTTCGCTGCTGAACGCGGGGTTCCGGAATGTGATCCCGATCCTGGACAACAAAGACGAGTTGCAGCAATACAAGCGATCGGTGAAAGTGCCGTTCAAACTGGGGATCCGGGTGGCTGCGGAAGAGGAGCCGACCTTCCCCTTCTATACCTCCCGGCTTGGTTTTCGCGCACGCGACGTCCTCGAATTCTATGTAGACAAGATCGAGGGGAATGAGGACCGGTTCCAACTCAAAATGCTCCATATCTTTTTGAATAAAGGCATCAAGGACGATATCTATTATTGGAGCGAGCTGAATAAGGTGATCAATCTGTACTGCCAGTTGCGAAAGATATGCCCGGAGCTGGATTCGATCAACATCGGCGGCGGCTTTCCGATAAAGCACTCCCTCGGTTTTGAGTACGATTACCAATTCATGATCAACGAGATCGTCCACAATATCAAAAAAGCCTGCAAGCGCAATAATGTTCCGGTGCCGCATATCTTCACCGAGTTTGGCAGCTATACCGTGGGCGAGAGCATGGCGCATATCTATAGTGTTATCGGCCAGAAGATGCAAAATGACCGGGAGATCTGGTATATGATCGACTCGTCGTTTATCACCACGCTTCCGGATACCTGGGGGATCGGCGAACGGTTCCTGATGCTGCCGATCAACAAGTGGGACGTGGAATATCAGCGCGTGGTATTGGGTGGGATCACGTGTGACAGCCACGACTATTATGATTCGGAAGAACACATCAATGAAGTCTTCCTGCCAAAGATCGTCAACGGCGAACCCTTGTACCTGGGATTCTTTCATACCGGCGCCTACCAGGATCAGATCAGTGGATACGGTGGGATCAAACATTGTCTGATCCCTTCGCCAAAGCATGTGATCGTCGGGCATGACAAGAATGGGAAACTGACCGACTGGCTGTATGCCAAGGAACAGACGGCGCAAAGCATGCTCAAGATACTCGGGTATGTCTAATGTTTCATCCGGTATTTCTTGTTGACTTTCGGGTTGTCGAAATAGGCGTTCAGCTGTTCTTCCGTCATGCTGCTCGTCTCCTCCAGCGGTACATCGATGAGCTGGACCTGGGTCTGTTTTAACTCTGCCTTTAAGGCGGCGGTCTTCTTGGTGATTTCGGGATCTTTGTCGCCGATAAGCGAATTTTCATGGATCATGTAATCCAGGCGTTTGACTGCGGCGCGGACGAGGGTCGCCTGGTTCTGTTCTGCGGTCAGCGGCGGTGCGGCGGTTTCTTTTACGGGCACCATGGCGACGCCGACACTGGGGAGGATCTCGCCCGTCGTCATATTATTGGAAGCGGTGGCGACGGTTCCCCCGAGACCGGTGGCGGCGGCCGTAATATCAAAACCCTGGCGGGTGTTGCGGGTATGCTTGACTTTTTTATCCAGCTGGAAAAAAGCGTATTTCAGCCGAAGCATGTAAACGCGGATATTTTTTACGGTCTGGTTATAGTCGTCTTTTGCATAGGGATAATTGAGCGCGTCCCTGACATAGATCTTAACGACAGCCGTATCATGCTGGAACATCTTATTGGTACCGACAAAATAGAGGATCAGGAGCTTTGTTTTTCCCGAGTCGGTCTCTTTTGCAAAATCATAAGGGGGTGACCAGGTAAAAAGGTCATCGCATTTTGCGACATTCGAATTGCCACGGATCGGCACGTTCGAATAGAAATTGATGGATTCGATGGGATAGGTGCCGCTTTCGCACTGTATCCGGAAGTTAATGGTGTCGCCTTCGTCAATGGTCAGGAGCCCGCTAACCGTCGGCTTGACGTGAGAAGGAATGACGTCGGTAGTAAAGAATTGGATGGTAAAGGAGGTGTCGATGCGGTCTTTTGGGTTATCGAGGTTTTGTACCCCGATCTTAACCTTGTACTGCACGTCATATTTCAGCCGGCCGGACAGGAAATACGATTTGTCGGCGCGAAAAGTGATCAGCCCGTTTTCCTTTATTTTCATTCCGACGGGCGCATCCTTCATAAAGAAGAAATAGCGACCCGGGTCGCGGTTGATCTCCAGTTGATAGCCGAGGCTGGAATCGACATGGAGGGAAAAATAGGGATTAAGATTGCGGATGCGTAGCGTATCCTCGGGTTTGACGGTGGTATCCTGCAATTGCAGCGGCGCATGAAAGGTGGGAATTTGAGCTAACCCCTGTTCTGAAACGATAACAACTACCAACAACAATAGCCATAGCCTTAGCAAAGGTTTCATCATGTGTGATTGGATTACATGGGTTTGAATGGCGAAATTAAAACAATCAATGCTAAAAAAGTCAAAAAAAGAGGCCGGTCCATCGGCGAGATGAGACCGGCCTGCCACAACCAAGTCCTTGCAACTACAAACTCAACAATTTTTCTGCAATTCCGGGTTACTGAACGGCAATTTGTTTGACCGTTTCCTTCTTTTCTTCCTTTTTGGGGAGCAAAAGCTTAAGGACACCATTTTCATATTTGGCCTGGATCCCATTGGTGTCGATCCGATCATCGAGATTAAAGCTGCGTTTAAAGCTCCGGAAGGAAAACTCCTTGCGGATTGTTTTGTACTCTTCGGTGCGGGTTTCATCCTGTTTTTCAAACCCGATGGTCAGCTGGCCATTATCGAGGGACAGCTTGAAATCTTCCCTGGTACGGCCCGGGGCGCTCAGCTCCAGATGGTACGCATCCGCAGTTTCATGGATATTGACCGGAGGAAAACCAAAGCTTTCTTCTTTTGCGGGGAAACCCTGGAAGAATTCATCGACGAACTGGGAGAGGCTCCGATGTCCGTTGTTGTTTACTTTTACGAGTGTCATACGATTAATTATTTTTGTTAGCGATTTGTTGTACCCCCAAAGATCAAACGGCATACCATCGGCCATAATCGGCCGGTATCAGGCCGAACTGGCAAACCGGGGCGGCTCCTACATGACATAAGAGCAGATTTTCGCCGAGGGTAGTGACAATATTTCACATTGAGATCCATCGTCCAGGATAACCAGGCTCTGTCGAGTTACAGAACTTTTGCGTTACCTTTGCGTTATTACTCCGCCGGCCCCTGGCCGGTTTTCAAAAAAACAGAATAAGATGTATCCAGAGCAAATAGTACTGCCGATGAAGGAGGAGCTGACGGACAATGGTTTCCACGAATTGCTGACCTCCGATGAAGTCAATCAACAATTGTCAAAGCCGGGAACAACCCTGGTTATGGTAAATTCGGTTTGCGGTTGTTCGGCCGGTTCGGCCCGACCGGGTGTATTGATGGCGGTAGCCAACGGAAAGAAGAAGCCCGATTTTTTAACGACGAGTTTTGCGGGTTTTGATACGGAAGCGGTTACGACGATCCGGGAACATTTGCTTCCTTACCCGCCGTCATCGCCATCCATCGCCTTGTTCAAGGACGGCGTATTGGTGCACATGATCGAACGGCATCAGATCGAGGGCCGGCCGGCACAGCTGATCGCCCATAATTTAATTGCCGCATTCGATGAATACTGTTAACTGAGGATCACGACATTACCAGCCAGGCCGCCGCTTTGCGACGGCCTTTTTTTATGCCGCTGGCGTAAAGTTTTTGTGCACAATTGGGGAAAAGCTATGAAATATAGGTAGGTAGCGGATTTCGGCGGAAAAACGTTCCCCGTGGAACGTTGTTGTGGAACGAGAATGCCCAAAATTTAGTGTGATGTGGAAAATTAAATTTGATGGCGGGGGTACCGGATTTTAATGTAGGTTTGCGCAGCGCAGGCAAACTGCCATAGAACTATGTATCCCAATCTTTATTATGCCTTTTCGGATCTTTTTGGTCGGGTTCCCGGCTGGTTGAACTGGTTGCGATTTATCAACTCATTCGGTTTTTTTGTGGCGCTCTCTTTTATCGCTGCGGCCGTCGTTCTGACAAAGGAATTGATGCGGAAGGAACGGGAGGGGTTATTGCAAAGCCGGGAGGAAGTCGTTCTGATCGGGAAACCCGCGAGCGCCGGGGAGCTCCTACTGAATTTCCTGCTTGGTTTCATATTGGGTTTCAAGCTGATCGGCCTATTCACCATGAATGCCGGTCCAGACTTCAAGATCCAGGATTACATCCTCAGCGGCCAGGGAAGCCTGGCGGCCGGCTTTGCGTTGGGCCTGTTATTCGCGGGGCTCAAATGGTATGAAAAGAACAAACAAAAGTTGCCTCAACCGCAGGAAAAGACGATCCGGATCTGGCCGCACGACCGGGTGGGGGACCTGACGATATATGCCTTTATTTTTGGTTTTATCGGCGCCAAGGTTTTCAACAGCTTTGAAACCTGGGATGATTTTGTAAGAGACCCGGTCGGCTCTTTGTTCTCTTTCAGCGGACTGACCTTTTACGGCGGATTGATCTGCGCCGCGCTTGCGATCTGGTGGTATGCCAAAAAGCATGGCATCGGGTTCTGGCAATTAAACGATGCTGCGGCCCCCGGCCTGATGCTCGCTTACGCTATCGGCCGGATCGGCTGCCAGGTATCCGGTGACGGGGATTGGGGGATCCTGAACAGCGCTTATATCACCGACTTACACACCGGGAAGGCGGTTTTGGCGCAGCCGGGAGAATATGACCGCACGATCGGGCAGTTTTCCAATTCGTATGCTTCTGCCTTTAGTGACTTGCATTTGCACGGCCTGGACCAAATACCACATCTGGCGGTCAAGGCTCCGAGCTTCTTACCCAATTGGCTTTTTGCGTATTCCTACCCGCATAATGTGATCGACGCCTTGGGGAATGTCCGGATTCCCGGATGTGGCGGCGATTATTGTAATCAACTTCCGATACCGGTATTCCCAACCCCGGTGTACGAGACCCTGATGTGTCTCGTGTTGTTCGGAGCGCTTTGGGCAATCCGCAAGCGGCTGAAAACACCCGGGTACTTATTTGGAATTTACTTGATCCTTAACGGAATAGAGCGATTTGTCATCGAGCATATCCGGGTCAATAGCCGATACCAGTTTCTTCCGGGCCACCCCACCCAGGCTGAATTGATCTCTTTCGGGCTGGTGATCGCCGGATTAGCCATTCTGTGGGCATTGAAAAGGCGCAAAACGGGCATCCCGTCAGAACCGCGATCGCCCGCATAAACAGCCGCCGGTCCTACTATCTTTCCTTTTATCATTTACGTCCAGAACGCTGTAACGGAGCGGCCCTTTTTGCGTCAGATAGTGACGTGAGCAAACGATCGCCCCGTTAACTGATGGTCACCAAATCCGGGTCATTGGTCAACAAAAATTCGCGGTGAGCCTGCCGGCGGGTAATTTCGAGCAACTTTAATCGACGAGAAACTGCCAGTTATCAAGTTTAACGGCCTTTCAACACAAAGCAATATACTATGTTATGCAAAGTAGTTATCTTTGCATTGTAATAACTAACAAATAGTACTATATCAACAAAATAGCTTTATGAGACACATCTCCCTGATCGCAATTCTTCTGACCTTATCCGGACTGTTTGCAGCGGCGCAACCAAGCGCCAAAGTTAATTTCGACCCGGATCCGCTTTCCGGCGGCAAGATCTCGGGCAATATTATAGATGATAAAGGACAGCCCCTGGAAGCTGTCACCGTCACTCTCCTGAAGGCGGCGGATTCATCCCGCATTAAGGAAACCGTAACCAATAAGGCTGGACATTTCGTTTTTTCCGATGTGGCCGACGATAAATACCTGGTGCTCGCGACATTCGTCGGACACAACCCCAAGTATTCCCAGCCGGTCGAAATTGCCGGTCGGAATGCGCGGACCATACCGCCATTGGTGCTGACCGGAACCGGAGGCAGTCTGGCAGCCGTATCGGTGGTTGGAAAACGGCCCCCGATCGAGCAAAAAGCCGACCGGACCATCATAAATGTCGATGCATCCCCGTCCAACGCGGGCAGTACGGCGATGGACGTGCTGGAAAAAGCTCCGGGCGTAACCCTTGACAAAGACGACAATATCAGCTTAAAGGGCAAGCAGGGAGTGACCATCATGATCGACGGGAAACCGACCTACTTGTCGGCAACACAACTGGCTGACTACCTGCGCAGCCTGCCTGCTTCTGCCATTGACCAGATCGAGCTGATGACCAATCCGTCGGCCAAATACGACGCAGCCGGGAATTCAGGGATCATCAATATCAAGACAAAGAAGAACAAAATGCAGGGTTTTAACGGTAATCTCAACCTGACCCATATCCAGGGGGTATACCCGAAGCCGAGCGGAAGCGTCAACCTGAACTATCGTACCGGCCAGTTCAATTTCTTCCTGAATGCCGGTTACGCCCATTGGGAGGGTTTTCAGGTGCTGAACATCCAACGGAAATACCTGGACACGAACGCCGCGCACACGGTCAATTCGATCTTTCAGCAAACCACCTCCATGCACTTTATAAACCCGGAGGGCAATATCAAGTTTGGAATGGACTATTACGCCTCGAAAAAGACGACCGTTGGCTTTGTCATCAGCGGATTCCAGAACCGGGAGCAAAACATATCCGGCAGCAATATCCAGTTGCTCGACCCCAGTTATGCCGTTGATTCGCTTGTTTATTCGCCGAACACAAATACGACCACCTGGAAGAATATCTCGGCGAACCTGAACTTCCGGCACACCTACGATTCTGCCGGGCGCGAGCTGACCGCCGACCTGGATTATGTCCGCTATTCCTCGGTCAGCGACCAGTATTTCAACAACCAGACGTTTTCGCCGAACAAAGACCTGCTCGATCAGTCGATCCTTACCGGCCATTTGCCAAGCAGCATAAACATCTATACGTTCAAGACCGATTATACCCGCCCGCTGGCAAAAGGCTACAAACTGGAAACAGGGCTGAAATTCAGCTATGTCAATACCGATAACACCGCCGACTATTATGACGTTGTGAGCGGCAAGCCGGAAGTGGACACGACCAAGACAAACGCTTTTCTGTACCGCGAGAATGTCAACGCCGCTTATGTGACGATGACCAAACAATATGGGAAGAAATGGACGGTACAGGCCGGACTACGCGCAGAAAATACCAATTATTCCGGCCATCAGCTTGGCAACGGTCTTACGGTGGTCAACAATGATTCCACTTTTTCGCGGAGCTACGTCAATCTCTTCCCGACACTTTACGTGACGTACGACGTGAACGAGAAGAACACTTTTACGCTGAATTACGGCCGCCGCATCGATCGTCCCGCATACCAGGACCTCAACCCGTTCCTGTTCTTCCTCGATCAGTATACGTACCAGGCAGGTAACCCCTATCTCCAACCGCAATACACGAACAACGTGGAGGTTGCGCATACGTACAAGCACTGGCTGACGACGACCCTGAACTATAGCTATACCGTCAATTTCTTTACCGAGACCTTTCAGCAGTCGGGTCAGGCTACCATCGTAAGGAACGGGAATATCGGGAGCCGGCAGAACGCAGGGATCGCGGTAAGCGCCCAGATCCCGGTGACGAAGTGGTGGACGGCCATTGCGTATAGTAACGTCAACTACAATAAATTCACCGGCATGCTGTACGGATCTAACATCGACGTTTCCGCGACGACACTATTGCTGAACCTCAATAACCAGTTCCATTTCAATCATGGCTGGGCCGGCGAACTGTCCGGGTTCTACCGCACAAAGGGGGTCGAAGGGCAGATTATCGTGGATCCGATGGGCCAGGGAACGGTCGCGGTGTCGAAAAAGATCCTCAAGGACAAGGGCAGCCTGAAGCTTTCCGTCCGGGACTTCCTGTATACCAACCAGGTGCATGGTTATATCAATTTCCAGGAGACCGACGCAACCTTCCACAACCGGCGCGACAGCCGGCAGGTAGGGGTGACCTTTACCTATAACTTCGGAAAGCCGTTAAAAGGCATGGGCAACGGACGCCGGAACGGCGGCGCGGGCGAAGAGGAAAGCCGGGTTAAGACCGGCGGCAACGGGAATTAATCCCTAAATTTGTGCATAACCCGCAAATATGCCATCCTTTGATATCGTCAGTAAAGTCGACCAACAAATACTGGACAACGCCGTCAACGTCACCAAAAAGGAGATCACCAACCGGTTTGACTTCAAGGATTCGCCCGTCAGGATCGAGCTGAACAAGAAAGACATGAAGATCGACCTGGAGGCGGAAAGCGAGATGAAACTGAAGCAGATCGTGGACGTGCTGATCAGCCGCTCGATGAAACAGGGTCTGGATCCGCTGGCGTTCGATCTTACAAAAGAAGCCCACCAAAGCGGAAAAGTTACCCGCCAGGAGGTGCCGGTGCGCAACGGACTCAAACAGGAGGATGCCAAGAAGGTCACAAAACTGATCAAGGATTCGGGGCTGAAAGTCCAGTCGCAGATCATGGACGATCTGGTCCGCGTGACGGGGAAGAAGATCGACGACCTGCAGGCGGTCATCAAGCTATGCAGCGGGGCAAACCTGGGAATTGCGCTGCAATACGTGAATATGCGCAATTAGGCGGGCCGGCGCCGCGCCGCCGAAGGCCAATTTAATTTGACCGGACGAAAATTAATCCCTACCTTTGCCAGCCAAAGAATAAAAATCGTACGGCCAAATCCGTACAACTCTCAAACAGAACAGATTATGAAAAAAGATCTTCACCCCAAAGGTTACCGGATGGTTGTTTTCAAGGATATGAGTAACGGGGTTGCCTTTCTGAGCAGGTCAACCGCGCAGTCCCGTGAGACAATCAAATATGAGGACGGTAACGAATACCCGCTGATCAAATTGGAAATTTCCAATACATCCCACCCTTTCTTTACCGGTAAGAATGTCCTGGTCGATACCGCGGGAAGGATCGACAAGTTCAAGAAACGTTACGAGAAGAAGACCAAATAGCGGAATTTTTTTGTCACACATTTTTCCCCTTCGTTAATCGAGGGGGTTTTTTTTGGCGATGCGCATGCCTGTCGAAGCGGGTCCGACGAAGTTCGATGGGGTTGATTGAATTTTCTTTAGTTTTGGCCCCCATGCTGTTATTTGAAGATACTTCCTGTACGGGCGATCTCCTTCCGTTTACCGCGGTGCGGCCGGTCCTCGATCTCCGCATGGGTATCCTGACCTTTCGCGAGAAATGGGAGCGGTTGCTGGGTGCGGGTAATTTCTCCACCGGACCCTTGTCCCGCGGACCGGCGCTGCCAGCCAATCTCTTGCCAACACGGGCATTGGCGGCGCTGATCCGGGAAGAAACGGGGCGCGGGCCGCTTACGCAGGCTGTCGTCGACCGGT
Organism: Puia sp.; assembly: GCA_035501395.1. Lineage (GTDB taxonomy): Bacteria > Bacteroidota > Bacteroidia > Chitinophagales > Chitinophagaceae > Puia. The sequence continues at coordinate 18,178 of DATJWK010000108.1, forward strand.
TGATCGTTCACGGCCGGCTCATCTGTTATCCCTGGCATCTTTTTCAGCATAACGGTGAAGCGTTGGCGGAAGACTTCGACCTGGTTACGGCGGGCAGGCAAAGCGCGCCGATCCCGGAATCGGTCCGGGCGGATGAACCGGAAAATATTTTCATCGAATCGGGAGCGCGACTTTCGCACTGCGTGCTCAACGCCGCTACCGGACCCATCTACATCGGGTCCAACGCGGAGATTATGGAGGGGGCGCTTATCCGCGGGCCATTTGCCTGCGGAGAAGGAGCGGTTGTAAAAATGGGGGCGAAGATCTACGGCGCCACCACCCTTGGACCGCATACCACGGCGGGCGGCGAAATAAAAAACGCTGTCTTTCTCGGCTACTCGAATAAGGGGCATGACGGTTATCTTGGAGATGCGGTTATCGGTGAATGGTGTAACCTCGGCGCCGGAACCTCGGCTTCCAATGTCAAGAACAACGCCGGTATTATCCGGGTCTATCACCCCGTTTCCGGCGGTTATCTTCCCGCCGGGACGAAATGCGGGCTGTTGATGGGCGACTATTCGCGATCGGCGATCAATACCAGCTTTAATACAGGCACGATGACCGGTATTTCCTGTAATATCTTTGGCGAAGGGGCGCCGCCCAAATATATCCCGGACTTCAGCTGGGGTCACGACGGGCAGATGCGGTATGCCTGGGACAAGGCCTTGCAGGATATCGCCACCTGGAAGAAAATGAAGGGGCGCGAGATCGGGGACGACGAGCGGAATGCATTAAAACATATTTTTGATCAGCAACCGGGCGGGGCCCGCCCATCGGGCCAATAGAAAAAAACAACACAAGCGCAAACATGAGACAACAAATTGCTGCCGCGAACTGGAAGATGAACCTCACGTACGGCCAGGGAGGGGAATTGCTTGACAAGATCCTCAATGAAAATATCGTTTTGCAGCCGTACCAGCGGGTTGTTTTTGCCGTTCCCTTTCCCTATCTCGTCATGGCATATGAACGACTGGCGTCGAAAAACAACTATTTCGTGGCGGCGCAGAACTGTTCGGACAAGAAGTCCGGCGCCTATACCGGAGAGGTCTCCGTGGAAATGCTTCGGTCGATCGATGTCAAATATTGTGTGATCGGGCATAGCGAAAGAAGGGAATATTTCGGCGAGCAGGACCTGACACTTGCCCGGAAAGTGGAACTGTGCCTGGAAAACGGGGTCACCCCTATCTTTTGTTGCGGCGAGCCCCTGGCGATCCGGGAGGTAGGCGCGCAAAATGCCTTTGTAGAGACGCAACTGCGCGAGGCCTTGTTTCATCTCAACGAGGCCCGGTTCCGGGAGATCGTCATTGCCTATGAACCGATCTGGGCGATCGGAACCGGCAAGACCGCAACCTCCGCGCAGGCGCAGGAGATGCATGCGCATATCCGCGAAATGCTGGGGCGTAAGTTTGGAAAGCCGGCTGCGGACGTTATTCCTATCCTGTATGGCGGAAGTGTAAAGGCCGCGAATGCGCGGGAGATCTTTCAACAGCCCGACGTCGACGGCGGGCTGGTAGGCGGCGCATCCTTGCAGGCGGAAGAATTTATGACCATTATCCGGTCGCTGAAATAGAAAATGAATGATCGCAAGCTGATTTTCGACGTCGGTGCCAATGACGGGTCGGACACGGCCTTTTATCTCGGGCTTGGCTATTCCGTGGTTGCCATCGAACCCAATCCCCGGCTTGCCGAAAGGCTCAACGACCGATTCGCCGCGGAGATCGGTGCCGGCAGGGTGAAGGTGGTCAATGTGGCGGTGACGGAGGCGGACTGCACCGAAGTCGCATTATATCTGAGCGAGGACGATACGCAGAGTTCATTGATACGATCGATGGCGGAACGCGCGGGGTCAGCAAAAAAATACCTGGTGCGAGGGCGCGGATTTTGTTCGCTCTTTGGAGAATTTGGCCTGCCCTGGTATTGCAAGATCGATATCGAAGGCTATGATGCCGCGGCAGTACGGGGAATGTCCCGCTGCGACGGGAGGCCGGCCTTTATTTCCTGCGAAGCTGCCGGTCAGCCGATCGGCGCGGTCGCCCGGGATGAAGGCTTGTTATACGACGTGCTCGACGCGCTGGCTGCGCAAGGATACCGGCAGTTCAAACTGGCCGACCAGGAAAGCCGCGTGCTGCTGACGGATGCCGGCCACTACGATCGCCTGCATTCCTGGCCCGTTCGCGTCCGGACGAAATTGGAACGATGGCTGGGAGTTCCCGGCCGCCGGGACATGCCCGGCGCCGCGTCGGCTTCCGGTCTTTTTGGGGACGACCTCGGAGGCGAATGGGCGGATTATGAGACGACGCGACGCAGGCTCCGCATGCACTTCACTCACTACGATCACTATACGAAAAATAAGCAGTTTATCTTTTGGGTGGATATTCACGGAAAATATTAAGCGCTGCCCGCTGGATCGATGAAGGCCTGAGCGAGACCGACCGGCGGCGCATTGTCCGGGGGACGCAGTATTCCTTCCTCATCCAGGGCGGTTCCGTCGCGCTGGTGTTCCTTAGTAACCTGTTGCTGGTAAGGGCTTCCGATCCCGATTCGTACGGACTGTATGTACATGTGTTCAACTGGGTAAGCATCCTGAGTGTGGTAGTACTGGGGGGCCGGGACGACCTGGTGCTTGCTCAATTGCCGCGGTATTCGGCGCGCCAGCGGAACCTGGTTACCGGATTGATCCGGGCTGCCAATCGCTGGGTATTGGGAGCCTCTGTCGTTGCGGCGGTCTTGTTCGTTTTATTGCTGGGTTGGGTGCATATCAAGACCCTGAGCGACAACCGGTCGCTGTTCCGGGTGGGGATGATCGCGGTGTACCTGACTGCCGCGCTTGCGCTCAACCAGCTGGTACTGCAGGCATTAAACCATGTCCGGCTCAGCCAGGTCGTCGAAAAACTGGCGAAGCCATTCCTGCTGATCGTTGGGGCGGGCGGGTTGTGGCTTATCGGGGTGCCGCTGAACGCCCGGGTGCTGATCCTGCTGGCCTGCGCCGTATTGGGAATTTGTTTCGGGCTTGTCCTCGGGTTAGTGGTAAGGAGTGTTCGCCGATATACCGGCCATGATGGCGTTCCGATGGCGGATGCAGGGAGCGGAAGGGTGAAGATCGCGTATTTTTTTGCGATCAGCCTGCTCACGTTGTCGAGCACAAAGGTCACCATGCTTATCCTTCCCGGATTTTTGCCGGTCGCAAAGGACATCGGCATCTTCAATATTGCTTACCGGTTTGCAGACCTCCTGATCTTTCCGTTTTTTCTGATGCATACCGTCCTCCCGCAGTTATTTGCCCGTCACGCGGTGACCGGACGGGCCTACACCCAGTCCCTGTTTAGCGAGAGCAACAAGCTCATGGTCTTGTTAAGCGTTCCGTTGCTCCTGGTCAACTTCGCTGCCGGGCCGATGCTGCTGCGATTGTTTGGCCCGCAATTTTCCGCGGGCTACCGGGCCATGATCTATATCAGCCTAGCGCAATTCCTGTTTTCACTCTTCGGCCCGGCCAACACCATCCTGATGATGCAGGACAACGAAAAGTATTCGGCGGGATGTCTACTGGTCTATGTCTGTATGTTGGTGGCAACGAGCTGGTGGCTGATCCCGTCCGGAGGTATTAGCGGCGGCGCATTGGCGATCCTCGTCAGCAGCGCGGTCTACAACGTCCTGCTGGCCGGTGTGGTGTGGCGCGTATGCAGGGTCCGATCGCCGTTCCTGGCCTGGCTGCTCCGGGTCAAGCCGGCCGGCTAGGGCCCGGTCAGTTGAATAAACGCACCCGTGAAATTTTCCCGCGAAAAATAGCTGAAAGCCTGATGGATCGTCGCCCGGGTCATCGCGTAACCGGCGGGTTCGTCGATAAATCCCAGAATGAGGGACCACGCTTCTTCGGTTGACCGGTACGGAGAGATGGCGGCCCGGAATGGTTCGGGGATGATGAAACCGGCCGGGACGAGCGCCGGGATATTATTAAGCAGGATGTCGGCTGTAAGACCGCTCGCCGTGCTGCGGCCATAGGTCTCGCGACTATTGCGGCTGCCATGCTTGTCGAGGTGAAGCGGACTCCAGATGAGGTGGGAGCGGGTCAACTCCTGTTCGTATGTCGTTTCGGGAATATAACCTGAAAAAGTGCGGATGGAGATCCGCGCGCTGTCGATGGATCGGAATTCGGCAATGATGGGGGCTGCAACTACCGTAGCACCGTCACCAAGAAGGATCAGTTCGATGAAGGGGACGGATGGGCTGGATGAAACCGTCCGCAGGCATCGTAGGACTTCGGCATAGTTGCGGCGCCCGGGGTCGATGGAGCCGGGGATGACGATCCTGAAGGGCGAAGCAGGCGCTCCTGCGGTGAGGGGCGGCCGATGGCCCGAATAAAAACGGGAAGGCAGGACGACAACGGTCGATCGCGGCAGTCGTTTCCGTAGCTGATCTGCCATCGCCGGGAGGAAAACATGATAGTGGCGGATTTTATATCGGAGGATCAATTTGGCTAAAGTCTCTGTGCCGTCACGGAGCGATCGCCAGGACCGAACGAAAAAAAGATTGACCTCATGTACGGTCAGGCTCACGTGTATCCTGCCGGCGATGGCCAGCCGCAGGGTAAAGATCAGCAGGTTATTGTCGAGGGTGCAGCAATGCAGATGCGTGACACCATGCCGGCGGATATAACTGAATAATTGCCGGACAAACCTGCGGTTGGGGCAACCGGCGGTTTGGATGATAAATTCGGTTTGAGGCCATCGCTGTTCCGGTGAACCTTCTCCTGCGAGGTTATGGAAGGATAGCTCTTTCAGAAAGACGATGACCTGGTTGAATTCCGCCTCGCTCAGGTCCAGCAGCGCAGGCAAGTTTTCATGATGTGTCGTCTCGTAAAGGACGATCCGCTTTTCATTCGATGGCGGCGGGGCGGATGGGGACAGGGTGGATGGGGACAGGGTGGATGGGGACAGGATGGATTGAGATTGGACGCCTGTGCGGAGCCAAAGCGGATATGCGCCGATCAGGATGGTCCAGTAGGGGATACGCATGACCAACAGGTCGGCAATGACAAAAAGAACGGCCAGACCAATCAGCCACCGGTCCCATCGCCGGGTAAACAGCCCGATAAGGAAAACCGCTTCGACCAGGGTTCCGGCGAGATAGAGCGCCTGCGAGGCGGCAGGGCGGGCAATCAGCCAGACATAGGTGCGACATGTGATCGATCGACAGTCAGCGGTGAGAAGGTCGGTGTGATGAAGCAGCAGGATCCGGCTCATCTCGTGACTATTGAAGACGGCGCCACGGGCAAGTTTCCAAACGGCGGCGCTTATAAAGATGTAGAGGAAATAAAGGCGACAGCCTTTCAGGATCAGATAGAACCGGTCCGCGCGACCCGTTGTCCATACGAATGCGAGGAGAAAAAAAACGAGGAACGGTTCGTGATGTACCTGCCAGAAAATATCGGCCAGGAGCAGGTACCCGGCCATTCCGGCGATGAAAACAATCCCGGGCCAGGGGGAGAATCGTTTGCCGCGGAGTTCCCGCCATATCAGCGGCAAGGGAAGGATAAAAGCCAGCGAGTCCGCAGCGGCAAAGGAGCCCGGATGGGCAATCATCCATCGGGGAATCCCGAGGGCGATAAGCGTGAGCTCACTCAGGTCGCGGTTATAGTTGAAAAATACAGGCCGGTATTGGAAAAGAAGCCGGTCGTCGGCAAACCATCCGATCAGCACGGCATAATAGAACAGGAAATATACCAGTAGCAGACGGTTGCGGTCGCGCGTATAGTCGATCGGACTTACCATTGGCGGCCGATCCACGGGTTTTTGCTCAGCAGGACAAATCCGGAATCGCCGTACCGGTAGTGCAATCGGTAGATCCGAAGCGATGTGATGTGCCGCCCGGTCAGCCGGCTGAGGTACCCGCGATACCAATCCGGAAAGTCGGCAGCCACAGTAGGGGAATTGTCCAGGTTAGGGGATACGGCCGAATAGATTGCGGGAAGCGTCCCGCTGAACTTTGCCTTATCGAAAGCGAAATCTTTGGTTGCCTGTTGTTTGTCGAAGGCGGCCAACGGCTGTTGGATCATGTCCCAGCGGTAAATGCGGAAATCGGCAGCCCGCAGCTCGCGGCCGTCCGCGACGACCGAATAGCGAAGCAGGCTATCCGGCGCGGAAAAGGACTCGGAGAACATGCCGTAGTGGACAAATGGAAAGGCGGTTACCGAATGCGCGAGGTCGACGGCAACCTGAAGCGCAATGATGATGGCGGCAAAGGCAATGACTCCGCTTTGAGCACTGGACTTCAATGGTTTCCGATCGGCTCTCATGCCCTGAATTTGTGTGAAAATAAGGAATTTTGGAGGCCGGGCATCAACCCTTTTGCTTACTTTTGCTGCGAATGAAAAATATACGGAATTTTTGTATCATCGCGCATATCGACCATGGCAAAAGTACATTGGCGGACCGGCTATTGGAGATGACCAACACGATTTCGGCGCGGGATATGCAGGCTCAGGTATTGGATGACATGGACCTCGAACGGGAAAAGGGCATTACGATCAAAAGTCACGCGATCCAGATCGATTATTCCTATAAGGGTCAACCGCTTACCCTCAACCTGATCGACACGCCCGGGCATGTCGACTTCAGCTACGAAGTCAGCCGGGCGCTGGCGGCGTGCGAAGGAGCGCTGCTGCTGGTAGATGCCACACAGGGTATTCAGGCCCAGACGATCTCCAATCTTTACCTGGCGATCGAGAACGATCTCGAGATCATCCCCGTGATCAACAAGATCGACATGGACGGGGCCATGATCGAGGAGGTGAAAGACCAGATCATCGAACTGATCGGGTGCAAGCCCGAAGATATCCTTTTGGCCAGCGCGAGAACGGGGCTTGGTGTGCAGGAGATCCTCGATGCCATCGTCGAACGCATACCTCCGCCGAAAGGCGATCCCGGCGCGCCGCTGCAGGCGCTCATCTTCGATAGCGTCTTTAATTCCTTCCGCGGCATCATCGTTTACTACCGGATCTTGAATGGGAGTATAAAAAAGGGAGATATCGTGCAGTTTGTGTCGACCGGATTGTCTTATGGGGCCGATGAAGTGGGTGTCCTCAAACTGACGCTCGATCCCCGGGCGGAAGTAAAGACCGGCGATGTCGGCTATATCATCACCGGGATAAAGAATGCGAAGGAGGTCAAGGTAGGGGACACCATTACGCTGGCTTCCAATCCGAATCCTACGATGATCCAGGGCTTCCAGGAAGTGAAGCCGATGGTCTTTGCCGGGATATTCCCCGTCAATACGGATGATTTTGGCGAGTTACGGGAATGCATGGACAAACTGCAATTGAATGACGCATCGCTCACCTATGAACTGGAGACGTCCCAGGCGCTGGGCTTTGGATTCCGCTGCGGCTTTCTCGGGATGCTGCACATGGAGATCATCCAGGAGCGGCTGGAACGCGAGTTCAACCAGACGGTGATCACGACGGTGCCCAACGTTAGCTTCATCGCGTTTACCAATAAGGGGGAGGAAATCACCGTGAACAACCCCGCGGAAATGCCTGATCCGACGCGAATCGACCGGATCGAAGAGCCCTTTATCCGCGCCCAGATCATCACCAAGCCCGACTATATCGGAAATATCATGACCCTTTGTTTGGGCAAACGGGGTATTCTGATCAATCAAAGCTATTTGACGACGACCCGCGTGGAATTGATCTTCGAGATGCCGCTCACCGAGATCGTCTTCGACTTTTATGACAAGCTGAAAGGTCAGACCCGCGGCTATGCTTCGTTCGACTATCATCAGATCGACCGCCGGGAAAGCGACATCGTCAAAATGGATATTCTGCTCAACGGCGACAAGGTCGATGCCTTGAGTGCCCTGATCCACCGGAGCCGGTCGGCTGATTTTGGCCGTAAACTTTGCGAGAAGCTAAAGGAGCTCCTACCGCGGCAACAGTTCCAGATTGCCATCCAGGCCGCCATTGGCGCGAAGGTGATCGCCCGCGAGACGATCAGTGCGCTGCGGAAGGATGTGACCGCCAAATGTTACGGGGGTGATATCAGCCGGAAAAGAAAACTGCTGGAAAAGCAGAAGGAGGGGAAGAAACGAATGCGCCAGATCGGCAACGTTGAAGTGCCGCAGGAAGCTTTCCTGGCCGTATTGAAGCTGGACGAATAAATCACATACCATGCGAACCCCACTTCAGAAAAGCGAAAAGATCCTTTTGGTGACCTACAGCAGCTGGACGTCGCTGGTCCTCCCCGCCCTTGTGTCCCTGGCGCTGGAGGCAATCGGCATCGCGATCGTCCTTAAGGCACCTTCGGCGTGGGGATGGCTTGTCGCGGTGTTTGGCGTAATCTACTGGCTGCTTCGCTACTCGGCGTGGAAGGTCAATATATGGGTGGTGACGAATTTTCGCGTGATCGACGAGGCCGGACTGGTGACCCACTATGCTAAAGAAAGTCCGCTCGACAAGATCAACAATGTGTCGTATGACCAGACGGTTTGGGGGCGCTTGTTCAACTATGGACATGTGGAGATCCAGACTGCGGCGGAGGCGGGGGCCACCGACTACTATAATGTCAATCATCCAAAACGGCTAAAAGATACCATCACGGCTGCGCAGTCCGAATATAAGAATTGGCAGTTCGGAAACCAGGCGCAGCGGATGGCGGCGGCAATGGACGCGAGGGGTGCCGGGCAGCCAGCGGCGATCAGGTCCGCAGATGCCGCGGGGACCAGGTCCGCGGATGCGCCGGTGATCGCGCAGGAACTGGAGCGGTTGTTCGAACTAAAGATGAAGGGAGCGCTTTCAGAAGAGGAGTACAACCGCGCCAAAGCGCGACTCTTGAATCACTGATAGGACAGGGCGGGGATGTGACCGGTATCGGGTATCCGGGCGGTGTGATCGGCGCCGGGAGTTATTGATGCCCCCCGGGTTTTGGTTTAGCCTTGTTCTTTTCCGATTGCGCCTCCAGTTGCGCCTCGTTTGCCTTACCCTCATTATCGAGGATCTGGGCCTCGCGCGGAAAATCCCCGTCTTTCATTTTAGCCGTGAAGACTCCTTTTTGAATATGGACCCATTTCCCATTCTTCCATTGAAAAGCTTCAAATTCCCCGTCGGGAACATAGGTGTCCTTTTTCTCCGGTTGATTGTTCTCCGAGATCAGCTCGTCAAAGACGACGAGATCCAGTGAAGGATCGTAGTTGAACCGGGTGCCGGCTTCCTTCTTGTATTCGATGTTGTACCGGTACTGGGTCGGCCTTCGAACGGAGTCTTCCTGGAAGGAAAAGAAAGGCCCGCCAAATCGCGGCTCGCCCTGGTCATTAAAGGTGAGGACTTCCATCCACTTCTTATTGCTGGTTTCGCTGAAATCGTCGAATCCAAGCAACGTATAATAGTTCTTTCCCTGCCAGCGCTTTTCAATGATCCGGTAGTAGATCGCGCCGATCCAGTTCTGCCGTGTCCGGACGGAATCGAGCGGATTTGCGGTGAACATCGACGCATCGAACAACGGAAACAGCTTCAGCGAACCGTCGGGCTGGTTCATTTGGATGGCGCCTTCCTGCAAATAAAGAAGGTTGTCTTTTTTGAACTGCCAGGTCAGGATGCGGAAACTGCTATCCGGGGCATAAAGACGCGAAATAGTCTGAAGAGAATCGAAGGGGTAATAAAACGAATTCGGGAGCTTCAGGACCCGCACGAGTGACCGGATAAAGTTCGAGTCCGCCCGGAACCTGCCTTCGGGGGTTGAGTCGTTGACGATATTATAGGCAAATCCTTTGATAGTGTCTTCCCGCCGGTGAAAAACAACCTCCTCGGCAGGAGAAAGACGTGATTGTGCCGACAGCTCCGTCCCGGCGCCAATCAGGCAGATAAACAGAAGGTGGTATTTAAAGGATAGCATATCGGAGCAAAGTTACTGATTGTAAGGGCGGCCCGGGAATGGGCAAACGTTAAACCCGGCCGAAAAATTTCATTTGGGCTGCAAATGTTTCGCAAAATCGTACAGCGATTTGAATGCCAGGTCGATGGCGGGATCCGGCAGGGGATGATCCGGATGCGTCGTCCGCAGAAAAATGGTGTACATGCCCGCATTCCGGCCAAACTCCATGTCGGAGAGATTATTACCGACCATGAGGGCGCGGCTGAAGTCGATCTCGGGGAAATCTTCCCGGGCGGCATGGGCCATACCGGGGTTGGGTTTTCGCTGCGGATGATCGTCGTCCAGTGAGTCGGAATAGTAGATCCGGTCGATCCGCCCCCCCGCAAGTACGATCTCCGCAACCATCTTGTCGTGGATGATCCCGAGCTCTTCGGCGGTCATCAAACCCTTTCCTACGCCGCGCTGATTGGTCACGATGACGATCCGCCCGAAGACCGACGCAAAGATGCGAAGGGCTTCCGTTACTTGTTCGTAAAATCGAAATTCGCCATAGTGAAAGACATAACTGTTCTCTTTCTCTTCGTTGATGACCCCGTCCCGGTCGAGGAAAAGGGTCCAATGACGGTCGATCGTGGTCAGGTCGGGGGTTGGCATAGTTCGATGATATTGGTCAGGAGCCGGCTCCAGGAGTATTTTGTTTTTTCCTTTCGCAGCGCTGGAATAAAATAAGAATCGCCGAGAACAAAGAAGCGCAGCATGGCTCCCGCCATGGCGGCGGGTTCGGGTTCGGCTACCAGGCCAACCTGTTCGTGCGGCACGAGGGCCGCCAGTCCGCCGACATTGGAAACGATCATCGGCTTCTCGAAATGATAGGCGAGGGGAGTCACACCGCTTTGGGTGGCCGCGCGATAGGGTTGGATCACGGCATCCGCGGCGCAAAGATAGTCGCGAACCTCGCTATCGGGAATAAAGTCTGTGCGCAGCAGGAGAGAAGTGCCCAGGTTCAGCCGGGTGATCAATTCCCGGTAAGGGGCCGCGTCTTCGTAAAATTCGCCAGCCACCAGCAGCTTGATACCCAGGTCACGAACCCGTTGATCGGCCATAGCCTGCAGCGCGATATCGAGCCCTTTGTAGTTGCGGATAAATCCAAAGAATAAAATGACCTTGTCCCCATCGTTGATCGCCACGCCTTTTGCCCGCAACAAAGCCCTCGCGTGGTCGCGGGTGATCGGTTCCCCAAAATTATCGTAAAGCGGATGGACAACCTGGCGCGCGGGCCGTGTGGGCTGGAACCGGCGCAGTTGGGTCATGACCTTTTCACTCATGGTGATAAAAGCGTCGCAAGAACTCAGGAAATAGCGGGTGAACGGCCGGTCGCCGGGTCTTTTCTCGTGCGGGATGATATTGTCGGTTATGGCAACGATCCGGGTGTGGCGGTTTTTCCGGATACGCCGGAGGATGGTGCCAAGCGCCGGCCCCATGAGGGGAAGCCAGTACCGGACGACGACGATATCGGGCCTTTTCTTCCGCAGCTCCCGGCCGACGGCAAGCCAGTTAAGCGGGTTGATGGAGTTGATGCGCGAGAGGATGGTCAGTCCCTCCGGCGGCGGGTCGGTGGAATACTGGGTCGTACCCGGAAAGAGGAAGTCGGGATATTGAAGAGAGAACGAATAGATCGTGCAGTCATATCCTTCATGGATGAACTCCCTGGCCAGCCGCTGATCGAACGTGGCAAGACCGCCGCGCAACGGATAGCCGGGCCCTATGATAACGACGGTTCCCTTCATTGGTGATCGAGGCCCAATTTTTGTTCGATGAGATAAGAGTTACGGCCGGGGGAGTTGCGGGAGATCAGCTCCGCCATAAAACCGGTCAGAAAAAGCTGCATACCCAGCACCACGCACGTCAGGGCGATGTAAAAAGCAGGTTTGTTGGTGAGGGAAAACGAAGGTCTGTTGTCCAGCTTCTGAACGATCAGTGAGATCGTTTCGCCGAGGCCGATCAGCCCGCAGATCACGCCGAGCGGACCGAAGAAATGCATCGGCCTTTTGCCGTATTTTCCCACGAAGGTGATGGAAGCAAGGTCCAGGAGACCCTTCAGCCCGCGACCCAGGCCGCCGAATTTTGTGTGGCCGTATTTCCTGGCCCGGTGCTGGACCGCTTTTTCGCCGATGCGCCGAAATCCCGCCCACTTGGCGATCACGGGAATATAGCGATGCATTTCGCCGTAGACTTCGATGCTTTTGACCACTTTGTTGCGATATGCCTTTAGCCCGCAGTTAAAATCATGAAGGGGGATATGGCTTACGCGGGCGGTGGTCCAGTTGAAAAACTTCGAAGGCAGTGTCTTTGAAATCGGGTCATGCCGGACCTTTTTCCAACCGCTGACCATATCGAATTTTTCTTCGAGGATCATGTTACGCAAGGCGGGGATTTCGTCCGGGCTATCCTGCATATCGGCGTCCATGGTGATGACGACCTCTCCTTTGGAGGCCTTGAACCCTTCGTTGAGCGCGGCGGATTTCCCGTAGTTGCGTTGGAAGCGAATGCCCTTGATATTCGGGTTGGATTGGCGAAGTTCCTGGATGACTTCCCAGGAGCGATCGGTGCTGCCGTCATCGACGAGTATGATCTCGTGGGAGATGCGATTTTCCCGGACAACGCGTTCGATCCAGGTGCAAAGCTCGGGCAGGGATTCCTCTTCGTTATAGACGGGTATGACGATGGAAATGTCCATGGGCGTGTTTTATTGCCGCGGTGCGGGCGTTGGTCCTTTTTTTGATTTAACGGTGACGGCGATCAGGATGGCGATAATGCCGAAAAGCAGCAGGTCGCGTCCTATTCCAAAAATGATGCTGCCTGCCGTGAACTGGTTGTGGGTGCGGATATACTCCAGCTGCTCCCGGATCTGGTCTTCGGGCGCTCCAAATCTACGGTAGGATTGTTCGGCATTTTTCAGAATGACCGGAAGCAATCGTTGGTAAAAATGCGGATCGATCACGTTGACGATCAGCCAGACCAGAAGGTTGGCGACAACTATGCCCATGACCATCACTCCAAAGGCCACCCTAAGGGCGGTCCGAAAGTCGAGCATCCCGCCCCGGGCTTTCTTCGCGGCGGTAGCGGCGATGGCTGCCAGGAGGATAACCAGCGATTTCCCCAGCCACACCTGCCATCCCAGGAATGCCTCCGGGCCAGCCAGCCAGGTGCCTATGACAACGATTGTCATAATACCGGCAGCGATCAGTCCGAATATCAGTGGGATGGAAATTTTCTTTGCTGTCATGGGCAAATCTTAGTTTAAGAAAAGTTGATCTCCCGTCAGGATGCCGACGACCCGGCCTTTCAGATTCCTGCCGAAGAAGGGGCTGTTCTTTGATTTGGATCGCGTCGTTTCGGCGGTGATCACGGTCTCGCCTTCCGGATCGAATACCGTAAGCGATGCCGGGCGTCCTTCCGTGATGGAAGGCTGATCCAAACCGAATAAGCTCCGCGGATTCCGGCTGAGCAGATCGACCATCCGTTCGGCGGACAACTGCGGGAGGACGGTGCGTAAAACGGGGTATACGGTCTCGAGGGTGGTCATCCCCGGGCGCGCGTATTCGAATTCGATGATCTTACTGTCGAACTCATGCGGGGAATGATGGGCCGCGATGCAGTCCACCACGCCGTCGAGCACGGCCCGGCGTAATGCCGTGACGGAACCCTCGTCCCGAAGCGGCGGGTATACTTTAAGGTTAGTATCGTAACCGGTCAGATCGGCATCGGTGAAAAAAAGATGATACGGGGTCACGGAACAGCTAACTGCCAGTCCGGCTGTTTTGGCCTCCCGGATATGGTCGAGCGAGCGTGGCGAAGTGATCCCGGTAAAGTGGATGCGGGAGCCTGTATAACGGAGTAACTGGATATCCCGGTCGACCATCAGTTCCTCCGCCATCATCGGTTTGCCGGGCAGGCCCAGTCGGGTGGAAACAATGCCTTCATTCATGAGGCCGTTCGCGCCTACGGTCCTGTCGTCCGGTACCTGGATAACGGTCCCTTCGAATGCCTTTACATATTGCAATCCCTTTAGCATCAGTCCGGCCGATTGCACGGGCGAAGTTCCGTCGCTAAAAGCGACGGCGCCGCTATGGCGCATATCGTACATTTCGGCGAGGTCTTTTCCTTCCACGCCGCGGGTCAGGGCGCCGATCGGATGGATGTCGACCGGTAAGGAGGCGGCAGCACGGCGGATATATTCGACCTGCGATTTGCTGTCCACGACAGGGCGGGTATTGGGGAGCACGAAGACATCCGTATAACCGCCGGCGGCGGCTGCCGCCGCTCCGGACTGCAGGGTTTCCTTATGTTCGTAGCCGGGGTCGCAGAAATGGGAAAAGATATCTACCCAGCCGGGGCTGACGTGCATCCCAGGATGTTCGAGAACGGTGTCGGCCGGCCGGTCGAGCGCTGCCGCAACAGCGGTGATCTGGCCGTTTTCAACGAAGATGTCACGGATGGCCCCATGGTGAGGAGAAGAGCGGTCGATGATGCGAGCCTGTCGAATAAGTATCTTCATTACCGAGGCCTCCGGCCTCTTTTGGGCGCAAAAATAATGGATTTGCGGTATACCGCCGCGAATTTGCGTTAGACCTCCGCCAGGTATTTATGTACGAAGCTAATCGCCATCGAGCCTTCGCCTACGGCCGAGGCAACGCGGTTCATCGCGCCGGCGCGAACGTCGCCCGCGGCGAATACGCCCGGGCAGCTGGTTTCCAGCAGATACGGATCCCGGTCCTGTTTCCAGATCTTTTTGAAGCTGTCATGGTTTTTAAGATCCCGGCCGGTCTCCAGGAAGCCCTTATCGTCTTTGATGATATCCATTCCGATCCATTCGGTGAAGGGCCGGGCGCCGATAAAAATGAACAGGGCTTCTGCTTTTCTGATCAGGGGTTCTGCGTTGTCCGATTGCGCGATCGACAATTCTTCGAGCCGGCCGGTGCCTCTGGCCTCGGCGATCTCGGCCCGGTTGAGGATCTGGATATTCTTGCGGGTGGCGATCTGCTCGATCAGGTATGCCGACATCGTGCTGGTCAGGTTGTCTTTGCGGATGACGATGGTCACATTCCGGGCGAATTTGGAGAGGTGCATCGCGGCCTGACCGGCGGAATTACCGCCACCGACGACATAGACATCGCAATCACGGAATGCGGATGCTTCCGTCATGGCGGCGCCGTAATAGATGCCCGCACCCGTGAAATCCGGTACGCCCTTCGTTTCTAATTTCCGGTAGTCGACGCCGGTAGTGATGACAATCGCGTGGCTGTTGATCTCTTCACCGTTCTCCAGCATGACCTTTTTGTAGCCGTCCTTCTGACAGATCTCGCGCACCTCACAGGGCACCAGTAGTTCCGCACCGAGCCGCGAGGCCTGGGTAGTCGCGCGGCGGGTCAGCTCCGAGCCGCTAAGGCCGTTCGGGAAGCCGAGATAGTTCTCGATCCGCGAGCTGGTGCCGGCCTGGCCGCCCGGGGAGCGGCGTTCGACCAACAGGGTTTTCAATCCTTCCGACGCGCCGTAAACGGAGGCAGCCAGGCCTGCCGGGCCGGCGCCGATGATCACGACGTCATATATCGTGTTCTTGACATTCGGATTCAGGCCGACCGCTGCCGCGACCGCGGAAATCGTGGGTGAGGCGAGGAAACGACCGTCTTCCAGGAACACAACAGGCAGATCCTTATTCGAAATATTGTTCAGTTTAAGCAGATCGGTCGCCTCGGGGCTGGCGGTGACGTCGAGCCATTGATAGGGGACAAGATTCCCCGACAAGAACTCCTTGATCTCGTGGGATTGCGGCGAGAACTGGTAACCGATCACCTTTAGTCCCTTGAATGGGGGCCGATAGCTTTCCTGCCAGTCGTCCAGCAGCTCGGAGACAATCGGAAACAGTTTTTCTTCCGGCGGATCCCAGGGTTTCATCAGGTAATAATCCAACTGAACGTCGTTGATAGCCTTTATAGCGGCCTCCGTATCCGAATAGGCGGTGAGCAGTACGCGCCTGGCGTCGGGAAAGTACTCGCGGGCCTTCTGGAGGAAATCCACGCCTTCCATTTCGGGCATCCGCTGGTCGGAAATAAAAAGGGCGACGATTTCGGATTTGTTCTTCAATTCGAGCAGGCTGTCAAGGGCTTCCCTGACGGAGCTCGTACTGAGGATACGATAGTCGTTTCTGAATTGGGACCGAAGATCCCGCGTGATTGCCCGGAGGACCTGGGGGTCGTCGTCAATAGCAAATATGATCGGCAGATTCATGCGTTTGTTGTTGCGCCATTATTTATCGGGAAGCAAACGACAAACGTCGTTTCTCCCGGCTTTGACTGGACCCGGATCGATCCATGATGTTGTTTGATGATGCGGCAGACCACATCCAAACCGAGACCGGTACCTTTACCTATTTCCTTGGTGGTAAAGAAGGGCTCGAAAATGCGGGTCTGGATTTCCGCCGGGATCCCGGGGCCATCGTCGGTTATGGTCGTCTTCGCCCAGTCGTGTTCCTTTTCGGTTCGGATAGTCAGCTGGCCGTGGCCGGCAGGTTCCATCGCATCGAGCGCATTGTCGATAAGATTTGTCCAGACCTGGTTAAGCTCGCCTACCATCGCGTTGATGCGGGGAAGGTTCGGATCGTACTCTTCAACCAGGTTCACGCTTCCTTTTTTGAACCGGTAGTGTAACATGGTCAGGGTGTTACGGATGCCATCCCGGATGTCCGTGAGTTCTTTGCCTTTTCCCTGGTCCATGTGGGTAAAGTTCTTTACCGATTGTACGAGTTCAGAAATACGCCTCGACGCCTCATTTATATCGGCCACCATTTTTCGGGTGACCAAAACGGAGTTGATCCAATTGAATACAGGGGACAAGGATGGGACGGCAATATGCGCCTTAAAATCGCGGAGGTCATCGCACGTAAATCCGTCTTCCAGGAAGTTTTCCGCTATCTCCGCGGCACATTCAACCTGATGCTCTTCCAGCCAGCCGGTGATCTGGTCTTCCAGTTCGGTCCTTTCCATCAACGTCAGCCTAGGCTTCTCCGTTCGTCTCAGTACTTCCCACATCTTATCCTGGACGGCGTCGACTTCCTTCGGGTCCATCCGGATCGACATGATCTTCTTGAAATCATCCGGCTCCAATCGAAGGTGCTCCAGCAGCGACTGAGAACTTCTAACAATCGCGGCAGCCGGATTGTTCAGTTCATGGGTCAGGCCGGCGGAAAGCTTACCGAGGGCCATCATTTTTTCGTTTTGTTGCTGCAAGGAAGTGAAGGTGCGGACGCGGTTGGTCATTACGTGAACGAGCGCCTGTGTCAGCTCGAAATGCCGGCTGATCATTTCCCTGAATTTCTCCTTCGGCAAAAGCATAAAGGTCGAATCGGCGATCGCTTCGACATAGACATTCGAGACCAAACCCCGCGAAAAAGGCAGGTATCCGGAGATGGATTTTGGCTCGATCATGGTCACGTCGCGCATCTGCTGGTTGACCAGGTCATAGATATGCATTTTGCCCGTGATCAGGATATAGGTACCCATGGCCGGCATTCCCGGCCGGGAGAACAATTCGCCTTCCTTTACACTCATCATGGTGCTGTTATCGATCATCCACTGGAGCTGTGCCTCGGGTACGTCCCGAAGCTGCTCGATGGTCTGCAGCCAGCCGGTGGTTACGGTTTGCATACCGGCAATGTAAGGGATTTTTGCAAATAAAAAATCCGGCCCGTATGGGCCGGATATAGGATAGTCGGAGCGTCTTGATTAGTAAGGTAAAATGAACGAGTACGTCTTATTGGACGCAGCAGCCGTCCATGAAAGCTCGAAATAATATGTCCCGCCGGAGATCGGACAACCGGTAGAGGCGCCGGTTGCATCGAGGCCGTAGGTGATCGTCGTGGTACCAACGGAGTTGCTGAGGGCTACCTTACCGGCCGTCATCTGCCAGGAGCAGGCCTGGCTGATCACGCGGGGCTCGAGGATGGCTACTTCAAAGGCCATATTGAAGCGGTCCGTACCCCATTCCGAAATTCCGGTAGTCGTTCCATCGGTATGTAAACCGGTGGTGGTGATGACGTATCCGCTGTTGTAGGTGAAGACACGCTGCCGGTCGACATTCCAGGTCCGCTTTGTCCCATTGTCAAACGTGACCTGCATGTTGTCGCTGGTAATTGTATGCGTTACGCTGGTGCCCGGATTATTGGGCAGGTCGATCAGGCTTCCGCCGCTGACGTTCGTATAGGTATGCGTGCCGTTAAGCGTAATTTTTTTGTTGTCGCTGGTGCGGGTAATAACGAGGTTATTGAAGTTGACCGTTACGACCGATCCGGCGTTACGCCACAACTGACCGGCGGGCCAGGATATCGTGATGGAACCGCTACGGGTGCGATCGAGCGCACAGTTGGCACCGTTATACGTGATCGTGATGGTCCAGGTACTGCTGGAAGTATCGGCTGTGATGATGGCGTCGCAGATGGCGGTCGAGTCGCCGCTACCGGGACCATCGAGCACTCTGCGCATCACTTCGCGGCCGAGCGCGGCGCCGGTGACGTTGTACTGAACGGTCATAGCGGTGTTCACGTCATCGATTGCGGCATCGGTCTCGGTCGAAACACGGGTTTGGTCGTCCGAGTTTGTCTGCAGGTCGGTGTTGGAAGTGCCGTTGTTGGAGGAATTGCTTTTATTACAGGATGCGAGAACGCCGGTGAAGGCGATGACGAAGAGGAAACGGTAGAATGTTGCGGTTTTCATAATGATTTAGATGAGTTTTTTAGTTTTCAAAAGATATCTGCTTATGACCAGGGTCGCAGGCTTTAGTTTAACGGCCGGTGGGATATATTATTTTTCCCCTATGTAAAAGAAAGGTTATGTTTCGGCGTTATTAACAAAATACCCCATAAACCCCGAGTAATGCGCTTTTTCCTACCCGTGATCCTGATCCTCTTTTCCATTCGGGTTTGGTCTCAATCCGCATGCTCCCCAAAATCAGCGTTATTTCAGTTCGATCCGCAGATGAAACCACGGGCATTCACCGAAAAATTGGGTAATCATCCGCAATTTCCATTTTTACAGCAGGAGCATGGGGTTAGCTCCCGCGCGGCTTTCTTGAAATCGGTGAGAGATCCCGCCAACCGAAAGACATATAAGGCCGAATTCGGGGTTTTTAATGAGTTGTTGAAGGAGATAGGCTTTTCCAACGGATACCGCGATCTGAAGCTGTCGAATGTCGAAAATTTGTATATCAACCCCGGGACGATCGGCAACCTGGGATTCTTCCATAAAGAAAATGGATACATCTACGTCCGGCTGAATCCGGCGGGAGAAGGGGAGGATGGCATCGCCGCCTGGCGGGTCACGGGACCGGAGGGTTGTTATTTCTATATCCTGCACACTTGCGGGAACGCGTTCTTCGCCCATGATCCGGGCGGCGCTGGTTCAGGATGCTGCCGCGAGGTGGCGGTCAATGTGCAAAGCGATACGATGGCGACGGTGACGCGGCCGCGGAAGCGGCCGCTGCTGATCAGCCTCCGCCTCTATCAGGCAAGCGTAACCGCAGCACGCACCGGCTATGATACGGTCTATCAACTCGTGCGCAGCGTCGATACGAGTATCATGGTGACGGATAGCGCCGTACCATCGGCAACGATCCGGGTAAAGGGGATGGGTACCAAATTATTGGTATGTCGGGATACGGTGCTGACCATCCGGCTACCGGTCGAGACAGACACGGCGGGCGTCAGTAATCCCATCCGCTATTCGCTCGCTGACACAACTTTCGTCCGCGAATCCGGCGGCGCGAGGGTGTGCCGGCGAAAATGGGAAATAGCGGCCGACGGCGGTGTTTCGTTTAATTCGATCCCGCGTTACGATAATACAACACGGCATACCCGAACGAATGGGGCGCAGCTCACCGGCGAGCTCGCGATCTCGCGCATTTTTAATCATTGGCTCCAGGCCGGCATAGTCGCTTCCTATATGGTATTGTCCTACCAGGACGATTTGCCTTATGCCGGCAGTGTCCCAAATACGTACAACACGGTTTTTCCGGCCAGGCCGATGGTCCCCCTCCAACTGTTCGGGAAAGCCACGATCGGCGGCCCGCGGGGCTGGCAATCCACGGTCTCGCTGACGGCAGGATATTCGGTCCCTGTCGGCCATGGCGAGATCACTGACAACGGCGTCACGCTCACGGCGAAGCCGGCGCTCAAGGGAGGACTCACGAGCGGGATCCGCCTGGGAATTGCCTACTTCTTCACCTGCTCATTCGGGATGAGCCTGACTACCGGGGGGCAATATTTCGATAACAAGGGCTCCACGATGAGTTATCGCCTGGTTGCCCTGCCGGTAACCTTCGGATTTCGTTTCAGGTTCTGACCATGATCTTGGTCTGCGGCATCCGCCCGATTTGGACTTTGTATCTTTGGGAATGGAAAAATACATCCTTCCCGCCCAAACCCGGATCGGTCATGTTCATTTAAAGGTCAGCGATCTTCAGCGTTCGCTGGATTTCTATTGCGGGCTGCTCGGTTTTGAGCTAATGGTACGGTATGGCGCCGAGGCGGCATTTATTTCTGCCGGCGGTTATCACCATCATATCGGCCTAAACGTCTGGTACAGCAAAGGGCAACCACCGGCGCCGGTTGCGTCGCCGGGTCTTTTTCATACGGCGATCCTTTACCCGGAACGAAAAGACCTTGCCATTGCACTGCGGCGTTTGCTGGATTCGGATTATCCGTTAACCGGCGCTTCCGACCACGGCGTTTCGGAAGCGATCTATCTCGACGACCCGGATCGCAATGGTGTGGAGCTATATTGGGACCGGCCACGCGACCGGTGGCCATTGGACGAATCGGGCAAGCTGACCATGTATACCCGAAGACTGGATATGCCGGGTCTGCTCGCGGAAATCGAATAGCGTCTATGGGTGAATGGGAGAGCGTCCGAGGGTATATTTAAGTGTTATCACTTAGCTTTTGTTAAAAAGGGCAATAATTGACCCCATAGGAAAATCTTATTGAACCTGCCGCGTTGTATATGATACCTGTCGCAAAGTTATTGTAGCCGGAACCGGCGCAGCCCGGTTCGCATTTTTTGAAAATTCTCGATACGCCCTTAGAACCCGTAACCTGTATGCGATCTGCACCAAATGCTAAAATTGCTATTCAGCGCAAAATAGCATGGCTCTTATTCTTTTCATTCTTTTCCCTCTGCCTGGTAGGATGGGTCATCTATTTCAACCTTTCGGACCGAAAACTGGCTTTTTTGTTGATCGGGGGCAATATTCTCACGTTCGTATTTATATTTATCATCCTGGTCCGCCTGAATGAGGATATCCTTCTCCGCAAGCAGGCGGAAAGGCGACTCAAGGAGAATCAGGCCTGGCTCCAGTCGATCCTGGACAACAGCACTTCGCTGATGTATATAAAGGACCCCGAAGGCAGGTATATCATGGTCAACCGCCGGTTCCGGGAAATGCTTAATCTGATGGATACGGATATCGTCGGCAACACCGACCATGCGTTCAGCGATGCCGACGCGGCGGAGCACTACAAACTGTTGGACGATGAAGTCATGCGAACGGGCAAATCGCTCGAGATAGAGGAGGTCGTGGAGCACGACGGGAAGAAGGTACATCTGCTTTCGATCAAATTTCCCCTGCTGGATATTAACGGCCGGCAGATCGGCATCGGCGGAATTGCTACCGACATCACGGAGCGGGTCAACTACCAGCAACAGTTGATTGCCGCCACGCGCGAAGCGCACAAAGCCAAAGAGATGCAAGAGCTTTTCCTCGCCAATATGAGTCATGAGATCCGGACGCCCATGAACGGTATCCAGGGAATGACCGACCTGCTGCTTGATACATCGCTGACCGATCAGCAAAAGGAATTTGCGCGGATCATCAAGCGATCGGTCAACAACCTGCTGGTCATCATCAACGATATCCTCGACTTTTCCAAGATCAAGGCCGGCAAACTGGCCATCGAGAAGATCGATTTCCGGTTGAAGGATGTTCTCGATAATGTAAAAGGCATCTTCGATCACCGGGTAAAGAAAAAGGGTTTAATGCTGCATTTTACTACCGACCGGGACATCCCGGATACACTTCGCGGCGATCCATACCGGTTAAATCAGGTGATGATCAATCTTATCGGAAATGCGGTCAAGTTCACCGAGAAAGGATCGGTCATGGTGCATGTGGGCATGCGCAATAAAACGGCGGACACCGTGCAGCTTCATTTTTCGGTTGCCGATACGGGTATTGGCATTCCGGAGAGCAGCCTTCCTTACATTTTCGATCATTTCTCGCAGGGAGGATTGGATATTTCCCGGCGCTATGGCGGCACCGGTCTGGGGCTGGCGATCAGTCACCGGCTGCTCCAGTTGCAGGGCGGAAGCATCTCCGTCAAAAGTTCCGACGGGGCAGGATCGGTGTTCAGCTTCGAGCTGACCTACGATTACGACCCGGCAGAGGAATCGCCTGCCCCGGCCCCAGCGGTAACCACGGTCGTTGCCGATTACAGTCAATGCCTGGCAGGCCGGAAATTTCTGGTTGCCGAAGACAACGAAGTCAATCAACAGCTGGTCGAGCACGTGCTGAGAAAGGGCGGCGGTGAGGTCCAGCTGGCCGGTAACGGCGAACTGGCGATCCGGTATCTCCGGCAAAACAACCAATACGATCTTATCATCATGGACCTGCAGATGCCCGTTATGGACGGCTATGCGGCAACCCAATATATCCGCAACGAGCTCGGTTCGTCCATTCCCATCATTGCCATGACGGCAACAGCCCTGATCGGGGAACAGCTTCGCTGTTTCGAAGTGGGGATGAATGACTATATGACAAAACCCTTCGAGTTTGCCGAACTCTACAAGCGGATCGTCACCCTGCTCGAAAATCCCCGGTCCTTCCCCGACTACCGCAGTCTCGCGAGGTCGGGGCCGATCTCATAACTCCAGGATATTTCTGTATTTTTAGGACAAACCGGGGAAAATTGAGAAAGCCATCTATTTTGGCCATCCTGGCCATTTTTGCGGCCGCGGCGGCACATCCGCAAGATTACGACAGAAAAGAAGTAATGATCCCGATGCGCGACGGGATCCGCCTCCATACCGTTCTTTACACGCCAAAGGTGTCGCCCGGGCCGCTTCCTTTTCTCATGGAGCGAACGCCGTATGGCGCCGATAAATTCTCCAGCCCGGAAAAGAACCCCTATTACAAAGACATGGCCGCGGACGGATATATTTTCGTTTACCAGGATATCCGTGGCCGTTACGGGTCGGAAGGGCAGTATGTAATGCAGCGTTTTCCCCGGGACAAACATGATCCAAAGGCCATCGACGAGAGTACGGATACGTATGACACGTTTGACTGGCTGCTGGCCAACATCCCCAATAACAACGGCAAGGGTGGAATGACGGGTGTGTCGTACGACGGGTGGACGACGATCATGGGTGCGATCGATCCGCATCCGGCACTAAAGGCGGTATCCGATCAGGCTTCACCCGCCGATATGTTTCTTGGCGACGATTTCCATCATAACGGCGCATTCCGGCTGAGCTATGCTTTTGAATATGCGTTTATGGAGGAGACATCAAAGGTAGACACATTGTTTCCCTTTTCAAGCTATGATACATACGAATGGTATCTGAAGCTTGGACCCTTGTCCAACGTGAACAAAAAATATTTTCACAACAGCCTGCCGTCGTGGAACAATTTCGTGCTGCATCCGAATTATGATAAATATTGGAAAGACCAGGCGTTGACCCGGCTCCTGGATTCGCCGCGGGTGCCGACGTTGAATGTAGGCGGCTGGTGGGACCAGGAGGACTTCTATGGCCCGGTTGCGGAATATTTAACCTGGAAGCGACACGACCCCCATCACTACGACCACCTGGTGCTCGGTCCCTGGAATCATGGCGGTTGGGGATGGGGCGATGGCGACCACCTCGGCAATATCCCCTTTGGTTCGGCTACATCCGTCTACTTCAGAAAGGAGATCGAAGCGAAATGGTTTGCCTGGTATCTGAAAGGAGAAGGGGATGGACGGTTTCCGGAGGCGGTCACTTTTCAAACCGGAACGAATATTTGGAAGACCTATGATAGCTGGCCGCCGCCGGAAGCAAAATGGAAGAACCTATACTTCAGGGAGGATGAACGGCTTTCATTCGATCCGCCCACTGCCGGCAGCGACAAGGCGTATGATAGCTATATCTCCGATCCGGCGCACCCCGTGCCTTACCGGAACCGGCCGATCGAAGAAACCTACGGACCGGGTTCCAGGTGGTATACCTGGCTGACGGAAGACCAGCGGTTTGTGCGGGACCGGCCGGACGTGCTGACCTGGGAGACGGACACGCTGATGAGTGACGTGACGCTGACCGGCGCGATCCGGGCGAAGCTTTTTGCGGCTACCACGGGAAGCGACGCAGACTGGGTAGTGAAACTTATCGACGTCTATCCGGAATCGAATCCCGCGGCGCCCACCCTGGCGGGTTATGAATTCATGGTGGCCAATGATGTATTCCGCGGCCGGTTCAGGCACAGCTTTGAGCAACCGGAAGCGATAACGCCCGGCCGGATCGAGGCCTATACCGTCGACCTGCATACGCAGGATCATGTATTCCGGAAAGGCCACCGGATCATGGTACAGGTGCAAAGCAGCTGGTTCCCGATCATCGACCGAAATCCGCAGCGATTCATACCCAGCATCTTCGAAGCAACAGAGGCTGATTTTCAGAAAGCTACCCAGAAGATTTACCGGTCGGCACGATACCCTTCGCATCTGGAGATCATGCTGCAATAGATTTATTGTATCAGTTCAAGACAATAACCGTACATTTGGGCAAACTGGTCCACCGGCGACTGCTTGTTATGAAAAAAATCAAACTCCTTCTTCCTCGCTTTGTATTGCTGATTAGCATGCCTTTCGTGGCGAAATCGCAGACTTCTCCCGCCCCGCAGCTGGGTAAGGATCCGATTCCGGCGGTCGTCAAGGCCATGACCCTTGACGAGAAAGTAAAAATGGTCGCCGGCATGGGGATGCATTTTGCCGGTATGCCCGGCAATAATAACAATGGACCCGTTGTCGGTCAGACGCAGGACAAGGTGCCGGGAGCGGCCGGAACGACGTTTGCCATCCCGCGGCTGGGGATCCCATCGATCGTAGTCAGTGACGGTCCGGCGGGCGTTCGGATCGATTCGGTTCGGAAGGAAGCGCCGGGGAAAACGTTTTATGCCACCGCCTGGCCAGTTGGGACGCTGCTGGCGTCGAGCTGGGACACCGCGCTGGTAGAGCGGGTAGGGGAGTCGTTCGGAAAAGAGGCGAAAGAATACGGGATCGACGTGATGCTTGGGCCCGCCCTGAATATCCATCGCAATCCGCTGGGCGGACGAAATTTTGAGTACTATTCGGAAGATCCGTTGATCGCGGGGAGCATGACGGCAGCCATGGTAAAGGGGATACAGTCCAACGGCGTGGGGACTTCCATCAAGCATTTTGTCGCCAACAACCAGGAGACGGACCGTAACTCCGTCAACACGATCGTGAGTGAGCGCGCGTTACGGGAGATCTATCTGAAAGGATTCGAGATCGCAGTGAAGAAGACGCAACCATGGACCGTGATGAGTTCCTACAACCTGATCAACGGCACGTATACGTCGCAAAGTTACGACCTGCTGGAGACGATATTGCGCGGCGAATGGGGTTACAAGGGGTTTGTGATGACGGACTGGTTTGGAGGTAAAGACCCGGTTGCCCAAATGAACGCACGCAACAATCTGCTGATGCCCGGTACGGCGGATCAATCGAAAAAGATCCTTGCTGCGGTACAGGGCGGCGCGCTCGCTGAAGAAGTCCTGGATGAAAATATCGCGGGAATCCTACGGATCATTCTTCAATCTCCGACATTCAAAGGCTATCGATATTCCAACCAGCCGGACCTTCGGATGCACGCGAATGTTTCGCGCGAGGCAGCCACGGAAGGAATGGTTTTGCTAAAAAACAATGACCGCAGCCTCCCCGTCCCCGCGGCTAAAAAACATGTTGCCTTGTTCGGGATCAACGGATATGAGCTCATTGCGGGCGGGACCGGCAGCGGCGATGTCAACAAGGCCTATAAAGTGTCATTGGCGCAGGGGTTGCATAACGCGGGGTATGTCGTAGATCCGGAATTGCAACGTGCGTATACGGGTTATCTGGCGGACTATGCGGTCAAGCATCCAAAAAAGGGTTTTTTCCAGGAATTCATGAATCCGACGCCGCCCGCGCCGGAGTACGTGGTCGATAAAGATATGCTGGCCAGTAAAGCGGCATCCGCGGACATCGCCATCCTTTCGATCGGACGGAATGCCGGCGAGGGAAAAGACCGCAAACTGGAGGGCGATTTTTATCTTTCCGACACCGAAAGGCTGGTGGTATCGGCGATTGCCAATTCGTTCCATGCGCAACATAAGAAAGTAGTGGTCGTCCTGAATATCGGCGGAGTCATCGACGTCATGCAATGGCAGGACCAGGTCGATGCGATCCTGCTGGCGTGGCAGCCCGGGCAGGAAGGGGGTAACGCGATAACCGATGTATTGAGCGGCAAGGTCGATCCATCCGGCAAGCTGGCGACTACCTTCCCGGCTAAGTATGAGGATGTCCCTTCGGCAAAGAACTTTCCGGGTAAGGAATTTCCGGATCAAGCCACGACAGGAATGATGGGAATGAAGACCATTCCGGCGGAAGTCACCTACCAGGAGGGCATTTATGTCGGTTATCGTTTTTATACTACATTCGATGTAAAGCCGGCTTATGCTTTTGGTTATGGGTTGTCCTACACGAGTTTTTCTTACTCCGGTCTGAAGCTAAGCGCTGCGACGTTCAACGGCCGGCTTACTGCGACGGTGACCGTGACCAATACGGGGCAGGTGGCGGGGAAGGAAGTGGTGGAATTGTACGTGAGCGCTCCGGGTGAGAAGCTGGACAAACCGGCGGAGGAATTGCGGGCATTTGGAAAGACCGGTCTGTTACAACCCGGCAAGTCACAGACCCTGCGCTTTGTTCTGACGCCCGCAGATCTGGCTTCTTTCGATACGCCTTCGAGCTCCTGGGTGGCAGAGGGCGGGAAATATACCATAAAGATCGGTGCGTCTTCCGCGGATATCCGGCTGACGGGAACGTTTGACTTGCCGGCGGATCTGGTTGTGGAAAAGGATCACAAGGCGGTGGCGCCGACGGCGGCGATCGATGAGTTGAAGCATTGACTTATTCCATCGCGGTCCGGCATGGCTGTCGGTTCGCTGATCGGAGCGTTGGCCGGTCCGGACGGTTGGCGGCGAGGATTCCTAGCGAAGCTATTTCACATTGGGTTGTTCAATCAATCCTCCAGCCCCTTTCCTTTGAGAATTTGCGGGATGCATTTTTCTACCCTCGCCTCCCGGGTCTTTGCGAGTTTGGCCTGGGAAAAATGGAAGATGTAGCCTTTTTGGCGGCCCGGCGTCAATGCCTCAAACGCCTTCTTCAGCGCCCGGTTCTTATCGAGCTTTTTTTGGAATTCTTCCGGCATTTTATACTCCGATGGCTTTTTCAGTTTCATTTTCAAACCCGCCCTTTCTACTTCGATCGCCTCATAGATATATGCCTTCAGGACAGGCTCCAGCCTGACGACTTCCTTTGTGGTAGTAAAACGAACTTGTCTTGGCACCTGAACATTCTCTGTCTGCTGGATGAGGATATTGCTGGCATCACTTAGCAGCGCGCCCTTGAAAAACAGCACGGCGCAGTATTCTTTAAAGCCATGGATGAGGACGATATTCCTGTTCTCGAAAGTATAGCAGGGGCAGCCCCACTTCAATTCCTCCTGCAGGCCGCAATCGAGGATGATCATCCGCAGCTTCTCATATTCCTTTTGCCATTTGCTTTCTTTTGCAAAAAAGAAATCAACCTTCGGGTTCATGTTTTTCAATTTGGGATGTTATTTTAATTTGCTGACGATCTTTTGCAGCCGGTCATGCGCCATGTTGACACCCCAGGATAAGCCAAGCTGCATGTTCTGGTCCCGCTGTGCCGGCGATTCGAAGATGACGTGCATGGTCAATTTGCTTTGGTCATCCGAGAGCGGCTCAAAGTTATAAACCTCCAATTGGACACCAAAGGGCGTATTTTCCATTTCAAATGTCCGGATGATCGTCCGGTTGGGGATCAGTTCGTGGATAGCGCCGTTGGCCTGGAATACTACCTTTCCGTCATGAGTGGTCTCGAACCGGTAGCTGCCATGCTTTTTACTTTCCATTTTCAGCACATTAGTTCCCATCCACTGTCCGACGATTTCGGGTTCCACATACGCTTTGAAAAGTAACTCCAATGGCAGATCGAATTCCCTGGTGATCACCAGGTCCTGCTTGCCTGCTTCGGCGTCGAGCTTTGTCTTTTGTTCCATGGCAGTCTATTTTTTTGGTTTATAATTTTTCATAACGGCTTCCAGTTTGTTAAACCGGTCGTCCCACATGTTGCGGAACGGCTCGATAAAGTCGGCTACTTCTTTCATTTGTCTGGCATTTATGTGATAATATATTTCGCGGCCGGTCTGCCGCTGTTCAAGCAGGCGGCACTCGGTCAGGATCTGAATGTGTCTGGAGATCGTTTGGCGCGAGGAGTCGAAGTTGTCGGCGATGGCGCCTGGCGTCATGGCGTGAAGGGCGACCAGGACCAGGATGGCTCTCCGGGTTGGATCGGCTATAGCTTGAAATACGTCTCTGCGGGTTTCCACTTTATGCAGTTATTTGACTGCAAGATAGTGCAGTTATTTGACTGCGCAAATTTTTTTTGAATTTTTTTGGATTTTTTTGGTGAGACCGATTGATTTAGTCGTTCATCCCCCTTCCTTCGAGAATATGCCGGACATATTTTTCGATCCGTGCTTCCCGCGTCCTGGATTGCTTTGGCGCAGCAAAGTGTAGAAGATAAGCTCGCTGGCGCCCAGGGGTCAAGGCGTAGAATGCTTTTTTCAGGGTGGCGTTTTTGGCAAATTTTTTATGCAGCTCCTGCGGGATGGCGGGCATCTTGTTTTTTTCCGTGAATTTCAAACCCGCTTTTTCCACTTCGATCGCCTCATAGATATACGCTTTTAGGAGAGGCTCCAACCGGACGATCTCGCGGATGTCGGTGAAACGGATCAACCGGACCGCGTGGGTATGCTCGGTCAGCCTGGAGAGGATCCCATCGGCATCCTGCAAGAGTGCGCCTTTGAAAAACCCAAAAGCACAATAGGATTTCAGGGGGTTGATGATCGCAACATTCGCGTTTTGAAAGGTGTAGCAAGGTACCTTCCATTTCAGCTCTTCCGTCAGGCCGCAGTCGAGAACGATCGTTCTGAGCCGCGCCATTTCCTTTTGCCATCGTTCAGCCGTGGCGAAATAGTTGTCGACTTTCGGGTTCATGCCATAAAAGTAAGTTACTTCCGGTTTAGCCGGCGTTCCGGCGTGCTAAAACAAGATCAACTTGTAAACGACCGGGCGTTCACCGGGGTCGGCCGGAAGCACTTGCACCAGGTACACCCCTTTGGCATGGCCGGTGAGGTCCAGCGCAGCAGAGCCACTGACCGTTTGGGCCTTAATCAACGTACCGTCGGCGCTGTGTACTTTCACGATATAGTTTTTACCGGCAGGTAATTGAATATTTACCAATCCGGAGCTCGGGTTGGGATAGACCGTGAACGGCTTTGGTGCCGCCATAAGCACGGAATCATTGCCATTTTCCAGGCTTGGCGCCATACTATGTCCACTACTGCACGATGATTCGGTGGCTGACTGATCGGTTCCATCTGTTATATTGTGATAGTTCGGGTCGACAAACGTGGGATCCAGATAATAGCCGGTCGGGTGGGTGAGGTTCGGAAAATCAATGGTAATGATATCATTAGGGAAGTCTGATGTGCTAAAAGTCAGGAACGGACTGGGATTGGTGCCGAAGGTATAGTTCCATGTGATCTGGAGATTGGACGGCAGCAATGAATTGCTTTGAGAAACGATTTGCCAGCGTACGCTGCGGGTAGATCCGGAACACAGGTCGAAGATCTGTTTGAAAATGATCGGCATGCCCGGACAGACAAAAAAGCTGTCGGAGACCATCGACTGCTGGATCCCATTGGCCATGGTAACGGTCGCCTGCATCCTCGCATAGCCCTGGACGACCGGGCTGACGTTCGGAGTGGGCGAATTTGGATTGTCAAACGTTACCGAGGCGGTTGCGCCCGGATGCGCCGGAATGGAGGCCCAGGACACAGTATAGCCAGGATCGAGATTGCCGAGGTTGGTGATCGAGGCAGGAAGGGGGTATTTGCTGCTGAGGTAATTATCGGGCAACGGGAAACTGATGGCCAGGTTGTTGCCGGAGACAGACTCGGGCCAGGGAACGATGGGTGGCGCCGAGCCGGTCGATGGATAGACGGCATTCCTGGTAATGACCCCGCCGGAGACAGTGGGAACGAGAATATAAACTCCCTGGTTGGTTACGATCTGGCTGCCCTTGATGCCGGCGATAAGATCGACGCCATAATCGGACTCCGCCTGTGACATGGCGCTGCATGGATCGCCGATGCCATCGGTACCGGGCCAGCTGTCCTTAAGTCGCCATTGGATCTGGCCGTTTACGGTTTTCCAGCCAAACAGTACATAGGCATGGGTGGCGCCACAATGCAACGAATAGGAACCGCTTGAAGGGGTTGTCATGCTTAGCATGATCGGACCATAGTTGAGAATGGCGCGCTGCAGACGTTGGTAATTGTTGTATGTGGTGTAGGACGGATAGAGATTTGTGAGATCGATGGATTGATAGCTAGCCACCTGATATGACGTGTATGGCGACACATTGAGCGGATTGACGCAGGGGACGCTGTACATCGGAGCAGGCCCCTCCTTGCCGCCGTAATACGGGTCGCCGCAATTGGTGGCTGTGATGCAGTCGTCAGTCGTCAAATTCCCGTAAGGCACTTCTGCCGTAGTAGGCGCCCCCGTGGTCAGCAAATAGGCAAGACCGTCTTTGATATTTGTATTGGCCGGCCCGAAGCCAACTACACAGTGCGAATACAGGGTCTGCTGGGAAAGGGCGATAGGTTGGCCGTACAACACCTGGAGCCAGGCCTCAAGACCGGCAATGGTAGCGAATACATTACAGGGGCCAAGGGCAACTATCTGGTCTTCTTTGCTGAAGTTTGCCGGAAGCCAGGAGAAATTAGCAGGGAAAGTTTGCGCGGGCAGAGCGGAGCAGAGCAACGCGCTGAGCGAAGTCAGGAGGATAAGTTTTCTCATATGATAAGTGTTGGTTAACAGAATGAATTTACGAAAAATTTCATATCAACCTTTGGTATTCGCCGGAGGCAAGTATTTACACTTAGATAAAATCCACTATTTGACAAATGTTGTATCTTTTGGCGGATGAACTTATTTGCCTTACCAGCCGTGGCGCTGTGTCTCCTGACTTCTTGCAAAAACCCCGTCCATCCTTCCGGACCAGCCGCACCGGCGAATTCCGCAAACGCATCCGCTTCATTAAAAACGGATACGGCGCCAACCGAACTCAGCACAATGCTCGGTTATTTTCGAAAGAACGATTCAGGTCGTTATGTTCCCCGGGCGGAAATCGATAAGCGTTTTATAATAAAGGTCTTCAAGGATACCAGTATGGGATGGGACGGCATTAGCGCTATACATCCCATTGATATGACCCAAAACCGATACGGGGCTTTTTTCATCCTGCAATTAAATTGCAGCGCAGGAGGCCAGTGCGAAGAATTCTATCTGCTTGGTTTTAATACCGGGGGTCATCCCGTACCGCCGGAATCCATCGGCGGACTCATGGCAGACGCAGATTTCCTGCAGACTTTTGATTATCGGATTGCCGGCGATACCACGATCGTCGTGAATACGAAGAATTATGACGGCGATGAAACGTTAAAGGATTCATCGGTTATCCGGTATCCGCTTGTGATCCAACTGGACAGTTTGGTAGCGCCGCGAAAAAGGGATAGCCTGATCGTGCCGCCTCCCAAAAAACACGAAAACCTTTGACCTTAAAATGATCATCACGCATATCAACTCCTGTCCTCCCCGCAATATATTTCGGCGTTATGGCTTTGGCCGTCGTCGACCAACCTGATGGCATTCCCGTCACCTTGCTGGTCATCCAATTTCCACCGGGAGTTGGAGCTGTCCGAAGCCTGGAAGACCGTGATGTGATACACGGCGTTTCCGTACCGGTAAACCAGTGAAATGGAAGGCCAGTGGGGCGGGAAACAGGGCGTAAACCGTAATACCCGATCGCGCCGTTCCAACCCGACAAAGGAATCCAAAATGAACTGATACATCCATCCGGCGGAGCCGGTGTACCAGGTCCAACCTCCCATGCCCTTATGGGATTCGTTTGAGTAGACGTCCGCCGCCATAACATACGGTTCTGTCTTGTACACTCCGACGGCCGCTGCGTCGACGGAATGATTGATAGGATGGATCAGCTGCAGGAGTTCCCACAGTTTTTTCCGTTGACCCAGCGCTGCAAATGCCATGAGGGTCCAGACGGCGGCGTGTGTATACTGGCCTCCATTCTCGCGCACGCCTGGCAAATAGCCCTTTATATATCCGGGGTTTAATGCCTTTGAATCAAACGGAGGATCGAGCAGCTGGATCAGCTTAAGCTCCCTTCGGACCAGCTGCGCATCGAGCGAAGTCATCGCCAAACCGGCGCGACCGGCTTCTGCCGCGCCCGATAGTACGGCCCAGCTTTGGGAGACCGCATCGATCCGGCATTCTGTATTTTCCATGGACCCGAGCGGAGTGCCGTCATCAAAATAAGCCCGCCTGTACCACTGGCCATCCCATCCCGCCGTTTCAATCCTGGACTTCATTCCGGCTGCCTCTGTTCGACAGATCTCCGCGAAAAAATGATCGTCGAACGTGTCCGCGGTATCGGCAAATCGCACGAGCACGTCATAGAGGAAAAACGCGAGCCAAACGCTTTCGCCCTCGCCTTTGTAGCCAACCTTGTCCATGCCGTCGTTCCAGTCACCC
>DATJWK010000109.1:0-15482 GCA_035501395.1 Puia sp.
CCTATTCGATCATCTACACCGCGATCAATGACGTCAAAGATGCCATGGAAGGTCTGCTGGAGCCCAAAACGATCGAGAAGATCGTCGCCAACGTGGAAGTGCGCAACGTCTTCAAGTTCGACAAGGCAACCGTCGCCGGCTGTTATGTGCTGGATGGAAAGATCTATCGCAATTCCAAGATCAGACTGGTTCGAGACGGCATCGTTATCTATCCGGTTGGCGAAGGCGCCACGGCGGAACTGGCTTCGCTGAAGCGTTTCAAAGACGACGTAAAGGAAGTGCCTTCCGGCATGGAGTGCGGGTTGACGATCCGGAATTACAACGACATTCACGTGGGCGATATCGTCGAAGCGTATGAAGAGGAGGAGGTAAAGCGCACCCTGTAATTATTTGTTAAATGGACCTATTGCCGGGCGCAACCGCCGGTTTCCCGGTTAATTTTGATCTCATATGAAAAAATCGATCTTTTTATCCGCCTTTCTTATCGTTGCGGTCTCCGGGTTCGCGCAGCAGAAAGTGGTTGCCGATCGGATTGCCGGCATCGTCGGCGACAAGATCATCCTGAAATCGGAATTGGCCATTGCGCTCGGGGACCTGCAGCGTCAGGCCGGCGGCGCGGAGGTCAAGGATGTCGACGAATGCAGCATCCTCAACGGGATGCTGATCCAGAAGGCGCTTGTCGTGCAGGCTGAACACGACTCCCTTCCCGTCAGCGACGAAGAAGTGGAAGCGGAGGTCGATCAGAAGATCCGTTATTTTGAAAACCTTTACGGCGGGAAAGATGCATTCGAACAGATTGCCCAACGCACCGTTTACCAGGCCAAACAGGACTTCATGGCGCCGATCCGCGAACAGCGCCTGGCCAATGCGATGCGGCAGAAAGTCGTGGAGGACGTGAAGATCACGCCAACGGAGGTAAAAGAATATTTTGACAAGATCCCCGCCGACAAACGCATATTCTACGAATCGCAGATCCAGCTCAGCCAGATCGTCGTCTATCCGAAAGCCAGCCACGATATCGACAAGCTCGCCCAGGACGAACTCAATGAGTATAAAACGGAAGTGGAATCCGGCGCCAAGAAATTCGAATTCCTTGCCCAGTTATATTCCGACGACCAGGGCAGCAAGGACAAAGGCGGCGAGATCCAGATGAACCGTGGCGACAAGATCTGGGATCCCGTTTTCTTCTCCACCGCTTTCCGGCTGAAAGAAGGACAGATCTCGGGCGTCATCAAAAGTAAGATCGGCTATCATATCATCCAGATGGTTAGCCGTAACGGCGATGATATCGTCGTCCGCCACATCCTCAAAATACCCCAGATCACACAGCCTGAAGTCGACATCGCGGTGGCCGAACTTGACTCGATCCGCTCGCAACTTGTCGCGGGTACGCTGCCCTTTGGTGTGGCGGTTGCCAAATACAGCGATGACGACATCGCCAAGGCGACGGC
The DNA here is from genome assembly GCA_035501395.1 of Puia sp. GTDB lineage: Bacteria > Bacteroidota > Bacteroidia > Chitinophagales > Chitinophagaceae > Puia. Next base: position 1,452 of record DATJWK010000109.1, read on the forward strand.
CGGCCAGATCATGAATCACAACGGATCTACCTTTCTCACGATCCCCGACCTCGACAAGGATATGGTGCTACTGCTAAAGAACTCCAATCTCAAGCCCGGTCAATATTCCAAACCCACGGTCTTCACCGACGAGCGGGGGAAAAAGGGCGTCCGGATCGTTTATATGGTGTCCCAAAGCGAGCCGCATCGCGAAAATCTCCGCGACGATTACAACAACATCGCCCAACGGGCCCTCGACGAGAAAAAGAATGCCGCACTGGAGAAATGGTTCCTGCAAAAGATCCCCACGATGTACGTCATGATCGCGGACGAATACCACAACTGCAGTAACCTTACGAAGTGGGAAACCCAACCGGCCACGGCGGGGAACTGAGCGCGGCCAAACTCCGCCCTGCCCCGCATAACCAATTTTTAGGTATTAACACTTACCATTGCTGAATTACGGCGATAATTGGGTCGCGTGTACCTCCTTCTTTTGTAATTTGATACCGTTTTAAGAAACCAAACGGGGCTTAAACCGGGCGCAGCCCGGGTTGCCGCCATTCAAATCTTTCCGCGCATGGAAAAATGTCGTACCTTATGGATCGACGCGACTGCACGCCGGGCCTTGCTGCGGGGCGTTCTTTAAAACTTTCCTATATATGAGTAAGATCAATATCTTGATTGCTGACGACCACAAATTGATCAGGGAGACCTGGAGTTATATTCTGAACAGTGATAACCGGTTCCAGGTGGTGGCAGAGTGCGGAGATGCCCAGGAGGCCGTCGAATTGGCAAGGACAAAGCGCCCGCATGTCATACTCATGGACATCAATATGACCCCTTTTTCCGGTCTTGAGGCTACCCAGCGGATCAGGAAGGTCTCCCCCGGCTCCAAGGTGATCGGGGTCTCCATGCACTCCCAGCCCGCCTACGCAAAGAAAATGCTCCAGATGGGCGCCCGCGGGTATGTGACGAAGAATTCCTCGAAGGAGGAGATGATCAAGGCGATCCTCGAGGTGAATCACGGAAATAAATATATCTGTGACGAGATCAAGAACATCATCAGCGAACAGCTGCTTGACGAAAAGGAAGATTCCCCGAACATTAACGCATTGACCGAGAGAGAGATGCAAATTATCAATTTTATAAAGGAAGGCCTTTCCTCGAAAGAGATCGCGGGCAGCCTGAGCATCTCCCTCAAAACGGTCGAAGTCCACCGCCATAATATCCTCAAAAAGCTAAAGCTGAAGAACTCCGCATCGCTGGTCAATTTTATCAACACAAACGCGACCTATATTTAGATCCCGCCGAAGGCGGGCCCCCGATGTCATTTTCCCGACGGTTGATTCGCCGCCTTTTCGTAACTTTGCGCTTCGCTTGACGGCGGCAAACTATGAGCGACGAAATACAACATGAGTGCGGCCTGGCATTCATAAGATTACGAAAACCGTTCTCGTACTACCTTCAACAATATGGTACCGTCCTATACGGCCTTAACAAGCTGTATCTCCTGATGGAAAAGCAGCACAACCGCGGTCAGGACGGCGCCGGCGTAGCCGCAGTAAAGTTAAATGTCGAGCCGGGCTATCCCTTCCTGCATCGGACCCGTAGCGTCAACCATCAGCCGATCGCCGATATTTTCTCGAAGATCATGGGGGAGGTGAAGGAACTGGAGCAATACCAACCCGACATTACCAAACATCCCGGTCTCATGAAGGGGCATATCTCTTTCGTGGGCGAGCTCCTCCTGGGTCACCTCCGGTATGGAACCCAGGGCCGGAACCAGGTCGAATTTTGCCATCCGTTTATAAAACGAAATACTGTTCCCGCGCGCAATCTGGCCCTTGCAGGCAACTTCAACCTTGTAAATACCGATGAGCTGTTCGATCTTATCGGGATCGATCCCGGCGAATTCCAGAAACAAAGCGACCTCGCCGCCATGATGGAAGTGATCCATCATTTCCTGGTCCGGGCCGATGAAGCTTCCCCCGGCGAGCTGGACCTCGTAGGCCTCCTGCGAAAAGCGGTATCCCTTTTTGACGGCGGCTTCACGGTCGGTGGTCTCATCGGCAACGGGGATAGTTTTGTTTTCCGCGATGCCCATGGCATCCGACCCGCCTACTATTATATCAACGACGATGTGGTCGTGGCCGCCTCCGAACGCGCGGCGATCCGTACCGTATTCAACGTCGGCGAGAATGAGGTCATGGAACTGATGCCCGGCAAAGGGCTTATCGTACGCGCGGACGGCCATGCGTCGGTAGAGACCATCCTGGAGCCAAAGGAGCGCCGGGCCTGCAGCTTCGAGCGCATTTACTTCTCCCGCGGCAGCGACGAAAAGATCTATCGCGAACGGATCGCGCTCGGCTATAACCTAAGCGGCCAGGTGCTCGGCGCCATCAACCATGACCTCAAGAATACCATCTTTTCCTTTATCCCCAACACCGCGGAAGTCGCCTTCTACGGCTTGTGGAAGGGGATGGACGACTATCTCGAAAGTATCAAGATCCAGCGGATCCTCTCCTGGGGAAAGGATATTTCCGAAGACAAGCTCGTTGAAATGCTCAGCCGCAAGATCCGGGTGGAAAAAGTTGCCATCAAGGATGTAAAGATGCGCACGTTCATAACGGAAGATGTCAGCCGTAATGAAATGGTGCAACACGTATACGATATTACTTACGGAACCGTCCGGAAAGGCGTCGATACCCTTGTAGTGATCGATGATTCTATCGTCCGCGGTACCACTCTCCAGGAAAGCATCGTCCGGATGCTGGCCCGGCTGGAACCAAAAAAGATCATCATCCTCTCCTCCGCACCCCAGATCCGCTACCCCGATTGCTATGGCATCGACATGAGCAAAATGGGCGACTTTATTGCGTTCCGTGCCGCCGTCGAGCTGATGAAGGAACGCGGGCGCGAGCAGTGCCTGCAGGAGTATTACGAACATTGTAAGGAGCTGCAACGTACCGGCCATCTCCATACGGAAAACGTCGTCCAGCGGGTCTATCACCCGTTTAGTCCCCAGGAGATTTCCGACAAGATCGCGCAGCTTATAACCCCTCCGGATATCTCCACGCCCGTTCAGGTCATTTACCAGACCATCGAATCCCTTCACAAAGCCTGCCCTACCAATACCGGCGACTGGTACTTCACCGGCAACTATCCCACGCCGGGTGGCAACCGCGTCGTCAATAAGGCCTTCATGAATTATATGGAGGGGAAAAATGTGAGAGGCTATTAGTAATTTGCGGTTATCAGAGAAAATGCTTAATATTATATAGTTAATAGGACCTAAAAACGTTCTAATCCCCTTAAAAGATCTGCCTGTTAACCGCTCTGATTGCATAGTAGCAAGACTGATTCAACGTAGAAAAAAGTTGCGTTATGAAGAAAGTTTCTATTATGATCGTTGACGATCATACCCTGATCAGAGAGACGTGGAGTTTTTTACTGGGAAAAAACGAGAATTTTGACGTGGTGGCGGAATGCGGCGATGGCGAACGCGCGATCGAGCTGGCCCGCGACAAAAGACCCGATGTAGTCCTGCTGGACATCAATATGGCGCCAATGAGCGGCTTCGATGTCCTGAAATCCATCCGAAAATACTCCCCGGGCTCCAAGATCATCGGCGTGTCCATGCACTCCCAACCCGCCTATGCAAAAAAGATGCTACGCCTTGGTGCAAAAGGATATGTCACCAAGAATTCCCCGCGACAGGAAATGCTTGAAGCGATCGCGGAGGTTAGCAAAAACCATGTATACGTTTGCCAGGAGGTAAAGAACATCCTCTCCGACCAGATGCTCAACGGCGACCAGGCCAACCCGGACATCAACAATCTCTCCGATCGCGAGATGCAGATCGTCCGGGCGTTAAAAGAAGGACTATCCTCAAAGGAGATCGCGTCGGACTTGAGTATCTCCCTGAAAACCGTCGAAGTGCACCGCCACAATATCCTTAAAAAGTTAAAGCTGAAGAATACCGTTTCGTTGATTAACTTTATTAATTCGCAAGCCTTCGACATCTAGCCGCCAGCGTCACATGAAGACCCTTCTGATCGTCCGACACGCAAAAAGTAGTTGGGACAACATCAATACACCGGATATCGACAGACCGCTCAACGACCGCGGAAAAAAAGACGCTCCCGCCATGGCCAAAAAAGTCCTGAAATCCGGTATCCGGGTCGATCGCCTCGTCTCCAGCCCCGCCCGCCGGGCCCGTCATACCGCGGAGTTGTTCGCGCGTGAATTTGCGGTAAAGGACACCGAGATCGTTATCCTCAACGAGCTCTATCACGCTCAGCCGGCTACATTTCAACAAGTCGTCACCCGCCTGGAAGACGAAGACGACACCGTTGCCATCTTCTCACATAACCCCGGTATTACCGCTTTCGTCAATACGCTCGGCTCCGTCCGGCTCGATAATATGCCGACCTGTGCCGTGTTTGCCGTCAAAAGCGGTTCTGCCACCTGGAACGAATTCTTTACCGCCGGGACGGAATTTCTCTTCTTTGACTATCCCAAATCGGCCGCCGCCGATTGAGCGGAACGCGCCATGGTCAGCACCCGGGCGATCTCGTGTCCCAATGTGTCATTTCCGACCCATTGGTGCCCGTGCGTTAGAAGATCGGCTCGTTGGATTGCTTCCTTTAAGGCGAGCCCCCGCTGATCCACGGAAATCCCCAAACCTTTTTCCTCCAGATATCTCCCCAGATATTCCTGTTCCGGCTGCCCCGGCGTAGGGACAAAAATCGCTCGCTTTCCGAGTTGCGCCAGGTCCATGACCGTACTGTATCCGGACCTTGTCACGATCAGCCTGCTCCGGCAAATTAGCCGTTCCAGATCGTTTGCCCGCAGGTAGTCGTATACCCGCACCCCTGCGGGTGCCTGCGCCGGGACACCACCGTCCGGCAACCCCCGCACCAAAACGATCTTACCCATTTCCCCGGATAGCTGCGCCAGGAGAAGCCGCTCGAGGATCGTTCGTTGCGGCTCCGGCCCCGATAGGAGGATGAGCAGGTCGACCAGGTCGCCTTCCGGCGCTACCGGCCCCAGCCGTGACAACCATCCGATGTAGCGCACGGGGACAGCGGGCATTCGCGCAGGATGCGACAGCTTGCCCGCGAGATTGTCCGGTCCTTCCACATCCGGCACCCAGCAAACCGAAAACCGGCGGATAAAGTTGTAATTCATCCGACGCAGCCACCCGTCCACTACCCCGCCAAACGAACTTCGAATGGCGAGCTGATGGGTCATGAACACCGAAAAGACCCCGCGGCCATACAGCCCGAACCGGTTGTCGGATATCACCAGATCGAGCCCTTCCTGCTGTATAAACCGGCGCAACCACCAGTTTTCACGCTTGATTCCGATCAAGATTTTTGGAATTTGGAAGAATATTTTCAAGCGGGTAAGGGCACGATTTTTGCCATATTTTACGCGAAATCCAGGTATTTCGACAAAGGAGAGACGAGGAAATTCATCCAGCAGGACCGCCTTTTGAGCACCCGTGGCGGCAATGGTGACCGTACAGCGCTGGTTGATTAATTCTTTAACTATTGGAATACAGCGGGTTGTGTGTCCAATTCCCCAGTCCAGCGGCGCCACGAGAACCTTTAGCATGTTGGCATCCGGGTTGTTAATTTTTGGCGGATGGGGAGCAGACAATACTATTTTTTATCCAAAATAGTTAATTTGTTGGGATTACAGTCATGAAAACTACAAAAGCGGTATTGATTCTCTTGGTTTTATTTAGTACCATTGTGTACGCCGGCTGCAGTTCTCAACGGGAGATCGGCGGCAGTAGCAAGAAATGCGGCTGTGGGATCAATAAAGGTATGGTTGGTTATTAAGGGCATCGTTGGTTATTAAAATCTAATAGAAATGAAAGCTTGCAACAGGGATTTGCTTGTTCTTGTGAAAGACGAACACATGAATGAAAAGTCAATGGAGCGCGAATTGGAGCAGCTTAACGAGTTATTGTTCCACTTCGAGACGATTGAATCATTCTGCATGGCCCACGAGGTCTTCGATATCAACCGCCACAAGACCCTTTATAAGAGAGATCATATCCAGCGCATCATCCGGGAAAAGGAACTTCGGCCTTTCTTTTTTATTTGCAACAAGAACTAAATCGCCTCGGCCCTCCGGTCAGTTCAGCTTTTTTAACGCTCCCCTCAATTTCACAAACATTTCGGGAATATCTTCCAATTTGCAGGTGCCTACGCTGAGCCGGTACCACGGCGATGTCCTGGGCGCGCCGAACGCCGAGAACGGCACGACGGCCAGTCCGGCCTCTTTTAAGAGGAAAGCCGTGACTTCCTGCTGATCTTTTATGCGGTCCCCGTCGCCGACTTTTTTTCCGACCAGGTCGACCTTTATGGTCAGATAGATACCCGCCTCCGGCGCGAGAACATCCACTCCGTAGCCTTCGCCCTTTAGTTGTCTGAAGCCGTCATAGATCCGATTCAGCCGGTCCGACAACGCTTTTTTGAACCCAGCCAGGTAGGAATCGATCGCTGCTTTCTCCCGCAGAAATGCGGCCGTTGCCTTTTGTTCCGCCATCGGCGCCCAGCTACCGATATGGCTCATGATCGCGTTCATTTTTTGCATGATCGTCGCAGGCCCCAGCGCCCAGCCGATCCGCACCCCCGTCGCCGCGAACACTTTGCTGATGGCATCGATAAAAACGGTATACCCGCGCATGGCAGGATACAGCGAAACCGGATCGTAATGAACGATATCCCCATAGGTCAGCTGCCAGTACATCTGATCGTACAGAACGTACAGTTTTTTCTCGTCGGCTCCCCGCCGCGCATTCTCTTCCAGCACCAGTTCGCAGATCGCGGAAAGGTCTTTCTTCGAAATCGTCGTTCCCGTCGGATTTTGCGGCGAGCAGAGACAAAGCAGGGACGCACCCGCCACATGCGGCCGGATGGCTTCGGCCGTCGGCATGAAATTATTTTCCGCCGTGGCCTCTATGACCACGTGCTCTCCCCCGTTCAAATGGGTGTAGTGATTGTTGTTCCAGGAAGGCACTGCATAGATGACCTTGTCGCCGCGGTCGACGACCGTCCGGAACAGCGAATAGATCAACGGGCGGCCTCCGCTGGCAACCAGTATCTCCTCCGGCAGGTATTCCAGCCGTGCCCGGTCTTTTGTGAAGAGGGCGATCGACTCGCGGAGGTCGAGATTGCCTTCCGCCGCGGGGTAGTTGGTGAAATGTTTCCGGTAAGCCTCTATGATCCCCTCTTCCAGTTCCTTCGGAATCGGAAAGATAGCGGGATCGAAGTCCCCAACGGTAAAGTTGTAGATTTTGGCGCCCCGGCGGATCTGCTCGCGGATCTCACCTCCAAGTTTGACAATCTCAGACCCGATCAGGGTCTCGGCAAGGCGGGATAATTTCATGGTGGAGAGCCAACTATCGGAATCGAACCGACGACCCTTTCATTACGAATGAAATGCTCTACCAGCTGAGCTAAGTTGGCGGATTCCCGGTACGGGTCAATGACCCCTAACAGGATTCGGGGGGCGAAAATACGCTAATTCTTTTTACTGCCCATGGTCCGCGTTATATTGTTTTTCGGCATCCTGTGCCTTCTCAAAGTCCAGCACTACCCCGTTGATGCAGTATCTTAGCCCTGTTGGCGGCGGACCATCGGGAAATACGTGGCCGAGGTGCGACCTGCACCGCCCGCATTCCACCTCTGTCCGGTCCATCCCGTGACTATGGTCCGGCAGGTAAATGATGCTGCTCTTGCTGATGGGCTGGTAGAAGCTCGGCCAGCCGCAACCGCTCTCGAATTTGGTGTCGCTTCTGAAAAGCGGGTTGCCGCAGACCGCACAATAATAGGTGCCGATCTCCTGGTTGTCTTCCAGCGGGCTGCTGTAAGGACGTTCCGTTCCCTTCTGTCTTGCAATATCGTAGACATTTTTCGGAAGGATATTCTTCCACTGCTCTTCTGTCAGATCCACCGGGGAAGGGTCGGCGTGCGAATAGACCGGGTTGTTGGTTTTGCTGTTCGTATCCATACTGTTGGTTTTACGATTCGCTCAGCCTGTTTAGGCAAATGCGAAAAATGTTAAAAAATTTTTAAACCAAATACTATATTTGTTGACTAACACGGGCAAGCAGTACATATTATGTTTAACATCATTTTGTTTGGGCCGCCAGGCAGCGGAAAGGGTACACAGTCTGAACGACTTATTGCCAAATACGGATTGAAGCACCTAAGCACCGGTGACCTGCTTCGCGCCGAAATCGCCGGCCAGACCCCGTTGGGATTAGCTGCAAAAAGTATCATCGACAAAGGACAACTGGTTCCCGACGAGGTCGTGATCGAGATCATCAGCTCCGCCCTCGATAATAACCCCAACGCGCATGGTTTTCTTTTTGACGGCTTCCCGCGTACGACTGCCCAGGCCGAGGCCCTCGACAAGCTGCTTTCCCAAAAAGGTACTTCCATCTCCCTCGTTCTGGCCCTGGTCGTAAAAGAAGAAGAGCTCACAAAACGACTATTGAACAGAGGCCTTACATCCGGCCGCTCCGACGACCGCGACGAGCAAACGATCCGGTCCCGGCACGCCGAATATGAGAAAAAGACCGCCGCCGTCGCCGAATATTACAAGAAATACGGAAAAGTTGTTTATGTGAACGGCGAGGGCGATGTTGACGAGATCTTTTTGTCCCTTTGCAGGGAAATAGAGCTTCGTGACAGGGCCTAACGCATTTCTCCGGGTATGACCCGCAGGGCGACCTTGTGTCCGCTCCTCAATACCTCCATCTCCACCGTCTGGCCGATGACCTCCGCGTTTAGCAATTTATGCAATTCATCGACGGTTCCGACACTCTTTCCGTTAAAAGAAACGATAATATCTCCCGTCCGGATCGGATTGTTGTATGCCGGTTGATCAGGCACGACCTCATACACGTATACGCCCGATTTCCTGTCCAGCCGGTTGGCGGCCACCATCCGTCCGGTGAGGTTCACTACCTGACCGGCCACCCCGAGATAGGCGCGCTTCACCCGGCCCTCCATGATGAGCCTGCCTGCCACAAACGCCGCCAGATTCGAACTGACTGCGAAGCAAAGACCCTGTGCTGACGCAATCGTTGCCGTGTTGACGCCGATCACCTGACCGAGCGAATTGACCAGCGGGCCGCCCGAGTTCCCCGGATTCAAGGATGCATCCGACTGAATAATGTCGTCGATCAGGCGCCCGTTATTTGCCCGAAGCGTCCGCCCGAGCGCGCTGACTACCCCTGCCGTCACGGTATGTTGCAAACCGAGGGGATTCCCGATCGCAATGGCAATCTGTCCCGGTTGGAGTTGCTCCGAATCGGCAAATGTCAGCGCCTTTAGTCCTGTACCGTCGATCTTTAGCACGGCGATATCCGTCGAAGGGTCAGCTCCTTTCAATTCCGCATTCACGATCCGTCCGTCCGCCAGTGCCACCCGGATATCCGCCGCCTTTTCTATCACGTGATCGTTGGTGACCACGAAGCCATCGGTTGAGATGATAAATCCCGATCCGGATCCCGGCATTAACTTCGGTTCGCGGCTCCGCCGGTCGCTCACCGGTTTTTGCACCTGGATATGGACTACCGCCTCCGCCACCTGGCCAACCACCGAAGTGATCGTCCGCGAATAGCTATCCAGCAGCCCCTCGTCCTTCGCCGGAGCATAGTCGATAAACGTATATTCATTGCTACCCATAACCGGAAAGACACAAAAGCCCGACCAATCTTTCCCGGCTGTCAGGATGGCACGTTGGTGGTGAAGGCTGGCGAAGGCGATCGAAAATCAGTACCTTCGCACCTCAACGATTGTGCTCTATGCCCAAACTAGGCAACTATATTACCGGCCGGTGGATCGAGGGAGACGCAGAGGGACAACCTCTGTATGACGCCACCACCGGCAACCTGATCGCCCACGCCAGTACGAAGGGCCTGGACTTTTCAGCCATCCTCGAATATGCGCGGAACACCGGCAACCCGGCCCTCCGCCGCATGACCTTTCCCGAACGCGGCCGTATGCTCCGTGCCCTGGCCATCCACCTGCGCGAGCATCTGGAAACGTTTTATCGCCTCAGCTATCTTACCGGCGCCACCCGCGCCGACTCGTGGATCGACCTCGAGGGCGGTATCGGCAATCTTTTTTCCTATGCCTCGCTTCGCCGCAGGTTCCCGGATGCTCCCTACTGTCTTGACGGCGAAAGTGCGAATCTCAGCAAAGCGAACACCTTTATGGGCCAACATATCCTGGTTCCGAAGGAAGGCGTCGCCGTCCATATCAACGCATTTAACTTTCCCGTCTGGGGCATGCTGGAAAAGATCGCCGTAAACCTGCTGGCCGGCGTTCCGGCGGTCGTCAAGCCCGCCACTATTACTTCCTTTCTCACCGAAGCGGTGGTCCGGGAGATCGACCGCTCCGGCATCCTTCCCCCCGGCGCCCTGCAATTGATCTGCGGCAGCGCGGGCGACCTGCTTGACCACGCCGGCGCCCAGGATGTCGTCACTTTTACCGGTTCGGCTTCTACCGGAATGCAGCTGAGATCAAACCCGCGCATTCTCCGGGAAAATGTTCCATTCAACATGGAAGCCGACTCCCTGAACTGTCTTGTCGTGGGCCCGGATGTCGAACCGGGTATGCCCGAATGGGATCTGTTTGTCAAGGAGCTCAGGAAGGAAATGACCGTGAAGGCCGGTCAGAAGTGCACGGCCGTGCGACGCATCTTTGTGCCCCGGTCAAAAATGGAGGACGCCTGGAAGGCGATCACCAAATCGCTGGCTCAAACGACTATTGGTAACCCCGGAAACGAAAAGGTCAGGATGGGCCCTCTTGCCGGCCAGTCCCAGCGGGATGAGGTTCGCAGTCAGGTCAGAAGGCTGCTGGCTTCCTCCCAGTTGATCTATGGCTCGCTGGACAGCGTGGACACCATCGACGCGGACGCCGTAAAGGGCGCCTTTCTTTCGCCACTCCTTCTGGTCAACGAACATCCGTTCGAAAACGAAGAACCTCATACCATCGAAGCCTTTGGTCCTGTCAGTACCCTGATGCCGTACGGAAGCATCGAAGAGGCGATCGAGCTCGCCAAAAAAGGGAAGGGCTCCCTTTGCAGTTCCGTAGTCACCGCGGATCGCAGGATAGCGCGGGAATATGTCCTGGGTGCGGCTGCCTGGCATGGCCGGATCCTCATTCTCAACGACGAATGCGCGAAAGAAAGTACCGGTCATGGCAGTCCTCTTCCGCTGCTTGTACACGGCGGCCCGGGGCGCGCGGGCGGTGGCGAAGAAATGGGCGGTATCCGCGGCATCCGCCACTATATGCAGCGAGTAGCGGTCCAGGGTTCTCCTTCCATGATCACCGCCGTAACCAATACCTGGCAACCTCACGCCAGGCAAACGATCGAAGACAAACATCCCTTTCGCAAATATTTCGAAGAACTTCAGATAGGCGACACCGTGATCACCCACAAGCGGACGGTCACCGAAGCCGATATCACCAACTTCGCCAACGTCAGCTGGGATCATTTCTATGCGCATACCGATCATACCTCGCTTAAAGACACCCTATTCGAAAAGCCGGTCGCCCACGGCTATTTTATCCTCAGCGCGGCTGCGGGCTTGTTTGTCGACCCCGGAAAAGGCCCGGTCATGCTGAACTACGGCCTGGAAGAGTGCCGGTTCTTAAAGCCCGTCTATGCGGGCACGACTATCGGTGTCCGTCTCACATGCAAGGAAAAGATCGCCCAGGAAAAAAGGGAGACAACCGATATCCCCCGCGGCATCGTAAAATGGTATGTGGATGTGTATGACGACACGGGAGAAAGCGTCGCCATCGCCACCATCCTGACGATGGTCCAACGAAAAAACTAACCAAAACCTGCATATGCTTCGAGAGATTGGTGACGGCCACGTCCGCACAGAAACGCACGAAGGGGTAACCACTATAGAATTCTACCATCCCCAAAGTAATTCCCTGCCCGGGCAATTGCTCACGGCCATCACGCACGAAATCCACAGTGCCGGAAATGACCGGCATGCAAAAGTTATCGTTCTTCGATCCGGCGGGACAAAAGCATTTTGCGCCGGCGCCTCATTCGATGAGCTGATGCAGATCGACACAGCCGATAAGGGTTTTCTTTTCTTCAGCGGGTTTGCCCACCTGATCAACGCCATGCGCAAATGCCCCCAATTCATCATCGCCCGAATCCATGGCAAATGTGTCGGCGGCGGCGTGGGGATTGCCGCGGCAGCTGACTATGCCATAGCCCTGAACGGCGCTGACGTCAAACTGAGCGAGCTGGCCATCGGGATCGGCCCCTTTGTCGTCGGTCCTGCTGTCGAACGGAAAATAGGCGTTTCCGCTTTCAGCAGCCTCGCCATTGATGCCACGATGTGGCGCGACGCGGAATGGGCGCGGAAGCGCGGTCTCTTTGCCGAATTGCACGCCCAATCGCCCGAGCTCGATGAATCCGTCGACCGCCTCGCCAGGACCCTCGCGCATTCGAGCCCGGAGGCGATGGCCCTGTTGAAGGCCACTTTCTGGAAGGGTACCGAGCACTGGGACGAGCTGCTTGTGGAAAGAGCGGCGGTCAGCGGGCGGCTCATTTTAGGCGAGCGTGCGCAGGCGGCCCTAAATAATTTCAGGAAAAAGTAATACTTTACCGGGATGGAAGCGATGTCCGAGGATGATATGCTGCACTGGTCGCGGTTCAGAAATGGCGATCGGGAGGCTTTTGCGGCAATCTATCAGCAGCATGTCCTCCAGCTCATTACCTATGGGCTTCGCATTTGCCCGGACCGGGACCTGCTGAAGGACCACATCCAGGAGCTATTTGTGGAGTTATGGAACTCCCGGAAGAATCTAGCGCCGGTCCGGTCTGTCAAATTTTATTTGTTTAAGGCCCTCCGGTATAAGCTCATCCGCCTGGAAAAGAACCGCTACCTCAGCCAACAGTCGGCCCGCATCGCTTTACATCTCGACGATCCGCTCCAGGAGCCCGTCGAAACCAGGATCATCGAGAACGAATCCCATGCTTCACAGGTCGCTTCGGTCCGCCAGGCGGTTAAAACCCTCAGCCTCCGGCAGCAGGAGGCTATTCAGCTCCGCTTCTACCAGGGGTTCACCCACGATCAGATCGCCGAGATCATGGACCTTAATTATCAGTCCGTCAGCAACCTGCTGCACCGTGCCTTATTCCGGCTGAAGGAAGCCATTAAAACCCCGGTTCCGCCCGTTCTGCCCCTTCTCGTCCTGGGTCTCCTCCATTGCGCTTCCTGAATTTGCGGCTTTCCTGAATTCGCGGCTTTCCTGAATTTGGGGCCTTGCGCAATTTGCGTCCCTCCTGAATTTGCGTCCCTCCTGAATTTGCGTCGGTTCCGGAATTCGTGGCCTTCCTGAAAATATTTTCCCGGTGTTGAGTATAAAACGCCGGATCTTGTCACTTGTTGAAAAGACCCTTTTGGAAAATCTCGACGACCAGACCAGGAAACTGCTGCAGGACGAACAAACTTATCACGAGCGGCCGGAAGACATCCGGCAACTTGCCGACTCTATTTGGTCTGATGTAAAAGCCCGGCTGGACACGGGATCGACTGACACCGCCGAAACCCCGGTCAGGCGCTTGCGCCTGACCGGGCCGATAGCGGCCTCGATCGCCGGTCTGCTCCTGCTCGGCGCTTTTCTCCTCTGGCAATCCAACCGGTCCGGCCCTTCCTCATCGTTTAAAGCCGGTCCGGCCGTCGCCAATCTTCTCGTCCGGCAAGACCTCGATCGCGTCAATCAAACCGATCGCAGCCAAACCGTCCTCCTCGTCGATGGAACAAAGGTCATCCTTACACCAGGCTCGGGCATTCGTCACGCCGCCTTCCTCCAAAAAGACAAACGCGAAGTTTACCTGCAGGGGAATGCATATTTCGATGTCGCCAAGGACGCCCGGCGTCCGTTCTTTGTCTATTCCGGCGATGTAGTCGTCAAGGTGCTGGGGACCAGCTTTAAAGTAGCAACCGACAAGGAAAGCGGAGATATCACCGTCCTTGTCACGACC